>JBDIVW010000022.1:0-80905 GCA_039794185.1 Candidatus Inralta sp. | reverse complement strand
CGTAGGCATACTCGATGCTCGTGCCGGTCGGGAGGGTCACGCTGGTCCGCCGGTCGGCATCGTCATAGGTGAAGGTGGTGGTGGCCGAACCCTGTTGGATCTGCGTGAGCCGATTGGCGTTGTCGTAGGTATAGCTCACCTGCGTCTGCCCGGCCACGGTCATGGTGGCTCTTCGTGACGCGTTGTCGTAGGTGTATTCCACCGTCCCCTGCGGGGTCACCTCCTGGGTCAACCGGTCGAGCCCGTCGTAGGTCCGGGTGATCGTGGCCGTGACGTTGCCGCCCGCATCCTTTTCTTGGATCTGCGTCAGGCGGTTCCCGGCGTCGTAGGTGTAATTCGTGCTGGTGTTGTCGTGGTAGGTAGCTTTAGTTCTTCGGTTGAGCGCGTCGTAGGTAAAGCCGGTGCTCTGGCTCTTGCGATCCGTGACGCTCGTCAGATTGCCGTTGTTGTCGTAGCCGTAGCTTTCGGTATTGAGCAGCGGGTCTTTGCGGGTGGCCACGCGGTCCATATTCGAGTAGGTATAGACCGTTTGCTGGCTCTTGGCGTCGGTGACGGTCAGGAGGTTCCCGTTGGCATCGTAGCTAAAGCCGGTGAGGCCGTTCAAGGCGTCGGTCAGGTGGGTGACCCGGTCCAGGGCATCCACGGCATAGAGGGTACGCTGGCCCAGGGGATTGGTGACGCTCCGCAGGCGTCCGGCCGTGTCGATGAACCGGCTGGTCTCGCGGTTCAAGGGATCGGTTACTTTGACCAGGTCGCCCCGGTCATAGGTGAACGTCGTCGTGTTGTTGAGCGGATCTGTGATCGTGAGGGGCTGGCCGGCGCTGTTCACCGTGAGGGTGGTGGCCTTATTGAGCGCGTTCGTGATGCTCGTGAGGTTGCCCTTCGTATCGTAGCCAAAGGTGGTGGTGTGGCTGAGCGGATCGGTGACGCTCGTGACCTGGTTGAACGTGGCATCATACGTATAGGTGGTGGTGACGGCTTGCCCTGTGCCGTGTAACCGGGTGACGGTCAGAATGTTGCCCTTGCCGTCGTAGGTGTAGGCCGTCTTGCGGCTCAAGGCGTCGGTCACGCTCAAGAGGAGATTCGTGTTGGTCTGCCACTCGTAGGTGGTGGTCTGAGCGATGGCCTCCCCGTACGCCTCGGTATTAGTCAGGGTGTAGCCATTGGCATTGAAGGTGAGCCGGCGCACATAGCCGCGCGGGTCGGTCACGTCGGTCTGGGTGACCTTGCCGTTCCCATCCAGCGTGTAGCTAAACTGATAGGTCGTACTATCGGCCTGAGTTTGCGTAGCCACGCGGCCATTGGCGTCATAGGTGTTGGTCACGTGGGTGTTGCCGCGCGGGTCTTTGAGAGTAAGGAGACGATGCGAGGCATCGTACGTGTATTCGGTGATCCCGCCGGCTGGGTCGGTGACCTTCCAAAGGCGGCCGCTGCCGTCATAGGTGTAGACGACCGTCCGGCCAATGACGTCGGTGAGCTGCGAGACCCGGTTCGAGGTGTCGTAGCTGATGGTGACGTAACGGCCGTTCGGGGACGTGATCCTGGTGAGATTCCCGGCCATCCCGCCGGCTTGGGCGCGGGTCAAGGTCGTCACGTTGCCGTTACGGTCGGTATAGGTGATCGGGACACCGTAGAGGCTAAAGAACCAGACCGTCCCGTCCTTTTGCTTCAGGTCCCAGCCTTGATAGAGCGCGTTCCAGGTGATGGTGGCGCCGTACCACCCGGTCGGCGTCTCGGTATGCTGGAGCGTGGAGTCGTAACAGTTGGTGCCGGTCGTACGGAGGAAGCGCACATAGCTGCCGTCGGCCAGACCCAGCCGCATCTCGGAGCAGAGGTCGTTGCGGTACAGGAACTGGTCGTAGCTGTGGCTCTGGCCGATCCCGAAGGAGCGCGAAGCGGTGTCTTTGGTACGATACGTGCGCGTAAAGCGGATGGGCGTGACATCGGGGAGGACCAGATCCGTGGCCGTTTGTACATAGAGACCCGTGGACAGGCTCACCGGATCGCCATCCACGGGACCCGCCGGATACTCTTCAGGTATTGGCGGAGTTTGTACGACCGGGAGAGTGACTGGTCGTCCAGTCGATCCGGGAGGCGCCGTCGCCTCGACTCCCCGGGTCCAACAGAGAGCGAGGAGGAGGACCGTCATCGAGAAGATCTTCCACGCCTTCGTCATCAGCCTCTCCTTCAGGTCACACGTTACCTGTTCTTCTAACTATCGACTCCCGTTCTACCCTACTTTCCACCGCAGCCATGGATGCACGCAGGGGGTGCCTCCGCAGGCAAACTCGGCCGCATGATCGGGCCGTTGGGATTGCCGATCGGATGAACCGCTGAGACCATGACGAAGTTGGGATAGAAGATCATGTTGCAGTAGGTACCCCAGCTCTGGGTGGTCCAGGCGTAGGTGACCAGGTCTTGGACCGAAATGCCTCCCAAGTCGCCTTGCCGGGGATCACATTGCGACATGCTTCCTCCGCCCGTCACCCACCCGGCCGGGACCTCACTGGGGCCAGGCGAGGCTCTGAACCATGCCCTGGCGTCCCAGTATTGGAGGGCGGAGCCGTACAGATCGAATGTGGCCGCGTGTCCTTGAAACAGGGCGGTACTGGACCCACCGCCTGACGGCGTGATGTAGCCTGATGGGAGCATGAGGTTCCCCGCGGAGCCGCTGGGCACAGGCGTAAAACTCTGCGCCCATGTCTTTGAGCCCACGGTGAGGGTAATCAGCACCAGCGGTACGAGCCAACGAGGTGGAATGTGTTTCATGGGTTGGTCACCTGTAAGTTTAATGCCCCGGTTCCGAGGCCGGATGGATTGATGGTCACCGTATAGGTCCCGGTTGAAGGCAATGTCACCGTGGAGAGATTAAAGCTCGCGGCCGAATTGCCGGTCCCGGTGACAACCCCACCAGTCGGGTTGTAGAGGTACACGTAAACCAGCCCCAGCGTGTTGCCCGTGATCTTCACCGTCACCTGCTGGCTCGCCGTGCCGCTGAACGTGTAGCGCGCGTTTTGCCCGGCGCGTGAAATGGTGATGGGCGTCGCTGCGTCGTTGATGTTGAGCGTCCCGGATACTTCGCTCGATAAGGTCAGCGTGACACTCCCGGTATAGGCGTAGTACGGATCGACCTTGATCGTATATGTCCCAGTCGCCGGTAGGACTGGCGGATCGAGGCTCCCGCCGGATGTACCAATCGTCATTGAACTGAGGGTGAAGCCATCCGGCTTGAGCAGAGATACTGTTGCCAGCAGCAAGGTAGAGTTGGTCAGTCCTAGACTCAGATATTGCCCGGCCGTGCCGCTAACCGTGTAGGTGCCGATCTGCCCTGGTCGGGTCGTCGTGAAGGCTACAGCAGATCCGTCAATCGCGATCGTACCGGAGACGGGGGTAGACAGCGTCAGTGTCATGTTTCCGGTGTACAGGCCGTTCGGATCGACAACTACGGTGTAGGTGCCCGAGGTGGGGAGGGCCGGCGGGTCCACACTTCCCCCGATGGTACTGATCGTGGCCGACGCAAGCGAGGCCCCATCCGGCTTCAGAATACTGACCACACTATTGGTTATCGTGACACTGCTTGCCCCAAGGTTCAGTTGTTGGCCCGCGGTCCCGGTGAAGGTATAGCGGGCGCGCTGGCCTGGTACCGTCAACGTTGGCGTGACCGCTGTGCCGTCGATGGTGACCGTGCCCGTGACATCAGGTGTGTCGTACAAGGTGAGCGTGATATTCCCGGTGTACGTGAGATTGGGATCGACCAAAATGAAGTAGGTCCCTGAAACCGGCAGGATTTGCGTATCGATGGCTCCACCCGCGGTGGAGAAACTCGTAGGGGGCACCAGCGCCGTGCTGTCCGGCTTCCACAACGAGACGGTTCCACTTGTAATCGTGACGCTGGTCATGCCGAGGCTGACGGTTTGGCCCGCGGTTCCACTAAAGAAATACCGAGCATTCTGACCCACGCGGGTCACTGCGGCGACCACCGGCGCTCCACCGGGGGTAAGATTCCCCGTGAGTTCTGCCGAAAGCGTTAAGGTCATGTTCCCGGTATAGGTGCTGGCCGGATCGATCAGAATGGTATAGGTGCCCGTGACAGGCAGAACCGGGAAGTCGAAGGAGCCTCCACTCGTGCCGATGTTCGGGGATTGAGACAGGAGTGTGCCGTCCGGTGTGTAAATGGACAGCGCGCTTTGTGGAATGGTGACCGACGTCAGGCCGAGGCTTAACCGTTGCCCTGCAATGCCATCAAAGATCACCAGGGCGACCTTGTTGGCCGTGGGAATGCTGGCCGTCACCTGGGCGCCTCCCGCGACGATCGTCCCCGTATAGGCCACGTCTGTTCCGTTGATTCCCGGGGGCGTGACGTAGAAGTCCTGCGAACTGGTGACACTGCCGTTCATCGTGGTCACTTCGATACGACCCGACTGCGCACCGGTGGGCACAGGCACGTCCAACGATGTGGATGAGGCGGTCGTGACACTTCCAAAGGCGTTTTTGAAGCTCACGCGGTTGTCGCCCGGCACAGTTTGGTAGTTCGTACCTGTGATCGTGACGACTGTGCCGCTTGGCCCGATCGACGGCGTGAAGCTTGTGATCGTAGGTGCCGCGCCGAGACCGACGGTAAATGGATTGGTGCTGGTTGCCGTGGCGGCGCCGACCGTCACACTGATGGCGCCGGTCGTGGCGCCTGCCGGCACGTTTGCCGTCAGGACCGTCGTGGACGCCGTCAAAGTTGTGGCCGTGACCCCATTGAACTTGATGGTGTTGTTGGCAGGCGTGGCATCGAACCCGGTCCCATAAATCGTGACGGCGGTGCCCACCGGCCCCCAGCTTGGGGTGAAACTAATCACCGACAACGTGGCCGAACTCTGGCGCGCGATGCCGGTCAAGTTCCCGACGGCATCGTATGAATACACGGCGGTGTCTGTTGCGGGATCAATGACGGCGATGAGCCGCCCCAGCCCGTCATAGACATAGCTGATGTCTCCGGCCTGAGTGACTGTCGAGAGCCCGAGTAAGACAAGAAGGCAGGCCCAGCGACGGACCAGCCCGGGTCTGTAACCACGCATTAGCCACCCTCCAGAGTGAGCGCCTATCCACACACGGCCACACGAGCGTCACGAAGCAAGTCTATCCTGAATAGTTAGGTCGTCAATATGTCCAGAACTCTCTACTTGCCATAGGGCCCGATGTTCGATGGGTCCTGCACGTGGGTCGAGGCAGTGAGCGGTGGTACCCGCATGTGCAGGATCGGCTCGCGCAGACCACTCCGTGCATGCTTGACGTTGCACGAATGGCCGAAACGAACGGACGGGACCGACTGCCCTTCACCCCGCTGGGCAGGCAGACACACATGGGGAGGAGTTAGCGCCCGGATCCGGCCGGGCCGCGGATTGCGCTCAATCTGGATGGCGTGGCGTAGCCTTGCAGGTGAGGCCGAGGATGGGCCACACGTCTTCACTCAACCGTCTATGGAGATGGGGTCGAACCCGATTCACTGCTTGCCGTCCACACGTGTCCTGCCCGTATGGGCGCGAGAAGAGCCAACGAGGCAACCTCGACCGTCCTCATGAACCGGTCGGCGCGCATGCGTACCTCCCCGCTCCGTCACGTCCGATCCTTCCGGACGCCCGAAGCCGAGCTGCCGGTCACCCGCGCGCCGACCGAGGCACGGCGCCGGCCGCACCCGCGGCCCAGGCCGCGAAATGCGCCGGCCATCGATCCGCTTCGCTCAGTCCTTCATCTTCTCTTTCAGTTCCTTCGCTTTGCCCTTCCCTTTTTCCACCGCCCCCTTCACCTCCCCCTTCGCCCGTTCCACTTCCGCCTGTACGTCATTGCCCTTGGCCTCTTCCTTCAATGCCTTGGCTTCACCCTTCATTTCCTCCATTTCGCCCTTCATCTCGCCCTTGGCCTTTTCCATCTTGGCTTTCACCTCGCCCGCCTCACTCACGAGCGCCGTTCCCGCCAGCGCCAACACACCCACGATCACAGCCGTCAGAAGGTTCTTCATACGATGCTCCAAGGTAAAAGGTGATCTGCTGATGGATTGATACTCTGGAACTGCCGACCCATTCACTAGGAGAATCCCCAGTCCGGGAACCAATCACTTTCACTCTTGCGTTAGTTGTTCCATTCGGGAATGCTGGGGAAGGGCCGACCTTCAATAGCCACAGCCTCAACAAAGAGAGGAACCCTTATGCTACGAAGTCTGACGGCCGTCACGCTGGCGGCGCTCGTGCTGGTGTCGAGCGGGTGCAGCTACTTCTTCTATCCCCACGCGAAGGACTTTGCGGCGAAGGCCAAGGGCGCCGACACGGTGGAGACCCTCATCAACCTGACGACCATGATGGAAGAGTCCGCCAAGCAGGCGCAGGCCGGCACGGGGTACGACCAGCCGCTCAACGATTTGCACAATCAATTCCATGCGTTCGACAACACGCTGTGCTGCGTCGAGAAGCCCAAGCGCGAGACGCCGGCCTACGATCTCGCGGTCACTCACAACAAAGAACTGTGGGCGATCTTCAAGCGGGCGTGGAAGTTCAAGGACGAGCAGCCGCAACGGCGCCACCACCTGGAACTGTTTGCGTCGGAAGTGCGCGAGACCCGGGAAGCCCTCCAGGCACTGAAATGAGCAACCGACGAGACAGTGTGACCCGGCGGCGATGCGCCGCGACCGGGCGGCCGCACTATCCTCCCCGATAAGGGTCAGGTCGGCGAGTGCACCCATCTCGCCGGCCTGGCCGTGGGGGCGCATTGGTATTCGTTGCTCCCGACTCTGCGTGGGTCATGGAGTCCTGTTCCTGATCCCTCCCATTCGGCCGAATCCACGATCGACGGCTCCCTGACGCCCGTACCCTGGAATTTCTCCATAGGCTATGGAAAATTTCCAGCCTCCCTCGGTCCGCCGCACCAGAACCGACAAGACTCTCTCGAAGCACACGCTTCTAAGACCTCGGCGCAGCAGAGGTTTTTTCGCGCGGGGCCTCTCGTGAAGAGATTCGGCGAGGGCATCGTTATTGCCTTTCACCCCTCGCCATGCGACAGCTCCGCGCGAACTCGGTCGGTCTCGTGGGCACTGCGGTGCTGGCCCTCTACTGTTCGATGTGCCCGGCTGCAGCGCTCGCGCAGTCTTCTGATCAACCTCCGCTCCGACTCAGCATCGATCAAGCCATCCAGTACGGCCTCGATCACTATCCCGCGGTCCGCGCGTCCCTGGCGCGGGTCACTGCCGCCAAATCCGGGGTGGATCTGACCAGGACCGCGTATCTCCCCCGGGTGGAGATGGGCATTCAACAGAGCGTCTCCACCTTCAACAAGGTGAACGGGTTGTTCTTCCAAACCCCCTATACGGCCCCCATCTGGGGTCCTCAACGTCCGGAGATCAGCTATGCCGGCGCCTGGGGCAGCGCCGCCGGCGTGCTGGCCGCCTGGGAACCCTTCGATTTCGGCTTGCGGGCGGCCAATGTCGAAGCCGCGCGCGCCGTCGAGCGCCAAACCGCCGCGGGCGTGGAACTGACCAAGCTGGACGTGGCCATGGGGGTCGGCGACGCGTTCCTCGCTCTGCTCATGGCCGAGCAGACCACGGAAGCCATGAGGGGCAACGTGGAACGTCGCAAGGTGTTCGCCGAGTCGGCCGCGGTCCTCGTGAAGAGCGGCCTCCGCCCCGGCGTCGACGCGAGCCGGACCCAGGCTGAATTGGCCATGGCGCGCACGGCGCTCATTCAAGCGGAGCAGGCCCAAGCGGTCGCGCAGGCCACGCTGGCCGAAGTGCTGGGCCTGGCGGGTCGGGAGATCACCACCGTGCCGGGCCCGCTCTTGTCCCCGCCGAGCACTGCGGTCGAGCCCGACCAGCCTCCCAGCTCGCATCCCCTGGCCGTGGCGCAACTCGCCACCGCCGACATCTTTCGCGCGCGGGCGGAGGCCCTCGGGCGGGCCTGGGTTCCCAAGATCGATCTCGTGACCATGTTTTTCGGACGAGGCAGCGGATGGGATCGGCAAGGCAATCGGGAACCAGGGGGTCTCGGGAATTTCGACGGCATGCTGCCGGACGTTCCCAATTATGCGGGCGGCATCATGCTCTCCTTCCAACTGCTCGACTTCGCCTCCATCCGCTCGAAGCAGTCCATGGAGCGCGAACACGAACGGGCGGAGCGCGCCGCGTACGATCAGGCGCTGCAGACGGTGACCGCCAAGCAGGCGAAAGCTCGGGCGACCGTGGACGGGGCGCGGAGAATCGCAAACAACACCCCGGTGCAACTGGCTGCCGCGCGGGAGACCGAAGTGCAGGCCCGCGCCCGGTATCAGACGGGCCTCGCCACCGTGGTGGAGGTCGCCGACGCCCAACAACTCGTGCTGCAGGCCAGCATGGACGACGCGCTCGCGCGGTTGGGCGTGTGGCGCGCGCACTTGGCGCTGGCCGGAGCGGGCGGTGACATCCGACCGTTCCTCGGCGCCGTGACCCGCGCCGGAGGAGCAGGGCGCTAGCGATGTGGTTGATTCTCACCGCCATGCGGCGGCCGATCACGATCCTGGTCGCCATCGTGGCGATCGTGCTGTGCTCCGGCCTCGCGCTGGAGCGGATGCCGATCGATATTTTCCCCAACTTGGGGCTCCCCGCCATCTACGTCGCCCAACCCTACTCGGGCATGGACCCCGCCCAGATGGAAAGCTATCTCGTCTCTTTCTACGAGTATCACTTTCTCTACATCACCGGCATCGAACACGTGGAGTCGAAATCCATCCAAGGGGCGGCGCTCATCAAACTCTTCTTTCATCCGGGCACCGACATGAACCAGGCGCTGGCCCAAACGGTCGCCTACGTCAACCGCTCCTGGGCCTTCATGCCGCCGGGCACGGTGCCGCCGTTCATCGTGCGCTTCGACGCGGGCAGCGTCCCGGTGGGGTCCCTGGTCTTTCGCAGCGACACCCGCAGCGTGGGGGAGATCCAAGACCTGGCGCTCTTCCGGGTCCGCCCCATGTTCGCGACCCTCCCCGGGGTTTCGGCGCCGCCGCCGTTCGGCGGCAACGCGCGGACGGTGGTCATTCACGCCAATCCCGAGCGCATGCGCGCCTATCGCATGGCGCCCGAAGAGATCGTGCAGGCGGTCAACAAGAGCAACCTGGTCGTGCCGGCCGGGAACGTCAGGATCAAGGAGTCGACCACGATCACCACCATGAATTCCGTCATCCCCACGATGGCGGGATTCGGCGACATCCCGATCCGCACCGGGGCCGGCCCGACCGTCTATCTGCGGGACGTCGGGTACGCCGAAAACAGCACCGATATCGTCACGGCCTATGCGCTCATCAACGGACGGCGCGCCGTTTATATCCCCGTCACCAAGCGGGCCGACGCCTCCACCCTCGCGGTGGTCCAGAGGGTCAAGGAAGCGCTGCCGCGCTTCCAGGCGCTGGTCCCCGAAGACATTTCGATCAGCTTCGAATTCGACCAATCGGTCTACATCAAGAACGCCGTGCGCTCCCTCACCACCGAAGGCCTGCTGGGAGCGGTCCTGACGGGCCTGATGGTGCTTCTGTTTCTTCGGGACTGGCGCAGCGCGCTCATCGTGCTGCTCACGATTCCCTTCGCGCTCCTCTCGGCGGTGGTGGCGCTCTGGGCCGTCGGGCAGACCATCAACATCATGACCCTGGGCGGACTGGCCCTGGCCGTGGGCATTCTCGTGGACGAATCGACGGTGGCGATCGAGAACATCCACGCGCATCTGGCCCGAGGCCAGGCCAAAGCCCGGGCCGTGATGGACTCCGGGCGCGACGTGGCGGTGCCGCGGTTGGTGGCCATGCTGAGTGTGTTGGCCGTGTTCATTCCCTCCTTTTTCATGGTCGGAGTCGGGCGCGCCCTCTTCGTCCCGCTCGCGCTCGCCGTCGGATTCGCCATGGCGGCCTCCTATCTGCTGGCAAGCACCCTGGTGCCCGTCCTGGCCATCTGGCTGTTGCGGCAGGCCCCGCAGGGGGATCACGAAGCCGGCCCATTCCAGCGTGTGCAACGCCGCTACGGGCGGCTCGTCGAGGCGTGCATACGCGGGCGGTGGATCGTGTTCCCCGTCTACCTCGCCGGCGCCGCGCTCGTCATCGGCGTCCTGGCCAATCATCTGGGCATGGAGATTTTCCCCAGCGTGGATACGGGCCTATTCCAGCTTCGCGTCCGCGCACCGGACGGGACCCGGATCGAACGGACGGAGGTCCTGGCGCAAAAGGTGCTGGAGGCGATCGCGGACGAGGTGGGCCCCGACAACATCGCCATCACGCAGGGCTTCGTGGGCGTCCAGCCGGCCAGTTATCCGGTCAATACGATCCATCTGTGGACCAGCGGGCCGCACGAAGCCGTCCTGTTGGTGGCGTTGAAACAAGGTCGCGGCTTGTCCGTAGAAGCGGTGAAGGAGCGTCTTCGCACCAAGCTGCCCGCGCGCTTTCCCGGAACCAAATACGTCTTCGAGGCCGGCGATATCATCAGCCAGGTCATGAGCATGGGATCGCCCACCGCCATCGAAGTGGCGATCAGCGGCCCCAAGTTGGACGCCAACCGCGCCTTCGCCGAGCGGGTCCTGCAGGCGATGGCGACGGTCCCCTCG
Organism: Candidatus Inralta sp.; assembly: GCA_039794185.1. Classification (GTDB taxonomy): domain Bacteria; phylum Nitrospirota; class Nitrospiria; order Nitrospirales; family Nitrospiraceae; genus BQWY01. The sequence continues at coordinate 70,319 of JBDIVW010000022.1, read as the reverse complement.
CTGCGAGATCTGCAATTCGGCCAACCGCTGGAGTATCCGACCGTCGAGATCGTGGTCGACCGGATCCGCGCCGGGCAACTCGGGCTGTTCATGAGCGACGTCGCCCGCTCGCTGGTGGCGGCCACCTCGTCGAGCCGCTTCATCCAGCCCATGTTTTGGCGCGACCCGGCGTCGGGGAACGCCTACCAAGTGCAGATCGAAATCCCCCAACATCATATGGCCTCGGAGGAGGACCTTCGGAATCTCCCCGTGATGACGGGGGGCGAACCCGGTCCGCTGGTGCGGGATGTGGCACAGGTGACGCCCGGGAAGATGATCGGCGAATATGCGCGCTACAACATGCAACGGATGGTGACGCTCACCGCCAACATCGCGGGGGAAGACCTGGGCCATGCCGCAGATCGCGTGTCCGCCGCCATTGCGCAGGCGGGCGATCCGCCCCGGGGCGTGACCGTCGCGCTCCGCGGGCAAGCCGCCCCGATGCGTGAGACGCTGGCGAGCCTGCGCCTCGGCCTGGGACTTTCCATCGTCGTCATCTTCCTGTTGTTGGCCGCGAACTTCCAGTCGGTCCGGAACGCGGTGATCGTGCTCTCCACCATGCCGGCGGTGCTGGCCGGCGTCATGACGGCGCTGTTTCTCACCGGCACCACGCTCAACGTCCAGTCCTTTCTCGGGGCCATCATGGCCATCGGCGTGGCCGTGGCCAACGCCATCCTGCTCGTCTCCTTCGCGGAGACCCGCTGGCGCGCCGGCCGCTCCGCCGCCGAGGCCGCCGTCGAGGGCGCGGCGGGACGGCTCCGCCCCATTCTCATGACCAGCGCCGCGATGATCGCGGGCATGATCCCCATGGCGCTGGCGCTCGGAGAAGGGGGCGAACAAACGGCGCCGCTGGGGCGGGCCGTCATCGGAGGCCTGGTGGCGGCGACCGCGGCCACCTTGCTGATTCTGCCCGTGGTCTACGCCTGGATGAAGGCCGGGCGGCTGCCCGTCGAGCCCTCGTTGGACCCGGATGACCCGACCAGCGCATACTTCGACGACGCCTTCACGACAACGCGCCGGGAGGAGATCGCCTGATGAGACGATGGTTCCTGATGGGAGGCCTGCTCGCCGTGGCGGGCATCTCCGTGCTGGTACTCGTCCTGGCGGGGCGGGACGGCGGCACCACCGACGAGCGGCTGCAGTCCGGTCCGATCCCGGCCCCCAAGGCGGACGCAGGCCCGCTCCCGGTGGCGGCGGTCCAGGTGGTGGCCAAGCGGCTGGATGAGACGGTCCGGCTCCCCGGCGAGCTCCAGCCCTTCCTCAGCGTCGATCTCTACCCCAAGGTCACCGGACTGCTGCAATGGATCGGGGTCGACCGAGGCTCCGTGGTCAAGCGCGGGGACGTGCTCGTGCGCCTCGCGGCCCCGGAACTCGCGGCGCAGCGGGCCGAAGCCGAGGCGAAGCTGCACGCCGGCGAAATCACCTACTCACGATTGAAGACCGCGGCCGCCACTCCGGGCGTGGTCGCGCCCAACGACCTCGACATCGCCAAACGCGCGGTGGAAGGAGATCGGGCGCGCGTGCAGTCGCTGAAGGAAATGGAAGGCTACCTTGTGGTGACCGCGCCGTTCGACGGGGTCGTCACCACGCGCCACGTGCATCTGGGCGCGCTGGTGGGGCCGGCGACCGGGGGCGCGGCCGGAACCACCCCTCCGCTGGTCAGGCTGGAACAGATCAGCCGCCTGCGGCTCACGGTCCCCGTGCCGGAGCCCTATACCGGCTCCATCGTCGTCGGCCAACAGGTCGGGTTCTGGGTGCCGGCCTTTCCCGGCCGGCGCTTCGAAGGCACGATCGCGCGGATCGCGCATTCGGTGGATACGAAAACCCGCACGATGCCGGTGGAGATGGACGTCGAGAACGCCTCCGGCCTGCTGGCCCCGGGGATGTTTCCGGAAGTCGAGTGGCCCGTGCAACGGGCCGGCCCCACCCTCTTCGTGCCGGTCAAGGCCGTGGTGACGACGACGGAGCTGACGTTCGTGATTCGGGTCCGGGACGACACGGCCGAATGGGTCACGGTGCGAAAGGGCCAGACCGTCGGCAACCTGATCGAAGTCTTCGGCGACCTGGCTCCCGAAGACTACGTTGTCGCCCGCGCCACGGACGAGTTACGGGCCGGCACGAAGGTCCGGATCCTTCCGCCTTCCTCGACCTGAGGAGTTCCGGGTGTTTCGACTCCTGCACCCACACAAACCACCATCCGCGCCTCCGCGGCGGTCCGGCGTACGATGCCGACGCGGCGCAGTCCTGCCCGTCCCTTGCCGGCTAGGTCAGCTTGTTGAGGGTGGCCCACACGCCATTGCCCAGATGATTGGCGGCAAGGTAGCTACTCTTCGCGAGGCGCACGGCCAGCGGCCAGGTGCCTGGCCGCGACAGCACGCGCAGGGCAATGCTGGGGATATGAATGAGGTCGAATCCGCCGAGGACCGGGGAGAGGTCGTCGTCCAGTTCGTCCGACACCCCCTTCAATGCCAGGCACGGAATCCCGTGCTCCTTGCAGAGGGCCGCGATCGTTTGGCTCTCCATGTCCACCGCGATCGCCCCGCTGTTCGCTGCCAGCTCACGTCGTGCGGGGCCGTTCAACGCCGGCTTCGCCACGGTGACGAGGGGCCCCGTATGAAAGGGAATGTCACGCTCCTTCAAGGCCGACTCGGCCTTGTTCACCAGCGACGGGTCGGCCGATTGCACGATGAGGTCGCCGATCTTGATAGTCGGCTTCAGCGCTCCCGCAAGCCCGCTGCAGACCATGAGATCCAACTGCTGCGTGTCGAGGAATCGATGGACGCGATCCTTGGCGACCGCGGGCACCATACCGGAGAGGCAGAGCCGCAGCACGTGTCCGTTCAGATCGGCGCCCCACACTTCATCCTGCGCGTCGAGCAGCTTGAGCCGCAACCGGCGACACACCTCGCTCACTTCCCACTTTACTTCTGCGACAAGTCCGATCCTCATGGGCGCCCTCCCGTGGTGACATAGCCGTGTGCGCGATACCATTCGACTGCTTCCGCCGCCGCGGCGCGCAGCGGGGTGTGCGGCAACCCCAGTTCCTTGACGGCTTTGCCACTGTCATACCGCATGGGAATGCTCGCCATCCGAACCCCATCAAGCGTGGCCCGCGGCTCGCGGCCCGTCAGTCGCCCCGTCAGTTCTCCGACCACGCCCGCCATGAAGGCCACCGCATAGGGGATCTTCATGCGAGGAGCGGTCCGTCCGCTGACCTCCGCCAACATCTGCAGGAATTTCCCCAGCCGAAGATTCTCCGACCCCAGGATGTATCGTTCACCAACGCGCCCCTTCTCGGCAGCCAACCAGTGCCCCTCGGCCACGTCGCCGACATGCACCCAATTGAACATCGCGTCCAGATAGGCCGGCAGCCGGCCGTTCAAGAAATCCACGATCAGGCGGCCCGTGGGTGTGGGGCGCTGGTCCATCGCCCCGATCGGCGTCGAGGGATTCACGATCGTGATCGGCGCCCCCGCTCGAATCAGCTCCCAGACCGCTTGCTCGGCCAAGACCTTGGTTCGCTGGTACGTGCTCTGACAGGAGTCCGGCGCGAGAAAGTCGGATTCGGTGCCGGCCTTGTCGGCCGAGCAGGCCACCGTGACGGCGCTGGACGTGTACACGATGCGCGTGACGCCCGCCTTCATCGAGGCTTCCAGGAGCCGACGCGTGCCGCCCACGTTGACGTCGTGCATGACCTGTGGATCGGGTACCCAAAAACGATAGTCTGCCGCGACGTGGAAGACGAGATCGATCCCCTGTACGGCACGAGCGAGGGAGGCAGGGTCGGTGAGGTTCCCGACGATGGTCTTCACCGGCAAGCCCGCGAGCGCCCCACGCGGGCTCGCTACTCTGACCAACGCCGACACATCGAGGCCGCGCTCGAGGAGCCGACGCACGACATGAGATCCGACAAACCCGGTGGCCCCTGTCACCAATGCGCGCACGAAACGCTCCTTCCACCGGATCTCGCCTGCCCGATCCTGCCGCGTCGGCATTCGCAGAATCCGGCCACTATACGCGGCTCCGCCGCGTCTTGCACCCCGAAAAACCGAGACGCCCCGGCCGGCTGGACACCCGTCCGTCGAGCCCAGGCCCGCCGCCGAGGTGGTGACCGACGCGCGTTCGATCCCTCCTCGTCCAGACCTCGTCGGAAACCGAATCCGACCTTTCGCTGGACGATCGAGCGGCTTTTTTCTTCACTGCTTGTCCTGCCTCCTCGACGGAACCGCGATGCACGCAGGACGGTCGTGCGATGCCTCCTCCCCGGCCTCCTCGTCTTGTCCATGCAGACGCCCGCGATCGCGCAGGTGGAGATTCGGGTGATCGAGACGGACCCCCCGTCGCCGTCTACCTTGGGACACTGGGAGCCGTTTCACCTGCGCATCGGGTACGAGACCGATCGAGCCGTCCGGATCTACGTCGGCGCCTTTCTCGGCGCTCGGCGCCTCCCGTCGATGACCAGCGCCTCGCCGAGCTATGAGGCGGGGGCCGGCGAGGCGGAGGTGTGGGTGGCGTTCACCGACCCCGCCCGAGTCGACCGGATCGTCGTCCGCGCCCACGCCGACGGGAAGGACCTGGCACGGGCGGAAGTTCCTGTCTCCTTGACGTGGACCGGGATCACGCCGCCGGTCCCACGCCGCCCCGCTGACTGGGTCGGACGTCTGCAGGACCACGCCCAGCGGCACATCAGCGACGAATACGCCGCGTACCGAAACCGTCCCGGCTCCTGGTTGGCGCAAGGCTTGGTCCTCCTGCTGCCCTGGGCCACGCCCGGCTACCTCGTGTTGCAGATCGTCTTATTGCGACGTTACCGCGGAAGTTGGCGGTTGGCCTCGGCCGTGCCGGCGGTGCCGATGGCGGGGGTGCTGATTTATACGATCCTGGCGATGGCGGCCGGCAGCAATGTGTTTCCGCTCGTCTGGCTCCTTGCCAGCTTCTTTGCCTGCGTCAGTCTACTCGGGCTGATGGCGCTGCACCGCCTCGTAGAGGGGGCTTCCTGAGCTGGACGGGTGCGGCGGGACCGTGCGTGTCCGCCTATCGCAACTCCTGCAACACCTTTATTCCCTCTTCGACGCCGTACTCCCGCACAAGCCGCTCGAGTGCCTGCCGCAGGGGGAGACCGAGTTCGGGTCGTTCCGGATCGAGAGTCCCGTAGACTCGATCGATGTCGTCCTCGGACACCGTGATCCCGTTGGCCCGCGCATAGAGGATCAAGGCCAGCCGAGCCGAACGATTGTCCTTGCTCAACAGCGCGCGTATCAACAGCAGGGCACGCTTGGCGACCGCGACCTGCTTGAGGCACCCGAGCGTGCGACTCAAGAGTTGGCCCTCCTCGTCTCCTTCCCGTCCTCCGCCGAGCGATCTCAGCGACTTCCGCAACTCGCCCGGAAGGCCCGTCGCGTCGAGGACGACGGCCCGCAGCAGGTGGGCCGGGAGGCGCGCGAGATTCGGGTCCTGCAGCTCGCTGAAAATGTCAGCCGGGAATCCATCAATGGCGTGGAAGACTGCCTGGAGCACCGAGGCAGCATCCCCGAAAAACCGGCCCGTTTCGAGAATCCGGATCACTTCCCGGATCTCCTCCGGTTTCGCAGGCACCCCGGTCGTCTGTTTCGAGAGCTGCTCGATGCCCGCTTGGAGAAGCACCCGCCGGAGCGCCGGGTCCTTGACCGCGTCGGCCGGACGCATCCGGCCACGGAACACCTTGGCCAACAGATCCTTGGTCGCGGCGGCGTCCCCATGTCGCCGCGACACATCGGGGTCCTTGACGGCGGTCGCCGCCGCCCGCGCGAGCGCGGCTTCGCCCACGTCGCGATTCGGCTTGAAGGAAGCTCCGGCCAGCACCGCCACCAGGCTCACGAAGGGCAATCGCCGCACTTCCGCGGACCACAGGGCGACCTGCTCCCGGGAGAGCCCCTCGGGAGGATCGAGTTCGACCTGCTTCAGCCCCGCCTCGAGCCATTCCATTTCGCTCCACTTCCCTCGGGATCGATTGCACACGATCAACCGTTGCGACGCAGGCACGCCGTCACGATCGCGGACGGATCGTCAGAAAATCCTGATCGCACGAAAAGCGAAAGCCTCCTCCGGAGGCGGCAAAGTGCTCCCGCACGTAGTCCTCCAGCCTCCGCCGCGCCGGAGGCTGCGCCATCGGCAGCAGGTTGAGCATGAACTCGGCCACGGTGTAGGCTGGCTCGAAGTCCCTCGTGACCACCTGCGCGGGGACCGTCGTGATCTCCACGCGATAGTCCTGCCCTCTGAGCGCGTCAAACCTGCGGGCGAGGTCGGACAGATCGAACCGATGGCCGAAGAAATGCCCCAGCATGCGCATGCAGTCCGTGCCGTGGTTCTGGACGACGACCACCAGCGCCCCTCCGGGAGCGAGCCACGAGACGAGTCTCTCGAGATGGACCATCCACTCGCCGGCCTCGATGTAATAGAGGACGTGGGAGCAGAGGACGAGATCGGCCGACATCGATGGGTGGGCCTGCAGAATCTGACCAGGCTGGACCTCCGCCGTCGGACAGGCGCGGCGAAGCTCCTGGTTGAGCGACGGATTGGGCTCGATCGCGATCGTGCGCTGGAAATCTTGCACGAACCACGAGGTGACCGCGCCGTTACCCGCTCCGGCATCGATGAACAGGCGCCGAGCGGGCAGGGCCTGCACCAACCCCTTCAACCATTCTCGGGCCTTCGCCTTCTGGTCCGTATGCGCGAGGAACATCTCGAACGCCCGGTGGTAGGCGGGCGAATGAGACCCATAGGTGCGGATCGGTTCCGGCGTGGTCATGTCATCCCTACAGAATCTCGGTCCCTGCTCGGCCCTCCAGAGCCCTAGAGGAAGGAGGGACCGAGGGATAAAAAGAAACTCCCTTGATCGTGCAGGCAATCATTTCATTCCCCCATTACGGCCGCCGGTGCTTCGTTGTGTTTTTCTTGCACGGAGGCGGGCGCGTGAGGCCCCCCGGCAATTCTGTCTTGGGATCGACGCAGGCTGCATCGAGTTGAACCTGCGTCAACCCGATGACCGAGCCGAGGTGCGCGCCGCGCAGGTCGGCCTGGTGCAGGTCCGCCCCGTCGATTCTCGCCCCGCTCAGATCCGCGTCCGAGAGCCGCGCGCCGCGCAGCTTCGCGTCTTGGAGGTTGGCCCCCGTCAGGTCGGCCTGGAGCAACTCCGCGCCGCTCAGATCCGCCGACACGAAATTGGCCGCCTCCAGCTTGGTCTCGTTGAAGTGCGCTCCCGTCAACACGGAGTTGGGGGCGTGAATCTCCGTCAAGTCGGCCTTCGAGAAATCGGCCCCGGCGCCGCGCGCCAGGATCAACACCGCGCGACTCAACTGCGCCGCACGAAAGTCGGTCTGCGCCAACGTCGCCCGGTACAGGACCGCCATGCTCAGGTTGGCCGATTGGAGGTTCGTCTTGGCCAAGCCGGCCCGTTCGAGGTTCGCGCCTTCCAAGTCCGCCTCCTGGAAGTCGGCACGATCCAACTTGCTGTATCGCAAGTCCGTGCCGCGCAACACGGCATCGCGCAACGTCGCCTCGGTCAAATCCGCGCCGTCGAGGAACGCCCCCTCGAGGTTCGCGTCCACCAGCCGCGCGCTCCTGAGTCGAGCCCCGTCCAGCACCGCGCCCTCGAGATTGGCATGGTGCAAGTCGGCCTTGGTGAGGTCGGTTCGACGGAGGTCCGCGCCCATGAGTTCCGCTCCCGCCAGCACGGCCCCGGCGAGGTTGGCCCCGTAGAAATAGGTTTCCGTCAGGTCGGATTCGCTCCAGTTGCTGCCCCGCAGATCGGCGCCCTCGAAGTGCGCCCCTTCGAACGTGGCTTCGCGAAACTGCCCGCCCATCATGGCCGCGTTGAAGAACGCCGCTTCGTTGCCGATGGCCAGGTTGGCCTTGGCCCGCACGAGCCGCGCGCGGCGACCGTCCGCGCCCGAGAGATTCGCTTCCTCCAGGACCGCCCCGGCGAGATCCGCTCTGGCCAAGCCGGCCAGGATGAGATTCGCGCGGGTGAGATCGACCTGGCTCAGGATCGCCCCGTCCAGATTGGCCCGCTCGAGCGTGGCGCCCGACAGGATTCGGTTCCTGAGATCGGCCTGACACAGGTTGGCCCGCCGCGTGGCGCGGTGATCGTCGTCTTCCAGCCAGGATCGGTGCGCCTCGATGGCGTCGCGCAAGGCCTTCGTCGTCGGCGACTTTCTCTTGAACGGTCCGTCGCACGCCACGCCGGACGGGGTCGCCTTAGGAACCTCCGCCGCCGGGCTCCCTGCGGGGGCAACCAGGACGATGGCCAGCAGCACGAGCAGACCGAGCGGGGCGCGTGAGTCGAAATGGCGTGTCATGTTTCTCCTTGGTTGAGCCCGATGAACGGATGCGATCACGGTGCGGCTTGGTCGGTCGGTCGGCCGGCCCGAAGCCCTCATGGCCGACTCGGCCGCTCCGCGGTCTCGATTCGCGCCGCCGGTGCGGAGCAACTTCTCCCCGAGGCCCACGGCCAGGTTGCGATAAATGATGACGCCGATATCGGGACGGCGCCGAATCACCTCCGCCAGGTCGCCTTGCCGCAGTTCCGCGGCTTCGACCCGGCCCTGGGCCGTGGCGGTCGCGCTGTGGGGCTTCGCCGACAAGAGCGAGACTTCGCCGCAAATCTCGCCGGTGCGCACGGTGCCGATCGTCGATCCGGGGGTGCCGCCGCTGATGACCACTCGGCCTTCCAGCACGATATACAACCGGTCGGCGGGATCGTGCGCGGCAAAGAGCCGCTCCCCGTCCCGCCAGGCCCGCACCGTACAGGCCCCGGCCAGGCGCCGGGCCTGTTCGCCCGTCATCCCCGCGAACAGCGGGATGTACTTGATCGCCTGCGCCATCCGGGGCGCCACCACGCACGCGGCAAACCCCCGCATGACGACGTCGGCGACCGCCTGCATCGGTTCCACCAGCGCGAGCGGCCCCAAATCCTGTAGCTTATCCAGCCGCACCATTTTCACGATGTCGAGCCGCTCGACCTGGTCGAACACCATCGCGGGCACGTAGGCGACCGGCAGAAAATTCAGCTCCAGCAACGTGCGCTGCATCCGTGGGGCATAGGCGCTCACGTCGATCTCGATGTATTGGATGCCCATCTCCTCCCGGCATTTGCGTTCGAATTCCACGAGCAGGAACCGCACGACGTCGTCGGCGAGGGCGATGAGCTCGAACACGCGCACGATGTGCTCGACGGGATCCAGCGTGTACCCGACGGCCCCGACGATGTGTCCCTCCGAGCGGGCGAGAAAGTAGCTGGTCTGGCGAGCCTGGAGCTTGAAGAACCCGTAATCCAACCGCATGGGGCCGAAAATCTCCCGGTTCCGCACACGGCCCCGTTCGATCCGCAGCAATGCGGGGTAGCCTTCGGCCTGGAGCTGCTCGATCGTGTAGGTCCCGCCGGCCGGATAGGGCGCCGCGTCCTCATCGACGATGAAGTCCGGCGCGAGCGGAGAATGGCGCATGACGAGGTTGGCCAGGGGGTAGGCCTCCGGAATGATCCGCGGATGGTTCCGGCGCAGGGCCAGCGCGTCGCCGAAGTAGCGGGCCAGCAGCGCGAAGCTTTCGCGGTGGCGAAAGAAGTGCTTCAGGGGCAGGAATCCGGCCGGGATAAACCCTTCGGCGAGGCTGATGCGCTGGGCGTAGGGATGCACCGTGCGCGCGACGACGAGGCCCATGTGCAGCCGGTTGCGGATGGCCTCCAGCCGCTTTTCCATGAGCAGCTTGCCCACCTGCCGCCCGCGGTAGTCCGGGTGGACGGCCAGGCGCCCGAACTCGCCGACCAGATCGGAATGGGCCCCGAAGTCGAACAGCACGGAGGCGGTGCCGATCACGCGCCCGACCTCGGGGTCCTCCGCCACGAGAATCAGCGCATCGTCCGTGAAGACGGATCGTTTCAGCCACAGCTCGTCGTAGACCTCGTGATGAGGATAGTCCGCGCCGTACACCGCGAGAAAGATCTCTCGGATCTCGCTGACGTCTTCTTCGCGAGCTTCTCGGACTCGAATCATGCCCGGCCTGTGCGCGAGGATCAGGAACGACGCATGGACGCGCTCAACTGCCGGCCGGCGATCTTCGCGACGGATTGAAAGTAGGCCGCGCCGACCGCCAAGGCCTCTTCGTCGAAATCGTACTTGCTGGAATGGGCCGGAAAGCCCTCCTTGCCCGGCACCTGGCTGCCGAAGCGGACGTACGCACCGGGAACCTTCGCCATGTAGTAGCTGAAATCCTCCCCGCCCATGTTGGCCGTCTTCAGCGGCAGGACGTTGGCCTCCCCGACCGTCGCCATGGCCGCGCGACGCGCCAGGCCCGCCATGTCCGGCGTATTGATGAGGGGCGGCGTCCCCTCCTTGAAGGTGAGCTGGATCTTCGCCCCGTGCAGATGCGCGATCGATTCGGCGATGCGGCGGATCGAGGTGAGGAGCTGCTGCCGAACGGCGGGATCCTGCGCGCGCACCGTCCCTCCGAGACTCGCCTGCCCCGCGATGACGTTCGGCGCGGTGCCCGCGTGAAACTGTCCCACCGACACGACCGAGGGTCGGGCCGGATCGACTTCGCGGGACACGATCGTCTGGAGCGCCATGATCATGAGGCTCCCGACCACGACGGCGTCGACGCTCTCGTGCGGCCGAGCGCCGTGCGCCCCCTGTCCGATGATGTCGATGGTGAAACTGTCGGACGAGGCGTTGACGGCGCCCTCGGCCACCGCGATGGCGCCCGGGTGATAGTGCCGGTCGAGATGGCCGCCGAAGATCATCCCGGCCCCCTCCAGCGCTCCGGCCTGAATCATGGCCAGCGCCCCCGTCCCCTGCTCCTCTGCAGGTTGAAAAATCAGGCGGACGGGTGCGGGCAGGTCCTTGTCCTCGGCCAAGAGCGCCCCCGCTCCCAACACCATGGCGGTGTGGCCGTCGTGCCCGCAGGCGTGCATGACGCCGTCGCGCACCGACGCAAATGCCAGCCCGGTTTCCTCCCGGATCGGCAGCGCATCCGTATCGGCTCGCAAGACGACGCAGGGTACGCCGGCGGGACCCGGAATATCCGCGATGACGCCGTGGCCGGCGACGTCGGACCGATAGGGAATGGAGAGCTCCTCCAGAAACGCGCAGATGACGCGGGCCGTGTTCGCCTCCTGGCCGCTCAGCTCCGGATATTCGTGGAGCACGCGTCGCACGTGAACGAGGCGGTGATGCAGCGGTTCTGGAATCAACGGCATGCGGGGAACCTCGGCCTCGCCCGTCAGACGGCCTGCGGGTATTCGCGGCGCCGGGTCCGGCCAAACCGGCGACGTGAAGACGACGGCGCCATGCTAACACAGATGCCGCCGCGGTCGAAACGGAGCCGGACAGATGCGTCCGATGTCCCGCAGGCTCACCTCGCGCTGGAACGAAGGAGGCCGCCGCCGGCACACCCGGGCCGATCGAAGCAGCACGGTCAGAAGCCGAGCGAGAGGCCCACCGTCCCGAGCAAGACCGCGCGGTCGGCCGGACCGGCGAACTCGGTCCCGAGACCTCCGTCCAGCACGAGACGCGACGTGAGTTGGTGCCGCAGCCCAACCTCGAGACCGGTGTAGTTGCGCCGGCCACGGAGGTCCGACTGGCGCGTGTAGACGCTGGCAATGACCGTCTCGCGAAACCTCATCGGATAGCCCAGCGGGTAACTCACGGCGGCGACGGCACGATAGGCGCCCGGCCGCTCCTGGCCCTGGGGTGCGCCCAAAACCGTGTAGCCGACGTTGACGTGGGCGCGCAGCCGGCCGAAGGATCGGGTCAGAATCCCGGTGAACTGCGCATCCACGCCCTTGGAGTTCACGCCGGTCGGGAAATCCGCTTCGACGCGGACCGCGAAGGCCGGCAGGACGATCGTTTCCGTATTGAAGTTGTACAGCACGCCCACTCGGAGATCCCCGGACTTATTGGAGCCCGCCAGGGTCGTCGGATCGGTAAAGAGATCGCTCTGAATTTCGATCTGCGTATTGTAGAAGGCGCCGTACAAGATCTGAGGCTGATACGTCACGTTGGTGCGGCCTTGCCGTCGATCGTTGAACCGGACACCGCTTTCGAGCCCGATCTCCCCCTTGGCGATCGGGTAGGCGTCTTCCAGCCCGACCGGCCTGTTGGGATCGAGATTGTCGTGATCCAAGGCCCATCCGGCGCCGGACCACGACCACAGGACGAGCCCGAGCACCGCTCCGCTTGCGCGCCCGCCACGCCGGCTCAATGGTGGTGCTCCTTCCCCTGCTCGGGCGCGACGATCATGGGGTTGGTCGCATCCGCGCTCGCCAGGTAGTAGGTGTCCACGATGCGGTAGATCTCCGCCCGCTTGGCCTCCCAGGTCGGCACGAGTTCGCTGGCCAGGATGTCGCTGATGTTGTCGTGCAGCATGTGGAGGTTGTCGAAGATGTTGGCGATCTCCGGATACCGGGCGGCGAACGCGGGACTCAGCTCCGCGGTCAGCGGCATGAAGGTCCACTCCACCGGCGGCGTCGCCAGATACGCGCGGTACGTGTCCAGAATGGGTCGCACCACCCGTTGCTTCTCCCCGAGATTGCGCGCCGCCTGGAGCGGGTCGTACACGACCACTTGCAGATAGTGGTACGACCAGATCGTCGCGTTGAAGAGCGGAAACCTGGTGCGGAATGTCTTGGAATAGGGAAACCGGTCCAGGCGGTGATGGTCCAACCGCTTCGCCGTGATCGCGTAGGGACTGTCCTGGTAGTAGGCCAGGACGTCGCGCAGCGCCCGGTCTTTGTCCGGTTCGTCCGACACGACGATGTCGTAGGTGGCGCGGTGCAGGGCGTGCGCCTCGTCGAACGTGTTCTGCGCGCGCCAGGCCAGCTTCATGTACGTCGGGGCGATGGCCTCCTCGTTGGGATTGAGCGTCGGCCTGGTCCCGATGAAGGCCAGCGTCTCTCGGCGGGCCCGCTCCTCGATCGCGGGAATATCCTTGCCTCCCGTGAGGAGCAGATTCTCGTACAGGTTCGAGTGGCCGTAGTCGACGCCGTTGAACTCGCTGTCGAGCTCGGCCAGATCTTCGCGCAGCGCGAAGTTCCACATGGCCCGATAGTAGAACCGCTTGTCCCGCGGCTCGAGTTGGCTGCACGCGGCCGCCGTGGCGGCAAGCAACGCCGCCAGGGCGACCACCACAAGCGATGAACGTCCGTCGAGGCTCATCTTCATGACACGCGACCCCTTGCTACGGTATCACCCATGATGAGCGTGCACCAACGCATGGCCCTTCCCGCGCGCGATCAGCCACCGGTTCACCGGAAACGCCGCGGCGCCGGCCGCGATCAGCGAGACCGCGAGGCTTCCCCAGAACAACGGCTCGGACAAGCCCGCGTCCATGGCGCCCGGAGTCACCAGCATGATCGCGTTGTCCACGAGTTCCATCACCGTCATGGACAAGGTGTCGGAGGCGAAGGCCAAGCCGAATGCCGCGCCCCAGGCCATACCCGCGCGACGCAACGGCCACAGCGTCATGGCATAGCCGAAGACGAAGGCCAACGAAACCGCCAGGGCCACCGTCGGCCAGTTGCTCCATCCGAGGGACGAGCCGACGACCATCCCCAGCACTTCGCCGATGCTGCAGCCGGTCAAGCAATGCAGGGTCGCCATCGCGGCGGTGCGAGTGAGCGACCTCGCGTCGTGTGCGACGTGGTGATGCCCGTGGTGCGCATGGTGATCGTGATGCGCGTGGACGTGAGGCCCGTGGTCCGCCGGCTGAATGACCGGCAACTCCGGGATGGCGGGATCGTCCGTTTGTTGGTCGTCCCGAACAAGCGTGGCGGCGGCAGATTCGAGATGCGTCATGGTGTGACCTCCCTGTGAGTGATGTCCGTAGGACGGTTCACCCTTACAGACGGAGGACGCACTCGATTATTACAGTGGCCGGCGCCCCGACCGCCGCGGGACCGCGCTCGCCGCCTCGCCCTTCAGGGCCGCCGGCCGGCCCGTTCACCGTGTTAGTCGGAGCAGGTGCAGTTCAGGCACCCATGTTTCGTGCAAATCCCGCAGGCCCGTTCGAGGCCGGCTTTCAGGGCCTGACGCGCCCGATGCAGGCGGACGGTCAGGTTGTTGGAAGTCACGCCCAACTCGCGTGCCACGGCGGCGGCAGGTTCCCCCTCGATGTCGACCCGCCGGATAAGTTCCGCATAGGCCGGTCGCAGGCCCGCAAGCAAGGCCCCGAGGCAGGCACAGACGGTGGGCCGGACCTCATCCAACGACGGAGTCTTGTCCTCGCCGGTCATGATCATCTCCCTCATCAGCCCATCGGTCTTTCGGTGCTCGGCCGCGTGGGACCGGTAGTAGTCCGCCACCGCGTTGCGCAGAATGCGATAGAACCAGCTCACCGCGCTGTCCGCTTTCTGCAGATCCCGATGCCGTTCCACGGCCCTCAGCAAACCGTGCTGCAGCAGATCCTCGGCCACCGTCTCATCCGCGACACGCCGCACCAGGAACGATCGAAAGGCGGACCGGTGCTCCATCAGGCGGGCGGCGACCTCCTCCAGCACCGAACGCTTGGTTCCGCCGGACTCGGCCTCGGACGCCACGACCTGTCGGCTCGCTGGTTTTCGCTTCGAGTTCATGTCGCCATGCCGGATCCGCGATCGCCCCGGTCGCGGGCCCGTCGCCCCGCGTTCCCACACCGGCAACGCCCGCCGTATTGACTGCCCCCCCGCGAGACCACTATTGTGAATCCGGCAAGCCCGGATGATCAGGACGTTCACAGACGAGTCGGCCGAACTCGTCCGCTCAAGGAGCCATCATGACCGACACCGCAGAGCGACGAATCCGAGAGTACATGCACCAACAACTGGAGGTCGTCCCCGAAGACGCCTCCGCGCTCGAGGCCGCCGTGCGCATGCGGGATCGCCGGATCGGCTCCGTCTTCGTCGAATCGCTCAATCGTTCCCGGCTGGAATGTCGCCTGGCCGGCATCGTCACGGAGACGGATCTGATTGCGAAGGTGCTGGCGGCAGGACGCGCCCCCGGGGCCACGACGGTCGACCAGATCATGAGCAGTCCGGTCCTGACCATCGCGCCGGATCGGCCGATGATCGATGCGGGACACCTGATGGACACCCACCACGTCCGCCATCTCGGCGTCGCGGACGGGTCGGAGATCATCGGTGTCGTGTCGGTGCGCGATTTGGCCAAGCATTTTACGGATGTCACGTCCGGCGCAGTCCAAGCGTTGAACGACGTCTACAGCCCGCTGTCCGTCTTGATGCGCCAGGCGCTCGAAACGATCGACGCGCGCGAGACGGTGGCGCAGGCGGCCCGATGGATGGCCCAGCACACGATCGGCTCGGTGTTCATCGTGGAAGCCGGCGAGATCGTCGGCGTCGTGACCGAGTCGGACATAGTTCGGAAAACCATCGCCGCGGGACAAGACCCCGCCGCCGTGCCGGTCGGCTCGCTCCTCACGTTCCCGCTGGTCGGCATCGAACTGACCCGATCCATCCAAGACGCGTGCAGATCATGGCCACGCACCACGTTCGCCATCTCGCCGTCACCGACCGCCACAAGATCGTCGGCGTCGTCTCCATCCGCGACCTGGTCAAAATGGTATCGGCCAGGGACCGGCCCGCGTTTCTCCGGCGGACCTGACCGGCTGCCCTACTTGTACCCGACCACCATCCCGTCGGGGCCGGCCAGCCGCTCGACGTTGGTCCGACGGAACCCGACGTCCTTCATCCATTTGCGGCAGTCCGCGCCGGTGAAATCGAACCCTCCGTGTGTCTCGATGAGCATGTTCAAGCTCATCAGCAGACCAAAGGCGTTCTGCTTGCGCGCGTCGTCGATCAGCGCCTCATGCACGATCACCGCGCCGTTTGACGGCAGGGCCTCGTAGGCTTTGCGCAAGAGCATCAGTTTCTCGTCGAGGTTCCAGTCGTGCAGAATATGCCCCATGATGATCACGTCACAGCTCGGCAAAGGATCCTCGAAGAAGTCGCCGGGATGGAACGTCAGCCGCTTGGCCACGCCCCGCGCCTGCGCATAGGCCTCGAACACGGGCCGCACGACCGGTAAATCCATGCCCTGGCCGGTCAGATGCTTGTGCGCCAACGCGATCTCCACCGCCACGCCGCCCTGCGCGCATCCCACGTCGGTGAACGTCCGATAGCGCTTCCACGGAAACTTCTTGGCGATGACCCGCCCCGCGCCGGCGCTCAGCCCGGTCATGGCCTTGAGAAATCCCTCCAGCCGGCGCGGATCGGCGTAGAGCGTGCCGAAAAAGTCCTCGCCGGTTTTCACCTCGTTCTGCGGCTTCCCGGTGCGGAGCCCCTCGGTCAGCGAGCCCCAGAACCCGTACAACCGGGCATTGGCCATCTCGAGCATGCCGCCGACATAGGAGGGCTTGTTGCGATCGAGAAAGGCCGCCGTCTCGGGTGTGTTCGCATAGCGCGTGCCGGTTCGCCGCAGCATCCCGAGGGCCACCAGCGCGTCGAAAAAATCCCGCGCGCTGCGCTCATGCAGTTGCAGTCGCTTCCGCAGCGCCTCCCCATCGAGCGGCCCCTTGGCCAATTCCGTAAAGAGGCCGAGTTCGACCGCGCTGAGCAGGGCCTTCGAGCCCCAGAAGCCGGCGCCGAGCTGAAGAATTCGATCGGGTGCAAGCGAACGCTTTGCCATCGTCTTCTCTCCTTCCTGCCTGATAGGTTCCCCCATCTCCCCGGGATCACAGGCGCGGGATTGTACCAGCGTCGGCGCCGAGATACACGCCTACCTCGCGCCGTCGAACCCGGATTCGCGCCATCGTTCCAGGAGGCTGATCCGGCGCTCCAGTTGCGGCACGGTGGCCTGTTCCACCCGGCCCCCGGTCCGCTTGATCAGCTCGGCGTTGAGCCGCCGATGATCGACACCCGTCTTTCGGGCCACGGAGGCAACCAGAAGCCGGTGCGTATCCCGCAGCTCCCGCTTGCGATCGTGGAGCGACGGCCGTCGCTCCGGCCCCCGGGCCTCATCCGGCGGTTCCTCTTCGTCGGCGCCGATCAGCGCGTCGATCCGGGCCACCGCCCGGAGGGGCACGTATTCCTTGAGCGACGCCGCCGCCGTGCCGAACAGGGTCCGCTGCACGGACGGCATGATCTCCTCGAGCACGTGGTCCCGTTCGACTTTGATTTGCCTGGCGTAGTGCACCAGCGTCGCGTCCTTCGGCAGGTAGAGCCAGGCCCGTTGAGGGCGCGGCGGCCCCGCCTGCATACGGACGAAGCGCCCCACCACCTGCCGGAAATACATCTCGGTCAACACGTTCGTCGCATAGACGCCGACGCGCAGCCGGGGGATGTCGACTCCCTCGCTGACCATGTTCACCGCGACCAGCCACTGGTACGTCTTGTGCGACCCAAACGCCCGGATGGTCTTCGACGCCGACGGGTCGTCGGAGACCGCAATCTGCGCGCGCCGGCCCGTCACCCTGCCGACCAGGTCGGCGACCTGTCGGGCATGCTCCTGGTTCATGGCGACCACCAAGCCGGCCGCATCCGCCTGCTCCTGACCCCGGATGCGCTGCAACTCGGCATGGGCGTCGGCGATGACCGGCCCCAGCCAGCTCTCCTGCAAGAGGGCCGTCTTTAGCCGCTCCCGCTGACGCTCGAAGGTCAGCCCGTCCTCGAAGGTCGCGCGGTGCTCGCGGCCGTCGGACAGCCAATTCAGCTCGCCCTCGTAGCTGGGGAACACGATCGGACGGCAGACACCCTCCCGGATGGCCTGTCCGTACCCGTAACTGAAGTCGGCCTGGCTCTCGCCCTGCTCGTAGCGCACGAAGGGGATCGGTTGGTTGTCGGAGCGAAACGGGGTACCGGACAGGGCAAGTCGAAACACCGCGGGCTCGAACGCCTCTCGCAACGCCTGCCCCCAATCCTTGCCGTCTCCGGCATGATGCAGCTCGTCGAAGATGACCATGGTGGGGCGGCCGCGCGTGGCGCGGCAAAACACGGCCGGTGCCAGGCACACCTGCTGGTAGGTCACGACGGCACCCTGATAGTCTCGGGCTTCCACGGCCTGCTCGTTCGTCAAGGCGGGATCGAGCTGGAGGCCCGCCTCTCCGGCGGCGGCCGCCCATTGCGTGCGGAGATGATTCGTGGGGCAGATCACGAGCAGACGCTGGGCCCACCGCTCGCTGAGGAAGTGGTGGGCGATGCGCAACGCAAAGCGCGTCTTGCCCGCCGCGGGCGTCGCGGTGGCGAGAAAATCCTGGTGAGCATGGGTGAGCACCGCCGATACCGCGCGAGTTTGCCACTCACGCAACGGGGCGTTCCATTTCTGCAGCATCACGGCCGGCGCCAGCGTCCTTCTACAACGCGTTGGCTACAACGCTCTGGGCCACAACGAGCCCAGTTCGGGGAATTTTGCGCGGTAGTCGGCATGGCTGGCGCGAATGACCTTGAGGGCCTCGTCGCGGCCGTATACGCTGGTGATCTCCACTTTATGGTGGGTGCTTCCCGGCGCGCTCTTGTAGGTGAGAAAGTAGTGCTGGAGGCGATCGAGCAGCGACGACGGGAGTTGGGCGAGGTCGGTCATGGCGCCATACACCGCGTCCTCTTTCATGACCGCGATGATCTTGTCGTCGGCCTCCCCGCCGTCGGCCATGCTCAACCCGCCGATGGGCAGTGCCGTCAGCAGAATGTCGCTGTGGGGAATGGTCTTCTCCGTGAGCACGCAAATGTCCAGCGGATCGCCGTCCCCCACCATACCTTTGCGCCGGGCTCGTTTGGCAAAGAGCCCCGCGACCTTCTCCCCGCAGTAGGTTTGCGGAATGAGGCCGTAATACACGGGACAAAAATTGGAGAAGCGTTGCGGCCGGTCCACCTTGAGAAACCCGCTGGCCTTATCGACCTCGTACTTGACCGTGTCGGTCGGCACGATTTCGATGTAGGTCGTCACCACCTCCGGGGCCCCATCACCGATGGAAACCCCATGCCAGGGATGCGCCTTGAACATGAGTCCCAACAACCGTTGTATCGAATCGCTTCCCCCTCGACTCATGTCACTCTCCTTGTGTGTCGTCCGATCGCTGCTCATCCCAGCCGGCATGTTGGCACCCCGGCGCTCATCCGCGCGGACTCTCCTCATCGATCGTTTCCTCCGCAGACGTCGTTATCATGACGGCCCATACGCCCCTTCCTTCACATGCGTCCGCCGCGATGGGTCCGGCACGCTCGTTCGGTCACGTTTAGCCTCCGAACGGCCGCCACCCCGGGCCGCCCCGGCGTTCGAGCAAGCCCATTCCGAGGGCGCAGGCGCCAGGAGCAGGGAGCCGGCATGGCAGCCGTTCATTCCTTGTTCTCTGGTTCGTTCCGCGCCGACTCCCGAAACGAGAAATACAGCGCCAGGCCGCCCGCCACGCCGATGGTCAGCCCCGACAAGAGCCGCGCCTCGAGCGAAAGAGGCCCGACGAGCAATTCATAGATGCGCGGCAAGACCACCGTGGCCAGGAGGGCCAGAAGCAGGGCCAACACGTGCTTGCGGAGATAGATCGGCTCGCCGGGTTTGCGCATGCGGTCCGCCGATGGTAATCCAGCGCCTCGTCCGACTCAAGCACATGGTGAGAAATTCCGTGAGCGACCGTGGACGCACGGGCGGATATCTACGTGGAGGGACGCGGAGGCTGGCTGCTGAACGGGCGGAAGAGGCTCGACGCCGTCATGCCCAGCGCCCCGGTCATGGCCGCCGCCATGTCCTTTTGAGCATCCCACTCGTCCCCCTGCGTGCCCAGGTAGGCGGTTCCGAGTTCCGGACTGACGACCTCCGCGACCGCGGCCTCGACGACTTCGAAGAAGCCGCTCTGGGCGAGCACCACGGTCACCGACATCAGAGGCGCCCAGGCGCCGCGGAGGCCGGCTTTCCGCACGAGCAGCTCCCGAATCGGCAAGACCAAGAACAGGCCGTAGGCGAAATGGACGAGCCGATCGAAGGGGTTGCGGCTCAACCCGAACACGTCTTTGAGCCAAAATCCCGCCGGGACCTCGGCATACGTATAGTGGGCGCCGATGGCGTGCAGAACCAGAAAGGCGGCGATGAGGGTATAGGACCCGTTCGAGAAGCGGAACCGGCGGTAGGTCGCCGCCAGCGTGGCGACGAACGCCACCGCCAGGATGTTCTCGAGCGCCCAATCCTTGCGATCGACCGGGTCGATGGCCATCCACACCCACAGGACGACATACCCGGCGAGCAGAATCGGCGGCAAGGCGATCGCTGCGTCGGAGTCGCGCGATGCGGAAGAACGCCTCATGTCATGAGGATCGCCCGAGGTACGAGGCGCCCGGGTCGGAGGGTTCCACCGCTGACGCGGTGACGGCCGCATAACGACGGGTGAGGCGCAGCGCCAGGAGGATCCCCATGCAGATCAGCGATCCGTACATGGCCGCCGCCATGTCCTGCTGGGCGTCCCAGACATCGCCTTGCGCGCCCAAATAGGCCGGGCCCAATTCCGGATGGACCACTTGGGTCACCCAGGTCTCAACGATTTCCCAGACTGCGCTCAAGCCCAGCACCGTGATCACCGGCAGGTAGTACAACACCCAGCCGCGCGCATGGCCGAGCAGCCGAAACGCCTCCTCCAAGGGATAGGCGAAGAGAAATCCGAAACTGAAGTGCACAATGCGGTCGAAGTGGTTGCGCCCCAGATGCCACGCGTCGTCGAGCCATGTCCCCATCGGGACCTGGGCATAGGTATAGTGCACGCCGATCGTGTGCAGGGTGAGAAAGAGCGTGATGAACACATACGAAAGCGGAGAGAGGGGCAGATAGCGATAGGCCGCGATCAACCCCATGACCAGCCCGGCGGGAAGCACGCTGGCCATCGCCCAAAACTGGCGATCCACCGGCGAATAGGCCAACCAGGCGGACAACAAGACATACCAGGCCACCAGGCCTATGAGGAGCAGTTTGATGCGATCCATGTTGCGGCGAACACCTTCATAGAGGAGCAGCGCCGAGCAGCACAACTCTTCGCCTACTCTACAAGCTGCCTGCCCTCTGTTCAAGCGGGCGGGGGGACGCCCCCTACAGGAAGGTGCCGAAAGGAAGGAGTGGACCAAGCCAATTGCCCTGAAAAGCCTGTCGGAAGGGTGCCTGAACTTTTTCGGGCGTCCCAAACACTTCTGCGCCAACTCAGCGATTCGTTTCGGCTTCGGTGCCGGTTCGCGGCCCTTGACCCCTTCCGGCAAGCCCCGTAAGCTCACGGACCTTTCAGGATCATCTTCCGGAGACAGACACGGTATTCAACGAGACAGATGCGTAGCACAGCACACGAGAGCGACGTTGGCCGCCGAGTGAAGCCGGCTCTGTGCGCAGCGCCGGCGAGCCGACCCATATTCATGAACATCCGTTGGGCGGTCGTGGTGCTCGGGACCCTGAGCGGGTGCGCGTACGAGACGGTCAGCTCTTTTCACACCCTCGAGGATCTTCGCAAATCCGACTACCGGGTCGAGAAAGTCTCTCCTCAGCCGTTGGATGCGGTCACCGCCTGCATGGCGATGGCGCTGCGCGGCCATACGACTGCGGGCAATCACCACCCCCATGCCGCAGTCCAAGTCGAAACATCCGAACTGATCCACACGATTGCGCTCAAGACCCCTGGGCCGAGGAGCGGAGGCCGCTATCCTGATGAAGGCGCACTCCTGTATCTCATCGAAAACCGCGCCAACGAGACCCAGGGCATGACCTTTTACCTCTGGGTCAATCCCCGCATCGAATCACCCGGCCCGACGCAGGTGCTGACCGACGTCGCCGCGCTCGTTCAACCCTGCCTCTGAGCCTTGCCGCTCGGCGGGCCGACACGACCGCCCCTGGCTATCCGCCCACCGATGATACGCAGCAGCGCACCGCCCTCGCAATCCCAGGTGAGTGTCGTCGATCTGGCAGATCCCCGCCTCGTCGCCGGCTCGGATCCTTACTTCCGTCACGACACAGGTCCAGGCCGATAAGTCCCAGTTGCCTGGTGAAAGGGCGCCCCAACAGAACCAGAACCCGGGCTCCGTGGTACCATCCGGCTGCCTGGTTTCCCGCGGCCCCGACGTCTCCTGCCACGGCTTGTAACACGGCCGGAGAGGCGGCGCGCCCTCACCCCTGATGGAATTGAGCCTGAATGGTGATCGACGTCGTCGGCTTCGATTGGCACTGCCCGCAACACATCACGCCGCGGTTCACGCTCGAGGAACTCGAACGGGTCGGCCGCTCCGTTTCGCACGCGCATCGCCGACATGGAGGCGCAGTCGGCCGCACGACCGGATCCGGCCCGCCGGTGACTGCCCGGGCCTCGTATGGAACCGGGCGCTTTCCTCCTCAGAAATCCGCATACCATTCCTCGAAACGCGCGCCGGCCCCGAAGGAGTTGGTGTTCCCCGCCGGCGGGACCAGGCTCGACATCCTCGCCACGATCGCCTATCCTCTGGTCCGGTGACCACGGGCGCGGGCCCCGGCTCGCTTCGGCCCGCCCCTCATCTATTCGGACTCGACCATCGGGAGATTAACAATGCCGCAACCGACCCCACAGGACGTGATCGAAGCGCAACGACAGGATTGGAATCGCGTGGCCGGCGGATGGGAGAAGTGGGACCAGTTTTTCGACCGGCAGATGACCTGTTTGAATCATCGCCTGATCGGCGATGCCCGCCTTTGCTCCGGCCACCAGGTGCTCGACCTCGGATCCGGCACGGGGTATCCCGCACTGCTGGCCGCTCAAACGGTCGGGGCCGAGGGACGGGTCATCGGCATGGACCTCGCCGAGCAGATGCTCGACGTGGCCAGGCGGAAAGCCCGGTCGCTCGGCCTCGCGAACGTGATGTTCCGGAGCGGCGACGTCACCACCCTCCCGTTCGAATCCGGGTCGTTCGACGCGGTCACCAGCCGGTTCTGCCTGATGTTCTTGCCGGACATTCCCGCCGCCGTCGCGGAGATCGCCCGCGTGCTCAAGCCCGGCCGTTGGCTGGCTGCCGCCGTGTGGTCGAGCCCGGACAAGAACCCGTCGATCCGGCTCTCGATGGACGCGATCAACCAGGTGATCGAGTTGCCGCCTCCGGATCCGACGGCGCCCGGCATCTTTCGATTGGCGAAGCCCGGTGATCTGACCGGGATGCTCCAACAGGCGGGATTCGTCGACGTCGCCGAACAGGAGTTTCTCGCCGAGTGGTCCTATGCCTCTCCGGAGGTCTATTACACCAGCCTGATGGAACTGGCCGCTCCCATCCAGAATCTCATGGCCACGCTGTCGGCCGGCCAAGCGGAGGACGTTAAGCGCCGCATCCTCCAGGCCGCCGCTCCGTTTCAGCGTGGCGACGGCGTGACGTTTCCGATCACCGTCCGGATGGTCGCCGCACGAACGCCGCACTGACGGGCACCATGCGCCGACGCGACCAGGGGCTTCACGATTTCGTGCTGGACCAACTGGCGGGGGTGCGCGGCGTGCGCAGCAAGGCCATGTTCGGCGGACACGGCCTCTATTGCGAAGACCGGTTCTTCGGCCTCCTTTTCAAGGGGCGACTCTACTTCAAGGTCTCGCCGTCCACCCGTCCGACCTACGCGGCGCGGGGGATGACCCCGTTTCGCCCCACTGCGAAGCAAACGCTCGCCTCCTTCTACGAAGTGCCGGTCGACGTCCTCGAACAGGCAGACGACCTAGTCGTGTGGGCCCGCCAGGCGATCGCCGCCGCCCACCCGGTCGCGTCGGGGCCACGTCGGCGAGCGCGGGCGCGAGGCCCGTCGACCCGGCCCAGCAAACCCTAGCTGAATTCGTTAGGCCGGACACGGGGGGAGGGGCTCGGCTGTGCGGCGGCGGACCCGCCTTAGCCCGCATTATTCACGAGGACTTCTCCTGCACCCGCCGAGACGCCGCTGCGACAAGCCTGGATGCGGCCGGTTGGCATCCAGGCGGGCAGGCTTGCCGCCCGGTCCCTCGCCAGACTGGTTCAAGTCTACCTCGGGTTCTCGCGACTCCGCATGCCCGTCTCGCCTGGCGTCTCCGCGGTTTCGTCCCTCGACTGGGCTCGGGACCCTGAGTAGGTCGAAGGGTCACGAATTCTCGTGAATAATGCGGGCTAGATTTCGTCGTGACGGTGGTCCCGGATGTACTGCCGAATCCGATCCTGGACCGTAGGCCTGATTTGAAAGAACTCCAAGCCGAACCGTTTCTCGAACACCCACCGGACCACGGCGCCGTCGACACGAATCGGCCACCGGTGATCTTTGAGGAAAATCGAGAGACGGAGTTCGGTTCCCACGCTGAGCGGCACGGGACACTCGCCGCTGCAGCCTCCGGCGGAGAGATCGAGCGCCTTGGCCTCCACCTCGAAGTCGTCCTCCCCGAACAGAAAGAGGCGGCAGTCGACTTTGACCCGGCGGCCCCGACGATCTTTGTGCGCGGCCGGAACCGGCGCCGGCTTCCCCTGCTCTTCGTGCGGTTGACGCAGAGCCATCTACGTAGATCCTTCCTCGTTGGCATCCTATCGGATTCAGCGGGCGATGCAATGGAAATGCATAAACCCTTCGCCGCCCATGTCGGAAATTCTCGACGGCGACATCCGCGACGGTTTCGACGATGTCGCCGTCGGTGAGCCCCGCAGCGCGTGCCTGGTCGAGGCCGATCACGCCCCGATCCCCGCGTTGCACCCCGATGTTCTGCGCGAGTTTGAGGATGGCCTCGGACCGCTTGTCGCTCGCGCTGGCTTGCCGGGCCTCGGCCATCTGTTGAGCGGTCAGCCCGACCCCGGCGCCGACGAACGAATGGGCGCTGAGGCAATCGGCGCACTGATTGGTTTCAGCCACGGCCAGAGCGATCTGCTCGCTGAGCTTAGGGGGAAATTTCCCGCCCGCGAGGGCGGCGCCGAAGCCGAGGTAGCCGCGGGGGACCGCGGCCCGCACGTTCCCCGGCACCCGAAACAGGTGAGGGACCGAGCCCTGCTTGGCTTGCACATTGTCGAAGAGCGGCATGGCCGGGCCGGTAGTGGTCGCAGGATCGAGATGTTCCATGCATTTCATGCGTCCCTCCCCGGCGAGTCTCGCTATTCAACTAGGCCGGCGTACGAGGCTACCAGTGAGAGCAGAGGACTGCCCGCCCGATCAGCGGCACAAGCCATTGACATGCCTGTTTGGGCTAGATCGAGGAAAACAATGAGAGTGTGCGAAGATTCGTAATCTACTATTCTTCGTTGTATTTGCATACGAACTCACGTAGCCTGTCGACCTGATGGACCCCCACAAGCTTCCGCACGTCATGGTCTCCACGGCCCGTCAACGCGGGCTCCGAGATGTGTTGCGGACGATTACCGACGGCATCGCGCAATGTCCGAATACGGTCCTGGCGCGCATCTGGCTGGCCGGCCCCAATGAACTCTGCCAGGTGTGTCGCGAGCGGGAAGACACCTCCGACAGCAACCGCTGGCTCCATCTCGTGGCAAGCGCCGGCGTGCCGCGCGATTCGGGCGCCGACTACCAGCGCCTCGACGGGGCCTTTCATCGCTTTCCGATCGGCGAACGCAAGATCGGCCGCGTGGCCACGACCGGTGAACCACTGTGGTTGGCCGGACTCCGCGGAGACGAGGAATGGATCGCCAACCCCGCCTGGTTCGCGCATGAGGGGATCCGCACGTTCGCCGCGCAACCCCTCATCTTCCGGGACGAGATCCTCGGAGTGCTGGCGCTCTTCGATCGCGGCCTGCTCAATGCGGAGGCCTTCGAATGGTTGCGCATGTTCGCCGACTACGCGGCGGTGAGCATTGCAAACGCCCGGGCATTCGACGAGATCAACCTCCTGCGCGCCCGGCTGGAAGAGGAAAACCTGTATCTGCGCGAAGAAGTCACCGCCGCGCTGGGAATGGGGGAATTCGTCGGAGAGAGCCAGGCTCTCCAGCACGTCCTACGCCAAGTGCAGTTGGTCGCCCCCACCGAGGCGGCCGTGCTCGTCACGGGAGAAAGCGGCACGGGTAAGGAACTGGTGGCCCGCGCCATCCACGACCGGAGCCCCCGCAAGGATCGCCCGCTCATCAAAGTGAATTGCAGCGCCGTGCCGGAGGCCTTGTTCGAGAGCGAGTTCTTCGGGCACGTGAAAGGCGCGTTCACCGGCGCACTCGCCGATCGGCCCGGCCGCTTCGAGCTGGCGGATGGGGGCACCCTGTTTCTCGACGAGATCGGAGAAGTGCCCATCGCGATGCAGGCGAAGCTGCTGCGCGTGCTGCAGGAAGGCGAGTTCGAGCGGGTGGGGGACACGCGCACGCGCCGGGTGGACGTACGGATCGTCGCCGCGACCAACCGCGACCTGAAGCGGGAGGTCGAGGCCGGGCGGTTCCGCCAAGATCTCTTCTATCGACTGAGCGTGTTTCCCATCCAGGTCCCCCCGCTCCGGGAACGCCGGGAAGACATTCGGCCGCTCGCGCTCCACTTCATCAGCCAGAGCGCCAAGCGGCTCAATCGCGGCGTGCCGCGCGTCGCCCGAGCCGTGCTGGGCCAACTCGCGGCGCACGACTGGCCCGGCAATGTGCGCGAACTCCAAAACGTCATCGAGCGGGCGGTCATCCTTTCGCAAGGCGGCCCCCTCCACGTGCACCTCCACTCGTCGCCACCGCGCGACGTCGGCGCGCTTCCTCCTGGTTCGGCGTCGATGCCCGGGCTCGCCACACGCGAGGAGCTGAAGCGCCGGGAGCGGGAGAACATCTCCCACGCATTGCGGCTCACAAAGGGCAAGATCTTCGGCGCGAACGGCGCCGCCGAGCTGCTGGGCATGAAGCCGACCACACTCGCATCACGGATCAAAGCGCTCGGGATTCCGCGCACCAAGACCACCGCGTGACCGCGGACGAGGCCGTGCGCCCCAGGCGTCACCATAGATCATGAGCCCACTCCGGCCGGGACGGAAGGCACCGGCGCACAATCGAGCGGACCTCGCGGAGCCGCCGAGGAGGACCGTCCGGAAGCGCCGGGCTCGCCGCGCGACGCCGATTGTGGCATCATGGCTCTGCAGATCTTTCTGCAACCGACGACAACCAGGGGAGAACGGCCATGCAGCACCGCGGCGACGAACCGTCAGCTACGGATCGACCGAATCGCTCGGCACACCCCGGCCAACGAGGCCCCGTCGGTCGGCGGTCCCTGCTGATCCAGACCGCCACCGTGGTGGCGCTCTCGGCACTGGAACGGCTCTCGCCGGCCTTGGCCGCCGAAGCGGAGCCTGTTCCCGACGATCCCACGAAGATCCCGGGTCGATCGCCGACCCCCTATGGCTCGCGGGCTCGATTTGAAATCAGCGCCAGACTCGCCAAGGACACGCGTTCTCTGACTCCCCACCAGGATCTGCACGGAATCATCACCCCCTCCTCGCTGCATTTCGAACGTCACCACAACGGCGTGCCGGCGATCGACCCTTCACGGCATCGTCTCTTGGTGCACGGGCTGGTCGACCGCCCATGCGTGTTGACGATGGATGATCTGCGGCGATTTCCATCGGTGTCGAGGATCGTCTGCATCGAGTGCTCCGGGAATTCGGCCGGCGAATGGTCGGGGCCGACCGGCCGAACCGTGCAGGAAACGCACGGACTGACGAGCACGAGCGAGTGGACCGGAGTACCGCTCGCGACCGTGCTGCGGGAAGCCGGCATGCAGCCCGACGCGAGCTGGGTGCTCGCCGAAGGGAGCGACGCCGCCGCCCTGACGCGAAGCCTGCCCCTCGCCGAGATCCTCGAGGAGGCGCTGCTTTGTTATGCCCAGAACGGCGAGGCGATTCGCCCCGAGCAAGGCTATCCGCTGCGTCTGGTCGTCCCCGGATGGGAAGGGAATACCTGCATCAAATGGCTCCGCCGGCTGAAGCTGGGTGCGGCCCCGTTCATGACCCGCGAGGAGACATCCCGATATACGGATCTCATGCCGGACGGGCTGGCGCGCCAGTTTACCTTCGTCATGGAAGCCAAGTCCGTGATTACGTCGCCGTCAGGCGGTCAGCACATCAAACCGGGTTTCGTCGAGATTCGGGGCCTGGCCTGGAGCGGACGGGGGCGTGTCTCGGGTGTGGAGGTCAGCACCGACGGTGGACGGACTTGGCACAGGGCGGACTTGCAGGACCCGGTCCTCCCGAAGTGCCATACCCGATTTCGGTTCCCCTGGCGATGGAACGGTCGCGGCGCCGTGCTGCAGAGCCGATGTTCCGACGAGACCGGCTCTGTCCAGCCGACCCGCGCCGCGTTGGTCGCGGTGCGTGGCCTCCATTCGACCTATCACAACAACGCGATACAGAGCTGGAAGGTGACCGAACATGGACAGGTCGTCCCGATCGAGGCGTAACGCCGCATGCTGGGGTTGGGCGGGGACTGCGGCAATCGGTGTGGTCATCTGGGGGATTCAGGCGAGAGCCGGGGAGCGTTATGAAATCGGACGCCCCGCGACGGAAGCGGAGATTCGCGCCTGGGACATCGACGTCGATCCGAACGGCCACGGACTTCCCCCAGGCCGCGGATCGGTGGCGGACGGCGCCGCCCTCTTCGCCGCGAAATGTGCCTCGTGCCACGGACCGACCGGGACCGAAGGACCCGCAGACCGGTTGGTGGGCGGCCAAGGGTCACTTGCCACGGCACGGCCGTTGAAGACCGTCGGGAGCTACTGGCCCTATGCCACGACGCTCTTCGATTACATCAGACGGGCCATGCCCCTGACCGCGCCCCAGTCCTTGGCCTCCGACGAAATCTACAGCCTGGTCGCCTGGCTCCTCTACCAGAATGGTCTCGTGCCTCGGGACATCCGCTTGGATGCCGCCAGCCTGCCGGCCGTGCTCATGCCGAACCGGGATGGATTCGTCCCCGACCCACGACCGGACCTGCCTCGATAAAAAAGTTGTAAGGCCTCCCGATTTCCGCCGACCATACGAGGGGAGACCAACCGTCTCCTCTGACGCCTCGCGAGAGAACCGCGCTGAGCCGGCGTCCCGGTGCGGGGAGGCTCCCGAGGGACGCTCGCCACAGGATCGCTTGACGCGATACGATACGGTTGATACATAGACTCATCTCGATAGATCGACCGAAGCGCGAGGAACCCATGCCGATTGACGAAATCACCCAAAAGGTCAGCGACCGCTACGCCCGAGCTGCGGCCACCGGTGAGCAGCTCTGCTGTCCTACCGGATATAACTTCGACGATTTGCGGTCGTTCATTCCCGAGGACGTCCTGAAGATCTCCTATGGCTGCGGCACGCCCGCCGGGCTGGACACCGTCTATGCCGGCGAGACGGTCTTGGACATCGGCTCGGGCGGCGGAATCGACTGCTTCGAGGCGGCCCGCCGTGTCGGTGTGACCGGACACGTCATCGGTATCGACATGACCGACACGATGCTCGAGATCGCTCGGCGCAACGCCCCGCTCGTCGCGCGTAATCTCGGGTATCCTTCGAGCAACATCGAATTTCGCAAGGGGATGGCGGATGCGCTGCCCGTGGACGACGACCGCGTCGACCTGATCATTTCCAATTGCGTCATCAATTTGGCCCCGGACAAGCAGCGCGTGTTTCGGGAGATGTATCGAGTCATCAAGCCGGGGGGGCGCTTCACCATCTCCGACATCGTCGCGGATCAGGTCGTGCCCCACTATCTGGTTCACGACGCGGAGAAATGGGGGAATTGCCTGTCCGGCGCTCTACCGGTCTCGGAATACGTCGGTGGCCTGGTGCAGGCGGGGTTCGTCGGTGTGCATCACCTCAAATCCTACGTCTGGCAGGTGATCGACGGAGTGCGTTTCCTCTCCCTCACCCTGACGGGCTACAAAGAGCCGGCGGTCACGGGTACTGCGGAGGGCCGTTTCGCGACCCTTCGCGGCCCCTTCAGCCGGGTAGTCGATGAATTCGGCACCGAATTCCGGCGCGGGGTGCCCCGGGCGCTCAGGGCCGGGCAGACCGCGCACCTCGGTACTCCCGCGCTGGCCGCGCATTTCCTGGTGACGCCGACCCCACGCCCCTTGGACAGCGGCGACCCCGAACACCTGGCGATTCCGTCCGAAGCCAAGCCCTGCGTCTGGCAAGGACACTACGCCATCCTGACGGGGCCCTTCCGGGAAGCGGCGGACGATGACCAGCACGTCTATCGGCGTGGGGAGCCGTTGGAGATCTGCTCGAAGACGCTGCGCGTGCTCGAGTCGGAAGCCTACCGGGCACATTTTGTCATTTACAATCGCGCGTCGAGCCTCGTGGCCGGGTCCGAGGTCTCCTGCAGCCCCTCGGGAGGCTGCTGCTGACCGCTCGCAGGAGGGGGTGACGAGGATGCTGAGCTCCCGGCAGTGCGCGTCCATTCTAAAAGCCCTGGCCGATGACACACGCCTGCGCTTGTTGGAGTCCCTGTTGATCCGTGACCGATGCGTGAACGAGTTGGCGTCCCAATTGAAATGCTCCCAACCTCACGCGTCCCATCATTTGCGGATTCTGCGGGAATCGGGCCTGGTCGAGGGGATCAAGGAAGGCCGGCAGGTGTGTTATCGCGTCTCTCCCCAGATTCGGCGGGCACTGACTGACCGCCGGGGCCACACGCTCGACTTCGGATGCTGCGAACTCCGGTTCCCCACGCTCGCCCTCACCCGGGCAGTCCGGGCGTGACGCATCACCGCGCCGGACCCAGGATGAGCGTGTCATGGCCCTGACCCTGCTCGGCCGCGACAACCCGCTGGCCTCAACCGCAGAGCAACTCAAGCGGCTCGACGCCGCCGCCACTTGCCCGCCGTTCGAGGCGCAACTGGAGCGGAGCAGTCTGTTTCCCCTCTCCGCCACCGGGATCACGGTCTTCCAAATCAACGTCGGAAAACTCTGCAACCAAACCTGCAAGCACTGCCACGTCGACGCTGGGCCGGATCGAACCGAGACGATGTCCCGCGAGACCGCCGAACAGTGTATTCGGGCGCTCGCTGGTACGGATATTCCGACCGTGGACATCACCGGGGGCGCCCCGGAGTTGAATCCCAACTTTCGCTGGCTGGTGGAACAGGCCCATGCGCTCGGCCGGCAAGTCATGGACCGATGCAATCTCTCGGTTCTGTTGCTGCCCTCGCAAGCGGACCTCGGCCGATTTTTGGCCGCCCATCGCGTTGAAGTGGTCGCCTCCCTGCCCTCCTATCGTGCCGGTCAGACCGATGCGCAGCGGGGAGACGGCATCTTCGAGAAATCCATTACGGCCCTTCGGCTCTTGAACGGACTCGGCTACGGCCATCCCGGCACGGGCCTCACCCTCAACCTCGTCTACAATCCGGTGGGGGCCTTTCTGCCGCCCAAACAGGAGGCCATCGAGGCACAATTCCGCAAAGAGCTGCGCGGCAAGCACGGTGTGGAGTTCACGCACCTCTACACCATCACGAATATGCCGATCAGTCGCTTTCTCGAGTTTCTCGTGAGCAGCGGCAACTTCGACGGATACATGGAACGCCTGGCCAACGCCTTCAACCCGACCGCCGCCTCCGCGGTCATGTGCCGCTATACTCTGTCGGTCGGCTGGGACGGCACGTTGTACGATTGCGACTTCAATCAGATGCTCGGGTTACCGGTCGACCATGAGGCCCCCAATCATATCCGCGACTTCGATCCGGCTCGCCTGCGTCACCGTCGAATCGTGACCCGCAATCATTGTTACGGCTGCACGGCCGGGTCCGGGTCCAGCTGCGGGGGAGCGGTCACGGAGGCGCGTGGCGCGGGCACGAGCTGAACTCAAGTCGAGTTCGTCACAGCCGTTCCCCATGATGGGAGCTTCGGCGCGGCAGGCCGACCCGTAATCTCGATCGACCGTGGACATCCTCGTCTTCATGCTCGTCCTCACGCTTGCGTTCGCCAACGGCACCAAGGACGTTTCGAAATCAATTACGACGCTCGTCGGCAGCGGAGTCACAAATTATCGCCCCGCATCGCCCGGGGCACCCTTTGGACGGTCGCCGGCGCCGAGGCTCCCTGATCGCGGGAGCCATGGTCCGGACCTTCAGCCACGGGCTCGTGCAGACGGGCGCCCCGGTGCCGCCAAGCGTCGCACCGCCGTTCTCCTGGGCGCCGTCGCGTGGGTGCTCTTCGCTTCACGCGCCGGTCTTTCGGTCTCTACCGCGCATGCCCTCACGGGCGCGGTGGTCGGGGTCGGCTCGGAAAAGATTGATGCGGCTAACGCGAGCGCCTCACCGATATGAGGGGGCACGAGGGCCGCTCGCGCGCCTCGCTCGGGTTTGCTCGGGTTTCTTCTTCTACTCCACTCCGGCCCGTTCCCGACTTCGCTGGCCCATGCATGGGAGCGGGTGCCGAACCGGGAAGAGATCGCGCGATATCGCCAAAGCTGGAACCCATTCTCCAACCGAGCGATCTTCATCAGCGGGGTCGATATCCGTCCGCAAGGACAATTTACGTTTCACCCCTTCGCGTTTTCTCACATCAGCGAAAAGCGGTTCGGCGATCAGTTGTCCGATGGTCGGAGCGCCGCGTCGGCGCACACGCACCATGGGCGCCGGTCGTCACGATGGCCTACGAGCTCACGGATCATCTCGAGTTGAGCGTGGGCCTCTCCAGATCGGTCTTTTGGGCCAGAAGCGCCGACCAGTTCAATCGGGGGCAGGGCGACCGCTCGGCCGCCTTCCCGCATCCAGATTCGGAGCACTCACATGGACGGAAGGCATCATGTTCCGGAAGCACGTGCGGCCGTTCAAAATCAGCGCCGGCGCTTTCTATTCGTATCACCTCTCTCGGGATCCAACGGACGCTCCAGTACCGCTTGGGTGATCATTGGGTCGGCGCCCTGGGGGTCTTCTTTACGGTCGCAGGGCGGAACACCCAAGACGCAGTCTTCCCCAACGTCTCGATTTATTAATCGGGGAAAGGGCGGAACGGTGGTCAAGCGATACGGTGCGCGAGCATTGGGCTTGTGCCGCCGGATGGAACCTGCTAGGCTCCTGCTTGCTGCTGCCACCGCCTCTCTTGCAGCGACTGTCATCCCAACATGGCCTGGAACCCGAAAGACCCTTGGGGCAAAAAAGACGACAATCTCGATGAAGCGCTTCGGCGTGCATCGGCGCAGCTACAGGAGCTCATGCCGAAGCGCGGATTGACCACCTTCGCCCTGCTCGCCCTTGCGGTCGTCCTGATCCTGCAAAGCGCGTTCATCGTGGCTCCCGACGAAGAGGGTGTCGTCCGCCGATTCGGAAGCGTCGTGCGCACGGTCGGCCCCGGACCACACTTGAAACTGCCCTTCGTCGAGAACGTCCTCCACCCGAAGGTGGCGAAGTTGCATCGCCTCGAAGTGGGCTTTCGAAAAGATGCCCGGGGCCAGTCGGTAATGGTGCCTCGAGAAGCCTTGATGCTGACGGGCGACGAAAACATTCTCGAGATCGAGTTCATCGTCCAGTACAAGATCAACGACTCCAGCAAGTACTTGTTCCAAGTTGCGGACGTGGACGACACGGTGGCGGAAGCCGCAGAAGCCGCGATGCGCGAAGTGATCGGAAAAACCAAGATCGACGACGCCCTGACCACAGGCAAAGCCCAGATCCAGCAGAGCACGCAGGAGCTCCTGCAAGGGATCTTGGACCGGTACAATGCCGGCGTCCACATCGCGGCGATTCAATTGCAAGACGTTGACCCGCCGGAGGCGGTGGTGGCGGCCTTCAAGGACGTGGCGAGCGCCAAGGAAGATCGTGAACGCCTGATCAATCAGGCCCAAGGCTATCGCAACGACATCATTCCACGGGCAAAGGGCCAGGCAGCCGAGATCATCAACCAGGCCAAGGGGCAGGCCCAGGCGCGCGTCGCACGGGCCGAGGGTGAGGCGTCTCGATTCGTGAAGACCCTGAAGGAATACGAGCTGGCCAAGGATGTGATTTCGAAACGCATCTACATCGAAACGATGGAAGAGGTTCTGGGAAACACCGAGAAGATCATCCTGGACAGCAAGGCCGGCGACCGCCTGTTGCCGTACCTCCCGGTCGATCGACTTTCCCGCCCCGGCACCGCCTCAGGACGCGCATCCAGTGAGGCCTCCTCGCCATGAGCAGCCGAGGAATCGTCACCGCCATCTTGGTCGTCTTGGGCCTGCTCTTTCTCTTCGGGGCGTCCCCGCTCTACGTCGTCGATATTACCCAGAGCGCGATCGTGGTCGAACTGGGGAAGCCGGTGCGCACCATCGTGGAGCCGGGCCTGTACTTCAAGACGCCCTTCATTCAAGAAGTGACGTATTTCGATAAGCGGCTTCTGGATTACGATTCCGCCCCGCAGGACGTCATCACCCAGGACAAGAAAACGCTGGTGATCGACAACTTCGCAAAGTGGCGCATCACCGACCCCCTGAAGGTCTTTCAGGCCTTCCAGTCCCAAAGCGGCGCGCTCCGGCGTTTGGATGACATCATCTATTCAGAACTTCGGGTCGAAGTCGGCCGTCGGATCTTGTCCGACATCGTGTCCCAGACGCGCAGCGATATCATGCACCTGGTCACGGAACGCGCGAACGAGAAGGCGGTGTCCTACGGCATCACGATCGAGGATGTCCGGATCAAGCGTGCCGACCTTCCGGAACAGAACGAGAAGAACGTCTTCGGACGGATGCAGGCGGAGCGCGAGCGACAAGCCAAACAATACCGGGCCGAAGGAGCCGAGGAGGCGCAGAAGATCAAGTCGGAAGCGGAACGCGATCGCGAAATTCTGCTCGCGGAAGCGTACAAGACGGCCGAGCAGTTGCGCGGAGAGGGGGATGCCGCAGCCTTCAAGACCTACGCCCAGGCCTACCGGCAGGACCCCAAATTCTTCGAGCTGACCCGCACGATGGAAGCCTACAAGCGCAGCCTGACCAAGAACTCGACCCTGGTCCTGACGTCCGACTCCGAGTTTCTCCGTTACCTCAAGCAGCGCTGACCCGTCAGAAGAGTCCCTCCACCTCTCCCGACTTCGGATTTACCCCGATGCGCTCCCCGGCCGGATGTTTGGGCAGGCCCGGCATCAACTGCATGCCCGAACACACGGCCGTGAGAAACCCGGCGCCCGCCAGCATCCGAAGTTCCTTTATCGGGACCGTGAAACCGGTGGGCCGTCCCTTCAGCGATGGGTCGTGGGACAGCGACAAGGGCGTCTTCGCCATGCAAATCGGCAGCGATCCCAGACCGAGTTTCACCGCGGTTTCGATCTGCCGCTCGGCGGCGGATTCGTAGGCCACGCCGGCCGCCCCATACATCCGCCTCGCCACGGTTTCGATCTTTTGCTTGATCGAGGCGGAATCGGGATACAGCGGGGTGAATGTCGACGGCCTGTCGCAGGCCTCCGTCACAGCCTTGGCCAGCTCTTCCGCGCCACGGCCGCCGTCGATAAAATGCGTGGCAATCGACGCCGCGCAGGCTCCGGCAGCCAACGCCTTCCCTCGAACCCATTCCAATTCGTCGACGGGGTCGTCGCGAAAGGCGTTGATCGCCACGACCACCGGAATCCCGTATGCGCGGACATTGGCCAGGTGCTGCTCCATATTGCCGATCCCGCGTTCCAGCGCCGCCGCGTTGGGCCCGACGAGTCCCGGGGGCAGCGGCTCTCCGCTCTTCGCCGTCCCCCCGCCCCCGTGGAGCTTGAGCGCCCGCAGCGTCACTACCAGGACCGCCGCATTCGGGATCAGCCCGGACGCCCGGCACTTAATATTGAAGAACTTTTCGGCACCGAGATCGCTGCCGAACCCGGCCTCGGTCACGACATAGTCTGCGCAGCGAAGCGCGATCTCGTCCGCCAGGATGGAGCAATTGCCATGAGCGATGTTGCCGAACGGACCGGCATGGACGAGCGCAGGCGTACCTTCGGTCGTCTGCACCAAGTTCGGCATCAGCGCCTCCTGGAGGAGCACCGCCATGGCACCGGCGCACCGCAGATCGGCCGCCGTTACCGGGCGGCCGTCCACGGTCGTGCCGATCATGATGCGCGCCAGGCGACGCTGGAGATCGTCCCGACCCTTCGCCAACGCCAGGATCGCCATAACTTCGGAGGCCTCCGTGATCACGAACTCGCCGGAACGGCCGGTCGTCTCCCGGTCTGAGTCGACCCGAATGCGACGAAGCGCGCGGTCGCTGACCGCCATGGCGCGCGGCCAGGTGATCGAATCGGGATCAAGACCGAGTTCATTGCCATGGAACAGATGATTGTCCGCAAAGGCCGCAAGCAGATTGTGCGCGGCGGCCACGGCGTGCGCGTCCCCCGTCAGATGCAAATTAATGTCGACCATGGGGTGCAACTGCGCGCGGCCCCCTCCCGCTCCGCCTCCCTTGATTCCGAAGACCGGACCGATCGACGGCTGCCGGAGCGTGGTGATCGCGCGATGACCGAGTCGGCACAGGCCCATTGCGAGGCCGATCGAGGTGGTGGTCTTTCCTTCCCCTAACGGCGTCGGATTGATCGCGGTCACCAGCACGTAGCGGGCCTTCGGACGGGACGACACGCGATTCAGAACATCCAACCGGAGCTTGGCCCGCCCCATCCCGTAGGGGATCCAGTCGCTTCGCTCGATCCCCAGCAACGCCGCGACCGCCTCGATCGACTGAATTCTGCCGTCGTCCATTGTGCTCTTCTCCCTCGCTTCCTCGGCTCGCAAATGGGCATCGTCGCTCCGGCTGGCAACGGCGCGCCCGACCGCCGAAATCCGTTGAGACTACCTGATCAGAGGGGAAGAGGGAAAGAGCGAATGGGCGGAACCAACGAATCGCACCGGGCCCGACGACCTCGATCGGCCGCAGGAGGTCAGGCCATTCGCTCTATGTGCGGACTGGATGCAGGAGGATGTAGGGCTGGAAGGTCACCGCTCGCGAAGAGAGAACCATCGCGAGAGACGAGCGGCAGGTCTACTCGAGAATATACTTATGGGGATCGATCGCCTGCCCCTGCACCTTCACCATGTAGTGCAGGTGCGGGCCCGTGGAGAGGCCGGTGCTGCCGACCAGCGCGATCACATCTCCGCGCTTGATCCGCTGCCCCTCCTTGACCAACGCCTTGGATAGGTGGCCGTAGACCGTTTCGACGCTATACCCATGGTCGACCCTCACCACATTGCCCATCTTAGGGTCGAACCCAACCATGGTCACGCGGCCGGCCGCCGGAGCTTGAACCGGAGAATTCGGTGCGGCGCCGATATCCAGCCCATCGTGCCAAGCCGGCTTCTCGGTAAAGGGAGAAATGCGCGGGCCGAATCCGGAGGTGACCCACCCGCGAACCGGCCAGATCGACGGCGTGGAGGCCCAACGGGATGACCGCTGTTCGGCGGCCTGCGAAAGTTCCTCAAGGGTGCGCTCTTGATTCTGCGCCTCAGCCGTCAGCCATTCGATCTCCTGTTTCACGCGGGAGACCAGTTGCTGATGAGCGGAATCATCCCTCACGGCCGCAGGGAGCGCCGACTCGACGAGAGGAGAGGCCCCCTCAATCGCGGGCTCGATCAGTGCTGGGCGTCCCGCGTCGCCGCCCGCGCTCTCCTCGGATGTTGCCTCAGACGTATCACCCAGAGGATCGGCATCCCCGCCTTGCCCGTTGGCCAAGTCGCCGGGTTTCACCTCTTCGATGCCCAACATCACCCGGAGGCGCTGGTTGATTTCCTTCATGGCCGTCAACCGGCGCTTCAAATCGTCGACAGCAGAGGAGAAGGCGGCCGTCTGAGCCCGGGCAGTCAGCGCCTCAGAACGGAAGGCCGACAACTCGGACACCTCGCTCGTTCGAACCACGTAGTGGGAGACAATCACCAAGTCGGCGACCAGGAAGCACAATCCGACGATGAGGGCCTTCTGAACGAATTTCCGGGGGAAATTGAACCGCAGAGGCTTCGCCGTAGACCCGCGGAAGATCACGACCGTGTAGTTATCGCCCTGTTCTGGGTTCTGATTCATAGCGGGATCCCGTCGCCTACGCGATCATATTCTCACTTGGTCTTTGAATCCTTCCAGAGTCTATCCAACCAACCCAATGTGGTCAACGCAAAATTTCCTCACCGTAAGACTCCTTGATAATACAACTACTTGCCAGTTTCACGATCAAGCCACGCAAGGTACGCGGGCAACCCATCTGTGATCGGCAATGCAATGATCTCCGGGACCTCATAGCTGTGCAACGCCTTGACCCGCCGCTCGAGTGCAGCATAGGTGCGAGTTGTCGTCTTGATCATCAACAGGACTTCCCTGCTGCGCTGAACCTTTCCCTGCCATCTGTATAGGGAATCCACTACACCGACGACGCTGGCGCAGGCCGCCAGCTTCCGATCCACGAGGGTTTCGGCAATGGCCCTTGCCTCTTTTTTCGAGCCAGTCGTAACAAAAACAACGAGTTTCCGCCTCGCCCCTCTCATCGCCCGTCCCTCACTCCATAAAGAAGGGCTCAGAACCACACCAATATCTATCAAGCATAGTCCATGCCCGTGACAACGACCGCGAATATAAATAATAATAATTAAAAATCAACATGTTATGAATATTTCCCCAGCAACCATGTGGCACCCTGGTGTACAGTTTTCCGACCAGTTCCGACGCGCAAAGGAAAGAATTGCCGCTGGTGCTGAAACACGGCAGGGCCACCCTATGCAGCGCCGGGTCTAGCCGGTCAACACGATCCTCTGTGCGATCAGCGGACACCCTCCGGACTGTCCTCGTGAACAAGGCTCTTGTCCTGCCACCCAAGATGGGACCCGCCACATGTTGACAGCGCAAATCCGAGACACATACTCTTAGCGTTGCACTTTACTCTCTCGTCGCTCGCCGGAGGAGGGGTCACGCCATGGGATTCAGCATTACGGTCAAGGAATTGAAAGCGGAGCTCGATAACGGGAAGAAACCCGTCTTGTTGGACGTGCGGGAGCCATGGGAATTTGCCATCGCGAAGATTGATGGGTCGGTCCTGATTCCCCTCGGAACCCTGCCGCAATCACTCAACAAGCTCGATCGGACGTCCGAGATCGTCGCAATCTGCCATCACGGCATGCGGAGCGCCGACGCCACGAGCTTCCTGCTCCAACAGGGGTTCGCGAACGTGAAAAACCTGGTCGGAGGGATCGACGCCTGGAGCGTTCAGGTCGACCCGGGAGTGGCCCGATACTGATCCGGGGGCTGCCTGACGACCGGGAGGTTACTTCATTCGATCGCGAAAATATTCCACCGTCTGGCGTAGTCCGTCCGGAAGGCTGACCCGGGGTTCCCATCCAAGCTGCTGCCGGAGCTTTGTCGGATCGACGGCGCTGCGGAGTTGCTCGCCTTTCTTGGCGGGTCCGTGCACCTCCTTGCACTCGGACTTCGTGTACTCCTTGAGCAAGCCGAAGACCTCGTTGATGGGCGTTTCGATTGCCGTCCCGACGTTGAAGACCCCGTCGACCCCGTGCCCCATGACCGAGAGATTTGCCTCCACGACGTCGTCCACGTAGACAAAATCCCGTGTCTGGCGTCCGTTGCCGTTGACCACCGGCTGCTCGCCATTGAGCATCTTTTGAATGAAGATGGCGATCACGCCGGCCTCGCCCTCGGGGTCTTGCCGCGGTCCATAGACGTTGGCAAACCGAAGCGCCACCGTTTGAATCCCGCATACCCGCTGGTAGTAGGCCAAGTAATGTTCTCCGCTCAACTTGCTGATGCCGTAGGGTGACAACGGACGGGTCGGATGGGACTCCGGCGCCGGATAGATGTCCTGCTCGCCGTAGATGGCGCCGCCGCTCGACGCAAACACCACCTTCCGCGCCCCGTGCTGCACCGCCTGCTCGACGACGTTGAGCGTGCCCAAAATGTTGACACTGGCGTCATACATGGGCTCCTCGACCGATCGACGGACGTTCATCTGCGCGGCGAGATGCATTACGACCGAGGGACGCTCGTTTCGAAACACCCGCGCGAGGCGGGGATGTTGGATGTCGCACTTGTAAAACGTGGCCGCACGATGCACGTTCTTGCGCTTCCCGGTCGACAAATTGTCGACCACGACGACCTCGTGCCCCTCTTGCACCAGCCGATCCGCCAAATGGGACCCGATAAAACCCGCGCCGCCGGTCACCAGGACTTTCATGTCCACCTCATTCGTCCGAAGAAGCTCTCACGTTCGCCTGTCATCCGCCTACGACTGCCCCCTGCCCCCTCGCCATCCCACCAACACCTCGCGATTCCCCTTTTGGCCTGCGATGGGAGACTCAAGCGTCCCTACCGGTTTTAGACCACACTCCCTGGAAAATGTCACGATCTTTTCCACAACCTCCTGCCGCTGTTGCTCATCCCGCACGATGCCTCCCCGTCCGACCCGCCCTTTGCCCACTTCAAACTGTGGCTTTACGAGCGCGACCACCCACGCGTCCGGCGCCAACAAGCGTGTGACCGGCGGGAGCACCATTGTCAGGGAAATGAAGGAGACATCGATGACGGCCAACTGGATGGGCTCGGGAATCAGATCGGGCGGGAGGTACCGAATGTTCTGGCGTTCGATCAGGATGACGCGCGGATCTTGCCGCAAGCGCCAGGCCATCTGCCCATAGCCGACATCAACCGCGTAAACGCGTGCGGCCCCGCGTTGCAGGAGGCAGTCGGTAAACCCGCCGGTGGAGGCGCCCACATCGAGCGCGACACGCCCCTCGACTTCGACGCCGAAGGCCTCGAGCGCCGGGGCCAACTTCTCGCCGCCCCGGCTGACGTAGGCGCTCGCCGGCCGCTCGACCTCGATGGCCGCGTCGACCATCACCGGCATCGCCTGCTTCTCGGCTCTCCTCCCGTCGACCTTTACCGCGCCGGCCAGGATCAACCGGCTCGCCTGCTCGCGCGTCTCCGCCAATCCACGAGCCACCATGAGCCGGTCCAGGCGATCACGTCGGGGGGATGGTCGAGCCGTCATGACTTGGGGACCAGGGGGGAGGTCACTGAGCAGGGCAACTGAGGGACGCGAGCCTACTCGGTCTCGTCGTCCTCTTCACCGGTCGTCGTATGCGCGTGGAGGCTCTTCTTGCCGTTCTTATCTTGAACGAGAATCTCGACCTTTTTTTCGGCTTCGTTCAACATCTTCAGACAGGTTTTGGACAAGCGGATGCCTTCTTCGAAGATGCGAAGCGATTCATCGAGCGGCAGTTCGCCCCGCTCCAACTCGGCCACGATCGTTTCCAATCTCGCCATTGCTTGTTCGAACTTTACCGCCACGGGATGTCCCTTTCTCTCGATCGAATCCTCGCTGCAGTCATTACACCCCGGATCGCGCCCGGGTCAAGCCGAGCCCTCTTCCGAGGATCTGGCCTGCACGCGACACACCACGTGCCCGACCGACACCGTGGCTTTGACGAGCTGCCCGACTTGCACGTCTTGTGCTCGACGCACGACCTGTCCCTCCGGCTCAGTCTGCAGAATACTGTATCCGCGCTGCAGCGTTGCCAACGGACTGAGCCCGTCCAACACGCCCATGGTCCCCGCCACGCGGCATCGCTGCTCTGCCATGAGGGTTCCCATACGCTCGCGCAGCCGGCCTTGCCGCTGCGTCACCGTCAACACGGCGGCGCGGACGGCTTGCCGCGGGCTATGCACGGCCAGTTCCTTGGCCCTCAATTGAACCCGATGGCGGCACATCACCAGGCGCCCGTCCACCGTGCCAGTGAGCCGACTCCAGAGATCGTCCAGTCGCTGCGCTTGTCGATAAATGGGGAACCGCTGTTGTTGCAACCGGCTCTGCGCCAACGCGCAACTCCGGCGCAATCCCTCAACATGCTTGCGGAGCCCGCTCACCGCCCGATCATGGAGTTCTGCCAGGCGCTCCAGTAATTCATCGAGTATCGGGGTCACCGCCTCGGCCGCGACCGACGGAGTAGGGGCCCGATAATCCGCGGCGAAGTCCGACAACGTGATGTCGATCTCGTGTCCGACCGCCGACACCACCGGCACCGGGCACGCGGCGATCGCGCGGACCACGACCTCTTCGTTGAAACACCATATATCTTCGAGCGAGCCGCCCCCGCGCCCCACGATCAGCACGTCCACCAATCCGGAGCCGCCGAGGACCCGGATGGCCTCGGCGATCTGCTCCCCTGCACCGTCACCCTGCACCGGGGTCGGCGCGATCACCACGCTGGTATACGGGCATCGGCGGGCGAGCACCGACAGGATGTCCCGAATCGCCGCGCCGCTCAGAGAGGTGACGACCCCGACGCATCGAGGGAGGAACGGCAACGGTCGCTTCCGCGCCTGATCGAACAGCCCCTCCTGCGACAACCGTTCCTTGAGTTGTTCGAAGGCCAGTTGCAGCGCGCCGACCCCTTTCGGTTCGGCCCACTCGACCACCACCTGATATTCGCCGCGGGGCTCGTAGACAGACAGGCGCCCCCGCACGACGATCTGCAGCCCTTCGCGGAGCGCGAATCGCGCCTTCTGCGCCGCAGCCCGAAAGAAGACGGCGCGAATCTGGCTGGTTGCATCCTTCAGGGTGAAGTAGACGTGGCCGGAGGCCGGGATGCGTACGTTGGAGACCTCGCCCTCAACCCAGAGGTCGCCGAATCGCTCCTCCAAGGCAAGGCGAATCGCAGCGCTGAGGGCCGAAACGGTCAACACACGGCGGGGGGGAACCGACGCCGAGGACGAGGGCGACGAAAACAGACTCGATTGCCGGCTCATTCGCCGAGACGAATTCGTTCGATGCGGATGGCTTTTCCCAGCTTGGCGTCCAACTCGATCATGGCGGCGCAAAAGACGGCCGGGCCCGACGCCACCTCGAACCGACGGGGCATGCCCGTCAAGAACTTTTCGATGGCGAGTTCCTTCTTGATGCCGATCACCGAATGGATCGGCCCCGTCATGCCGATATCGGTCAGATACGCGGTGCCCTTCGGCAAAATCTGCTCGTCGGCCGTCTGCACGTGCGTGTGAGTCCCCACCACCGCGGTTACCTGCCCGTCCAGATAGTGGCCTATGGCCATCTTTTCCGAGGTCGCTTCGGCATGCATGTCGACCACGATCGCGGGGGTTTCTTGCTTCAACCGGGCCACTTCCCGCTGGGCGGTCTGAAACGGACAGTCGACGGTGGGCAGGAAGGCGCGCCCCATGAGATGCAGAATCGCCACCTTCTCCCCCGAGGCGGCCTCGACCACCGCCGCCCCGCGTCCCGGCACGCCCGGCGGGTAGTTGGCGGGGCGCAGCAGCCTCGGCTCGCGCTTGAAGTACTCAACGATTTCCTTTTTGTCCCACGCGTGGTTGCCGGTCGTGATGACACCCGCGCCGTGATCGAACAACTCGTCGGCCAGATCGGGCGTAATGCCGAATCCGCCGGCGATGTTTTCGCCGTTCGCCACGACCACGTCGATCCCGTGCTGGCCGACCAATCGAGGCAGCCATCGCCTCAGCACCCGCCGGCCCGGCTCGCCCATAATGTCGCCGATCACGAGCACTTTCATCGCCGTCGCGCCTCCGTGCGCGTACGCGCCCGCCCGCGCTTACTTTGCATATTCCACGTACCGGCTTTCCCGAATCACCGTGACTTTGATCTGCCCCGGATAGGTCAGCTCCTGCTCGATCTTTTTTGCCAGCTCGCGGGACAATTGGAACGACTCGCTGTCGGTCAAATCCTCCTGCTTGACGATCACCCGAATCTCGCGCCCCGCTTGGATGGCATACGCCTTCTGCACGCCCTTCTGAGTCGTCGCCAGCGACTCCAGCTTTTCGAGCCGCTTCACATAGGACTCCAAGGCCTCGCGCCTCGCGCCCGGCCGCGCGGCAGACAAGGCCTCGGCCGACGCCACCAAGACGGTCTCGGGACAGATCGGCTCCACCTGTTCGTGGTGCGCCGCAATCGCGTTGACGACTTTCTCGCTCTCGCCATATTTCTTGGCGATTTCGGCCCCGAGCATTGCGTGCGGCCCCTCCTCTTCGTGACTGACGGCCTTGCCGATATCGTGCAGCAAGGCGCCCCGCTTGGCCAGGCGCACGTCGAGCCCCAGCTCCGACGCCATGATCCCGCAGATGTAGGCGGCCTCGCGCGCATGGTACAGGTTGTTCTGCCCGTAACTCGTGCGGTACTTCAATCGGCCCAGAATCTTCACGATTTCGGGGTGAAAATCGGACAGCCCCACTTCAAAGATGACCTTTTCAGCCTCCTCGATCATGAGTTTCTCGACGTCGATCTTCACCTTCTCGACGATCTCTTCGATGCGGGTCGGATGGATGCGCCCGTCATGCATCAACCGTTCGAGGGAGATCTTGGCGATCTCACGCCGCATCGGATCGAAGCCGGAAATGATGACGGCCTCGGGCGTTTCATCGATGATCAGATCGATTCCCGTCGCCGCCTCGATGGCCCGAATATTGCGCCCCTCTCGGCCGATAATCCGCCCTTTCATCGCATCGTTCGGAATCGGAACGACGGAAATGGTCGCCTCGGACACATAGTCCCGGGTGACGCGCTGGATGGAGCGGGCGATGATCTCCCGGGCTTCGCGCTCCGCATTTTCCTTGGCTTCTTCGATCGTGCGCTTGGCCAGACTCGCCGCCTCCACCCGAACCTGGCTCTCGTATTCGGCCAGTAGCTGGCGCTTCGCCTCCTCGGCGGTCAATCCGGCCACCCG
Source organism: Candidatus Inralta sp. (assembly GCA_039794185.1). Classification (GTDB taxonomy): domain Bacteria; phylum Nitrospirota; class Nitrospiria; order Nitrospirales; family Nitrospiraceae; genus BQWY01. The sequence continues at coordinate 25,786 of JBDIVW010000022.1, read as the reverse complement.
CTCCAGCGCCTCGCGCCGCTCTTTGAGCGCTTGGGCCGACTCCGCCTCCTTGGCCCGGACACCGGCTTCCCGCGTCTCCAGATCCTGCTCGCGCCTCTGCAGTTCCTGGTCGCGCTTGTCCATCGCCCCCGCCCGGCGATCCAGGTTTTCGTCCCGCTGGTTCAGGCGACGTTCTTGTTCCAGAAGACCCGCCGCCTTTTCCTTCTGCTCCCGCTCGAATCCGGCCTTGGCCTGCATCAACAGGTCCTTGGCCTCGAGTTTCGCCTCCTTCAGAATGTTGTCCGCCTGACGCTCCGCATTCGCGACCGTCTGCCGGGCTTCCTCCTGCAATCGGTCGCGCTGGGCGGCTTGATTGTGCCGCCGAAACCACTCATATCCCACGACTCCCAGCACCGCACTCACAATGGCGATGGCCATGTAGGTTAGCACCGTAGACAAGGCACCCCCCTTTCCGGATCTTTCCGTGGCCGGAGGCACGGCCAAGCCGCGCCGAAACCTACCCGGCTGGATCACATCATGTAAGGGGAAACGGGGCGGAGATTGACGACCGATCGGCGGGAACGAGGACGAACTCCGATCCGACCTTGCTACGCGGGGGTCACCAGCGCCGCGGTCGAGAACGTTCTCGGCCCGCACGCCACCCAAGCAAGACTTCGACCCTTGACCGGGACACCCGTTCAGGAACCGTCCGGCAGGCGGCCGGTCCCTCCACCTGGACGCACTCGGTCAATGGCACCGCCATAGCAACCGCGGACTGGAAGGCACCTTCCAGAACGCTTCGACATCGGACTAGGAGCGACAGGCTCCATAGTCTCATGAGGATCGGGATCAGGAAAACCATGCTCAGTGTCAAACGTCCACGTTCGAATGTCACCGCCGTCGATCGAATCGGTCAGCCCCGCTTCCGCGAGCACTCCCCTTCTTCAACCGATGCTTCAGTTCCGACAAGGTAGGGTATCAAACGCGTGCGGATGATGCAAGAAATGCCTACCGAGGGAGCGTGGAGGGCATCTGTTCCTCGATCGACTGCATCAGGGACATCATCCGTCGCTCGACGTCCGCCTCGTTCTCGACCCGCAATCGTTCGGCCTGGAAGAGCTCGTGGGCGATATTGACCGCGGCCAGAACTGCGAGCTTGGAGGGTGTGGCGGTCTTGAGGCCGTTGGCGACCGCCCGCATCTGTTCGTCCACGTATTTGGCCAGCCGGCGGACGTATTGGTCGTCGGCATCGCCCAGGAGGGTATACCGCTGCCCATAAATTTCCACATCAACGGTCTTCGCCAAGGGACACCTCCTTGGAATCTTCCCACGACTCGAGGATCTCGATTTCGCCCAGCACTTTTTCGACGCGCGCCCGGATTTGGGACCGCTCGCGCTCCCATCGCCGGTTCGCCTCATCCTGCTCCGCCAAGCGCGCGCGCGCCGCCCGCACTTCCTGTTCGAGAAGTTGATTTTTTTGACGCAGATCTTGCGTCACTTTCACCAGGTCTTTGATCCGACCTTCGAGGGCTGCAAGCTTATCCAGCGCCACGATGAGGCAGTCACTCCGTGCCGCAACCGGGTAGGACGAATGCCGCACTATAGAAGGCTCGCCGGGGGCCTGTCAAGGAAGGACTCGGACGAACGTCTACGTTCCGCCCGCGCCGTTGCGAAGCCGCAGATACTCCCGGTAGCTGCGCACCACCCGCTTCACGTAGAGTCGGGTTTCCTGGTAGGGGATCAATTCTACGAACTCGTCTGTGTCCCGGCGCCCGTTTTTGGCCACCCACCCGGCCACCGCCTGAGGGCCGGCATTGTATGCGGCCACGGCATACACGACGTTGCCCTGGAACTGGTCCAGCAATTGCTCCAGATAACGAACCCCGATCCTCACGTTGGTTCGTTCATCGAACAGATCCTCCCGGGTGACTTCCGCAAGGCCGAATTTCCTAGCCACGGTTGTGGCGGTGGTCGGCATCACCTGCATCAACCCGATGGCCCCGACACGCGAGACCGCCCGCCCGTCGTATTGGCTTTCTTCCCGGATGACCGCCGCCACCAGGTACGGATCGACGCCTTTTGCCCCTTGCGCCAAGGCCGTGGGAACGAAGACCGTCGGATAGCCGACGCTCCAGAGTGCCGGGGAGGCGAGAGTGCCGCGCATCTCGAGATCCTCGCGGAAGTGAAGCCGAGCCAGCCGGAGCGCGGGCCCATGCGCGCCGGTTTCGTTCAGCAGCCGCGACAAGGCCAGCACGACCGCCGGATCCCGCCCAAACCGCTGGGTCAAGGCCGATAACTCCCGCGTCGCCTCCGCGTCCATGCCCAGGATCCTTAGTTCCACAGCCCGACGGTAGCCCGCATCGCGCGTCACTTCTTCCCGTTTGTCCCCTTGGAAGCTTTCCGGGCCTGGCATCGGCCCCTCCGGCTCCGTGACGACCGGGGCGGCGACCAGTTCGGCGTTTCGCTGTCGAGCCAACTGGCAATAGTAGGTCACCGGATACCGCCGGCAGACTCGCCGGTAGAGTTCCGTCGAAGAGGCATCCTGGAGATGCTCCAAGGAGCGGGCCATCCAATACAGGGCCTGGGGGACCAGGGGGTCGCTGTCCTTGCCCTCCGCCAATCGCCGAAAGGCCGCGACCGCCTCTTTCCACTGCTCGGCCCGATACCAAGCCCAGCCGATCTTCCACAAGGCTTCCCCACGATGCTGGCTGGCCTCGCCGAGGTCGTGAGCCCGACGATAGGCGGCCACGGCAGGCTCGATCCGTCCCTGGTCCTCCAGCCACACCCCGCGCAGGATGTGCAGCATGGCGCGCTGTTCGCTCGTGAGCGTCACCTTGGGCGGGGACTGTGTCAGCGCGAGAAGGGCGTCGCCATCCGATTGCCGGAGATAGACGCGCGCTAACCATACGACCGCCTCTCCGGCCTCGCGGGCGTGGGTCCCGAGCACCTCCTGAAACACCGTCTTGGCTTGATCGTAACGCTTGAGCCGTACGAGGGAGAGACCGAGTTTCTGCTTGGCATCCGCCACCCTGGTGTCGCCGTTGGCCAGGGCGAGAAAATGGCGCAGCTCTTCCACCGCGTCTTCGTGGAAGGCCTGAGCTTGAAATTCCTTGGCCCGCTGATAGCGATCGTCGGGCGACGGTCGCCACCCCTCCGCGCCGTTGCGCGTCAAGCGTGCATAGGCCTCCCGCGCTTCGGGGGAACGCGGATACTTCACCCAGAGACGGCGCAGGCTATCCTGGGCTTCCCGGACGAGATTCAGATTGGATTGACAGTCCGCCAGATGGAGATAGCCGGTCGGGAACAGGGCCTCCTGATCCTCCGCGCGGAATGCTTTCTGATACAGCTCGACGGCGCGGTCGCACTGGGCTGCTCGATACCAGCTCTCCGCCGCCTCATAGGTCGCCCGGGGGACAATCAGGCTGTCGGGGGCCACCTCTCGAATGGATTCCAGTAACGCGGCGGCGTCGGCCGTATCGCCCATTTTCGCGAGGGCCTGGCCCGTCCACAACCGCACGTATTCTTCGAGCGCGGGGAAATCCTTCCGCGCCGCTCGCAGAAACTGAATCGCCCGACCGGGATCCCCCTCCCTCAGCAGCACACCGGAGACCAATGCCGCTCGCTTGGCCCACAGGGAGCCGGGATGCTTTTCCATCACCACTCGCAGGCGATCGATTTTCGCCGCGAGGTCGTCCGGCGTCGCCGTCGAGTCCGCCCGAGGCCCCGCCAAGGCTTCCCGAAAACAGGCCTCCGCGTCCTCGCAAGGAGCCGGCGCACCGGGTGCGGAAGGGGACGGAACGTCGGCACCGGCCGAGACCTTCCCGCCGGCGGTCAGCCCGAGGACGGACGACGAACTCAAGCCTGCCAACAGAGCCGCCGTGAGCCAGGATCGCAGAGAACGAGCACGCGTCGGGGCATCAGCCATCGTGTCAGGCCTGCGGTAAGAAGGGAATTCGGCCCAGTATAGCAGAGCGGATGGCGATCCTCGTACAGAAAGTCCCTAATCCTCCGGCGCCGTGCCAGCCCCTCGCTCGGCGGTCCCTGCCGAACCAGGCCGAGGATGGGGACGTGGGGAGTGCAGGCCCACCGCCGCTTCCTTGTGGGCCAGTTTCTGGCTGTGCTAGGCTCGACGAATGGCAGCCGCACCGCCCTTACCCCAGCCCGCGACGCTGGATCGCAAGCCGAACCTCCTGGCGTTCGATGACGCCGCCCTACGCCGTTTTATCCTGGAGTGCGGCTGGCCGCGCTATCGCGCCTCGCAGATTCTCCGGTGGCTCTATGCCAAGCGGGCCCGCTCCGTCGAGAGCATGACCGATCTGTCTCGTGCGGATCGCGTCGCCCTTGCCGCGCGCGCGACCATCATGCGCCCACCCCCCCACCTGATCCGTACGGCCGACGACGGCACCCGGAAATTCCTGTTCTCCCTGGAGGACGGTCTGACGGTCGAATCGGTCCTGATCCCTGACGGGCGGCGCCTGACATTGTGCGTCTCGTCCCAGGTGGGATGCACCTTCGACTGCGCGTTTTGCCTGACCGGCACCATGGGCCTGAAACGCAATCTCAAGGCGCACGAAATCGTCAGTCAGGTGTTGAGCGTGCAGGACGAGCTGGAACCCGAGCGCCGCCTCTCCAACCTGGTCTTCATGGGCATGGGCGAGCCGCTGGCCAATTTCGAGGCCGTGGCGGACTCGATCGCACGTCTGACCAATACGGACTGGGGAGTGGCGATTCCGGCGCGCCGCATCACGGTCTCCACTGCGGGTCTGGCGTCCCGCCTGGCCGACGTCGCGCCGCTGGGGGTCAATCTGGCCGTCTCCCTCAATGCCACCACCGAGGCCCAGCGGGCCACGCTGATGCCGGCCGTCTCCAGGAGCTATTCGCTCGCGGCGTTGATGCAGGCCTGTCGGACTTTCCCGCTGAAGGCGCGCAGCCGACTGACGTTTGAATATGTCCTCCTGGCGGGCCAGAACGACTCCCAGGCCGACGCCGCACGTTTGGTGGCGCTGCTGCGCGGATTCCGCTGCAAGGTCAACCTCATTCCCTTCAACGAATTTCCCGATAATCCGCTGCGACGTCCCAGTGATGCCGCCGTCCTCGCCTTTCAATCCATCCTGCGACGGGCTGGATTCGACACGTTCATCCGCAAGAGCAAAGGTCCGGACGTCCTCGGCGCCTGCGGGCAATTGGGCGCCTGCGTGAGTCCGACCGCCTCAAGGTTCGGGACTCCCTCCTTGACTCGATTCAAAAGCGATTGCTAGCATGCAGTACCGGTTCGGGCCGCTCATCTGCATGAATCCCCTGCGCATGATTCCTTCGCTCGGTCCCCTGGCGACCCACTTGATCGCGGGACTCCTTGTCGTGATGTGGGCTGCGTCCGTCGGCGCCGCCGAACCCAAGGAATTCATCCTCGGCAACGGCATGAAGGTCCTCCTCGCCGAGGTTCCCAAAGCCCCCGTCGCCACCGTCCAAGTCTGGTACAAAGTCGGGTCCCGCCATGAGGTGATGGGCCGGGCCGGGCTGTCGCACATGCTCGAGCACATGATGTTCAACGGGACGGCGAAATACCCGAAAGGGGTGTTTTCCCGACTCGTCAAGAAGAACGGCGGGATGGACAACGCCTTTACCAGCCAGGACTTCACGGCCTATTTTGAGAATCTGTCGGCCGACCGCGTGAACCTGGCGTTGGAACTCGAATCCGACCGCATGCAGGGCCTCGCGCTCGACCGGGAAGAATTTCAACGAGAGCGCGACGTGGTCAAGGAGGAGCGACGCCTCCGGATCGAGGACGACCCGCAGGCCTACCTGGTCGAAACCCTCTTCGCACAGATATTCATGAGCCATCCCTACCACTGGCCGATCATCGGATGGTTCGGCGATCTCAACGCCATGACGCTCGACGACCTGCAGCGCCATTACGACACCTATTATTCCCCGAATAATGCGACGCTCGTCGTCGTCGGCGATATCAAAGCCGAGCAGATCCTCCCCGTCATACGCACGCTGTTCGAACCGATCCCCCGAGGACCTTCTCCCGCCCCGCCGTCCGTCAAGGAGCCCGAACAACGCGGGGAACGTCGCTTCGTGCTCAAGCGCGACGCGCAGCTGCCGTTCGTCATGATGGGGTATCGAACGCCGAACTTCACCAGCGAGGACGCCCATGCCCTCTCGGTGTTGGAGTCGGTTCTCTCCCATGGGAGAAGCGGGCGTCTCTACCGGAGCCTGGTGTACGACCAACAGCTTGCGCTGGCCGTGGGCGCCGAATATACGCTCATGCAGGCAGACCCCGGCCTGTTCTATTTCTACGCCGTCGTCAAGCCCGGACAAAAGGTCCAGGCGGTCGAGGAGGCGCTGCAGAAGGAAATCGCCCGCATTCAATCCGCTCCCCCGACGGAGTTGGAAGTGCAGCGCGCGAAGAACAATGTCGAGGCCGATTATGTGTTCCAGCAAGACTCGAATTTTCGGCACGCCATGCTGCTGGGAGAAGCGGAAACGGTCGGGGCCGGCTGGCGCAGCGTCGGACAATATGTCGACAAGATCCGCGGCGTCACCGCCAAAGATGTTCAACGGGTGGCCCAAAAATACCTGATCGACGACGCCCGCACGGTCGGGGTTCTGATTCCCACACCGCCTCCATCAGAAACTCGGACCGAGGCCTCTTCGCAAGAGCCGACTCCATGAACGTGACGCAGGTTCTGCTCACAGCTTGGCGGCGCACAGGGATGATCTGCGCGGGTGCCTCTGTGGTCCTGGCCGCATGGACCGCCGACGCCGGCGCGGCGGAGTTGCATCCAGTCCGCTTCACCCTCCCCAATGGGCTGACAGTCCTGTTCCTCGAGCAGCACGCCCTGCCCATGCTCGAAGCCCACGCGCTCGTCAAGGTCGGATCCGCGCAGGACCCGCCGGACAAGGCGGGGCTGGCCAACCTCGTCGTCAGCCTGTTGGACGAAGGCACGACGACGCGCACGAGCGCGCAACTCGCCGAGCAGATCGAGTTCGTCGGCGGCTCACTGCGCGCGAGAGGCGCCGAGGATTACACCACCGCCACGGCCCGTGTGCTCAAGAAGGACGTCGACCTGGGCTTTGCGCTCCTCTCGGACATCCTGCAAAACCCGGTGTTCCCCAAGCATGAGTTCGAGCGGGTCCGGAGCGACATCATCGGACAGTTGATCAGCGAGAAGGATGACCCCGGAACGGTCGCCATGCGGGCTTTCAACCAGGTGGTGTTTGCCGGACACCCCTATCGCTGGCCGGTTGCGGGAACCGAGGACACCATCCCGCTGATCACCCACGCGGATGTGCAGGCGTTTCACGCCCAGCACTATCTACCGAATCAAACGATTCTCAGCATCGTGGGCGATCTGACACAGGAGGAGGCCACGGCCTACGTCAACAAATACTTCGGATCTTGGAAGCAAGGGACGCCGCCGCCGACCAAGCCGGGACGGACCGCCGCGCTCCCCAAGGCGACCGTCAAACTCATCAACAAGGAGTTGACTCAGTCCAGCATCGTGCTGGGGCACGTGGGCGTAAGCCGTTCGAACCCCGACTACTATGCACTCACGGTGTTGAACCAGATTTTGGGAGCCGGCGGATTCGGCTCTCGCCTCATGGACACCATCCGGGACAAGCAAGGCCTGGCCTACGGAGTGATGAGTTTGTTCGAGGCCCGCCTCGCCCCGGGTCCCTTTTACATCAGCCTGCAGACCAGGACCGAGGCCACAAATCAAGCGATTGCCGGCGTGCTGCACGAGGTGAGAGCCATCCGCGAAACCGCCGTCACCGATCGGGAACTGGCCGATGCCAAGGCCTACCTCATGGGGAGTTTTGCGCTGCGTCTCGACACCACCAGCAAGCTGGCCCAAACGCTTGGCCTGGTGGAATTGCACAACCTGGGCTTGGATTATTTCACCCGGTACCCGCAGTGGATCGATCGTGTCACCAAGGAAGACGTGTTGCGGGTGGCCAAGCAGTATCTGGATCCCCACCACTACGCGCTCGTCGTTGTGGGCGATCAATCCAAAGCCAAAGTGCACACCGATCACAAGCCATGAGCCTGCCCCCGGACATCGCGCGAAAGCTGACGGCGCTCGAGATCGCCCTCGACCAGATGCAATCCGTGCTGGTCGCCTTCTCCGGCGGCGTCGACAGCACCCTCATCCTGCGGGTCGCGCACGACCGGCTGGGGCCGGACACGGTCGCGGTGACGGCCGTGTCCTCTACGCTGCCGGAGAGCGAACGCACGGCCTGCGAGCGCTTGGCCAGGGAGGTCGGCGCGCGCCATCTGTTTCACCACACCGATCAATTGGCCCTCCCTGCATTCGTTCGGAACGACGCCACCCGTTGCTACCACTGCAAAACCGACCTGTACGGCGCCCTCGACATCCTCCGTCGCGAGCTCTGCCTGCGCCATATCGTCAACGGAGTTCAGGTCGATGATCTGGGGGACGACCGACCAGGCATCCGTGCCGCTCGCGAGTGGGCCGTTCGCAGCCCGCTGGTCGAGGCAGGATTTTCAAAGGCGGACGTGCGCGCCGTCGCCCGCAGTCTGGGACTCTCGAATTGGGACAAACCCGCGGCCGCGTGCCTATCGTCACGCATCCCGAGGGGCTTGCCGATCACACGCGAGAGTCTGGCCCGCGTCGAACGGGCCGAGGTGCTGCTTTTGAAGGAGGGGTTTCGGCAGGTGCGCGTACGCGATTACGGAGGAGCGGCCCGCATCGAAGTGGGGGCCGAAGAAGTCGAGAACCTGTTAGATCCGCTCCGGAGCCGATCGATCACCGAACAGGTCAAAAGGCTGGGATTCGACTCCGTGGAGATCGATCGGGAAGGCTACCGGAGCGGGAAGGCGAACCGTGCGCAAGATTCGCTTGGCGTGAGTCGCGATGATAGGCGCGGCGGCGCCACCGCTCAACCCTCTGCCACGCGACTGACCGCGACTCAGTAACGACGAACGACTCTCGCCGTCACGCCTTGGCCTGAGCCCGGGCCACGGCTTCGAGGGCTTCGTCCGCGAATCGTTTGTGATCGGCGTCGGTCAGGCTGCGTTGGACGACTTTTTCCGCCACCAGCAGGGCCAACTCCGTCGTCTGCTGCCGGATATCTTGGAGGGCAGTGCGCCGGGCCTGCTCGATCTCGCGCGTGGACTCCCCCTTGATCCGCTCGGCCTCGGCCGTCAATCGCTGTTCGTTTTCATCCAAGAGCCGTTGCGCGCGCTCCTTCGCCTGCGTGAGGATCTGCTCGGCTTCTTTCGAAACCTGATTGAGCTTCGCCTGATACTCCTTCAGCGTGCGCTCGGCCTCGGCCCGCTGGCGGTCCGCCAGGTCCAGCGAATCCTTGATCTTGCGCTCGCGCGCCTCCAAGGTTTCGAGAATCGCCGGGAAGGCGAACTTGTACAACACCCAAAATAGGATCGCGAACGACACGACTTCCCAGAAGATCAGCGACGTGAAAAAGTGGCTTTCAAATTGCGGCATGGTTCACTCCACGAGGGGCGAGGTTGAGGACGAGGGTGAGGACCACGAAAAGTTCTCCCCGACCTTGACCCGAACCTTGGCCAGCCCTCTACTTCCGAAGACCCATGATGATGAACGCGATCACGAGGCCGTACAGCGCGATCGCCTCGACTAGCGCGAAGCCGATCCACATGTACTTGCCGACTCGGCCTTCGGCCTCCGGCTGGCGCGCCACCGCCTCGATCATCTTGCCGAAAATATAGCCGATCCCCACGCCCGCGCCGGCAAACCCGGCCGCGGCCAGACCCATCCCCAACAACGCTGCGGCGGCTGAATCCATGTCGTCTTCTCCTCCTTCTAAGCGATCAATCGAGTCGGTTTAATGGGCGTGCTCGTCACCATGCCCATGCAGGGTAATGGCATCGCCCAGGTACACGCACGTCAACACGGTGAAAATGTAGGCCTGGATAAAGGCAATGCCCAGCTCCAGACCGTTCATCGCAATGGTAAACGCGAACGGAAGCCACCCGATCAAGAGCCCCCCACTCACCGCAAGCCCGAACAACACGCCCAGGATCACGTGGCCCGCCGTCATGTTGGCAAACAGTCGGACGGCCAGGGAAACGGGGCGCGCGAGTTGGCTCACCAGCTCGATAGGGATCATGAGCGGCAACAGCCACCCCGGGGTACCGGGCGGCACGAGGATGCCGAGAAACTTCCCTCCGTGCAGCACGAAGCCGAGGACGATGCTGAGTCCATAGACACCGACGGCGAAGACGGCCGTCACGATCAACTGGCTGGTGACGGTGTACGAACCCGGGATGAGGCCCAAGAGATTGCTGAAGAGGATAAATACGAACAGGGTGGCGATGAAGGGGAAAAACCGCATCCCTTTTTCGCCCATCGTGTCCAGGATGATACCTCGGATGAAGTCGACCATCACCTCCGCCAGGCTCTGCAGCTTGCCGGGAATCAGACGTCTGGATCTGGCCGCGGCGATGAGCAGCACCGCCGCCACTCCGACGACGATCCACATCCAGATCACGGCCTTGTTGATCGACACATCGAAGCCGAACAAGGAGATCGGAACGATTTCGTGCAGCTCAAACGGGTGTAGAGGACTTTGTTCCACCGGTTACCAATCCTTTTACGACGTCACGTCTCTTCAACAAGGCCCCTTAGGTGGGCCAGCGCTGCGCCGCTCGGTAGGCATTGCGCACCCCTCCCCCCAGACCGAGAACCAACCCTGCCACCATGCCCCAGGGGGTTGAATTGAACAGGTAGGTATCGGCCGCCCACCCGAGCCCACCGCCCACGATCAGGGCAGCAAGCACCTCCGTTCCCACACGAAGGGCCTGACCCAGTCCCGCATAGAAGGGATCCGTCGAGGGAGGCATCTGTCTGCCGTTATTGCAACGCGCACATCAAGACGATACGCGGGCGCGCAACAAAAGCGCGCCATTCAAGCAAGAATCACCCTGTAATGTCAAGGAGTTTGTCTTGTCACCGCCGATCCATCACCCTCATGTCATCGGACGACTCCCATGATTGAGCCGCTTCAAGTGAGCCCTCGAACACTCCAACTACATGCGTTCGTGTCCGACCTCATAGCGGTACAGGTCCAGCACACCCTCCTGCCTCCCGCAAGACCCAGTTCGGTCTTGACGGTTGGATCCACAGGCCTGTACTGTGCCCGTTGTTTGAAATTTGAGCACGTGTAACAAAAAAGTGATTGAGCACCTCCGAGTTCGCACAGCACAATACAAAGCCTCACCGATTTTCTCCCGCCCTCTCCGAGAGGGGCTTGGTGCGGTGCTGTGTCTATGCCTGACTTTTGGATGCAATTCGAGCGATTCCTCGGCGCCGCCGCCCACCACGCCGACGCCATCATCCCAAAGTGACATCCAGAATCTCGGAACCTTTTCGATCCCTGCCGGCGTCCTGCTGGCTCCCCCGCTCTCCGTCGATGCCCTGGGGGCGTCCTCGCTCTTGCTGGTCGCCGTGCCGGATACGGGGGACTCGCCGGCGATCATCACCAACCTCGTCAGTCCCAGCGGCCAAACGCTCGTCACGGTGGATCCCGCTGATCTGGACCCGATCGGGAAGAACTTGTTTCAGACCCCTGGGTTTGCCGTTACCGCCAGCATCCTCCCGCAAACCACGACGTATGCCTTCGAGAATGGTCGCTACCAGTTTCAAATCGGCAATCCCAATGCCACGCCCGTCTCAACGCAGGTGTTGGCCATTCTGAATCGGCGCCTCAATCCGACCGGGGGCCTACTCGATGTGAATCTGGTGTTTTGTGGGATCCAGGATGTCGACAGCGGGACTGCGCCGAACAACCAAAATTTCCTGACAGCATACAACGAATTCAGGCGCATTCTCGCGCAGGCCAACATTCAAATCGGCACTGCCCTCACGTTCGACTGCCCCGACAGCCTGGCAAGTCAATTGGCCGTCGTCGACGGAGCATCCGAGCAGGCGCTGCTGTTCTCTCTGTCTCCCCCGGCCGGCAACGAAGCGCTGAACATCTTCTTCGTGCAGGACATCCAACTCCAGGGCATCGCCGGCGTCCTGGGCATATCCGGTGGCATTCCCGGACCGGCCAGGATTCAGGGCACAGGCGCCTCCGGAGTCGCCATCTCGTTGGTCGCCCCACGCTTCGACAATTTGTCGCCGACCGAGCTGGTCCGCCGCGGACGGACCATGGCCCACGAGGTCGGCCACTACCTCGGGCTGTTTCATGCCACCGAACGAAACGGCTCAGTCCCGTCGTCCCCGACGAACTTACTCAATGTGGACCCGATTCCCGACACGCCGGAGTGCCTGCTGACGGTGGACCAACCGCCCACCGGGGACGGAGACGGAGCGGTCGACCCGCTGGAGTGCGGCATCGCCGGCGGGGCTCGCAACCTGATGTTTTGGACGCAGGGACCGGACGTGCTCGGAGCACGAGACCAGATCTCAGCGAACCAGAGCTTTGTCCTGGTGCGGAACCCGCTTATACGATAGTCGACCGCGCGTGGATCGGCACGGTCACCGTCAGACACAGGAAGCGGGGTCGTGCCCGGACCGGGCAGGAGATCAATCATGAACCATCTACTTACGGGGCTCGCAATGATCTTGGTTCTGGCGGGAAACGGTTGCGCCGCATCAACCGCCTCGGCTGAAGGGGTCCGGCCATCCTCCATGCAGGCGGTACTGAGCCTTCTCGCGGCGGAAGAACACGTCGCCTCGGCGGAGGAGCTGTCACGCATCGGGCCGGAGGTGCCCGACCTGCTCATCCGGATCGCCCAAGACCGGGAACAAGACATCGCCTACCGAGCCCGGGCCACCTCGTACCTCGGCTACTACCAAGGCAATCCCACGGTCGAGCCCTTCCTCTCATCCCTGGTGACGACTCCCGATTCGCCGACGGCGCTTCTACGCCGCGGCTTACTCTCCCTGGCCCGGGTCTCCAAGGGCAAAGCGATCCCCACCATCTCGCCGCATCTGAAATCACAGGACACCCTCGTGCGCGAGGCGGCCGCCCGAGCCCTCGCCGAAACCGACGACGCTGCGGCCCTGGATGTTCTCCGACAGGCGGCGAGCCAAGAACGCGAACCGTACTTGCGACAGAAGATGTATGAAATCGCAGAAATTGCGGCAGAGCGAAGCGCGCGATCGCGACCGAAGCCCGAGGTACAGGAGCAACCCGATGGAGCCTCGACTCGCTAAGCCACGAGTCGTGCTTCAGAGTCCAGGCCCGGTGAAGATCGGAAAGCGGCTTCCCCGGAATGCACCTTCGGGCCTGCTCGTCCTCGGCTCCCTCGCAAGGCTTGCGAGGGAGGCCTGCCAGAGCCATGCCCGCTCCGTCTCGGAGAGTTCACCGCGGCGCACGCGGTCGTTCAATTCCCGCAATACGGCGAGATCGCGATCGGTCTGCTTCCTTAACTCCTCATGAACACTGGGCTGGGTAATTGCGGACTCCTGGGAGTCTGCCACCGAGTGCGACGGAGCAAAACACAGGGCCATGACGGCGGTCACCGCACGAACGGCCACAACACCTCCTCCCATCTTCATCCTCGTAAACTAAAACGTCCCCATGAAGGCGAAGGTTGGCCCCCACGTGATGTCGTTTCGATGCCTGTCACCAGGCACCGTAAGCTGGGGATTGCTATTCGGAGCGTTGATTGAGATCACCTGCGCACGAAAACCAATTTGAAACGCTGTTGCAAATTTCCAAACATCTGGCCCTGTAATATTCATGCCAAATTCAGTTGCCCAAGCCTGTGTTCCTGACGCAGTGAAACTTGTAGAAGTTTGGTAATTTAAGATGCCGAATGCAGCGTTGCCGTACAGACCAATTCGCTCGCTCAGGGATGAGCTGCCGAAGACCCCGATGATTGGACCACGAATACGAAAGTCCTGGTTATCACTGAACGCAATCGGCGCGCCCGGTGGATCCCCCGGCCTTCTGTCTCCAGACTGGGCAAGCCTCTGTTGCGTATTGTAGTATCCTGCGAAAATTCCCAGACCTCTCCAAATCGTAACCCCGGCTGAAAGGGTGTAGTCCCTGCGCTTGGCGTCGAGATTTGCCTGATTGAAGCTAGGCGGGCTGTTATTAATCGAGACAAGTGGGTCGAATTCGAACCCGCCTGACTGCAACCAGGTAAAGTTGGCGAATGCAGAGTTCAGCCATTCACCCTCTCTCAGCCTTGCGGAAGCCGTAATCGTCGGACCAACCATCGGGGTCCAGTCCGAGGTAGACGTCTGAACTACGCCATTGGCGTCAAGCGGCACTTGCCATTTGGCCAGCCAAACCTTCACGCCGGCCGCCACGGAGACATTCTCGCGAAACCAGTTGCCCAGGCGGGATGACGACGAGCCTGCCTGCGGTGCAGCCGGCACCGAAACGGCGGGCGCGTCCACGGCCCCCTGAACGGCCACCGGAGGCAGGGTCTGCGCCCATCCCTCCATCCAACCGGACAACGCGCTTACCGCCACGACCAGTACGATCCGTAATGCTCCTCTCATGGATGACGCTCCTTCAGGACAAGATTATGAAGAATGAGGTCGTTGTCTTCTTCAGCTAAAACCCACCAGGGTACGCCCGGCGCCCCTTTTTCGGAGCAGGCTGGTCGGTTTCACCGGAGTCCGTCGATCGTGATTGGGCTTCCTTCGCGATCCGTTCAGCCTCCACGCGTCGGGCGCGCTCCTCCTCGACCGCGCGCTTCGCCGCCTGCTCCAACTCCCGTTGTTCGGCCAGCTTGCGTTCGAGCTCGTCCCGTTTGCGACGCTCTTCCGCGAGTTTCCGATTCGCTTCCTGCTCGGCGCGTTTCTGGTCTTCGAACACCCGCGCTCGTTCGTCCCCTAGACTCTTGTGTCGCTCCGCTTCCAATCGGTCCCGATGTTCGGCCTCGAGGCGCCGCCGCACCTCTGCCTCTTGGCTGCGCTGCTCCTCCAACAAACGCTCCAATTCTTGCCGCTTCTTCCGCTCGGCCTCGACCTTCCGTTCAGCTTCACGTTCGACGCGTTTGCGTTCTTCCGCCAGGCGTTCCAGTTCTCTTTTGAGGGCCTCTCGGGCTTGATCGGCTTCGCCCTTCAGCGTGTCCTGCGCACGACGTTGCCGCTCCTCCAGCGTACCCGCCACGGACACCAACCGCAGCACGAATTGGCCTCCTTCGTCTTTGGCCCCTTGCAGCGGTTGGCTGCGCGGCAATTGGTCGGCATTGCGAGAGACTAACGGAATCACTTGATCGGCGATTCGACTTGGGATCAGGTAGGGCTCATCATTTTCTTTGAGGTACTTGAGCAGGTGATAGGCGAAGACGCTGTGCCCGTTCATGCCCTTGTCGGCCACCGGTTCCGTCCCGCCTGAGGTCAGCCCCCATCGTGATCGTTTCGAATAGAGTTTCGAGTAGTACTTGTCGCGCATGAGCTCCCCGACCGTCCGCGGCAAGACCTCGACCCCACGGCTCTCGGCGAACAGCGCTCCGCTGAAGCAGGAGTCCGCAATGAGATATACGTGGCGCGCGCGCATCGAGGCCACGTAGTTGCGCACTGCGGCATCCAGAATCCACGTCCCCTCTTCCCTCAGATTCCCCTCTACCGGCACCCACCAGGCCAATTGATTGTCTTCGCTATACTGGCCATGTCCCGCGTAATAGATGAGGACACTATCGGCCGGGGCGGCCTCGCGCGAAAGGCGCACCAATGCGGTTTCAATATTGGTTCGCGTGGCGTCTTTGTTCCGCAGCATCCGAATATGGTCCGGCTTGAAGCCGTAGCGCTCAATCAAGACACGGCGCAACTCATTCACATCGTTGACCGCTGTTTTGAGTTTCGGCATCGAGTCGTAGTCATCGATGCCGATCAACAGCGCACGATAATCCCCCTGCAGCGCGACGATGTCCACCGAGGCAGACTCCGTGGGCAAAGACTCCGCAATCGTCACTGAGGAATGGGCAAAAAGGTGTCCGGCGACGAGGAAGGCACGCGCCGTCGCCCTGAGTGGATTACCCGCTGGCCCCGCGCGGATGATATCGATTTCCACCGACTCGCCTTCACCAGAGGGCACAGATTGGAAAGTTACAAATACCTTCGCAAGTAGAATTGCGCGAGAAGGCCGACATTAAACGGCAGCACCCGAATCTCTGTCAAGGCTCGGCGCTTGACGACCTTTCGGCCACGGTCACGGCCGAGAGCGAACCAGGTTGCACCCGTTGAAAATACAATAGTTTAGAGGATGCCCCGTTCATGGCCCTCCAGCGCGGCATCGCTCAGGTCCGAGACTGTCTGAGCAGAGCAGGGTGAGTGGGCAACGGGCGGCACGGTTTCCCTTCGGGATTTTTCAGCGGTGCTCGTTGAGATTGCGGATAGCAGGCCCAGTTCGGCCCTGTGTGTCCGTAGGCCGATTCGTGGAACGGGTCCTGCTCGTGCTATATGATAGTGGCACACATGATGTTTCCATCGCGCCACGGTTTTGAGTCGAGCCCCCCGCAACCACTCGTCCTGTCCTTCCCGCAAGCGGGGCTCGATCCGTTCGACCTGTACCGGCGCCTCACGGGCACGGGCGGGCCGACCTTTCTGCTCGAAACGGGCCGGCCGGCGTTCGGCCGCCCTTCCTACTCGTTCTTCGGTGAACGCCCGTATGCCACCCTGTCGAGCCGTGCATCCCAAGTCTCGTGGTCTGAAAAAGGCCGCACCACGGTTTCCACGGGCGACCCCCTCGCCACACTCTGGGAACGCACTGTGATTCCGGGTATGCGCCATCGCAAGGACGTACCGCCGTTCGTCGGCGGTACGGTTGGGTTTCTCAGTTACGATTTGGCGCGCACTTTCGAATCAGTCTCGTCCCTGGCCGCCGACGATCTCGGGCTGCCCGAGCTTCACTTCGCGCACTATGATCTTGTCGGCGCCGTCGACCATGAACAGCGGCACGTCATGCTCCTGTTTACTCCGCCCGCCGAGCGCTATGAGGGGGAAAGTCGGGCACGACTCTACGAGGAAGGCCGTGCGCGATTGACCGAGCTGCACGCCCGACTGATCCGGGCGGAGGCGCCGGCGGCGGACGAGTATGATTGGCGCGCGCTCGCGCCGATCCCCGGACAGACGCGACAGGACTACATCGCGAGGATCGCGCAATGCCAGGACTACATTCGCGCCGGAGACATCTATCAAGCGAATCTGTCTCACCGCTTTTCGTTCGACCTCTCGGCCCTCGGCCGAGATAGATCCTTCCACCACCACGCCGTTGGAGCGGCGCTGTACGAGCGCCTCCGCCGGGTCAATCCCTCTCCCTTCTCGGCCCTGATGAGCTTCGATGATGTCACGCTCGTCAGCTGCTCCCCGGAACGGCTCGTCCGGCTGCTCGAGCGGACAGTCGAGACCCGGCCGATCGCGGGCACACGGCCGCGAGGAGCCGGGCCCTGGGAGGATGACCGGTTGAAGCACGAGCTCCTGGCCAACGCCAAGGAGCGCGCGGAACATCTCATGCTGGTCGATTTGGAGCGCAACGATCTCGGCCGCGTCTGCGTCTACGGCTCCGTGGTCGTCGACGAATTCATGTCGGTCGAGCAGTACTCGCATGTCAGCCACCTCGTCTCCAACGTCCGGGGCACGCTCCGCCCGGACGTGACGGGCGCCGACGTCGTGCGCGCGGTCTTTCCGGGGGGCACGATTACCGGGGTGCCCAAGGTCCGCTGCATGCAGGTGATCGATGAGTTGGAGCCGGTGCGCCGGGGGATTTACACCGGGTCGCTGGGCTATCTCAGCCGAACGGGGGACATGGATCTGAATATTCTGATCCGCACGATGGCCCTCACCGATCACGAGGGATACCTTCAAGTCGGGGCCGGGATCGTCGCCGACTCCGATCCGTCGCGCGAGTACGAGGAAACTCTGCACAAGGGCCAGGCATTCTTCTCGGCCCTGCATACACCCTAGTCATGTGGATCTATCTCAACGATCGCTTCGTCACCAAAGAAGAAGCGGTGGTGTCCGTCTTCGACCATGGGTTTCTCTACGGAGACGGGGTGTATGAAACCTTGCGTTCATACGGGACCACGATCTTCTTGCTCACCGAGCACCTCGCCCGATTGCACCGCTCCGCGGAGCTGATCGGCCTTCATGTGCCGATCGCGAATTCGGCCTGGCCGGCCATCCTCCACGAGGCCATGACTCGCAACGACGTGGGGACGCACGGCCGGGACGCGTACATCCGGATCACCGTGTCCCGCGGGCCCGGCGACATCGGCTTGGATCCGGCCCTGTGCCCGACGCCCACCGTGGTCGTCATGACCAAACCGCTCATTCGGCCCTCCGACGCCCAGTACGAAGAGGGTGTGCGCCTGATCACGGCCAAGACCCGCCGCAATCAAGCCGACGCGCTCAATCCGCAAATCAAGTCGCTTAACTTCCTGAACAACATTCTCGCCAAACAGGAGGCCATCCGGGCCGGGGCCTACGACGCCCTCATGCTGAACGCACGCGGCCACATTGCCGAGTGCACCATCAGCAATATTTTCTTCGTCGTGCAGGGCCGTCTGTGCACTCCGAGCGTCGATTGTGGCATCCTCGACGGATTGACCCGCGCCCTCGCCTTACGACTCGCGCGGCAGGCGAGAATCGCCGTCGAGGAAGGCCGCTTCCCGCCCTCCGTTCTGCAGGAGGCCTCGGAATGCTTCGTGACGAATACCAGTTCCGAGGTCCTTCCGGTGAGCAGGCTCGATGGGAAGCCCATCGGGAGCGGACGCCCCGGGCAACTCACGCAACGGCTCCGGTGGCTCTTCCGCGAGCACGTGGGCCAGCTCCTCGCCTAACCTGCATTATTCACGAGGACTTCTCCTGCACCCGCCGAGACGCCGCTGCGACGAGCCTGGATTCGGCCTGTTGGCATCCAGGCGGGCAGGCTCGCCGCTCGGTCCCTCGACAGACTGTTTCAAGTCTGCCTCGGGCTCGCGCGACTCCGCATGCCCGTCTCGCCTGGCGTCTCCGCGGTTTCGTCCCTCGGCTGGGCTCGGGACCCTAAACATGTCGAAGGGTTACGAATTCTCGTGAATAATGCCGGCTAACCCCCGATGCCCGTCCGGCGAGCGCGCAAGGATTCGATTTCACAAGTCTTTTGACAGGGCCACTTCCCGCTGATAGCTTTTCAGGGTATGAGAAAAGTGACAAGGACGAGCGGACGTCCACGAGGCCTGACCAGGGCCTCAGGTTGGTGGCTCTACCTGGTCGGGATCGCCTGGATGGGTTTCGGGCTGTGGGGGTGGGAGGCTTCGTCCGGGAGGGCGGAAGTCTATCTCTATGTCGACAAGCAGGGCGTCGTCTCCCTGACAAACGTCCCAACCGATCCGCACTACAAGAAAATCGATCTGTATGCGGCCGTCCCGCATTCCCCGATGGCCCCAAGCGAGCTTGAGCCTGCCATTGCGCGGGCGGCCCGCCAAGCCCATCTGCACCCGGCGCTGGTGCGTGCCATCATCAAGGCCGAATCAGATTACGACCCGAGGGCCGTCTCGCGAGCCGGCGCCCTCGGCTTGATGCAGCTCATGCCCCAGACGGCCCTGAAGCACAACGTCCAGGACGTCTTCGACCCGGAGCAAAACATTTCGGGTGGGACGAGGCATCTGCGCTATTTGCTGGACCGGTTCGAGGGAAATCTCCCCCTGGCGCTGGCCGCCTACAATGCCGGCGAGCACGCCGTCGACCGGTACCGAACGCTGCCGCCCTACGACGAAACGCGACGCTACGTTCAGAAGGTCCTCCATTATTATCGCCGATTTCTGATCGGAACCCGTTCGTCCGGTCTGCCCCGCCTCAACGGGTCCGGCGCCGGAGGGCAATGACCGGCGCCGGCCGGGAACGTGGGCGCCCCGCGCCGGGATCCTGCTCCATGCTGACCTGACTGTGTACTCGCCGGCCGCCACGGGGCGATTGCGGGTAGTCGGCGCGAAAATGCGCCCCCACGCTGTTCTGCCGCCAAAGCGCCGCTTCCGCGATGCAAAAAGCGGTCTGGATCATGTTTTTGACTTCCAATTCGGTGCGCGTACCGAAGGGCCGGGCCACCGTCTTCGACCAACGGGTCAACTGAGCCGCGGCACGGGCCAACGATTCGCCCGTGCGAATAATCCCTACGCGTCCCCACATCAGGCGCCGCAAGGAGCTGCGCATTTTTTCCGCATCGTCCAAGTGTGATGTGCGCTCGATGCCGAGGTCACGCAAGCCCGGCGGAGGCCCAGGCGCCGGCAAGCGATTCGCGTATTCGACCGCCGCACGGGCGGCCCGCACGCCGAAGACCAGTCCTTCCAGGAGTGAATTGCTCGCCAACCTGTTGGCACCATGGACCCCGCTGCATGCGACCTCGCCGGCGGCGTACAGTCCCGGCACGCTCGTCGCCCCCTCGGTGGTCGTCCGCACGCCACCCATCATGTAGTGAGCGCCCGGCGAAACCGGGATCCATTCCTCGGTAATATCGATGTCGTAACGCAGGCAGGTCGCATAGATCGTCGGAAAGCGCTGCCGGACGAACCCCGGACTTAGATGCGTGACATCCAGGTAGACATGGCGAGCCCGCGTCGCGGCCATTTCGGCCCAAATGGCCCGCGCGACGATGTCCCGCGGCGCCAACGCGCCGTCCGGGTGATAGCGGTGCATGAACAGCTCGCCTTTGGCGTTGCGGAGTTGCCCGCCCTCGCCTCGGATCGCCTCCGACAACAAAAAGGGCGGACTCGATGGGAGATAGAGCGCGGTGGGATGAAACTGAACGAACTCCATGTCTTCCAGCACCGCTCCCGCCCGAAACGCCATCGCGATGCCGTCACCGGTGGCGCTGGCCGGATTGGTCGTACGCGCGTAGAGCTGGCCCATCCCTCCGGTCGCCAGCATCACGGCCCTGGCCGGAATCACGGAGCGCTCCCCGGTCAATTCGTCGAGGACGACGACCCCGCTGCACCGGCCGTCGCGGACGACGAGATCCACCGTGAAGGAGTGATCCAGCGCTCGTATCCGCTCGTGCTGATACGCGTGCGCCATGAGGACACGGACGATCTCGTTCCCCGTCGCGTCGCCCCGGGCACGAAGGATCCGGCTCCGACTGTGCGCCGCCTCGCGGGCAAAAGCAAAGGCGTTGCCGACCTTGTCGAATTGGGCTCCCCAGCGAATCAGCTCGTGGATCCGAGCGGGCCCCTCCTCGACCAATACACGGACGGCGTCTCGGCGGCATAACCCGTGACCAGCTTTGAGCGTATCGCGAAGATGGACGGCGACGTCGTCCTCTTCACTCAGGGCCACCGCCACCCCGCCCTGAGCATAAATGGAACTGCTCTCGAACGGCTGGCCTTTCGTCACCAGGAGCACCCGCCCGGCACGGGCGAGTTCCAAGGCCGCGCGCAACCCCGCGACCCCGCTCCCGATAACGACGAACTCCGTCTCGACTTCGCTGCGTGGCGCGGCGGCTTTCGCGCGCACGGTCATCCTCCCGGCCCCGGGGGGCTCGCCGGCTGAGGAACCGACCGCCCGCTGATGCCGAAGGGCAACGTCCCATCCGCGGATTCGAGCAACACGGTTTGGGTCCCGACGAACTGCAGACGTCCGTGGCCGCGGTCCCGGATCGGCGCATCGTCCGCCTCCCGCCTCCATTGTCCCTGCCAGTGCATGTAGACTTCGATCAGATCCTTATCGATCATGATCCGCTCCACGGTGATATCCAAGCTGATGTGTTTGAAAGTCTGCAGGTCCAAAGCCACGTCGCGCTCGAGCCGGTCCACTTTGTCGGTGGGAAGCAACTGGTCACGGAATCCGTCGAGATCGCGCTCGACATAGGCCCGGCGTAAGGCCTCGATGGCCGTGTCGATGCGGAGGAAACGCTGGTGGTCCTCGGCGTAGACCGGCCCCTTGCTGCCGCAACCGCCAGCACCGAGGAGGCAGAGGATCACCATGCCCCACCCGGCTGCCCGAAGAGTCGCCGCGTGGTTGGATCGCTTCATCTTGAGCATGCCGCACTATAAAAGGGGGGTGCCGGCCGGTCAAGGATCGCGGTGGGCGCGATGCTTCCTTGACAGCGTCCGAGCACTATGATACCTCTCGGCTACCTTTCCGGGCCGGTCACACCCGCTGCAAAGACTCATAAATTCATTGCTTTTGTAGGGGAATGCCGATAGCGTAACCTTTCGTAGGAGTCTCGTATGTCGAGCGTGCTGAAGAAACGTCGGAAGAAAATGCGGAAGCATAAATACAAGAAGCTCCGCAAGAAGCAGAAGTTCCTCCGCCGTAGGAGCTGACGCTCGCGCGCTCGCACTCGGAGAGTGGCATACATTGCATGCCCGCACCGGTCCGAGTCGGTGCGGGCATCAGTCGGCAACGAGATACCCGCCTCCCCTCCCTGCTTGGGTGGAGTCGGTTGGCTTTCCGTCGGCGGCTATCGCCTCGGGCCCGGCCAGCCCCCCACGTCGAGTCTGGTTGGAGCGGCGCGGCATACTGATCTTGCATGGACCACATCCCGGCAGAGGAGGACCTCCGTGGCTGAAGGCAAGAAGGTTCGAATCCGGGTCAAAACGGTCAATTGCACCTATGTCGGTGATTTCCTCATTCCACCGATGCGGAACCGGGTATCGGACGCGATCAACGAGGAGCAGCGGCTCTTCATCAGCCTGACCGATGTGATGATCAACGACCGGGAAAAAGCCGACTTCGTGGCCATCAACAAGAATCTGATCGAATCCATCGCACAACTCTGACGCGACGGCCGCCGGTCCCCGCACTGTTCTCGAGTCCCTCCCTATCGCCCCCCCCTCGCACTTGAGCTTCGCTTCTCTGTCATTGCAGGCCAGACGGATCAGGCCGTATCATAGGTCGGCCGCTTCATGACCTACTACCGCCGATTTCTCCCGTTCCTCAGACCCTACCTACCCCGCATGGTTGCGGCCACGCTGTGTATCACCGTCGTGGCCTTCCTCAATCTCGTCCTGCTGCGCGTCATGGGTCGGCTCTGGGATGTCATTACCGTGCAGCACGATCGAGCGGGGATGGTGCAGCTGTTGGGCGTGTTTCTCGGCGTCGTCCTCACGCAGGGACTCGCTTCGATCGGACACAGCTATCTCCTGGCCTGGGTATCCCAACACCTGATCGCCGACTTTCGCCGACACCTCTTCCGTCACCTTCAAGGCTTGTCGTTGAGTTTTTTCGCCAAACGGCGGACGGGCGAGTTACTGTCCCGACTGATGAACGACGTGGGCCTCATTCAGAACGCCGTCACCGACACCCCCATCGACATGGCCAAGCAGACCGTCACCTTCGTCGGCGGAGTCGGCTTCCTCTTCGTCATGAACTGGCGGCTTTGCCTGTTGATCCTGGTCCTCCTGCCGGTGTTGGTCGTAGTCGCGAAACTCTTCGGTCGACGATTGAAGAAACTCTCCACCGACATCCAGGACGAGACCGCAAAACTGTCCACCATCGTCGAGGAAGTTCTGTCCGGCATCCGCGTGGTCAAGTCGTTCGTCCAGACGAATCGGGAGGAATCTCGGTTTCGCGATACCATGCGGCGATCGGTCGCTATCGCCCTGCGCCGGGCCACGATCCTGGCCGTCTTCGTCCCCACCATTACGCTCTTCACCTTTGCCGCGGGGGCCGCGGTTCTATGGTACGGCGGCACGCAAGTGATCGAGGGACAAGTCACGCCCGGCGACCTTTTTGCCTTCGTGCTCTTCGCCGGCATCCTGATCGGTCCGTTCGGCGCAGCGGCTCGCGTCTTCGCGCAGGTCAAAGAAGCTCAGGGCGCCATGCAGCGAGTCTTCGAAATTCTGGATACTCAACCGGAGGTGCGGGAGCGCCCCGACGCCTCGGAGCTGCCACCCGTGGCCGGCCATGTGAGGGTGGATCATGCCTCCTTTTCGTATGACGAGCGCCATCCGATTCTACGCGACGTGAGTTTCGAGGCACAGCCCGGAGAGATGATCGCCCTGGTCGGGCCGACCGGAGCCGGAAAGACCACGCTGATCAATCTGCTCCACCGCTTTTACGATCCCACGCAGGGCACGATCACCCTGGATGGGCACGACCTTCGCGCAGTGCGAATGGAGAGCCTCTATCGCCAAATCGCCCTGGTCCCGCAAGAGACGGTCCTGTTCGGCGGAACGGTCCTCGACAATATCCGATACGGGCGGGAAAGCGCGACGCAGGAGGAGGTCATGGCAGCCAGTCAGGCCGCCCTTGCCGACGAGTTCATCGCGCGGTTGCCCGACGGTTATCAAACGATCGTGGGCGAGAAGGGCGTGAATTTATCAGGCGGGCAACGTCAACGGCTGGCCATTGCGCGGGCCATTCTCAAGAACCCCCGCATCTTGTTGCTGGATGAAGCCACCTCCGCCCTCGATACGGAATCCGAGCGGTTGGTGCAACAGGCGTTGGATCGCCTCATGGCCGGCCGTACGACGTTCGTCGTCGCGCACCGGCTGACGACCGTTCAGAGAGCCGACACAATCCTCGTCTTCGACAAGGGCGGGATCGTCGAGCACGGCACGCACGCCGAGCTGCTGGCTAGACAGGGCCTCTACCATTACTTGTACACGTTGCGCCAGACCCATGAGGCGCAGCCGTCGCGGGTCTGATCCACCGCCTCTCCGCTTCCCCCGCCAGGGGGTCCGCTCAGCGTCGGGTCACCACCATCTGCTTCCCTTCGAATCGGGTCGCAGCCACGAGTTGGCCATAGGCGTCTTCGAGCACCTCATTCACCAGCGCTTGCACCTCGAGAGGATCGAACCATCGCACCTCCCGCATCCGCTCC
This sequence comes from Candidatus Inralta sp., assembly GCA_039794185.1. GTDB lineage: Bacteria > Nitrospirota > Nitrospiria > Nitrospirales > Nitrospiraceae > BQWY01. The sequence goes on along the minus strand of JBDIVW010000022.1, from coordinate 1,093 downwards.
GCAGCGAGCGGCACCTCGATCCGACTTCCATCGGAGCCCTGATGCCCGCTGACCAACACGTTCACCTGGCACCTGATGGTGGTCGTGAACCAATTATTCAAACCTTCGACGTAGAATTGTCGCACTTCGCCTTCCAACACGATATCGGGCTGGTTGTCGCCGCCCTCGGGCATGTGCACCACGTGCCACCCTTTTGCCGCCACATACTCTTCCATCGCCTCGGCTATCGAGGGGCCGACCCGTCCCCCCTCGACTTCGAACACATACCCGTCGAGCGCGCCGAATCGCCCGATTCTCGATCCCAACTGCGACTTGTCCCGCCGCACGTCCTTGAAGGGGTAGATGCCGATTGACGGCCCGTCTCCCGTCCCAGGCTTCTGGGCGATCTCCCGGTGCTTACCCGGAACCGCAATCGACACCACATCGCCTTCGCCCGAACACCCGAGCAAGAGGGCTAAGAGTACTGTGTTTACGACCGCGATTTTTCCCGGCACACCGCCGTCCTTCCTCCGACTACCTCTTGACCCGGGCTACCGCCGCTCCCACTGTTGACGGTCGGCCTCGCGCACGACCCGACGGTCGCGAAGGCGAGGCTGGCACACGCGCATATTTTCTCACCCTGCAAATACAAAGGGCCGGGGGCCAACCATCGGCCCCCGACCCTTTGCGGGTTGACACATGAGACTCCGTCTCAGCCGACCCGACCCGCCACCTCACGCCAATCCATTACCGCACTTTCACCATCGCGCACACAAGGAACAGCGCCGATCCGCGAACGCCTGCCCGTTCAGCTCTCTCGAGGTCGGTCGGGCACTCTCTCATCCGGCACGGGATGTTCCTCACACCCGGTCCGGAACATGATCGGCACTCACCCTCCGGCGCAATTTCGCCTTGAGGGCCTGTTCCGAGCACCGGGGGCCGGGAGTGTTCTCCCAGTCCCCGGTTTCCTGACCTTGCCCTGACCGATTACAACCAGGTCACGCGCTCGGCGGGCCGGATGTAGATCGGCTCCTCGACCTGAATGCGCGCCACCTCCTTGCCCGACTTGTTGAACCCCAGCACGGTGTCGTTGTACATCTCGAACCGCTTGCCG
>JBDIVW010000021.1:0-89732 GCA_039794185.1 Candidatus Inralta sp. | reverse complement strand
GTTGCGATCCACGCGACTGTGCGTGGCGGGATATTGTCTTTTGTGAGGTGCCGGGCGGTGTGGTGCCGCGCCGCTCATTGATCGGCAAGGGGGGATAGCATGCAGGTGGCGGGGTATCGGCAAAGTGAGCGGTAATTCCTCAGGAGGCAGGGGCACCTCAGCGAGGCGCCCCTGCCTCGTTGAGCGTCAGTAGCGGTTGCGGTCGCCTGAACGAGGTTCCTGAGGTTTCGCCTCGTTCACGGTGAGTGATCGCCCGCCCATTTGCGAGCCGTTTAACGCGGTGATCGCCGCCTGGGCTTCTTCCGCCGAGGACATTTCCACGAAGCCGAAGCCTCGTGATTGTCCCGTGAACTTGTCCGAGATCACGCGCGCCGATTCAACGGTGCCGTGGCTGGCGAACAAGGTGGTTAATTCTGACTCGGTTGCCGCATAGGGCAATCCGCCGACATAAAGTTTTGAACCCATGGGGGTCCTCCTTCTGGGAAGCGACATTGTCAGAGACACGAGAGCAAACGCATGAGGGGAAGGAGAGGGCCGAAGACGCAGGGAGCGCGGCGGCTTAGGTCAGGCTTCCGATCAGATTCTCGGTGACAACAACATCGGTAATGGGCCGTACCATTTTTTAGCGCCTGTTGCGAGGCCCGCCGCACTGAGGCTACGCACACAGTAACACGGCCGGTGAAGAAAAGCTATGGCTGGAGCGACGTGTCGAAAGCGCAGCGTGCCGGGCTGGTGTTGCTGGCGCCGTGGCACGATCATCAACAGCTTTCGGTTAAGCAGAAGACACGAGGTCGGCGGCGGGTCGTCAAGATCATGAAATAAATATCGACCATGAAATCATGGTCTTCCGCGATGCGGCGCTTCGCAGACGTTGACAGCGCGGCGCACAACCTGTAGCGTGGGATCACGACGTACCGAGCCACGCCGACTGTCCTCTTGCACGCTCCTCCCCTTTGGCGTGCCTGTATGCCAGGTTCTCCTCTCTCCCCGCTCGATTCGCCCCAAGGGCTTCCGTGATGGTATGCAGTGACGGTGTTGGGTACCCGCCAGTGGGTGTGGGGCCACCGGCGACCGAGGTTGACGCCAGTTTGCCTGCCGGTTTTGCCGTCCGGGGAATGCGAAGCCGAGCGGAGGGACCACGATCGAAGTCGAGTCGTGCGAGTACCCTGGTGTGTCGGATGGTTATGGTTAGAGTGAATTGGTCCCTACGAAGTCAGGAACCGCGACGCGGTCAGGAGGGGGGAAGGATGATCGAGACATCGGCCTGGTCGTATTGGGGAGGCGCACATCCTTTCATAACCGTCTCCGTACTCTTCGGAATTGTGGTGGTGTGTCTCGTCCTGTTTACGTATTGGCGTGACTATCGAAAGTTGACGCGCCAGGAATAACGGCCAAGGATGCATGGCACCGGGCAGCCGAATGGCTACTCAGGGAGCGTGCGGCAGCGGAGGAAGGGCGCTATGCGTTGTAAACGATGTTCGGGCTTGGTCGTGGTCGAGTCCACAGCTCCGGGTGAATTCAATGAGTTGGCGTCTCAGGTGTTGGGGTGGCGGTGTCTCAATTGCGGGGCGAGGGTCGATATCCGGATGCTCAAGGTGAAGGCCGCCCGACGTTCCGAAGTGCGTCCCGTTCCCGCAAAGCAGGTGGGACGACCCCGGCAGGACTGTCCCAGAATTTTCACCTCAATCAGCCAGGCCCGGTCTCGTACCGGGGAACCCTGACGGCTCATGCAGGGGCCAGGAGAGAAGGTCAACCAATGAGGAGCGTGAATCATGGCCTACGAGAGTATTCTGCCCGGACGCGATACGACGTTGTCATGCATGTCGGGGAGCCAACCGGACGGCGCCGATCAAGCGGGCGGCGCGGGGTTCGTTCCCACGGATATCAACACCGCCACGTCGGAACAACTGCGGTGTCTCGTCGGCATCGGGGCGTTCTATGCAAATCGCATCATTCGAGGACGGCCGTATTGTCAGATCGGTGAGTTGGTTCAGAAGCATGTCCTGCCGCCGACCACCTATGAACGCATGAAGGATCAGATCGTGGCCGGAAGCCGCCGCCAGGAGGCTGAATTACATCCGGGAATTGAGCGGAAGCACCATAATTAACGCAGCCGAGGTGCTGTCTGGGGCCAGGAACCACCAGGCGAGCCGGCATGCAGATAGAGGGAGCGCACAATGAATCATGAACAGTTCAAACAGTTTTGGCCAGAACTCAGGGTCCCCCTCCAAGCCAAGTGGCCTGCGATCACGGAAGTCGACCTTAGTCAGATCGAAGGGCGTCTGGACGTGTTCGCCGATGTGATTCAGAAACGGTTTGGCGAGCTCCATCGGGAAGAGGTCCGTACCTGGGCCAATCGCCGCTATGCTCACTGGAGCGGGAATTACGTCGGCTATCAGGATCCGGCTCCGGAGGTCTGATCGACGCACGCGGGAACCCTTTGCGTGGCTCGGGCCACGCCGCGAGAGTCCTACCATGGAGTGTCGTGGCTTGACACCGGCCACCGATGCAAGCCGAGTCCGAACCAATGCGAGGCTCTCCTCCCTTGGGCGGCGAGCGTTCGGTTCTGGACAAATCCTGGTCGAGGTCAACAACCAGAGAGCCGAACTCGAGGTCATGCTCACCCTTTGTGAAGGCGGCGTTCCTGGGGTGGTCCGGTACACCTGCTGAATCGATGGTGATCCATGCCGTGGCCTCGGACTTCGATGCCGCGAGAAGGTTGTGTGCTGCAGAGACGTTCGCCAGAGGACGGTGACTCAGAGACGCGCATTCCTCTTCCTCGTATCCTCACCGCTGGATCCGCCTTAGGATTGCAAATCCGCCTGCGGGCCTCGCCAGATCAAATACGGCGGTTTTTTCATCGTCTCTCCAGACCCCGGGTAGATGCGAAGGGCACACTGGTAGGCGTACTCCTGTGCCGCCAAACATGTGGGCGCGGCCAGGTGGTCGGAGATGATTCGGAAGGCTGCGTCGTCACCGGTTCCGATGGTTGCGCGGTAGACCGCGCACGTGAACGCCCCGTCTCGGAGGCTCTGGGTGCTGATGACCAAGTGTGTTCCGTCCGACAGGGTCATGATGGGCTCGACATTGCTCCGGTTCATTGGTGCTCCTTCTGTTCTCGAAACTTCGGGAGTGGAGTGGAACATGCAGACTTGTTGCTTAGAGAGGCGCTCCCCGGCAAACCAGCTTCCACTGGGTCGCGATCGTTGGAGCTCAACAGAACTCCGTCTACGTCGTGGTCCTGGAGGCCAGCGGAAGCTATTGATACGATCTATCACGCAGTGGCGAAGCGGATCGCCGAGTGTCCTGATGCAGAGAAGGGTTCGTGAGCAGTGCAGATGTATGACTGTATCATAGGGATGACGAAATAGCGATCGCGATGGGTGGCCGGACGAAACGCATGGGGAGGTGAGGCCGCGTGCGCGGCAAGGGTTAACCCAATCGCCGCCTTTCCCGCCAGCCTGCGAGAGGGGTCTTCGTGGAGCGGGGCAGGTGGTAGTGGGTCAGTTTGAATTTGGCTGAACTTGCCTATGCTTAAGCGGTCAGGTATGATGACCGCATGGCAAAGAAAAAGAAACCAGCTACCGATGTGAATGTCACGGCTTTTGAAATCCTTCAGGCCGCGACGGGCGAACCTACCACAACTCCCGCGAAGAAAAGCCAGCCTGAGAAGAACCCTGCTGCTGTTGCACTTGGCCGTTTAGGAGGGCTCAAAGGCGGGAAGGCCAGGGCCAAGAGCCTAACCGCAAAACAACGGGCCGCTATTGCTAAGAAGGCTGCAAAAATGCGGTGGGCTGCGAAAGCTGGTAAATAGTTCTATTGCTGAACGGGCACTACTACTGGGCCTTGCTGTTTAACGAATGCCACTCCAAGATGATTTTCAACCATTTTGTAGGAATTCGTGTTCATTAGGCTATGCATATAGCAGTGATGAACTGTGAGAAGAATGTCCTGCAGCTTTTGGTCATCCTCCACCTTTTCGATCACCAATCCCATTGCCACACATTCTTCCCCCGATATATGCCTCTCGTGCGTCTTGTTTTTTCTATAGTCGGTGAGTTGTCGAACAATTCTTTTTGCCTTATTCAGATGCCCCCGGCTTCCCTTTGAACATTACAGTCTCGAGTTCGCGCCGTACGAATTCGTTAGACCATTGGATTGCGTTCTGACACTGCCCAAGGAAGGTTGGCCTGTACTGCCCAATGATCGTTTGCCACATACTGATCCTGCTAGGATCTTTTTTTACCTCCCGACAAGCCCGCTTAAATTCTTCGATGGCTCCATATGCCGGTATCCCTCGTAGGTGCGGGTCAATGGGACCAAGATTTGAATGCTTGCACATCAAGATCGCTTTGCAGGAACACGCCAACATCGTCCCCGCTGACATTGCGATTTGAGGAACAATGGCCCTGATATTATCCCCGAACATTTTATGCAAATAGTCCACGAGGGATTGCACCGCAGCAATGCCACCACCTGGTGTATGCAGAATTAAGTCCAATCCTAACTTCCTGTCGAGCCTATGAACGGCCATCATGAAACCGTTCTTGTCCTCGTCGTTTATTTCAGAAGGTATTTCAGGTTTTGACAGGTAGCCTGAATAGTAAGCAATGATGTTTCGCTCGGTATGTTTGTGGAGGGCTTGTAGATAGTTGCGCCGTATTTGATCCACCGCTTGCTTGGAGGCCGCGGCGTGGGCCGCCCTAAACTGGTTTATTTCGGTTAGAACCTCTCCCCAGTTTGGCATCAGACGGTGTTCGGCAGGGACCTAGATAGGGTCCTCATACGCACCATAGGTTGTAAACGTTTGGATGGCGCGGTATGGCGTAGGCTGTAGAAGTGTTTGATATGCTGGAATAATGCGAGAGTCATCTACATTTTCAATGATTTTCTGATATTCCCTTTCAAGCTTGTGGCTCGGATGGGCTTTCCCCCTCTTCAATGATTTGGTTTTCATGGTAGCGCCCTCCTGAACTCAAAGATACCAATCTGAACTACCCACGGCAAGTTGCAATTTCATGGTTGCCTTGACATATGCTTGACCGATCAAGCATAATGCCTCTGTCACGACGGAGGGATGCCATGAACAAGCTGAGCACGGCAGAGCGGGTAAGGGTCGTAGCGGCGCTAGTCGAGGGTAACAGCATCCGTGCCACATGCCGGATGACCGGCGTTGCTAAGGGCACAGTTCTCAAGCTCTTGGTCGATCTCGGCAAAGCCTGCGCTGCCTATCAGGACCGCACCCTCCGCAACCTCTCCTGTAAGCGAATTCAATGCGATGAGATCTGGTCGTTCTGCTACGCCAAAGAAAAGAATCTTCCAGAGAAATTGAAGGGCCAGCTAGGATTCGGGGATGTGTGGACCTGGACGGCATTGGATGCCGACACGAAGTTGATGGTGTCTTACCTCGTGGGCGGGCGCAGTGGGGCCTACGCGAGGAAGTTCATTGACGACCTGGCTTCACGCCTGGCTACCCGCGTGCAACTGACCACAGACGGTTATCGGGTCTATGTGGATGCCGTGGAAGGAGCCTTCGGCTCAGAGATTGACTACGCCATGCTCGACAAGATTTACAGCGGGCCTCCCAGGGAAGGCCAAGCGCGATACAGCCCAGCGGACTGCTGTGGAACTCGGAAAACCAAAGTGAAGGGCAATCCCGACATGAAGAAAGTCTCCACCAGCTACGTGGAGCGGCAAAACCTAACCATGCGGATGAGCATGCGGCGTCTGACTCGGTTGACCAATGCTTTTAGCAAGAAGATGGAGAATCAGGCCCACGCCGTAGCCCTCCACTTCATGCATTACAACTTCGCGAGGGTGCACCAAACCTTGAGGGTGACGCCCGCCATGCAAGCCGGGATTGCCAATCATGTATGGAGCTTGGAAGAAATCGTGTGGCTTTTGGATTCAAACTGACCCACTACCGGGCAGGTCGTCCATTGGCGAAAACGATAGGTGATGCGCTATGATAAATACCTTTGGACGAGCCGGATGTCGAACTCATCGATTCAGGTGGAATGATGACCGAGCCGCAGGTAGCCAAGCCCGACCCTTTGGAGGTGATACGTAAGCTGCATGAACGTCCGCAGATGCCTCTGGCTGAATGGCTCCGCGCGCCGGCGCACGTTCACTATAAAGCCTATCGAATGGCCGACCCTCCGGTCCAGCGCCCGGCGAGCCGAGAAGAGTTTCTCACCATGTTGGAAACGTTCCGCATTCCGACGGAGGCCAGGGTTATTCGAGATGGGTTCGGATATGGCGTAAAGGTGGCGCTGACCGGAGACCGGCTCATCCTCGTGTGGCAGGCGCATACCGAGTACTACAGCTATCAGGTCTGGCACGTGCCCCCGGTGCAGCACTCAAAGGTCGTGTTTGGCCCCATGGCATTTCCGGAGTATCGCTTTCCGATTATGCCCCTGGGGGCCGAAGTCTGTCGATTGGACATCGTTTTGACCGCCGATCCGTTACCGACGCGAGACGAACTCCGCGACCGCTTTCCGGGTCCGGTGATGTACGGAAGCCGGATTTTGGATCAGGAAACGAGCGTCGTCACCAGCTTTACTCATGACGAGCACGGACGTGAGCGGTATTGGGTGAGCGTGGGGGCCGCACGATCCCGGGCATCCCACTTGAAGGACATTGTAGACGCGATTGTAAGAATCGAAACCTATTATCATCTGTTGCTGATGCAAAAACCGCTTTTCTCCGCAGCGATCGACCAGGTGTACAGATTCGAACAGGTGCATCTGAGACAACGCGAGATCATTACCGGCCATATCAGTCATGCCGATTCGATGACCCTCGAGCGATGGCTCAATGGGCTTACGCAAGATTTGTTGAAGACCAACCGCTTGGCCGGCACACTCCATTTCGAGCTTTCTGCCTCCGTTCCCTACGATAAGATCGTCCATAGTACTCTGGCAGGCCTGGAGGAGCGTCCGTTAGCGACGTACCGACCCCTGTCGGACTACGTGCTCAGCGGAATTACCGGCGTGGCGGAGGGCTATCAGCAATTACTCAAGCGCATCGATACGCTCCGCGCGGGCTTTGAGGGAGTCATTTCCATCATTCGGGCGCGGGTTGATTTAATGCTGGAGGCGCAGAATCTGACGCTCCTGAGGAGCGTCGATAAGACCACCAAGAGCCAGGTGATCCTTCAGCATACCGTGGAAGGGCTCTCGGTCATCGTGATTGCCTATTACTTAAGCGGCCTGACGGGGTATGTCTTCAAGGGGCTTCATGAAATGGGGTGGTTGGGCAATCCGACGCTCGCGTCTGCTCTGTTCGTGCCGGTCTCGGTCGGATTGGCGTTTATCATCAGCAGCCTGAGTCGGAAGTATTTGCGCAGGAAGTTGGACGGCGAGGAGCCGATATCATCCGGATCCGGAGCGACGAAGGCCTGAGTCTGTACCACTGTTTCCATTTACGGGAGTGGAAGAGCGTGGGGTGTTCACATTCGTTCGTTGACCGGGTGTGGTGCCTCGGGTAGGATGAACCTTGCGTGGCCGTAGGTCGGCCTCTGCTGGGATCGGCGGCGGGTCTGTTCCACAGAGTCGAAGCGGATGGTTTCAGCGAGAAAAGGAGTGGGTAACACAATGACAGATGTGACACGAGACGGAGCGGTCAAGACCTGGGTTCGTATTCCGAATGGGACCTTGGTGCGGCATCGGGAGGGCGGTCGTGAAGGCTATATCGATGGGCTCACTGAACTGGTGATCGGTCCACTCCGCAATCCGGATGGGCGCACCCAGTATCGGGTGAATATCGGAGAAGCAGAGCGGTTCCTTGCCGCGGAGGACGACTTGTTCATCCTGACGGATGAGCATGGAATGGTGTTGATTCAAAAGCAGAAGCCACCCTACCGGTCGCTGATCAGCGCGCAACTCCGCAATGCGTTCCCACCAGAACGTTTTGTGGTCTCCAGCTAGACCGTCCTCCTTGCCGTGACAGGGCACGGGGAAGCAGGCTAATACGTTGGGTTCTGTGGCCCCCAGGTCAGTCCGGCGAGGTCTGGGTCCTCTCCCTCGGACCCTGGAGGCCTGACTCCTTTTTGTTCCTTGCGAAGCGCTCGACGGGCTTCCTTGTCTCGCTGTTTTTGCTGCCGGGCCTTTTCACGATCCCGCTTGGCGAAGGTCGTTTTTCCTGCTCGTCCGATGGTGTCCTCCTTCCGCGATTAGCGCGGGCTTAGTGGAGCAAGTGCTACGTGCTGGGCGGCGCGCCTGGGCTCGATACCTCTTTTCCTCGTCGGGGGGTCACAGTCCTTCTGCTCAAAGCAGTCCTTCGTGCTTGCCTGAATCCGAGGGGAAAATCTAGCTCGATACACCAACGAAACGCTCCCGACCGAGGCCCTTGGATAGTCGCACGATTTCCGTGCAAATCCTCTCGCTGCCGGCGGCTCCAGCGTGGTTTGACGTTCCTTCGAGGAAGGCCACCGAGACATCCCTTCCCTGATCGGGGTAGGACGAAGATGGATTGAACCGTGTTACGGTCCAAAAACTAACAATTTACGCTATCACGTGAGCAGGTTTGAGTCAAATCCGCATGAGGCACTGAGCGAGCTGATCCTCAACGATGCGCAGAGGCCGGGTGTCATGACCTCTCGGTCAGCTATAGTGCTCCTTCCAGATGGGGAGAAGAGGATACGAAGAGAAAACGATTCAAGAGGGTCGTCGCGATATGGTGGAGGCGGTGCGCCGCAGCCGGGCCTGCCAGTTGCTGACCACTAACGCATGGCCGCGGCTGTCACGGGCCTCACGGTGCTGCGCCGTGTGCGCGGAGGTTGTTCACCCGGAAAGGTACGCCACCTTCTCTCCCTTGTTCCGCAACTTCTGAGTACATCTCAAGTGTGAAGTCAGCTCAGGAGGTGGCCCAAGACATCGCGGACGAGGGGAGGTGAGGCCAGGATCACATCAGAACTGGTTAGACCTCGTCGAATTCGCCGAGTGCGAAGGCGAGGAAGTCCCGGTCGGTTTTGGCTATCGAAACGATTTCGATCCCGAAGGTCTTCCCGGTGCTCCATCGCACCACTGCTTGATCCACCCAGAACCACTCTTGTCCTAATTCGTCCGGAAGCTGAATGTGGAGGATCAGCTTGGCACCGACCATGACGGAAGCGCTGCCCGACGCCCGGCCACCCTTCCTCGAAAGTTCCCAGAGAGTCCCGATGCCCAAATAGTCTTTGCCAAAGTATCGAATCGCACAACGGCAGGAATTCCGAGGGGCCCTTCGAATTGTGAATGGTTTCTCCATCGCTCCTCTCCCGTTCCTTCCGAGAAGCGCCCGCATGTATGGGGTACGATACCAAGCGTTTGGTAGCTGAAAAACCCCGTCGAGTGGTGCCCCCTCAAAGTAGGGGGCCACCGAGGTGCCGCCGCCCGAGGGTAGCCACCTTGTCCTGGGGGTCGCCACACCGGAATCGGAATTCAGTGAGATCTCGCCACGCGGGGGGAGCACCACAGGAACGCTGGTGCCGTACTTCTGGCCTCCTAGTGGATTGTAACAACTGAAACGTTAGTGTAGGTTGGGCGTCCACCAGGGAGGACGCCATGACGTTGACAGACGTGGAACGCCGAACACTCGAACGCCGCAGTCGCAAAGGGCGCGCAGAGGACGCCCGGCGCGCCCGGTGGATGTTGTGGCTCGCCGCAGGTGCCAGTGGGGCCCAGATTCGCGGGCTGCTCCGCTGCGGGGATACGTACATCGCCCGCTGGAGTCGGCGCTTTGCCACCGAGCGACGGGCGGGGCTCTACAGCCGGCATCGCGGACAGCCCGCCACGGGGCTCACCCCGAAGGTGGACGCTCGGATTCTCGACTGGACGCGCCGCGGGCCGCAGGATGGGACGACCCATTGGAGTACGCGCCGGTTGGCGAAGGCGCTCGGGCTCTCCCCTATGATGGGGGCCCGGGTCTGGGCCCGGCATGGGATCAAGCCCCATCGGCTGGAGCGCTATATGGCGTCCAACGACCCGGAGTTCGAGCGCAAGGCCGCTGACATCATCGGCCTCTATCTGAACCCACCGCCGCATGCGGCGGTGTTTTGCGTCGACGAGAAAACGGCGATCCAGGCCTTGGACCGCAAGGATCCGGTGCTGCCCTTGTCGCCGGGGCGGGCGGAACGGCATGGCTTCGCATATTACCGACACGGCCCGCGCTCCCTCTATGCCGCGTTCAATACCAAGACGGGCGAGGTGCTGGGCAAGACGGCCGACCGCCACACCTCCGAGCAATTCATCGCGTTCCTGACGGACCTCGTGGCCAATCAACCCAAGGGCCTGGAGATCCATGTGATTGCGGACAACCTCTCGGCGCACAAGACCACGCGGGTCACCGAGTTTCTGCAGACCCACTCGACTGTGCGCCTGCATTTTACGCCGACGTACTTGTCGTGGCTGAACCAAGTCGAGCTCTGGTTCGCCAAGATCGAGCGCGATGTCATCGCGCGGGGCGTCTTCACGTCGGTCAAAGACCGCGAGAAGAAACTGATGCGCTACATCCGACGCTACAATAAGGCCCCCAAGATCGTGAAGTGGAAATACTTCGATCCGTCTCGACGCATCGGTACACAATTAACTGTTACAGGCCACTAGGATAGGAGTCGGGCCCTGGAAAATCGGTGTGAGGCCGGAAGTCGGCCATCGTCTCCGTTGCGGCGCTGTCCCCGCAAGAATTTCTGGCCGTGTCAGAGAATTGCCAGGGTGTGTCTGGGCTGGAAACGACTTGCTGCCGTTTCCTCAGAAGCGGTACTACAATCGCGTCGATTCACCGATAGAAAGGTACTCCTATGGATCTCGATGCGTTTCGACAGATGGTCGCGAAGTACCCCAATGGCTTTCTAGGACGTTATGGTTTGGGCAACTGCCTCCTGCAGGAGGGGAGAAATTTGGAGGAGGCCGCCGAGCATCTCGGAGTGGCCGTCAAGCTGGATCCCCTCCATGTGGCTTCGCACCTCGCGCTGGCACGGGCGTGGGTGGGCCTCGGGAAGAGACGGGAAGCTCGCGCTGCCTTGCAGGAAGGGATCGCGGCAGCCCTGTCCGGGCGTTCCAACGGCGGCGGAGATCTGGTACCGGAGATGCAGACGCTGCTGCGCACGCTCGGTTAGCCCGTTGCCCGCCGGCTTATCGAACGCGCGAAATTGCAAATGAGTTCGCCATGAAGCGGGCCTGATGTACAGTGGGGGGCAAAAGGAGAATGCCCCCATGGAGCATACCGCTCGTCTCGATCTGGAAGGCTCGTTTCTCGATCTTCGGCGACATCCTCGGGTGCGGGTCGAGGCTCCGTTCGCCTGCGCACTCGCTCGCAAGGGCATCAAGTCCTGGTGGTCGTCGGAGAGTCGAGGGCTCGGCGTGGTCTTCGATGTTTCCATCGGCGGGGCAAAAGTGATGACCGAGACGCCGATACGACTCGGGGAACGGATGAGCGTGACATTGAATCTCCCCAGGCAAGCCGCCCCCATGCAAATCGAAGTGGCGACCGCGCGATGGGTGACGGGAGCGACCGTGGGCATCGAATTCCTCTCCTTCTCGCCGGAATCCGAATGGCGCTTGCGAAAGTATCTCTCGCAAGCCGGTGCCGCGAGACAGGCAGCCTCCTCATCAAACTCCCAATCCTAACGGGGGTGTTCGTCACGCCAGTGTGCCCAGCGCATGGATGCATACCCACCTTGTATGGGCGAGAGGCCTCTGCTAGCATTCGGGTGTGGGGTTGCCTTCCTTCCAAGGCCGCGTGTCGCTTCCATTGTGTGGTGCGCGAGGACCGTCGAAAGCAGCACGACGTCCCATTGTGCGGTTTCTACTCGGGCTTTGCTCCTTCTGGGCTCTCCTCCCCGCTGACTTCCCTCGTGACTGGTCAGTCAACGAGGTGCCTCACGCTCAGGCCAATCCGCTTGCCGCGGGCGAGGCGGATCGAGCCGCGCCTGCCGGAACTTGGACGCCGCTGCCTGTCCACTGGCGGACCGGCACGGTGGACTGGCGCGGTCAGTTCGGGAGACGGGAAGCCTTACTGTGTCCTCCGGGCGGCCATATCGAGCCCGTGTTCGGAACGGATATGTACACCGACGATTCTTCGGTCTGCACGGCGGCGCTCCATGCGGGGATTCTGCCCTCGGCTGAGGTGGGTGGGATCGTGGCCGTGGAAATCAGACCGGACCCCATGCAGTACCTGGGAACGTCCCGAAACGGCATTACGAGCGAGGATTGGTTCGATCACTGGCCGAGCAGCTTCGTCTTCGTCCCTCCGGATGCGCCCGATTCGGCCGCTCCCGCTATTGTGGCGGATGCTCGCACGAGCGCGGAGTCGTGGCCAAAGTCCGTGGGGCGAGTCCTGACCTTCCTATGTCCGCCAAGAGTGGAGATGCTGAGCGTCTTCGGGACGAATGTGTATACCGATGATTCGCCGATTTGCTCGGCTGCGGTGCATGCGGGGCGCGCAGCACACCACGAGGGCGGGTTGGTCACCATCGTGATTCGACCGGGTCAACGGGCCTACCCCGGCAGTTCGCAACACGGTGTGCCCAGCATGACGGCCGAATCACGTCTCCAGAGCTACGAGTTTATCGATACCCCACCCAATACCCCCCGACCCCCGACCTTGACCACCCCATTTCATCGTGCCGATGGACGCTGGACACGTCCCGTTCCCATTGATTGATACACCGGGCATCCTGTCTGTGAGGCGCGAACCGCGGAGGCGGTCAGACCCGAGCGACCGGTGCCGTGGCTAGGGAACGTGCCGCCCATAGCTGGTGAGCAGATGGTCGAATACGGCGGGGGCCTGTTGCACCAGCCGTTGCTGAGCTTCTCGGTTCGGGCAGAGGCCTGCTTGCAACCATCCCATCGCATGCTCGTGGTCGCCGCGACGGTACTCGCGAATGGCCGAGACGACGCAGTCGTGCGGCGAAATCCGTCCGCGTAGCACCTGGTCGGGCCATGCCTTCACGATGAAGTATAGGCATCGGTCGTGCGCGATGGGACTGGTGTTCGCCCACATGGCGTCGAGATCGTCAATGGACGAGGACGCCGGCGGGCCGGTGCCGATTACAACAGCGTATGAGAGGAATGCGACGAGGGGAAGGAGCCAACTCGGCAGGAGGGGGCCCCTGGTCGCTGGTAGACCTGTACGCATAGCGCCTCGTTGCTCAATCTTCCGAGGAACCTGCGGTCAGGTCAACCCTGGCCCCGGAACAGGAACCCCTTGCTCGGATCGTAGACGAGTGACCGCGAGGAAGTGCCATCTGCGAGGGTGAGCGGCCTGCAGAGCTGGACGGGTCGTCTACTGAGAGGGGCCGCCGTCTCTGCTCATCGTACGTGGTCGCTCGCGGGGACGGGGAGATCGGGGTCAGAGGCGATCGGGAAACGACGCTGCCTGCCGAGGCTTCTCTCAGCAGGCCGAGTCGGCCGAAGGAGAGGGGAACGGCTATTTGATGGCGACCGCTTTGACCTCCAAATACGTGGTTTGGCCTTGGAGGACCTTGGCGATGCCGTCCTGGACGAGCGTGGTCATGCCGTCCTCGATGGCGGCTTTCAGCATCTCCTCCGTTTTCGCCTTCTGTTGAATGAGGCGTTTCATTCGGTCGGTGCCGAGGAGCAGCTCGTGGAGAGCAATCCGGCCCTTGTATCCCGTCCGTGAGCAGGTCTCGCATCCCTTTCCGCGCCATAGCTTGAACTTGGCGTCATAGGTCGTGCCGATGTGCTTGTCCCAGAGCTCGGGTCCATAGCCCCGCCTCAGCTCTTCGAACTCGCGCTCTTCCGGATGGTATTCCTCCTTGCACTCCTTGCAGATACGACGGGTCAAGCGTTGGGCCAGGACGCCCAACATGGCGTCCGCAAAGCTAAAGGAATCGCAACCCATGTCGAGCAGGCGTGTCACCGTTTCCACCGAGCTGTTGGTGTGGAGAGTGCTCAAGACCAAGTGGCCGGTCAGGGAGGCTTCGATGCCGATTTCGGCCGTTTCCTTATCGCGCATTTCGCCCACCATGATGACGTCGGGATCGGCACGGAGAAATGCGCGCATCGCCTTGGCGAAGGTGAAATCGATCTTGGGTTGGACCTGAACTTGCCGGAGGCCAATCTGAGTGATTTCGACCGGATCCTCCGCCGTCCAGATCTTGATGTCCGGGGTATTGATAAATCCCAACACGGAGTGCAGCGTGGTCGTCTTTCCCGACCCTGTCGGCCCGACACACAGAATGATGCCGTAGGGCTTCTCGGCGATCTCCTTCAACTCGCGAAGATTACGCTCCGAGAACCCCATCTTCTCCAGCGGCAGCGGCTCGCTGGCTGCAAGGATCCGCATGACGACATCCTCGTTGTAGCCGGCAGTGGGAATCGTCGCCACACGGAGTTCGATTTCCTTGTTCTCCCCGAGCCGGAACTTGATCTTGCCGTCCTGCGGTTTGCGCCGTTCGGCGATGTCGAGACTGGCCATGATCTTCAGGCGGCTGACGATGGCACGGCGGTAGCTGGGAGGGATTTTCATGTATTCGAAGCAACTGCCGTCCACCCGGAAACGGACCATCGTATCCCGCTTTTCTCCGTACGGCTCGATATGAATGTCGGAACAGTTCATTTTGTAGGCGTCGAAGATGATCTGGTTGGCCAATCGGACGATTGCGCTGTCGTTTTCATCAAGGCCGGAACCTCCGCCTGCCTCGGCCGCCGCCTCTTCCTGCGTTTCACTGACCAGTTCGCCCAGAATATCGGAGATGTTGCCTTCGCCGACGGTGGACTTGCTGGGCTCCCCCCCGCTTCCCATCGCGTTGTTGAGAAAACTGGTGATATCGCGGCGGAGGCTGACGGCGAAGCGAATGTTGAGCCCCGGAAAGGTCCGCTTGATGTCCTGCACGCGATCGAGGTCGCTGGGATCATCGGTCAGCACCTCGACCGACAAGCGATCGCGCTTCAGCGGCATCCAGTGGTGGTTCTTGAGATAGTCGACATTGAGGTTTTTGAGCAGTTCCACGTCCACGATCGTCCGCTCGCTGTATTCGATATAGGGGCATTTGAAATACTGGCTGAGCGACTTGCCGAGGTCCGCCTTGGGGACCTTGTACTTGTCGATCAGGAGAGCTTCGAGTTCCTGAGAGCCTTTGCGGGATTCGGCGATGGCATTATCCAATTCGTTTTGGGACAGGCGATTGGAGCTCAGGAGGTAATCGTACTTGCTCGGCGCCTTCTTGCCGCGCTTCTTGAGATTGTGGAAGGCGGTGCCCAGCGCCTTGGCGATCTCGGCTACGAACTCCTCGTCCTTGCGCGTGAAGCGCGACCCCGTCTTCTTGTTCGCGAGCTGGATGACCCCCATCAGATACTTGTTTTCGGCGACGATGGGGTAGGTCAGCACCTGTTTGGTCCGGAATCCCGTCTTCTTGTCCGAAGTCGTGTCGAAGGTCAGCGCGGGGTGGATCCCGGCCAGCTCGGATGGATTGTAGGCATCGACGATGTTGACCGGGCGGAGATATTTCGCCGTGAAGCCCGGCAAGCTCTGCTCCGTGATCGGCAGGCGGGTGACCTCGACGCTCTCCAAACCGGGTTGTTTCGCGAAAATCTCTTTTTTCTCCGTGTCGACCGCGTAGAGCGTCAAGTCTTCGGCGTCGAAAATGCCGAGGATATCCTTGTGTAGGTCGAGGAGAATCTCGTCGACGTCGATGGCGGCATTGATCCTGGCCGACAACCGTTTGACGACCTCCGCCTGTTCCGCTTTCTGTTGCGCGAGACCGACCGGTTCCGGAGAGGGCTTGGATTGGGGCGTCATGGGCTGGGTTCCTGATCCTTTGCAGGTGTGGCGGTGGCCATCGAAGGGGGCGGCTGCAACGCGCGACGGAGGCCACCTTCCGCTGTCGGCTCCAGTCTATCGCACTCGGTCTGGGAGGCAAGGAGTTTGTCCTTTTTGGATCGGGGCGGGGCGCGCGTTCTTGCGCCAGGAGCAGGCAGAAACGGGCGGCCTGTGCCCGCGTGGGCGGAGGGATGGTCGGATGACGTGAGGCGGAGTGCCCCGGTGAGCTTAGGACTGAAGATGGCGCTGGGCGTGCGCAAGCACCTGATCGGGGGGAATCTTCACGGTCTGCCCTGTTCGTCGGGATTTCCACTCCACCAATCCTTGCGCCAGGCTCTTGTCGCCGATCAGGAGATGATACGGGACCCCGAGCAGGTCGGCGTCGTTGAACTTGACCCCCGCGCGTTCGTCCCGATCGTCCCAGAGTACTTCCACACCGGCGGCGCTGAGGGAGTCATGCAGTTGTTCGGCCAGGTGGAGCACCGTCGCCGACTGGCTCAGTGGCATGAGTTGGACGTGAAAGGGGGCGATCGGAACCGGCCATATGATGCCCTTGGCATCGTGGTTTTGCTCGATCGCGGCGGCGGCGGTGCGGCTGACCCCGATCCCATAGCACCCCATCACTGCCAGCTGTTCCTGCCCCTGCGGATCCAGGAAGTGCGCGTTCATGGCCTGGCTGTACTTGGTGCCCAGCATGAAGACATGCCCAACTTCGATGCCTTTGGCTACTTTCAACGAACCGTCGCCGCGCGGCGACGGGTCTCCGGCCTTGGCATTGCGCAAATCGGCAAACTGGGGAGGCGGGAAATCCCGATCGAGGTTGGCGTTGAGGTAATGGGTGTCGGCCTTATTGGCTCCCACGACCATGTTGCGCACGTGTCGCACCGCATGGTCCGCGATAATCCGGACGCCCTTCAGCCCGACCGGGCCGGCGAAACCGACCGGGGCGCCGGTGAGCGCCGTGACCGTTTCGGGCGGCGCCAGGGCCGCCTCGACCGCTCCCAGGAGGCGGGCCACCTTGATCGGGTTCACCTCGTGGTCGCCTCGCACGAGGACCGCCACGGTCTCCTGGCCTGCGCGGTACAGCAGGGTCTTCACCAGGCGCTGCGGTGGGATCTTCAGGAAGGACGTCACTTGTTCGACCGTGCTCATGCCTGGCGTCGGCACCGCCTGCAAGGCCTCTTGGTCCTGGCCGTCGCCGGGGTCTGCTTCCGGCAACAATTCAGCCCGTTCCACATTTGCCGAATAGCCCCCCTCGTCGGTGTAGACGATCGTTTCTTCTCCGGTGTCCGCCAGCACCATGAATTCGTGCGACGAGGTTCCGCCGATGAGGCCGGTGTCGGCCTCGACGGCCCGGAATGTCAACCCGCACCGGGTGAAGATCCGAGTGTACGCATCGTACATTTTCTGGTAGCTGATCCGCGCGGCGCTTTCGGTACGGTCGAAACTGTAGGCGTCCTTCATGATGAATTCGCGCCCGCGCATGAGGCCGAACCGGGGGCGAATCTCGTCTCGAAACTTTGTTTGAATTTGATAAAAGTTGATCGGCAGCTGGCGGTAAGAGCGGACCTCGCGCCGGAACAAGTCGGTAATGACTTCCTCGTGTGTCGGTCCCAGGCAGAAATCCCGCTCGTGGCGGTCTTTGAACCGCAGGAGCTCCTTCCCGTAGTACTCCCAACGCCCGGTCTCCCGCCACAATTCGGCGGGGGATGCGATGGGCATGAGCACTTCCTGGGCTCCGGCCCGGTTCATTTCTTCGCGCACGATCTGTTCGATCTTTCGAATAATCCGCAGTCCGACCGGCAGGAAGGTGTAGATGCCGGCGGCGACTTTCCGGATCATGCCCGCACGCAGCATCAACCGATGGCTGACCGTTTCGGCTTCACCGGGATCATCGCGCAGGGTGGGGATCAGGAGGTGGGAAAACCGCATCGGAGACTTAACGGAGGAATAGACGCTCGATGTCGTTCCAGAAGGCGAACACCATGATGCAGACCAGCAAGACCAACCCCACCTGTTGGGCAATTTCCCGCTGGCGTTCGCCGAGGGGCTTCCGCAGGATGCCCTCCAGCGCAAAGAAAAACAAGTGGCCGCCGTCCAAAATCGGGATGGGAAGCAAATTGAGGACGCCCAGATTAATGGAGAGCATGGCGATCAAAAACACCAGGCTAGACGGGCCCTGGGAGGCGGCTTCCCCTGAGATATTCGCGATGGTCAGCGGCCCGCCGATGTTCTTGCTCGAGATTTCGCCCGTAAACATCTTATAGATGCCGATCGTCGTCAGCTCCGTCCATCTCCACGTAGCGACGGCCCCGAGCACGGGGACCGACCAGAGACTGTCGGCTTGAATGATCGACTGGCTTTGCGCCGAAATGCCGATACGGCCGAATTCGACGGTCTTGCCGTCGACGGTGGTTTTTTCCGTCGACGGGACCACCGTCAGGGCGACGGACCGGCCCTGGCGAAGCACCTGGAAGTCGAGCGGTTGTCCGGGGTGTTCCCGGACGATGGTGGTCATCTGGGACCAGGTATGGATGGGTTCACCGCCGATGGCCGAGACCCGGTCGCCCTCCGCAAAGCCCGCCTCCGCGGCGGGTGAGCCCGGCAAGATTCCTGTGACGACCGGCGCGCGTTCTTCGATGCCCAGCCGGTAGGCCGGGGTGCCGTCCTGGGTTGGGACGCCTTCCGCCACAGTGGGGGTCACGACGTACGTCTTGACAACGTCGCGCCGCCGCACATCGATCGTCAGCGGTTTGCCGCCGCTCTTCACGACCGCTTCGTGCAGTTCCGTGCTGGTGGACACGTCGCGATCGTTGACGCGAATGATGCGGTCGCCGGCTTTGAGGCCCGCGATGTCCGCCGGAGAGCCGGGCAGCACCGCTTCGATTTCGGAGACGATGTCCTTGAAGGACGGCACCGGCACGGAGAATCCCGCCGCCAGCACGCTCGAATAGACCAGATAGGCCAGGATGAAATTGAACCCGGGGCCCGCCGCGACGACGAGCATTTTTTTCCAGAGTTGTTGGTGGATGAAGGAGCGGCGGCGGTCGTCCGGCGTGAGGGCCTCCGCTTCTTCCTCGCCGAAGAGCTTGACGTAGCCGCCCAAGGGGATGGCGGACAGGAGGTATTCCGTCTCGCCGACTTGCCGAGAGAGCAGACGGGGGCCGAACCCCAGCGAGAACTTGAGGACCTTCACGCCCACCCATCGGGCGGCCAAAAAGTGCCCGAGTTCGTGGAAGGCGACGAGCACGCCCAAGACGACCAGGAACCACCAGGTCTTCTGGAGGAGCACCCAGAGTGCGTCGGGAGACCAAGCCAAGGCTGAAAGTGCTGTCATCGCATCGTCACCGTTCTCGGGGCCGTCTTCACCTTACCACTACCGGATCACAAATCGAAACCACCATGGCTATCGGGCCAAGGCGCTGACCAGGGAGCCGGCTTTCTCGCGGGCCCACCGGTCCGCCTCGAGCGCGTCGTCCAGTCCATGTAATTCCCGACGCTGGTGCGCCGCCATCGTCGATCGGATCACCGCGGCGATTTCGCCGAACCGAATGCCATGTTGGAGATACGCCTCCACGGCGATCTCGTTGGCGGCGTTGAGCGTGGCCGGCATCGTGCCGCCGATTTCCAGCGCTTCATAACCCAGGCGCAGGCAGGGAAAGCGATCGTGGTCCGGGCGATGGAACGAGAGTGTGCCGATCTGGGCCAAATCGAGACTCGGGAGCTCGAGATTCAGACGCTCCGGATACTTCATCGCGTATGAGATCGGCGTGCGCATGTCGGGCAACCCCAGCTGCGCGATCACCGATCGATCGTTATATTCTACCAGAGAGTGAATGATGCTCTCCCGGTGGATGAGAACTTCGATGCGATCGGTCGGAATATCGAATAACCAACGGGCTTCGATGACCTCCAATCCCTTGTTCATGATCGTGGCCGAATCGATCGTGATCTTCGGTCCCATCTTCCAGTTTGGATGTTTCAGCGCGCGCTCGGGCGCCACGTCGCGCATCTCGGCCGAAGAGAGATTCCAGAGGGGGCCCCCGGACGCCGTGAGAATCAGCCGACGAACGTCCTCGATGCGATGCCCCTCCAGGGACTGAAAGATCGCGCTATGCTCGCTGTCGACCGGGAAGATCCGGACGCTGTGACGCCGGGCCTCCTGCTGCATCAACTGACCGGCCATCACCATCGGTTCCTTGTTGGCAAGGGCCACGTGTTTCCCGGTGCGGATCGCCGACAGGGTGGGCACCAGACCGGCCGCCCCCACGATGGCGGAAATCGCCAATTCGGCGCCGGGCATTTCGGCGACTTGGGCGACACCCGCTGGTCCCGAGAGAATCTCGACGCCAAGGTCTTCGCATCGCCCCCGCAGACGGGCGGCCGCGGCGGGATCCGCCAGCGCGACGGCCTGCGGTCGAAACTGCCGGATCTGAGTTTCGAGTTTGTCGTCGTTGCAGCTGGCCGTCAGGCCCAGGACACGGAACTCGTCGGGAAAACGCGCCACGATGTCGAGCGTATTGGTGCCGATGGAGCCGGTGGAGCCGAGCACGACAAGTTGTTTCATAACGGGTTGTCCTCGTTCACGTCGTTCGGCCGCTGCTGTTCCGCCGTTGGCCCCACGGTCGACTGTTGAGGGGAGGCGCTGCCGGGAAGGGAGCTGCAGAGGGCACGCGGCTCATCCTTTCACGAGGGACACATAGTAATAGAAGGCCGGGGCCGTAAACAACAAGCTATCGATCCGATCGAGCATCCCGCCGTGCCCGGGCAACAGGCCGCCCGAGTCCTTGACGCCCGCACTTCGCTTGAAGCCCGATTCGACCAGGTCGCCGAGCAAACCGGCTCCCGTCAACAGGAGACTCGTCCAAACACAATCCATCACGGACATTGAGGGAAGGAACCATGCGCGCGACAGCAGGGCGACCCCGAACGACAGTGCCCAGCCGCCGGCCAGCCCTTCGACGGTTTTCTTCGGGCTGAGACGGGGGGCCAAGTGGTGACGACCGCACAGACTGCCGACATAGTACGCGCCGGTATCGCCGGCCCATGTCACCAACAGCAGGAAACACACCAGCCAAGTGCCGTCGGAAATCGCCCGGGTGCGTACCGCGAACGAGAGCGTCAAGGCGATATAGACGATGCCGAGGAGTGCGACGGCCGCGTCCGTCAAGCGGGTTTGAGCCGGACTAGTCGGGAGCAACAGGACGCTCGTGGTGCCGATGACGATGGCGGTCAGTACAGGGGGAAGCGGTAGGAAGTCCGGCCATTGGGCCGAGGCCAGCACCAGTCCGATGCCAGCGTAGGCGCCGACGAACGAGGGCGGCAACGGTCTCGAGCCAAGGTAGAGGAGAAAGAATTCGTGCGCGGCGAGGATCGCGACGATCAAGACCAATGAAAACAGGCCGATCGGCGGCGCATGGACGACCAGCACATACAAGAGGGGGACGGCCACCAACGCGACATAGAGGCGGCGTGGATCGAATCGAGGCTTGGCCGTCATGGTCGTGCCGGGGAAGATGCCGTGGGGGGAGGCCTGATCCACGGAAGACGAGCTCACCGCCCGTTCGCGGGCGCAATGGCGGCCGCCACGCGGCCGAACCGGCGATCGCGCCCCTGAAAGTCGTGCAACGCGAGCAGCGCCTCGCGGCGGCGGAAGTCGGGCCAGAGCGTGGGTGTGAAATACAGCTCGGTATACGCCAATTGCCAGAGGAGAAAATTACTGATGCGGGCCTCTCCGCTGGTGCGGATGAGTAAATCGGGATCGGGCAGGTCCGCCGTCGATAGATACTGGCCGAAGGCGGCCTCGTCCAGTTGTTCGGGAGACAGGCGTCCGGCCAGGCACTCCTGGGCCGCGCGGCGCGCGGCCTGGACGATTTCCGCGCGTCCGCTGTAGCTGAGGCCCACCGTGAGGTTCAACCGGGTGCAATGCTGCGTGTCCCGCTCCGTCGCCCGAATGCGTTCGAGCGCGCTCGCCGGGAGCAGCTCCAATCGGCCGATGGTGCGCAGGCGAACGCCCCGTTCCACCAGTTCCCGTTGTTCGCTGGAAAGATACTGCTCCAGGAGACTCATCAGCGCGGTGACTTCGCTGGCAGGGCGGTTCCAGTTCTCCTGCGAGAAGGCATAGATGGTGAGGGCCGGGATGCCGAGATCCAAGAACACTGCGAGGACCTCTTTCAGCGAGTTGATGCCTTCGCGGTGCCCCGCGATACGGGGCAGGCTGCGA
Source organism: Candidatus Inralta sp. (assembly GCA_039794185.1). Classification (GTDB taxonomy): domain Bacteria; phylum Nitrospirota; class Nitrospiria; order Nitrospirales; family Nitrospiraceae; genus BQWY01. The sequence goes on along the minus strand of JBDIVW010000021.1, from coordinate 67,744 downwards.
GCCCGTGCCCAACGACCGTTCCCGTCCATGATGATGGCGACATGACGTGGAAGCGCCTGAGAGTCGAGACGGGCCAGCAGTTCCTGGTCTGAAATGCTTGCGGCCGGTGCGATCTGTGCCATAGCGTAAGAACGCGGAAGGATCTCGTTCGCGAATGTCGAGGAGGCCCAAGTCAGTCTAAAGAGGACGGTCCAAAATGTCAAACCAGGAGCGCAGTTACGTCGAGGACGGCATTCAGTCCATTGCGGAGGGAAAGAGGCGTCGGCTATACTCGCCTGGTTGAACCGCGCACCGAGCGATCCACTATGCCGATCAATACGACCAACACCACGCCGGCGCTGACACAGTTTGGGGTCACCGATGGGGAAGTTCAGCAAGCCCTCGCCCGCGTGAAGGTCCGCGACGTTGATTACGCCGACCTCTATTTCGAGGCCTGTCGCAATGAGTCGGTTTCGATGGAAGAGGGACTCGTGAAGCGCGCCACCACGAGTATCTCGCAAGGGGTCGGGGTGCGGGCCATTGCCGGGGAAAAGACGGGCTTTGCCTATTCGGACGAGCTGACGAAGAAAGATCTGGAATTGGCCGCCGATGCGGCGCGGTATATCGCGCAGTCCCCCCAATCGAGTGGCCCTGTGCCGGTCACGCAGCCGGGCACGCTCACTCGAAACCTTTACCCCCTGGCCGATGCCCACGCGCGGGTCTCCACGGAGGCACGGGTGGAGTTACTGAACCTCATCGACGAAGAGGCGAGGCGGTACGATCCCCGGATCAAGAATGTGATGGCCTCCATTAACATGGAGCACAAGGTCGTCCTGGTCGCCAATCACGAAGGGCGGATGGTGGGGGACGTGCAGCCCTTGGCACGACTGCAAGTGACCTGCATCGCAGAGGATGGGGGCAACCGCCAGATCGGGAGTTTCGGAGGGGGCGGCCGCATTCCATTCCAATGGTTCAAAGAAGAAGACCGATTTCGGCGCTACGCGCGAGAGGCCGCCCGGCAGGCGATTCTGAATCTCCGCGCCGTCGAAGCTCCCGCCGGAGTGATGCCGGTGGTGCTCGGTGGGGGGTGGCCGGGCATCCTGCTCCACGAGGCGATCGGGCACGGTCTGGAGGCCGATTTCAATCGTCGTAAGACCTCTGCGTTTTCCGACAGAATCGGTCTTCGTGTTGCCTCGGAGTTGTGCACGATCGTGGACGACGGGACGATTCCGTTTCGCCGTGGCTCGCTCAACATGGACGACGAAGGCACGCCGACCACCCGCACCGTGCTGATCGAAAAAGGCATTCTGCGGGGATATATTACGGATCGTCTCAATGCGAGGCTCATGGGCATTCCGCTGACCGGGAACGGCAGGAGGGAGAGCTACCAAAGCGTGGTGTTGCCGCGCATGACCAATACGTTCATGCTCGCCGGCGAAGATGAGCCGGAGACGATCGTCCGCTCGGTCAAACGCGGTCTGTATGCCGTCTCGTTCGGCGGCGGACAGGTGGACATTACCAGCGGCAAGTTTGTCTTCTCGGCCAGTGAAGCCTATTTGATTGAGGACGGAAAGATCACCAAGCCGGTGAAGGGCGCCACGCTGATCGGCAACGGGCCCGACGTGCTGACCAAGGTGTCGCGTGTCGGGTATGATCTGCAACTCGACGAAGGCATCGGCACCTGCGGCAAAGAGGGGCAGTCGGTACCCGTCGGCGTCGGCCTCCCGACCATTCTTATCGACGAACTCACGGTCGGCGGAACTCAGGCGGCCTGAGACACGTCGAGCCTCACGCGCCATCGTGAAGAGCTGGCCCTCAGGGTGGCAGCGGGACTGCGCACGAAGGGCGCAGGTTGGCGAATTGACCAGTGACGAATCACCAGTAACGGCTGATCCATGACGACGCAGGTGACCGTTCCATCTCCCTATCAGCAGTTGGCGCTGTCGCTGCTGGATCGTGCCGTCGAACAAGGTGCGACCGACGCCGAGGTCATGGTGACGGACGGTGAAACGCTGGCCGTGCAGGTGCGGCTCTCCGCGGTGGATCGGCTGACCAAGGCCCGCGAGAAGCGGTTGGGTCTTCGCGTCTTCGTGGGCAAGCGATCAGCGGTGACGTCGACCTCCGATTTCTCGCCCGAGTCGCTCACGCAGTTGGTGGCGGATACCTGCAGTTTGGCCAAGGCCGTCGTGGAGGATGAGGTGTCCGGGTTACCCGACGCGTCGCAGCTGGCCACCGACCTGCCGGACCTGGACCTGTACGACGACACGAGGCTCTCGACGGAGCAGCAAATCGAGTTGGCCCGGACCTGCGAGAAGACCGCGCTCTCGGCTGATCCGAGAATCACGAATTCCGAGGGGGCCGAGTTCGACTGGTCGACGGGACGGGTCTTCCTGGCGAACACCCGCGGCTTCGCCGGCGACTATCAGGCGTCCAGCTATTCGATCTCGGTCTCGCCGGTCGCCCGGGATCCGGACACTGGGGGGATGCAGAGGGATTCGTGGTATGCGGTCCAGCGGAAATACGCCAAGATGGATGCACCGGAGTCGGTGGGGCTGGAAGCCGCGCGCCGGACGGTCCGACGACTGGGTGCCAGAAAAGGGCCGACCAGGCGAGTGCCGGTCGTCTTCGACCAAGAGTGTGCGGGGAGCCTCCTCGGCAATCTTTGCAGCGCCGCGTCAGGGTATGCCCTCTATAAGGGCGCGTCGTTTTTGATCGGGCAGCTCGGAGAGCGCTTGGCCCCCGAGTACGTCACGGTGTACGACGACGGCCGAATGGTCGGCGGGTTGGGCTCCAAGCCCTTCGACGGGGACGGTCTTCCGACGCGGAAAAACACGATCCTGGAGGGTGGCCTCCTCAAGAGCTACCTGCTTGACACCTATTCGGGCCGCAAATTAGGGCTGCCGTCGACGGGGAATGCCGCTCGGAGCGTCGGCGATAGTCCGGGCGTGGGCCCGACGAATTTCTATCTGGTTCCCGGCGCGAAGACGCCCGAACAGATCATCGGTTCGGTGAAGGACGGGCTGTATGTGACGGAGCTGATCGGGTTCGGAATCAATATGGTCACCGGCGACTATTCCCGTGGAGCCGCGGGGTTCTGGATCGAAAACGGCGAGTTGACCTACCCGGTCGAAGAGATCACGATCGCGGGCAACCTGAAGGACATGTTTTCGAATATCGAATCGGTGGGAAACGACCTGCGGTTTCGGGGGCGAATCGCCAGCCCGACGATCAAGATCGCGGAGATGACCGTGGCGGGTAACTAGCCACGCCGTCGAAGCACCCCGGCGGATCGATCGCGTGGCGAGTCTCTCGGAAGTCCGACCGGAGAGCACGGCGGCTGCCGGATACTCGGAATGAGTTCGGCGAGATAGCGGAACGACGCCGGCCGGCTGTTTCAACTTCCTGCTAAAGGTGGATCCATGTCACTGAATGTAGAAGACGGCCAAAAGATGCTGCAGCTCATCACGTCCCGGTACAATGACTGGCGATGGCGAAAGAAGATCGAAAAGACGTTGAGTCTCCCGCAGTCCGGGGTGGGGGAGGAGAAGCAGCAGGCGATCTTTTTGTACCTGAAGCAGAACCTGAAGGCCTACAAGTCCCGGCGGGCTGATCCAGACTCCTGGATCGTCGGCGGGTTTGCCACCAAGCAAGTGGTCGATCGGGTGAAAACGACGCCGACGGCCGTGGCGAGGGCGCTGACGCCCGACGACGTCGCCTATCTCGGTGTCGACCCGGGTGAGGAGGTTACCGAAGCCTGGTGGGAAGACATGCTGGTTTCGTGGTTCGATCAACCCGAAACGGAATCCTCTTCAGACGAAGCGGAGGGGCGAGCCGAAGGGGGCGAGAAATCAGAAACAGCCGGCACCACGCAGTCGGCCAAGGAGCAGCAACGCGCCTGAGTGCGGGGCTTCCGGTGCGGGACGATCAGAACAGACTCATTTGGGTCGCGGCGGCATCCTGCTGATCGCCTCCGGTGGGAGCGCCGGCAGCCGGTGTGGAGACGCCTGCCGCAGCCTTCTGCATTTTCTCCAAATACTCCCTCAGCTTCTTGAAATCTTCCTTCAGCGCCGGCAGCAAATTGCCTTGGTGCAGGGCGGCCGCCGGATGAAAGAGCGGAAACATCACGAAGTCCTTCATGTAAAAGGCCTGCCCCCGGACCTTTGTAATCCCGACCTTCCGTTCCATCAACGTCTGGGTGGCCCAGTTGCCCAACGTGCAGACCAGCTTGGGTTTGATCAGCGCGATCTGCTTCATCAGGAATGGCTTGCAGGTCTCGACTTCATCCGGCTCCGGATCACGATTGTTCGGCGGCCGGCATTTGATCACGTTGGCGATGTAAATCTCTGACCGTGACAGTCCCGCCGAGGCGAGCAAATCGTTCAGCAATTTGCCCGCTGCGCCCACGAACGGCTCGCCCTTCTGGTCTTCATGAAAGCCGGGTGCTTCACCCACGAACATGATCAAGGCATGAGGATTGCCCACGCCGAAGACGACCTGACTCCGTCCGAGCTTCGCGAGCTTGCAGCGCTGGCAGTTGCGCAGAGACGACTGAAGGTCTTGGAGCGTCGAGCTGCTCATAAGGATGGCGGGGAGGTGAAGGGCATCATAGAAATGTCGTGCAAGGAAGTCAACGACGCGCCTCTAACCCGCATTATTCACGAGAATTCGTGACCCTTCGACCTACTCAGGGTCCTGAGCCCGGCCGAGGGACGAAACCGCGGAGACGCCAGGCGAGACGGGCATGCGGAGTCGCGAGAGCCCGAGGCAGACTTGAACCAGTCTGGCGAGGGACCCAGCGGCGAGTCTGCCCGCGTGGATGCCAACCGGCCGCATCCAGGCTTGTCGCAGCGGCGTCTCGGCGGGTGCAGGAGAAGTCATCGTGAATATTGCGGGCTAAGGCAAGGGCGGCGGGGTTAGGGCCGCCGGTCCGATCGGTGTCGGTTCCGTCACCGGGCAATGCCGGCGTGACAATCCCGGGCGCTGCGCTATAGTTATGGGGATCGTTTGTCACCAGAGGAAGTCCGTCATGACTCGAGCCTCGTTCGCCGTACTGGGACACGTGCTGGGGGTGATTCTGATCGGAAGCGGTGGGATGGGGTCGGCAAGTGCCCAACAGCCGACGCCCATCAAGGACATCCTCGTGAGTCCGAGTGCCTATCACCGACAAACGGTCGTGCTCCGGGGCAAAGTGCGGATGCCCGGTGTCATTCGCGGATACAACGCCTGGGGACAGCAGCTTTGCGGCCAGGAGTTCGTGCTCGAGGACGAGAGCGGCCAGCTTCCGGTCATGTATCTGATCGCCTGTCGGCCGGGCCACGAGCGGGAGTGGATGGTGCGCCAGGGCGAGGCCATTACGGTCGAGGCCACCATGGAGGCGGCGCCGAGCAATATGAAAACGGTTACCGGCCGCGGGTTGGGCACGAGCGCCGTGGCACAGAGGATCATCCGCGAGGATCGCGGCGGAACCCACCTCAGCATCGACCCGATTCGATAGCTCGCCTCACCGTGATCCCCCTCCGGTGCGCGGGTTGTCACGAAGCCGACCGAGTGTCTCCGGTCGAAACCCGAACCGATCGAGCGGGGCGCCGGCCCTGTGCGGGCCATCGAGGAACCCGCGTGAGGTCTGCTACAAATCAGGGGTGCGGCCTTGACCGGTTACGACGCGATGCGGGGTAGGTAGGAAACCGATGTTTTCGTGACATCGGCTCCAGCTTCGCTATGATGGGCGTGGCAGTTCACCTTGGTTCGGGTTTCCGCCTCCATGTCGACATGCGTGCCTCCATCCGGCTCCGATGCCACGGCGGGCGGGGGGCCTTCCGCTGGATCCCAGACGCCGCCGGACCCCGATACCGGCCTCGTGAGTCTCCTGATCCTCGCACGATTCTATGGCATTCCTGCCGACGGCGGGCAACTCCAGCACCAGTTCAGACAATCCGGCCGGCATCTGACTGAAACGGATCTGCTGCGCGCCGCCAAGCATCTCGGGCTCAAGGCAGGTGTGATTCAGACGGACTGGACTGCGTTAGGCCGACTCGCGTTGCCCGCCGTGGCCACGTGCCGGGACGGGCGCCACGTCGTGGTCGCCAAGGTCGAGGCCGACAAGGTCCTGGTGCACGATCCGGTGATCGGGCGGTCCACGGTCCTGTCCCGACGAGCGTTCGAGGCGAGTTGGTCTGGCAGCCTGCTGTTGGCCACGAAGCGGGCGACACTGCGTCCACAGGATGTCACCTTCGATTTCACGTGGTTTATTCCGTCCCTCGTCAAGTACCGCCGGCTGCTGGGAGAGGTCGTGCTGGCCTCGTTCGTGCTGCAGCTTTTCGCTCTGCTGACGCCGTTGTTTACGCAAGTCGTAATCGACAAGGTTCTGGTGCACAAGGGATTCACGACCCTTCACGTGCTCGCGATCGGTATGGTGACGCTGGCGGTCTTCGACGCGTTGCTCGGAGGGCTCCGCACCTACCTGTTCGCCCATACGAGCAATCGCATCGACGTGGGGCTCGGGACCCAGCTCTTTCGCCATGTCCTCGCGTTGCCGCTCGCCTATTTCGAAGCGCGCCGGGTCGGCGACACGATCGCGCGTATCCGCGAGTTGGAGCACATCCGGCAGTTCCTGACCAGCCATGCCGTGACCCTCGTCCTCGATCTGCTGTTCACCATGGTGTTTCTCGTGGTCATGTGGGGGTACAGCACCGTGTTGACCGCCCTGGTGTTGGGGTCCCTCCCTTTGTACGGCGCGCTCTCGGTTGTGATTACGCCGATTGTCCGGACCAGGCTCAACGAAAAGTTCGCCCGTGGGGCGGACAGCCAAGCCTTCCTGGTCGAAGCGATCAGCGGTATCCAAACGGTCAAAGCCTTGGCGGTCGAGCCCCCGCTTCAGCGGCGGTGGGACGAGCAGTTGGCCGAGTACGTGCGGGCGAGTTTTCGGGCCACGAGCCTGATGACCGTCATCGGGCAGGCCGCGTCGCTCATCCAGAAGTTGACGACCATCGCCATTCTCTGGGCGGGTGCCTATCAGGTCATCGAGGGAGCGCTCAGCATCGGGCAGTTGATCGCCTTCAATATGCTCGCCGGACAGGTCACGGGTCCGCTCCTGCGACTGGCCAACTCGTGGCAGGAGTTCCAGCAGGTCGGCATTTCGATGGCGCGTCTGGGAGACGTGCTCAATACCGTACCGGAGGGCTCCTATAACCCCAATCGGACGACGTTGCCGCGCATCGCGGGGCAGATCTTGTTCGACCAGCTCACGTTCCGCTATCGGGCCGATGGGCCGGAGATCCTTCGGAACGTCTCATTCGCAGTGCAACCGGGGCAGGTGGTCGGCATCGTCGGGCGTTCAGGGTCGGGGAAGAGCACCATCGCCAAGTTGATTCAGCGCCTGTACGTGCCCGAGCGAGGGCGGGTTCTCGTCGACGGGGTGGATTTGGCTCAGGTGGATCCGGCGTGGCTCCGCCGACACGTCGGGGTGGTGCTGCAGGACAACTTCCTCTTCAACCGCTCGATACGCGACAACATCGCGCTGACCGATCCGGGGCTGTCGATGGAAACCGTGATCCGGGCCGCCACGTTGGCGGGGGCACACGACTTCATTGTGGAGTTGCCGGACGGGTACGACACGCTGGTCGGTGAGTACGGCTGTGCCCTGTCGGGGGGGCAGCGACAACGTATTGCCATTGCGCGGGCGCTTGTGGGCAACCCGCGCATTCTGATTTTCGATGAGGCGACGAGTGCGCTCGACTACGAGTCCGAATCGATCATCCATCGCAACATGGCGCAGATGTGCACAGGCCGCACGGTGCTACTCATTGCACACAGACTGAGCACAGTCAGGCGCGCCCATCGAATTCTCGTCATCGAGCGAGGCGAAATCGTGGAACAAGGAACCCATGAAGAGTTGCTTCTGGCCAACGGCATATACGCGCGACTGCACCGGCATCAAGATGGGAAACAAGCAGCATAACAAATGGCTCATAGAAAATAGTTAACAATATAGTTCATGTTAAGACGGGTAACGAGACACCTGACAATCTGGCGGGCGGCCCGGCAAGCTGAATCGGGGCAACCTCTCGGGACTACCCCGTCCGGCCCAGCCGTCGAGTTTCTGCCCGCTGTGCTCGAGATTCAGCAGGCACCGCCGTCGCCCATCGGGCGAGCGATCCTCTGGACGATCGTGCTGGTCTTCGCGTCGGCAGTCGTCTGGGCCTGGCTCGGCTGGGTCGACATCGTGGCGGTGGCGCCGGGCAGGATCATCCCCAGCGGATACTCCAAGGTGGTTCAACCGTATGAAACGGGGGTGGTGACCTCGATTCATGTCCAGGACGGACAAGTCGTAAGGAAAGGGGAGCTGCTCATCGAGCTGGATCCGACTCAAAACCGTGCCGACGAGGACCGGGCGAGGAACGAGTTGCACGCGGCGCAGTTGGAGGCGGCGCGCCTGCGCGCGTTAGTCGCGGGGAGGGACGCCCTCGATCCTCCACCCGGGGCCGACCCCAACGCGGTTGCCTTGCAGCAGCAGCTCTTGCGGGACCAACTCACGGAGTACCAAGCCCGCATGGCGGCGGCCGAGCACTTGATCGAACAACGGAAGGCGGCGTTGGAACAAACGAGGGAGAACATCCGCCGATTGGCCGCGACCGTGCCGATCGAGGCCGAACGGGCGGCGGCCTACAAGAAACTGTTGGAGGATCACTACGTGTCCAAGATGGATTATCTCCAATTTGAGCAGCAGCGGATCGACAAGGCTCAGGAGCTCGCTCAACAACGGAAAAAGTTGGCTCAGGATCACGCGGCGTTGTCTGAAGCGGAGACGCATCATCGGGCGCTGGCCTCGGAGTTTCATCAGAGCAAGCAGGCCGAGCTTTCCTCGGCGGAGACCAAGGCGGTGTCGATCTCTCGCGAGGTGGTGAAAGCAGGACAGAAGGCGGAGCTCCAACGGCTGGTCTCGCCGATCGACGGAGTCGTGCAGCAGCTCGCCATCCATACCGTGGGCGGGGTCGTGACCCCGGCGCAACCGTTGTTGATCGTCGTGCCGCAGGAGCATCCGGTCGAAGTCGAGGCTCAAGTCGAGAACAAGGACGTGGGGTTCATTCAGGAAGGGCAGCAGGTGGAAATCAAGGTGCAAACGTTTCCCTTCACCATTTATGGCACCATCCCAGGCAGGGTCCGCAGTATCTCGGATGACGCCGTTCCGCTGGAGAAAGAACGCGGGGGGTTGGTCTATACCACACGTGTCAGCATGGACCGCTCGACGATGCAGGTCGACGGCAAGCCGGTGCATCTGTCGCCCGGGATGGCCGTGACGGTCGAGATCAAGACCGGCCGCCGACGGGTGCTGGAGTATCTCCTGAGCCCACTTCAGAAGTCCGTCAAGGAAAGCCTGCACGAACGTTGACCAAAGGGTGCGGCCGCCCGCGCATCCGTTTCCGGATCGAGGTCGGGATGAAGGGCTCTAATCGAGCGGCGTCGGCGAAACCCTACAGCGAGCCTGCAGCCCATCCGGCGCGGAGACATCCTTGTCCTGAAGTTTCACGTGCTTGAGGACAGGGCTTCGATCTGCGATCATGGTCTGTCACTTGCTCTTCCACCTGTGGTACATCAAGAGCTTCACCAACCTACAAGCGGTGGCACCATGAAGTACAGTTCGCACCTCGCCTTGGTCAAAACGCAGTTGGGGCCGACGCAGTTCGACGTCTTGCACAGCGAGATGTATCGGTTGGGACGCCATACGACGACGGCCTATGTGCTCTGGGCCTTCCTGGGATGGGCAGGCGTGCATCACTTTTACCTCGGGAGGCGCTGGAAGGGGTTGCTCTCCCTCGGGACGGTCCTCCTCGGCGTCGCGGCCGCGATCGCGAGCGTTCTCCTGCCCGTGCAGTGGGAAGAACCCTACGCGCTGGCTCTGCGCGCCGTAAGCCTGCTCGCTGCCGCGGTGTTTGTGTTTCTCATGGTGGTCGATATATTCAGCCTCCATCGGCAAGTCGATCTGTGCAACGAACGCATCGAGGATCAGATCATCATGGCGTTGGTCGAGCATGCCGAGTCGACCAATCCGGAAATGCGGCGGGTCACACGCCCGCAAGTGCGCCCGCTGTACTTTGAGTAGTGGTCGCACAGCCGGCGATCCATTATGGTTCGATCCCGCTTGTCGCTCTGTCTCGGTTTCCTGATCGTCGGGAGCAGCGGGGTGTGGGCCTCGGCGTCCGTGATCATCATGGCGGCGGACCCGGCGCTCTGCTCGCGATTGGCAGCGGCCTGGGAGCGGGACGGTCTTCCTGCGGGACGGTTCAGATTTGTCGGGGCCGGCGTCGCGCCGGCAGACTGGCAACCCGTGACGTTGGCGGGAGTGGCTCCGATCCCATCGGCCTGCTCACTCTTCGAACAGGTCCTGATCGATCTGGACGGAGACGGACGACTCGATCGAGTCATCCGCTCGCGATTTTGCATGAAGGGCATACCGAGCGACAGCCTCTATCTATTTCCTACCGATAGCGAGGTCCTGACACGGATGACGTGGCAGGATCTGACCCCGCTCCACGATACGCCCGACAAATTCGAACGAACGGGCGGGGTATACCCCCTGACGCAGTTGCCGGCCGAGATGGGCCGCACGGAGCTCCGAGACGTGTTTTCAGTGGAGCTGGTCACGGTTGACCGGCGTTCCTACGTGGTGGTGTCGGCCCGACCATTCGAATGGCTGGTCGTCGGCCGATTCCAAGCGGGCGGGAGGCTTCAAGAGAAGTGCTATCTCAAGCGGGCGGAGCCCTCATAGCGGTTGGCAGGACCTGGCTCCGTCATGTCACGGCCTGTCCTAGGTCCGCCCCGCCCGCCTATGCGCGCGCACCCGTCGGGCGAACTGCCATCCGTCCTTCATTCCGATGACAAAGACGGCGATGGGAAAGAGCACGAGTAGGAGATACCATCCTGACCACAGCATCGGAGTGGCTCCTTTCTCGTCGAGGTCGGGATCCTTATCCGCCAACCTCGGCAAACCTCGTGCCGCCCTGTAGGCCGCGGGTATCGCCGCTCCGATAACCGCTGGGAATTCAGCGGTGTTCGACCGTGGATCTGCTTGGACGGAGTTCCATTGGGGCGAATAATCGGGGTTGCGAAAAGGAAACGGTTGTCTGGTGAACGACACGAGGGGTGTGCGGTCCAGTCAACCCAGGCGGGACAGCCTCGCACAGGCTTCGTCCAGATCCTTGGCGGTCTTGGCATAGCAAAAACGGATGAATCGGTGTCCGGTGTTTCCTTGGAAGAACGCTTCCCCCGGTACGCCGGCCACCCCGGTTTTTTCCAACAGATACATCGCGCGCTCTTTTCCGCTCCGGCCGGGGAGGCGACCGATGTCGGCGAGCACGTAGTAGGCGCCCTGAGGCGTCGACGGGGGAAGTCCGGCCTTCTTCAGCGCCTCGCAGAACCGGTCCCGTTTGTCCTGATATTCGGTGGCGAGAGCGGCGTAGAATTCGGCGGGCAGTTCGTTGATTCCGACCGCGACGGCGTGTTGAAGAGGCGCCGGGGCGCAGACGTACAGGAGGTCGTTCATCGAGCCGATCGCCTGAGCCCACCGAGCCGCGGCCACCGCATGGCCGATGCGCCAGCCGGTAATGGCGAAGGTCTTGGAATACCCCGAAATCGTGATCGTGCGTTCCGCCATATTCGGCAGTGACCCCAGGCTGACATGGCGTCGGCCGTCATACGCAAAATATTCGTAGATCTCGTCGGTGAACACGAAGAGATCGCGCTCTTGCGCCACGGCGGCGACGGCCTCCAGTTCCGCGCGCGTGAACATTTTTCCCGAAGGGTTCGCGGGGGTGTTCACCACGATGGCCTTGCTGCGCGAGCTCAGCGCCTGCTCCAGTGCATGAAGATCGAAGGCCCAGTCAGGGGGGACGGTCGGGACGACGACCGGCACGGCTCCGACCGAGCGCAGCGCTTGAATGTGGTAGGCATAGTAGGGTTCGAAGACGACGACCTCGTCGCCGGGGTTCAACAGCGCCATGCAAGCCGAGTGAAAGGCGCCCGTCGCGCCGGCCGACACGGTAATGTCGGTCTCCGGGTCGGCCGTGAGGCCGTTGAATGCCGCGCTCTTGCGGGCGATGGCTTGCCGCAGTTGCGGCAGCCCGTCGAAGCGCGTGTAGATGTTGTACCCGATCTCCACCGCATGCTGTGCGGCCCGGCCCACCGGCGGCGGGACGCCCGTATCGCAGACTCCCTGGGCCATGTTGATGCCGTGGACCCGGGCGCAGGCCTGCGTCATGGCCCGAATCTCCGAGTGTCCCAACCCCTCCGTTCGGCGACTCCATTCGCGGGCCATGGGCCTATCCTTCCCTGCCTTTCTTTTCCCGCCGCTCGGCGAGGATCTGCGCGCAACGGTCGGCGCTGAGGACCGCGCTTTCAATGGAATCGGGGAGGCCCGTGTCGGTCCAGCCGCCGGCCAGCAGGAGATTGGGAATCGGGGACTCTGCCAGCGGGCGAAAGGCCGCCGTACCGGGTCTGGTCACCAGACACGCCCGTTCGCGTTTGATGACGTGCGTCTTAAACGGTGCGGCGGCGGCGAGCTCGGGGATCGCGGTTCGGACGTCCGTCAGCGCGAATTCGGCCAGGGCCTGGGCGGGATGGTGCATCAAATCGGCTCGGCCCGTGGCCACGAGGGACACCACGATATCCTTGTCCGCTCTTCGGACGACGAGCCAATGAAACGTGTGACCGACCAGGAGCATCAGACGGGGCGTGGAAAGTCTGGTTGGAAACCACAGATGGACGGTCAAGCCGGCGGCATCCGAGAGCTTGCTCAACTGGTGGAACGTGGCGTAATGGGTCACGACTTGTTCCGGCAGCAAGGCGGACAATCGTCGGGGCGGCAAGGCCGACACGTACCAATCGGCGGTGATCGTCCGCCGATCCGCCAGGCGGATGCCCGCGATCCGATTGTGCTTGAGCAACAGATGCTCGAAGGGGAGTCCCTTGCGCACAGTCACGCGGAGCTTCTCGAAATGGGTTTCCGCCGGCCGAAGGAACAGATGACTCCAGGAATGGTCGGCGATGCCGATCCGCGAGTCGGCGCGCCCAGTCAGGAAGCTGCGCTTCAGCGCCTCGACCAAGACCCCGGCCGAGACTCCCGACAGCTCGCTGTTCACGAGAAATCGCGCCAGTGGCGCCCACACGTTCACCTGGGCATCCTCGGATTGGCGGATCTCGGTGAGCCATTGATCGCCTCGGCGGCTGTCGAGGTCCAAGGGCAGCGCGGGATTCGCCTCCCAGGTCTGTTCCAGAAAGACCAGCGCCCGCCACAGATCGCGAACGGTGAGCCCGCGTGACGCGGCCAAACCCAGGATGCTGTGCAGCGGCGCCGGCATCCACAGGTACCGCAAGCGCTTCGTGCCGTGGTCACGCTGGCGAAATTCGATATGGTCCGGGGTCTTGAGCTGCGTGAGTCGAGCCGTTCCCAACTCCTTCAGCAGACGGAGTGTGGCGCTGTGATAGCCGAACACGATCGGGGGAATGGCATCGAGAAGTTCCCCGCCGGGAACGGAGGCGACCATACCGCCGCCGAGGCGATCGCGTTCTTCCAGCAGCGTCACCGTGAATCCGGCTTGGCTGATACGGAGAACCGTGGCCAGCCCGGCTGGTCCCGCCCCGAGCACCACGACGGTTTGTCGAGGCTTCATCACGGGGCCGATGGCGTTTTGGAAGACCACCGCGAGCGAATCCAGATCGCGGCGGCGACGCCCAGACGGTGGGGAGGCGAGAGGCGGATGCGCGGGCCGAAGACGCGATAATTGGAGGCCTTGATGCGTCGCAGAATGCGACTATAGACGCCGCGCATGATCTCGGCCACCGTGAGCGCGCGCCGGTCGGAGGCCGGCAACGCCTCGAGCGACGCACGCGCCTGCGCGTAATACTGTTCCGCCCTGGCAGATTCGAACCGCATCAGGTCGAAAAACGCCGTCGTTTCACGGCGGGCCAGCAGATCCGCTTCCGAGTATCCGAATCGGCCGAGGTCTTCCAACGGAAGATAGATTCGCCCCTGGTCGGCGTCGACGCCGAGGTCGCGGAGAATGTTGGTCAATTGAAACGCCAATCCTAATTGCACCGCATAGTCTTCGGCGTGCGGCGATTGTGTCCCGAAAATGCGCAGGCAGATCAGACCCACGACGGAGGCGACGCGGTAGCAATACCGGTAGAGCTCCTCGAAGGTCCGGTATCGATGGATTGAGAGGTCCATTTCGACCCCGTTGATCAGTTCCTCGAACAGCGCTTGCGGAATCTGAAACCGTCGGGCGTGTGCGGCAAGGCTTACGGTGACCGGACGAGTGGGAGTGCCCCGGTACGCCGCCGCCAGTTCCGCGCGCCATCGCGCCACCTCGTCCTCGGGGCGGCTTCCCGCAGGCGGTTCGTCCACTGCACTGTCCACCTCCTTGCAGAAGGCATAGACCGTGTACATCGCCTCGCGTCGTTCCCGCGGCAGAAACAGGAAGGAATAGTAAAAATTGCTGCCGCTCCGTTTGGTGACGGCCGTGCAATAGTCTTGAGCTTCGAGTGTATTCATCAGTCGGGGTCGCTTTCGGCCGGATGGTGGGTGAGGCGCTGTGCGCCTTCGGGAAGGGACGGGGACAGGAGATCCGTACAGAGGGCCGCCAGAATCTCGAGTCCATGGAAGAGTCTGGGGCCGGGCCGGCTGAAGTAGGCGTGGGCGTCCACGGCGAACACGAGCCCTGCCCGCACGGCGGGGAGCTGCTCCCATGGCCACGAGGCTTGGACCCGGGCAAACTCCTCGATCGTGCGGGAGATGGAGAATCCGCAGGGCATCAGGAACAACAGGTCCGGCCGACCGTCGACCAACTCCTCCCATGTCACAGGGCGGGAAGGGAGCCCGGGTTGGGCCAGGACGTCCTGGCCGCCGGCCAGGGTCACCATCTCCGGGACCCAGTGTCCCGCGGCATACAACGGATCGAGCCATTCGAGGCAAACCACACGGGGTGGAACCCCTCCGGCCCGCGCGACCGCCGAGGTTCGTCGCCTCACCGCGTCGCGTCGGGTGCGCAGCGTTTTCGTCAGGTCCGCCGCCGCATCGGCCGCCCCTGCGGCCTCGCCTACTCGCTCGATGTCCGCGAGCAGGTCGTCGAGTGTCGAGGGACTTGTGGTGAGCAGGCGAGGCAAGGTGGGAAGCGCGGCCAGCACCGGGAGCACGTGCGCCGGTGTGATCCCGCAGACCTCGCACAGCCCCTGTGTGATGATCAGATCCGGGGCAGCCGCGACGAGCCCAGCCTGGTCGACGGTGGACAACGGGCTCCCGGCGTCCAGTTCCGCCCGCACGGCGCGGTCGATGTCTCCCGACGTCATCGTGCCGGTGTGCAGGGTGGAGCGGGTGAGCACGGGGACGGCGGTGATGTTGTTCGGGACGTCGCACTCGTGGCTCCTGCCGACGAGCGAGTCGGCCAGTCCGAGAGCGGCGACGATCTCCGTGGCACCGGGTACGAATGAGCAGATACGCATGGGACTAAAGCGCGTTGGCGTCGGTCTTCCACAACCGACGTTCCAATTCCTCCGGCGTGACGTCGGTCAACGAGTGGGTGATCGCGTCCGCTTCGCCGAGCTCCTGAACCGTGTGGGTGTTGGCGACGGCGAGGACCTTCATGCCCGCGGCGCGAGCCCCTCTGATCCCCGGGAGGGAGTCCTCAATGACGAGACACTCGGCGGCTCCAATGGGCGAGGCCCCTGGGGCGCCGTTGAGGGCCTCCAAGGCCAGGAGAAACCCTTGCGGATTCGGCTTTCCCCGCGTAACGTCCTCCGCGCTCGTGATGTGTGTGAAGCACGGTCGCAACCCGGCCACGTCGAGAATAAGTTCGATTTCGCTTCGCAAGGCGCCTGAGACGATCGCCAGGGGATACCGCGCAGCGGCCGAGCGGACAAACGCCTCCACGCCGGGAAAGATGACGATATGGTCGCGAACGGCCTCCAGATAGACCGACGCCTTCTTCCGTACCAAATCGGCGACGGTTTCGGCGGGAGTGGGGCGCCCTCGGGAGGTCAGGGCCTCGATGAACGCGCCGCGGTCATCGAAGCCGAGGTAGTTCGCATAGTAGTCGGTTTCAGTGAGCGGGATGTCGAGGTCGGCGAGAATCCGTTGGAAGCCGCGAAAATGGAGCGGTTCGGTATCGGCGATGACTCCGTCGAAATCGAAGATGATGGAGCGCAGCATGGTCAATGACGGTTCGCTGAAGCGCCGTCATTATACCACAGTGCCGCGTACGGTCAGGGCGAGAATCCAGCGCGGTCACCGCCACCCGGTGGATCGACGGGCATCGCACTCGGGCACGTTACGGCGCGGCGCGCAGTTGTTGCTCCGGGACCCAGCCTTGGTCTCCGGCGTCGGTCCGCACGTTGTAGACCCAGCCGCTTGGCTGCAGTTCGCCGTCGAGCACCACCAAGACCGAACCCGGCTTCACGGAAGGCCCCGGCGTAGTGCCGGCGGCATTCTGAGACAGCGTCAGCGAACCGAGGCTCGTAATGGTGACCCGTTGTCCCTCGCCGAAGAGGGGCGTCGTCGATTTCTGAACCAAGGGCGTCGTCGGAGCGGGGGTGGTGGCCGGCGTGGGCGCCGAGGGCATCGGGGATGGTTTCGGCGGCATGGCTCCCACGCTGGCGGGCGGGGCTGTCGGCGTCGAGACCGACGGTGGGGCGCCAGCCGGAGAGGGCGGCGGCGCTGGAGCGGCCCCTCCCGGGGAGGGTGGCACAGGCCGAGTCGGCGCCTGGGCGACCGGAGCCGATGTTTCACCCGTCAACGAACTGATCAGACTCATGAACCCGTCCGGGTCCATTGCGATATAGGCTCCGCCGGCCAACAGTGCGAGCAGGAGGACCCACAACAATGGACTGGTCCCCTTTTGCTTCGGCGGCTTGGCCGGGCCGGGGCTCTGCCCCCCGATCTGCTGCGTGTCCTCGGCGAGATCTTCTTCAAAATCCAAGTCGGGTTCCGGCTGCCGGGCGAACGACAGACTCCAATTGCCGAGTGGATGCTGCGCAATAGTCGACGCGGCATACGCGAACATGAGTCACCTCGTGTGATCGTGAAGAGCGACAGGGGGTCGATCAGTATGTCATCACAGATAACACCAATGGTCCACCCTGTCAAACTTTCGCTGAAATCGTGCGGGCTTAGGCCGAAGGCCTGGCCAAGGGTCAGCAGAACTGAATGCTGGCGCAGGAGAGCACTTGGGTCTCCCGACTGCCGTCTCGAAACACCGTGAGTCCCTTGCAGCCGAGGCGATAAGCCAAACGAAAGGCCGCCGCGACGTCCCCGACGGTCGCGGTGTGCGGGAGGTTGATGGTTTTCGAGACGCCGCTGTCGCTGTGTTTTTGGAAGGCCGCCTGCATCCGAACGTGATACTCAGGCGCGACGTCGTGCGCGGTCACGAACAGTCGCCGAATCTCCAGAGGGATTTGTTCCAGGTGTTGGATGGAAGCGTTGGCCGCAACGTGCCGGAGGAGGTCGTCGCTATAGATGCCTGCGGTCCGGGTCCGGCGGATGAACTCCGGATGGACGGCCACGAGGTGCACGTCCTCCATCACGGTGCGGGCGAAGCTGACGCCATAGAGGGGTTCGATCCCCGGCGAGCAATCGGCGATGATGCTGATGGTGCCCGTCGGTGCGACCGTGGTGACCGTCGCGTTGCGGCGCCGCTCGCCGCGGCCCTTGAGCCGGGAACGACCGTAGTTCGGGAACGCGCCGCGCTCGCGCGCCAGCGCTGCTGATGCGGCGTGAGCCTCGTGTTGAAGAAACGCCATGAGCGTATCCGCGACCTGCAGGGCCCGGTTCGTGTCGTAGGGAATGTCCATCTGGATGAGGAGGTCGGCAAACCCCATGATGCCCAGGCCGATCTTACGATTGCGCCGTGTGAGGGCTTCGATCTGCGGCAGGGGATAGCGGTTCACATCGATCACATCGTCGAGAAACCGGACGGCATCCGGGATCAGTGCGGCCAGTCGGTCGAAGTCGATCCGGCGGGCGCCCGGCGGGCCCGTGAGGAGCCTGGCCAGATTCACCGAGCCCAAGACGCAGGATTCATAGGGCAAGAGGGGCTGCTCACCGCAGGGATTCGTGGATTCGATGGGGCCGAGCGCGGGAGTCGGTTGTGCGCGGTTGATCGTATCGAGGAAGACGACGCCCGGCTCGCCGCTCAACCACGCGGACTCGACGAGTTGATCGAATACCGACCGGGCGGCGAGGCGGCGCACCGTTTTCTTGGTGTGGGGGTTGACCAGGGGGTAGGTCGTGTCGCGCTCGACGGCGCGCATGAACGCATCCGTCACGCCCACTGAGATATTGAAGTTGGTCAACTCGCGTGCCTGGCGCTTTGCTTGGATGAACTCGAGAATGTCCGGATGGTCTACGCGGAGAATGCCCATGTTGGCTCCGCGGCGCGTGCCACCCTGCTTGATCACGTCCGTCGAGGCGTTGAAGATGCGCATGAACGAGACAGGGCCCGAGGCGATCCCATGCGTGGACGCCACGACGTCGTCCTTGGGCCGCAAATGTGTAAACGTGAAGCCGGTGCCGCCGCCAGATTGATGGATCAGGGCCTGGTGTTTCAGGGCGTCGTAGATCGAATCCAGCGAGTCCTCGACTGGGAGCACGAAGCAGGCGGAGAGTTGCTGCAGGGGACCGCCTGCGTTCATCAGCGTGGGAGAGTTCGGGAGGAACTCCAGCGCGCGCATCATCCTCGTGAACCGGTCCACCACCGGCGCGAGCGCCGCGTGGGGCCGATAGCGTCGCTCGGCCTGCGCGATGTTGGCGGCAACGCGGCGGAACATCTGTTCGGGTGTTTCGATGATGTGGCCGGCCGCGTTCTTCCGAAGATAGCGCCGATGCAGTACGGTCAGCGCGTTCTCGGACAGCGCGGGGAAGGGTGGGGGCAGGGGATTCATGGGTCTTCGAGGCGTGAGGCCGGTATTATAAGAAATTGCGCCGTTCGAGGCCAGCTCGCCACCGGAACGGCCGGCTCCCTTTCAGGACTTGCAACGGGTGAAGCGCGTCAGGCATGATCCATTTCCCATCCGTCGCATGAAACACTATCGAACAGAACTGGTTTTCGAGACCCCGGCGCGACGGGCGTACCTCAACATCACGCCGCAGGTTGCCGAGGCGGTGCGAGTCAGCGGCGTTACGCAGGGCCTGGTGTTGGTGAATGCGATGCACATTACCGCCAGCGTCTATATCAACGACGACGAACCGGGGCTGCTGAAGGATTACGACGACTTTCTGGAGCGGCTGGCGCCGCAGGCCGCGATCTACCGACATAACGAGACCGGCGAGGATAACGGCGATGCCCACATCAAGCGGCAACTCATGGGGCGCGAGGTGGTCGTGGCGATCACAGACGGGAAGCTCGATTTTGGGCCATGGGAGCAAATCTTTTACGGTGAGTTCGACGGGCGGCGCCGGAAGCGCGTACTGGTGAAAATCATCGGCGAGTAAACGCCGATCTGAAACCCGGAGACGCTTGCCTCTCGCGGCGATCTTTGGCAACATCTGACTATCTGATTCCTCGCACACCCAACCACGATGTTTAACCTCAGCCGACCGGATCCGCTGACACGAGACCTCATCCATTTGATCAACGCGCGGCGGCATGATCATGGCGATAACGGCGCGGCGGTCGAAACCCTTCAGGCCTTCCTCGATCAGGGACGGGAGCAGGAACTCCTGATGATCATGGCGGCTCTGGACGAAGAAATGGCGGAGTGGCTCTTTGACCTGCTGGCCGAAGCCGCCTGTTCGGTCTTGGTCGACACCTCGGATTCGGACGAGAAGCCCAACTACGCGGTCATGGGCGCGCTCTCCCTTCCGCTCCAGGCCAATCTCACGCTTCCGCTTGGGCTGAAAGTGGATCCCGTCACGACGGCCAATCTGTTGCATCGGCACTTGCGCGTTCCCGCGGGGACGGTGATTACGGTCGAGCCTCGCCTCCTTACCGACGCCACGCTGGATCTGCTGTCGCTCCAATCCTTGCATGATCACTTGTCTCTGCTCTCGGATTCGCAGCGGCCCCAGCCCATCGCGGCACGGCTGCATTCGCCAGTGGAGAACACGGCGTTTCTCTTGTTCGAATTGATCGGGACGACGGAGCCGGGTTTGCCGGAGGAAATGGAAGAAGAGGATCGGCGGGGGCTCCTGCATGGGCTGGCGGAGCAATGCGCGGAGTTGGCCTTGGCGCCGCACATGCTCGACGCGCCGGTGTATGCGGCTTACGCCATGTTCGATGCGCAGAACGCCGTGCGATTGCACCGCCTCGCCGACGAGACAGCCGCCGTCTGGCGGGAACTGGACTCTGCGGTTCGGGGCCGCACGATCGTGCATCTGCACACGCAATGTGGCAATGGCGTGTACATGCCTGTCTGGACCGATTTGTTAGACCCCGAATTGCCCGAGGATCATGGCCCGATCTGGACCTCACCGGACGTCTGGGTCTTTACCGCCGATCTCCCGATCGAATGGCCAGGCGAAATGCTGACGAATCGGCTGCTCGCCGAGGGCTGTACGAAGTTCGAAAATCACATCGTCGAAACGCCGGAGAACTAGCACCGCACCCCGCTCGAAAGAGAGCCCGGGCTTTGCCCAATCCGACGCAGCCCCACGAACGGGAAGACGGACATTCGTTGACCGTGCTGCTCGTGACGATGATCGCCCTCGCCGCCGTATGGGCGGTGGTATGGTTGAACGTGCCGAGAGGCCTGAATCCAAATTCTGCGCCCGCGCCCCCTCCCGCTGACGTTGCGGCACTGATCCCGCCGACCTTGATGAAATCCTCTGGCGAAACCGCCCACGTCCCGCAGCCGCCGATCCAGAGACACGAGGCGCCCGACGCGCTCACGTCGATCGAGTCGACAGTGCCGGAGCCGGGAACAGCGAGTCGGCCTGACTTCTCCGATCGGGGAGCGCAGTTTGAGACGGCCCTCGAGTGCCGGGAGGAAGCGAGGAAATTGTGCGGGGAGATCGAACCGGGCAGCGGCCGGTTCCGCGATTGCCTCCAACGGCATCGGGAGTTGATGTCCGCCGCGTGCCAGCGGACCCTGGAGGAACGGTCGGGGCCGCGCGCAGAAGGCGCGCGCGCCATTCTTGCGGCGTGCCGTCCAGATCTGCGGCGTTGGTGTCCCAATATTCCGCTTCGAGGAGCCCCGATCATCCGTTGTCTACGAGAACACGCGTCGGCTTTGAGCCGATTGTGCGTGGATGTGTTGGCCGAGGCGCGAGTCTTGTAGGCCCCCGGCGTTCGGGTGGCACGAGGACCGGCTCGCGGGAGCGAGGAGCGGAATCGCCGGGTCAGGCCGCCTTCTGCTCGGCTTTGCAGGAAAATCGCAAGATCAGTCCTCCCACCTCGATCCGATCCCCATCTTCCAACTGCAAGGGGCCCGTGACGGCTTGGTCGTTGATCCTGATCTTCCGACCGGATCCCGACGGCGTCAGCACATAGGCCCCGCCCCGTCGCACGATGAGCGCCGCGACTTTCGGCGCGAACCAGCCGGTGAGCGGGATGGTCGCATCGTGCTTGGCGCCGATGACGGTGACCTGGCCGGTCAGCTCGTATCGGTCTTGATTCGTGCCGCCGGCAACGACGTGTAGGGTGGCGCAGGACGAAGCCTTCTTGAGCGTTTCCGGGAGGATCTGGCCGGTGAATGCCATAGTGTGCTCGACGTCGACGTTGGTCGCGGCCGGACGAACGGAGTTCGCGATCTGGTCGCCCCGGTAGACCAGCCGGAAGTGGCCGATCGCAATCACGTCCGCGTCTTGGAGTTGACGCCGGTCGGTGCGCTGTCCGTTCACCTGCGTCCCGTTGGTGCTCTTGAGGTCCTCGATGAAATAAGCCGCCTGTATCTTCGTGATGCGGGCGTGATGCCCCGAAACGGTCGGGTCGTCCAAGACGAGGTGGTTGTCGGGCCTCCGCCCGATGGTCAAGGAGGTCTCGGCGAGTTCCAGTTCTTCTGACGCCCCGTTCTTGGAACGGATGAGCAATCTGGGCGTACGTGTCGTCTCGGACATGGCCGGCCTCCTTAGCGGAATGGTCCCCTGGCTCGGAACTGCGTCAGCAGCCATCGCCACCGTCTCCACCGGACGCCGAAGCGCGTTCCCTCGATCGTGATCAGCAAGGACGGGGGCATGGGAGTTATGCGGCGGCCGCCTGCAGGGAGACGCGCAAGGCGCGGCTGAAATCGCCCGCCTTGGCGAAGCGGTGTGCCGGTTCTTTCTTCAGGGCCTGGTCGATCGCCTGTACCAGTCCGGGCGGAAGATCCGGCCGGAAGGTGGTTACCGGAGGATGCGGCTCTTTGCAGATCTGGAATAGCAGGGACACGATATCCTCGCCCTGGAACGGCCGGTGTCCCGTGGCCAGTTCGTACAAGACGATGCCCAAGGAGAAGATGTCAGTCCGCCCGTCGACCGTTTTCCCGGACGCTTGTTCCGGCGACATGTACGAGGGGGTGCCCAGGATGACGTTCGTGTGGGTCTTGGTCGCACTGGCCATCTTGGCGATGCCGAAGTCGGTGACCTTGATGCGATGGTCGTGGGTCAACATGATATTGGCCGGCTTGATGTCACGATGCACGATGCCTTGGCGATGCGCATAGTCCAGGGCGTCGGCCACCGTCACCACCAGATTGACGGCTTGGGAAAGCGGCAGGAGCTTGCCCGGTTGGCAGACATGCTTGAGAGTGAGGCCTTCCAAGTACTCCATGGCGATGAAGCCGAGGCCGTCCTGTTCTCCGGCGTCATAGATGGTGACAATGTTCGGGTGCGACAGGCGTCCCGTGGATTCGGCTTCGCGAAAAAATCTCTTCTTGATCGCCCGCGCCTCGCCCTCGTCGTCGCCCCGGTCGAGCGGGACGGTCTTGATCGCGACGAACCGCTGAATCGTCGGGTCCTTGCCGAGGTAGACGACTCCCATCGACCCCTGTCCGATTTCTTTCAGGACTTTGTAGCGACCAAGCGTGTCCCCGACCATTTCTTCCGGCCACTCGGTCACGGCCTGCGATGTGGCCGCCGGCTTGGCAGGCTGGCCCGCCCCCTCCTCGACGGGGCTTGCGGGAACCTCCGGGTCGGCGGACGCCGCGCTGTCCGGGCTCCGAGCGCCATCAAATAGGCGGCCCAGGGCCTGGGTGTGCCGCAGCCAAGCGACCGTTACCCAGAGCGCCGTGCCGGTGAGGCCGCCGACCAAGACCCAGCGAGTGTACGACTGCGCGTAGGACGGAACGTGCGGGAGTAGCAGATCGCCCACTCGCCGTCCGACGAGGATGCAGATGGCCAGGGCGGCCACCGGTCTGAGAATGGCTCGAAAAAATGTTCCTCCGGCTCCGTCTTCGGGGAGTTGCCGCGCCGCCCGATGGGCGATGAGAAACGCCAAGCCGAGACTGAGCAGGTCCGTCAGAGCGTGGAGGCCGACGGAGGCGGGCAGGCCGGTCGGTCCGAGGGCCATTCCCTGCAGCTCCGGCCGGGTGCTCAGAAACGGACCGGTCAGGAGAATGCCCGCGATGGCCGCGCTGTAGGGAGTGATCCACCCCCACTCCGGCTGAGGCTGAGAAGATCGGGATTGCATCGAGATCAGCCCTCAGTCTAGCGGACGGCGGAGTCCTGTCAACGAATCGGCTAATTCCCACCGCCCCCAGCCAAGCCGTGCCGGAAAATTCCGATTTGGTGGAGTCCCGGCCGCGGCTTGCTATGATTCAACGGAACATGGGCCCGATTCACACACGGAGGTATCGCATGCACAAGACAGTCCGAGCGGCAATCGGCGCGATGGCAGTGGCAAGCATCCTGGCGAGCGCGACGTCTTGCTATGGGCCGTTCAATCTGACCAGAACCGTGCACAAGTGGAATGGAACGGTCAAGGGGAGCGGCGAGGTGAGCGCCAAATGGATGAAGGAAATCATCTTTTTGGCGTTGGTCATCGTGCCGGTCTATCAGGTGTCCACCCTGGCCGATGCGCTGGTCTTCAACTCAATCGAGTTCTGGACGGGGGAGAATCCCATCAAGACGGCGGAAGCAGGCGCGTCGGGCGGTCTCCCGCCAGCGTCTCCACCCACGGTCCGAACGACCGTGACCCGCAGTCCCGACGGCCGAACCTCTCGCATCGAATATCATCGGGGAACGGACCTTCTCGGAAGCGCCCAAGTGGTCGAGGAGGACCACCGGTATCGCCTGCTCACCAAGGACGGCGAGGACACCTATTCGGTGGAGTTCGGAGCCGACGGCCATTTGACGCTCCTCGATCGCCAAGGTCGGGCGGTGGAGACCTTTACCCCGGACCGTGTTGAGGCGGTGGCAGCCACCCAGAAGCCACGGTGAGCCGTTTCTTATCGTGCTCGGGACCCGCTCCGGTCGTCCTGAATTCCTGGGACGGGCGCAGGGATGGGAGCCAGGGTTGGCGGTGATTGCGGCGGCAGCAGCCGGTGTGGAAACGCCGGGAGGACCGGAGCGGGTGTGAGATTGGACGGGGGCGCCGGAGCTCCAAACGGAATCATTGTTCCGGGTTTAAGCTGCCCATGAGGGAGGGTCAGCGGTCCCACTGGCCCGGCTCCCTGCCGGGGAAGCACCGCCCCCGTCATGCCGTGAGCATCGGAGTAGATCTCGATGCCGCTTCCCAGATCGGTGATCCGTCCGCTCGATCCATCGGTCCCCCGATAGAGGCCGCTCTCGGCGAACAATGGATCCGTCTCCGCCACACCGATCAAAATCAGACCCAGAACCAGGAGCACCAGTCGCAAGCCGGGCCCCAGAGGGCTAGCGATGCAACGGAAGAAAGACATCCTTCCTCCTCTTACGTCGCTTTGTCCGCCAAGCCGTCGGCGAAGAGGGGGACGATCAGGCTACGGCCGCCTCTCGCAACGGATCGAGGAGCTGCACCGGCACCTTCAGATCGCCACGGCCGACGCCGACGTCGATATCGGGCTTGGTCGCCCCATGAAAGTCGCTCCCGCCGGTCGGAAGCAGGTCCAATTGGCGGGCGAGCGCGAGGTATTCGCCGGTTTGTTTCGCGGTGTGGGTGCTGTAGTGGGCTTCGATGCCGCCTAGGCCCGCCTGTTTGAGTTCTTGACACAGTTGCACCAGCTGCTGGCCGGAGACAGGCGCCCAATGCGGGTGTGCCAGGACCGGAACCCCCTTCGCCTCACGAATCCATTGAATGGCGGTGGCAGGGTCGGGAAGCGCTCGAGCCACGTAGGCCGGCTTGCCGTGCCCAAGGTATCGCTCGAACGCCTCTTTGGCGGAGGTGATATAGCCTTTTTGCAGCATGAGGCGCGCGATGTGCGGGCGTCCCACCGACTCCGTCCCGGCCAGGCGCTGCACTTCCTCGTAGGTCAGGTCAAACCCCAGCTCATTGAGTTTCCGAACGATCTGGGGATTGCGCGCATGTCGGGTCGCGCGCAGATGAGCCAGCCGATCCGTCAAGATCGGATCCTGCCAATCAAAAAAGTATCCAAGGATGTGCAGCTCGGTCTCCATGAAGGTCGAGCTGATTTCCACGCCCGGAACGATCTCGATGCCGAGTTCGGCTCCCATGGCCCTTGCTTCCGGAATGGCCGCGGTGATGTCGTGATCGGTGATGGCCAAGGCGGTCACCCCCGCTTGGTGCGCCCGGGTCAGCACCTCACGGGTCGAGCAGCTCCCGTCCGAATGGGTGGTGTGGAGATGGAGGTCGAGGCGTTGGGCTTGGGACATGGTTATCGGATCGGCACCAGTCGCCGGTCTACTCCTTCTTCGCCAGGAGCTGGGCGGTGAACAACGGCGTGGCCCCGTCGCTGCCCTGGTGCTCCCCTTCATCATAAAACATCACGTGCAGCGGCGACACCAGCCTTAGCAATTCGTTGGGTTCCAGACAGAACTCCCGCCGCTTGGGATGCTGATGTTTCAGGTGGTTGGCGATCGTGAAGGTTTCGCAAACGAGAATGCCGCCGGGTTTGAGCGCCTGAATCAGTCGGGGAAACAGCGGGCGGTAGAGATAGAAGAAGACCAGGATGACTTCGTATTGGGCCGTTCCCAGGTCGGGAATGTGAGCGGGATCGGTCTCGAGATCGATCGTGCGGGTGGACAGCGTTGAGGACAGGCTGCGGGCCTGAGCCATCGAGTTCAATGCGATCAGCGCCTGCTCGTCCCGGTCGATACACTCGACCTGGAACCCGTTGACGGCGAGATACATGGCGTTGCGCCCGGCGCCGCTTGCGACGTCCAGTGCTCGGCCGCGTGGCAGGCGGTAGAGCTGCTCAACGAGAAAACGCGCCGGGAGCGGATCTTGTTGCTGCATCATATGCGTATGCCTCGTGCGTGTGATCTGAATGCCGACGGACCCCTGCACGGACTTCACCGGCGGATTGAGCTTGCGGACCCATACGTAGGCGACCTCGACGGGAAACTCGGCGAAAACGGTCGTCAGCAGGCGTTCGGCCATCGTTTCGAGCAACCGGTCCCGCTGCCGGCCCGCGGCGTAAACCAACCGTTCGGCCACCCGGGCGTAGTCGATGGTGTCGCGCAGGTCGTCGCTGGCGCCGGCCCGATCGGTCGGCCATTCCAATTCCACGTCGACCGCAATGGGCTGCGGCACCTGGCGTTCTTCCGGCGTCACGCCGACGCAGGCGTGGAACTCCAGGCGCTCGATGACGATCCGGCTGGGCATCCGATCATTCTTGCGGATCGAGTCCCGGGTGTCAACAACGCCGCCCGCTCGGCCGTGGCGTCGCGCGATTCACAGGACGCGGCGCGAGCGGTCCTGGAGCAACCGCTCCGCTTCCAGCCTGTAGCTGGTGGCCCAGCGGTACGGGGATCGTGGGGGCGATCCGCATGGATGACCGATTCGAGTTCTCTGTGGGCCTCCTCCGTTGCCACGCCGGGGTCCCGGTTTCGACCGGAAGAGGACCGAAACGGGCCGGCAAGGCCGGCGTCCGACTGGTCCGATCGTGCCTTGACTCCCATTTTTCACGGTCCCTATAATTACCCGTTTGCCGCAGCGTTTCAGGTCTCCTTCGGCGAGGACAAGCGGACGTGGCGGACTTCACGCATTTCAACGAGTCGGGCCGGGCGCACATGGTCGATGTCAGCGCCAAAGCCTCCACGGAACGGGTGGCCACCGCCCAAGCCCGCGTCTACATGAGGCCGGAGACCTTGGAAGCCATCCAGCGCGGTAAGATCGCCAAGGGCGACGTCTTGGCCGTCGCCCAGGTGGCCGGGGTCATGGGGGCCAAGTGCACCCCGGATCTCATCCCCATGTGCCACCCCCTGCTCCTGTCCGGCGTCGATATTTCCTTCAAAGAAGAACCTCAGCCCAATCGGGACGGGGACTGCTCCGTCACGATCACCGCGACGGTCAAGACGACCGGTCAAACCGGCGTCGAAATGGAAGCGATGACGGCAGCATCGGTCGCGGCCTTGACCATGTATGATATGTGTAAGGCCATCGATAAACGCATGAGTTTCGGGGAGGTCTGCTTGCTGGCCAAGTCCGGCGGCAAGTCCGGGAGCTTTACACGCGAACGAGGTCAATGATGGTGACCCCCGTAACCGTATCGGTCCGATTGTTCGGGATGACGAAGAGTCTGGTGAGCAACCGCAGTACGCTGGAGGTGACGCTGAACGGGGCTCATTGTGTGCGCGATCTGGTCGCCCAACTCAACATAGATTACCCCGCGATCGGCGAATTGCTCCTGAAGAAAAAGGTGTTGGTGTCGGTCAACCAGAACCTTGCGCGCGAGGATACGGTCCTGCACGCCGAGGACGAAGTTGCGCTGCTCCCCCCCTTCGCCGGCGGGAGCGGGGTGGCGACCGATGAGGAGGCGATGCTGGTTCGCGTGCAGCAGGAAGACTTTTCGATCGATGCCGAACTCGCGCGCGTCCGCCGCCGCTCCAGGCGGATCGGGGGGATCGCCATGTTCCTGGGGACGGCGCGCGACCGGTCCAAAGGGCGGGACGTCAGCGGGATTACCTTCGAGCACTACGAGGGGATGGCGCAGAAGAAGCTGCGCGAGATCCGCGAGCGGGCGCTCAAGGACTTCGACGTCATCGAACTCCTCATTCTGCATCGATACGGTCCGATCGAGATCGGGGACAACATCGTGCTGATCATCGCCGGCGCGGAACATCGCGCCGATGCGTTCCGGGCCTGTCAGTGGGCGATCGACGAATTGAAACAGATCACGCCCATTTGGAAACTCGAGCAGACGCCTCAAGGGGAGGTCTGGGTGGAAGAGCACCCTTGAGCATCGCGCGAGGCGGCGGGCGTCAGGCGTGAATCGAAGGAAATCTCGAGCGTGACTGAGCAGCCCTCCGAGATGCGGCCATTGACGACGCTGAACGACGCAGTGGGGCGTCCGCTTCGGAGCCTCCGCCTGTCGGTGACGGATCGATGCAATCTCCGCTGCAAATACTGCATGCCAGAGGAGGACTATGCCTGGTTGCCCCGGGAGACCGTGCTCACCTTCGAGGAAATGGCAACCCTCACGCGGGCCTTTACCGATCTCGGGGTGGACAAGGTTCGGCTTACGGGCGGCGAGCCGCTCCTCCGGCGGGATCTGCCGCTATTCGTCCGCATGCTCCGCCAGAACAATTGCATCAGGGATCTGGCGCTCACCACGAACGGGATCCTGATGGCCGATCAGGCCCCGCTCCTGTACGAGGCCGGGCTGGACCGGGTGACGGTCAGTCTGGATACCCTTCGGCCCGAACGGTTCCGCCAGTTAACGCGCCGGGACAATCTGCATCATGTGCTGCAGGGCATCGACGCGGTCAACCGGGCCGGGTTTACCGGACTGAAGATCGATACGGTGGCGATCAAGGGGTTTAACGACGACGAGATCGTCAAGTTGATCGAGTACGGAAAAAGCGTGCGGGGCGAGGTCCGGTTCATCGAGTATATGGACGTGGGCGGGGCGACGGATTGGTCCATGACCCAGGTGCTTGCCAAGGACGAGATCCTCGCGATGCTGGCGCGACACTATGGGGGAGTGGAGCCGATCCGGGAGGACTCGTCGGCCCCGGCGCAGCGGTTTTGCTTGCCCGATGGGACGATCTTTGGCATCATCGCCTCGACCACGGTACCCTTCTGCTCCACGTGCGATCGGAGCCGGCTGACGGCGGATGGCATGTGGTATCTGTGCCTCTACGCCAAGCACGGATTCGATCTGCGGGTGCCCTTGCGCCGGGGAGCCTCGGCGGAGGCGATCGCCTCGCTCATCACCTCCGTCTGGCAAGAACGGCGCGATCGCGGCGCCGAGGCGCGCAAGGCGTTGGAGCAGCAAGGCCTTCGCGAACTGCAGCTCATCGATATCTCCCGTCTGCGTGAAGATCCTCACCTTGAAATGCATGCGAGGGGCGGCTGACGTTTCCGCCGACCCGCTCCTACGCCGGGAGACGGGCTGTACCGCGCGTTCCGCGTTCCATGTCTGACTGGCACGTTCTGACGATGTTGGGGCTCGGCTTCACGCTGGGGCTGCGCCATGCGTTGGATGCGGACCACGTGGCGGCCGTATCGACGGTCGTCGCCCGCTCCTCATCGGTGTGGCGGTCCGGAGCGATCGGGGTATGCTGGGGATTGGGCCACACCCTGATGTTGATCGTGGCGGGGATCGTCGTCCTCGGTTTCAAGGTTGCCATCCCGCCGCAAGTTGCGCAATGGTTCGAGTTTGCCGTCGGGGGGATGCTCGTCGTTTTGGGAGGCTCGCTGGCCCGAGCACTGTATCGGGAAGGATGGCACTGGCACAGCCACGAGCACGAGGGGGGGCTCCACCGCCATCTCCACCAGCATCGCGCCACCGACGGGCACGATCATGCTCACTGGCTCGATGGAGCGATCCGGCCGTTTGTTGTGGGGATGGTGCATGGACTGGCTGGATCGGCGGCCCTGTTGTTGCTGGTTGTGTCGGCCGTACGCACGGCGACCGAGGCGGTGACCTACATCGCGGTGTTCGGCCTTGGGTCGATCCTGGGCATGATGGCGGTAGGAGCCCTTGTCAGCCTTCCGGTGCTCTACGCCGACGCGTGGCATCCGTTGGCTCGATGGTCACTGCGGGGCCTGATGTCTCTCAGCAGCGTCGCCCTGGGCCTCTGGACGATGCTATCGACGGGGCTACTCACCGCCCTCTTCTGAACTCCCGGACAAAGCGGCACGGGCGCGTGGAGATTCCCGCATGAAGGTGCGAGTGCTCGGCTGTCATGGATCGGACCAAGTTGTGCGCGAACCGGAGGGGACACGTACCTGTTGTACCTGCGCCTTTCTCATCAACGACACGCTCCTGCTCGAGGCGGGGACCATCGGCGTCAAGCTGGAGTTGGCCGAACAGCGACGGATCGGCACCGTGCTGCTCACGCACGCGCACTTTGATCACATTCAGGGACTCCCGACCCTGGCGGACAATGTGGCGGGAGAGGATACCGCGCCAATCCGGCTGGTCGGTCTCGCCGAGACCCTGGAGGCACTGCGCGACCATATCTTCAACGATACGCTGTATCCGAATTTCTTCTCGCTCCCGACGTCCGCGGCCCCCGTCTTCACCCCGCATACGGTGCAGGTGTGTCGGCCGTTCGATTGCGATGGGGTGCGGGCGATCGGGATTCCGGTGAATCATACGGTTCCGGCCCTGGGATATTTGCTCTCGGATACGGCCGGCACCTTGCTGTATAGTGGGGACACACATGATACGGAGGACCTGTGGCGGCGGGCCGCCGGTGTAGCGTCGTTGAAGGCGGTGTTCGTCGAAACCTCGTATCCCGATGGGATGGCGGCGCTTGCGCGCAGGAGCAAACACCTGACCCCGTCGTCGTTGGCCCAGCAGTTGCGGAAGCTCGACCGTCCCGACGTGCCCGTGTATCTCTATCACGTGAAGCCTCGCTATCGCGATCGGATCCGTGAGGAGGTCGCGCGACTTGGGTTGGCTCAGCGAGTGTCATTCGTGGAAGAAGATCAAGTTATCCAACTGACCTAGGAGCGCCCATGGCGTGGTTCAAGAAGCAGAAGAGCGCGGTCGAGGAGCCTCCCCGGAAGGCCAAGACGCCGGAGGGGATGTGGCTCAAGTGCAACCACTGCCGGGAGATCATCTATCGCAAGGAGGTCGAGCGCAATTTCCGCGTCTGTCCAAAGTGTGACTATCACTTTCCCATTTCGGTCATCGAGCGGCTTTCGCTCATCGTCGACGTCGGCACGTTCAAGGAATGGGACGTGGACTTGGAGGCGTTGGATCTGCTGAATTTTCAGGATCAACGCTCCTACAAGGAGCGCCTGAAATCCCAGCAGGAGAAGACCGGCCGGAAGGACGCCTTGGTCACCGGCGAAGGGCAGATTCACGGCCGCCGAGCGGTGCTGTGCATTTTCGACTTCGGGTTCATGGGCGGCAGCATGGGATCGGTGGTGGGGGAGAAGTTCTGCCGTGCCGTGGATCGCGCCATCGAGCGAAAGCTCGGCGTCATTCTGATCACGTCTTCCGGTGGCGCGCGGATGCAGGAAGGCACGCTTTCCCTGATGCAGATGGCCAAGACCTCCGCGGCGGTCGCCAAGCTGTCGGCCGCCGGGCTGCCGTTCATTTCCATCTTGGCCGATCCGACGTTCGGCGGGGTCACGGCAAGCGTGGCGATGCTCGGGGATATTATTTTGGCCGAGCCGAAAGCCCTGATTGGGTTCGCCGGCCCCCGCGTGATCGAGCAGACCATCAAGCAACAGTTGCCGGACGGTTTCCAGCGCGCGGAGTTCCTATTGGAGCACGGTATGATCGACAAGCTCGTCGAACGCAAGCACTTGAAGGATACGTTGGCGACCTTGATCAACCACCTGTAGCCGCATCGAGTCGGTCGTCTGTCGGCATGCCGGGCACGCCCTATTCGGAAGCGGTCTCCTATCTCTTTGGGCTTCAGCGCCATGGCATCAAGTTGGGGCTGGAGTCGATGCAGCGGCTTCTCCACGCCCTCGGCGCTCCCCACCATCGCGTGCGGACCTTCCACATCGGCGGAACGAATGGGAAAGGATCGACGGCCGCGTTGACGGCCTCGATCCTCCAGGCGGCCGGCCTCCGTGTCGGGCTCTATACCTCTCCGCACCTGGTCGATTTCCGCGAGCGGATCCAAATCGACGGGACCATGATCGGCGAGGACGCGGTTGGGGAGCTGACGGCGTGTCTCCGGCGAGACTGCCCGTCCGATCTCGCGCCGACCTTCTTTGAATTTACGACGGCGATGGCGCTCCAGTATTTCGCGGATCGGCAGGTCGATCTGGCCGTGCTCGAGGTCGGGATGGGAGGGCGATTCGATGCGACCAACGTCGTGACGCCGGCCGCCGCCTGCATTACGACCGTGGCGATGGATCACGAAGCCTATCTGGGGCATGACCTGCGCGCGATTGCCTTTGAAAAGGCCGGGATCGTCAAGCCCGGTGTGCCGATCGTCATCGGCGCGGTGGCGGCGGAGGCGCGGACCGTCATCGCGGAGGCGGCGCGCGCGCGCGGTGCCCGTATGGGCGAACTCGGGGTCGATTTTTCGGTGGAGGGCGTAGATCCTTCCGCTTGCGTGTACCGTAGTCCCGGTCGCGCCGCCGTGGACCTTTCTTGTCCCTTGCGTGGGCGGCATCAATTGGATAATCTCGGCTGCGCCGTGGCCCTGGTCGATGCCGCAGAGGGACTCGGTTCGCCGATCACCGACGATGCCGTGCGGCGAGGCGTAGCGTGCGTGCGGTGGCCCGGTCGTCTAGAGCTGGTGGGAGATGGTCCTCGGCTGCTTCTAGACGGCGCGCACAATCCTGCCGCTGCGGCGGTAGTGGGCGCCTACCTCGCGAGTTTTCGATTGCAACACCCGTCTGCGAAGGTGTGGTTAGTGCTCGGCATGATGCAGGACAAAGACCACACGGGCTTTCTTCGGCCATTGCTCCCGCATGTGGATGAAGCGATCGTGACGGTGCCGCAGCTGGCGCGGGCGGCCCCCGCCGAAACATTGTGCGCCTCTTTCCCCGCGCGCGGCCCGGCGGTCCGAGTCTGCGCTGCCGTGCCTGATGCGATTCGTCAGGCATGTCGCTCCGCGGCCTCCGACGATCTGATCTGCGTGACCGGCTCGCTCATGCTCGTCGGCGAAGCGAAAGCCTCTCTTCAAGGTTCCGTGATGTCGCCGCTTCGGGGATGAGATGGGGCTAATCCCCAGGCGGATGCGCGACATCGGGTGGATGGCCCTGGTGTTGTTGTGGCCCTTTGTCGCCTGGGCGGCCGGCCCCGGCCCTGAAGGTCCTGCGGTGGCCACGACCGGTTCCCAACCCGTGCAGATTACGGCGGACCGGCTCGAGTACCTGCAAGATCGCGAGGTGTACGAGGCAGACGGGCACGTCGTGGTAATCCACACCGATCAACGCCTGACCGCGGATCACATGACCGTGTATCCGCTGACGGGATTGGTGCAGGCGAAGGGGAATGTCCATCTGACGGGTCCGACCTCCGAGTTATGGGGGGATCAGCTCGAGCTGGACGTGAATACCGAGGCGGGGGTGGTCACGAACGGCCGGGTCTATCTCCCGCTGTCCAATACCTATGCGACCGGACGCCTGCTTCAGCGATTTTCCGAAGATCACTATCGAATCAAGGACGGCACGTTCACGAATTGCGACGCCAAGGACGGAGAAATGCCGGCCTGGCGTTTTACCTTCGAGGATGTGGATGTGGACGTCGCGGAGAGTATCGCGATGCGAGGGACGTGGTTTTGCATCCTGGATCGCCCGTTGATCCCTATCCCGACTTTAACGTACCCCATGAGTTATCGAAAGAGCGGGTTCCTGATCCCGCAACCCACGTATGATAATCGCTTCGGTTTCGGATACCGCCAGGGCTACTTCTGGGCGATCAATCACAGCCAAGATTTGCTGATCACCCCTCAATATTACAGCAATCTTGGGTATGGCGGAGACCTGCAATACCGGTATTGGCTGAACAAACAGTCACGCGGAGAGTGGCTCGTCAGCGTCTTGAACCAGCAGCAACTGCCCAACGTGGCGGGGGTTTCGGAGGAAGGCGCGGACGTCAAGCGGGTCCGCGGCCTGCTCAGCGGCAGTCACGTGCAGCAGATCAACAGCGACTTTCGCGTCTTGGCCCAAGCCTTCTTCGTGTCGGATCCGGATTATCTGCAGCAGTTGAGCAACTCGGGGGTGCAGCGGGCCTTGCCGAGCGGGGAATCCAATTTATTGGCCACTCATCGCCTGGGCACCGGCAATCTCTATCTGCTTGGGCAATACCTACAGCCCCTCCAGTCCGGCGGCAGCGATACGTTTCAGCGTCTCCCGGAATTGGGGTACAGCCTCGCCCATGCCGCACCGTTCGGCGGACCGTTTCTTCTCAACATGGACACCAACATGGTCCATTTCTATCGGGACGAGGGATTTCAACTCAACCGAGTCGATGTCATGCCCGGGGTGAGCACGAACGTGCTCAATCTCGGCCACGTGGTCGGGATTACGCCGCAGGCGAAGTTCCGGGAAATCTACTATACGCGGGGCATTCAGGATGAAACGCCGTTTCACCGGCAGACCGTGTGGGCGTCCGTGGACGCCACGTCGCGCCTGAGCAGGCGATTCGCTTTAAACAACGGACAAAGTCTGTTGCACATGATCGAACCCAAGGTGGTGTACGAATACGTGCCGCCGTCCGATCAGTCTAAGGTCCCGCAGGTGGACGCCATCGATGACCTGCCCAAAAAGAATCTCCTGACCTATTCGCTGCACAGCCGGCTGCTCGAGACGCGCTCGAGCGGGAATGCCTTCAATTGGCTGGACTTGACGGTCGCCCAGAGTTACCGGCTGGGCGGCGTACAGACGCTCGCTCGGGATTTCACCCCCGGGCAACTCCCGCTGTTCGGCACGATCACGCAACCGCTCAGCCCCGCAACGACGTCGATCCAAGGGAACAAATTGTCGGATATCTGGATACGCGGCATCATCGGCAACACGACACCAGAATATATCCCAGGGTATTCGCCCCTCACGATCGAAACGTTGAGCCGGCAATACTCGTCGTTGACGCAATACGTCACTCTGGACGCGTTCATCGATCCGTACCGCGGCACCTTGAGTCAGTTCAATACGGATTTTCGCCTGCAGAACAGCACGAACTGGTATCTGGAGGTCGGCCAGCGCTATGCTCGGGACGGCAATCGTGTCCGTCGCGGCGATATTTGGAATCCCATTTCATTCAACGAGGTCTATGCCCCCACGCCGGAGGTTCAATTCGTGACCGCCACCGGAGCAGTGCGGCTGCCTCATGGTCTGACCGTCGGAGCTCGGGCCTATTATGATGTGAAAAACGGCCGAAGCCCCGAATACGATCTCGTCGGCTTGTATCAAAATCCATGCAAATGCTGGTCGCTGGGCTTCTTCTACCTGCAGTTCCCCGACCGGTTCAATGCGATGGTGGTGTTGAGTTTGACGGGACTCGGGTGGACCGAGAGTTTTGGCACCGCGGTGCTGAGGCAGATTCTCACGCCGATCACGATCGGTGAGCGTGGCTTGCCCTGGGGCGCGGTGGGCGGGCCCTATGGTCGGACCACGCCCTCGACCCCGCCGATCAGCTCTGATCGATAGTCGCGGGGAGGAGAGGGGCTGGTCCAGAAGGAGCCGGGATATGTCGATACGGTCGATCATACGTCGGAGAGGGTGTCTGCTCGTTCTCGTCTTCGCCATGGGGATTCCCATGGGGATTCAAGGGTGCCTGGCCGGGGCCGCTGGGCCGGGTCAGTCCGGCTCGTCATCCGACGCGCTGCGCCGCACCAAGGTCTTTCTCGCGGCCGGCGACTACCGGCGAGCCGTCGAGGCGTGCCAGGAAGAGGTCCGTGCACGTCCGTCGGCCGCCAGCTACGTCTATCTGACCTACGTGTATCAGGCCATCCACGGCTATCTGGAGTTTCACGCGACGGGCGACCGGTGGGGGAGGATCGAGCAGCTCGTGCGTAATCTCAGCGGCGACAGGCCCGAGGTCTTGATTGATCCGCCCGATATCCTGGCTCGGATCGCTAAAGAGATCATCGGAGAGAGCGTGCAGCGAGAATCCGACGTCGCGGCGGCGATGGCCACGCGCCTTGATC
Source organism: Candidatus Inralta sp. (assembly GCA_039794185.1). Taxonomy (GTDB): domain Bacteria; phylum Nitrospirota; class Nitrospiria; order Nitrospirales; family Nitrospiraceae; genus BQWY01. The sequence goes on along the minus strand of JBDIVW010000021.1, from coordinate 31,698 downwards.
GCCCGAGGGTTGAGGTCTTGTGGCGCCAACAGACGGCGTGGCGGGCGGCCAACCCGGAGACCTGGTGGCATGGCGTTCCCGTAGAGTGGCCGTGGTAAGAGGCCCGCGGTTGACAGTGGTCGAAAGGACGGATTAGGATGGAAGATCCTTTCGTCAGGATGTAGCGAAGGAGGACAGTGTGGGAAATCTGGCGCTGAAGGTCGATGATAAGAATTGGGACGCGGAAGTGGTCAAAGCCTCCGAGCTGGTGATGGTCGATTTTTGGGCGGTGTGGTGCGGGCCGTGTCAGATGGTGGCCCCCATTGTGGATGAACTCGCGCAGGAGTATGCGGGTAAAGTCCGGGTCCGAAAACTGAATACCGACGAGAACCCGGAAGTCGCCGGCCGGTATCAGATCATGAGCATTCCGACGATCCTGTTCTTCAAGAACGGTGAACTCGTCGAGCGATTAGTCGGGGCTCGTCCCAAGCGACAGTTCAAAGAGGTCATCGACAAGCTGCTCGCCCAGCCCTCGACGAATGCCTAGCGGTGCGGCCTGTGATGATGGCGGATGCTGACCGAGCTGCGCGTCACCAATTTTGCCCTCATTGAGCAACTTCATCTGAACATCCCTTCCGGCTTCGTGGCTCTCTCCGGAGAGACCGGGGCCGGCAAATCACTCTTAGTCGATGCGCTGGCCCTGCTCCTCGGGCAACGGGCTACTGCCGACCACATCCGCGCCGGGGCGGATGAGGCGGAACTCGAGGCCGCGTTCGCCCTACCCTCTGACAGCCCTCTGCTGACCCGTCTGCGCGACGCGGATTTCCTGCGCGACGGCCAGAACGAGCTCATCGTGCGCCGTGTGCTCTCGCGTGCAGGGCGGGGGCGTGCATATGTGAACGGGCGGTTGGTGGCGATGCAGGAGTTGGAACAATTGGCCGGATCCCTCGTCGATATCCACGGGCAGCATGAACAGCAGTCACTGTTGGCTTCCGCAGCCCAAATGGAGGCACTGGATCAATTCGGCGGCCTCGGGACGTTGATCGCCGCGTACGGACAGGCGTACGCGGCCTGGCTGGATGCCCGCCTGCTCCTTGAGGAGGCTTCGGCGCAGGCCAGGTTCCTGCAGGAGCGAGAGGATTTACTCCGCTACCAAGCACGGGAAATCAGCGACGCCAACGTGCACACGGGGGAGGACCAGGCGCTTCAGGACCGATGTCGGCGCCTGAACCACGCCGAGCGACTCCGGGGGTTGGCGGAGCAGACGTATGAGGCGCTCTACGGAGGGGAGGGCGCTTTGATCGAACGGTTGGGCCTCATCGTGCGACGCGTGAGGGACCTTTCCACGATCGATCGAGCTGCAGAGTCCTGGTGTGAGCAGCTGAACGAGGCGATGGTCGTCCTTCAAGAGGTGACCGCCGGAGTGCGGCGGTATCGGGAGGGACTGGAGGATGACCCATCACAACTAGCTGCGCTCGAAACGCGGTTGGCCCAGTTGGAAGGACTCAAGAAGAAATATGGGGGATCGTTGGAGGCGGTGCGGGCCAAAGGAGCGGAACTCGACGCCCAGGTCGCGCAATTGGAGCAGAGCCAGGACCGGCTGGACGTCCTTGCCGCCGACGTCGAGGATCGATTCCAAAAGGCTCGGAAGCTGGCCGCCGAACTGACGGCGAGACGTCGGCGGGCGACGTCTGCCTTCGAGGAGGCGTTGCACAAAGAGTTACGTGTGTTGCACCTTTCGCAAGCCAAGGTCGCCGTGCGTATTGAGCCGTACGGCGAACCGGGAACGCTCGGTCCGAACGGCAGCGATCGGGTCCAGTTTCTTTTCTCAGCCAACACCGGAGAGCCCCTTCAGCCCCTGGCGCGGGTTGCTTCCGGCGGCGAGTGTTCGCGGGTGATGCTGGCGCTCAAGACCGTCCTCGCGGCTCACGACACCGTGCCGGTCTTGGTCTTTGACGAAATCGATGCTGGGATCGGCGGCGCCGTCGCGACGGCGATTGGAACGCGTCTGCGCAATCTCGCTCGCTACCATCAGGTACTCTGCGTGACGCACGCCCCGCAGGTGGCTTCGCAAGCTCAGGCGCAAATCCATGTTGAAAAATCAGCCCAGGATCACCGAACCGTCACGGTCGCCAGGCATCTGGAGCCGTCGGCCCGGCAGGAGGTGATTGCCCGGATGCTGGGCGGGCGCACGGTCACGACGACGATGCTCCGCGCTGCAGCGGAACTGTTGAAGGGGGCCGGGAAAAGTTGAGCGGCGAACCGCGCTTAGAGGTCCGGCGAGGAGAGCGGGGTGCTCGACATGGCAAGGGCGGGCAGGGAAGACTTGCATTCCGTGACGACGTGCAGAAACACATCGACCAGCTGGGGGTCGAACTGGGTGTGCGCCCGACCCTTGAGCACCTGAAGGGCCTCATCGATGGATCGGGTGGGCGGCCCTTCACCGGGGGCGGTGAGATGATCAAACGTTTCTGCGATACTGACGATCCTGGCCAATCGGGGAATCCCATCGCCTCTCAGTCCGTGGGGGTAGCCCTGCCCGTCAAAATGCTCGTGATGATATGAGATGATCTGACCCACTTCGGCGGGAATGCCGAGTGCGAGCACCATCCGCGCCCCGATTTCGGTGTGGCGCTTGACGTAATCCGAGACGGTCCCGTCGCGCTCCTGTTCCTCGATGCCAGGGGATTCCATGCCAATCATTCCAAGGTCGTGCAGGAACGCGCCCATCGCGAGGGATTTTTGTTCGGGGACGCTGAGGTCCAGCCGGTTTGCCAGGAGCGTGGCGTAAAAGCTGACCCGGCTCGAGTGATTGAGCAAACTGCGATCTTTCGCCTCGAGCAGGCTCGACAGCAGGGGAATCAAGTCATGGTGCTCTACCCCGTTGTGTCCCGCCGCGGTCTTCCCCTTCGTCAGCGCAGCGTACTTGTCTCGGAGAGCCGTCCAGGCTTCATTGGCCTGTTCTTCCGAATTCCAAAGCGCTTGGCTGTTGGCCAAGAAAGCGCGAAGAAAATCCAACCGCGTTTTCTTCTCCAGTGTCTGGTTGATGAGGGTGATGAGCTCAGTGACATTGAACGGCTTCAACAGGTAGCCAGCCGCTCCATGGCGGATCCCATCCATCGCAGATTTCAGGCTTCCATAGCCGGTAATGATGATGACCTCGATGTCGCGGTACAGGTGTTTGATGTCCTGGAGGAGGTCGAGTCCCTGTCGGTCCGGGAGCTTCTGGTCGAGCGTAATCAGGTCGACTCGTCGCTCGCGTAAGACCTGCAAGGCACGTTGCGCGCTGTCGGCGGCTTCCACATTAAAGAAAGGGCGGAGAATAATTTTGAGGGCGTCCCTGGGACCGGCCTCATCGTCGACCACGAGGATGGTAGGTTTTGCCCCGGAGGTACTGGTCAAGGCGGTCATCGTGTGGTCATGTTAGATTGAACGGCCAAATTGTCAAGCAAATCACATACCTTTGCAATACATCCACGCACGAAAAACGGCCCTATGCCCTAGGGTTCGCTACATATTGTAGTGATGATCGTCGATTCTTCTATATGGAGGCCTGCCAGCCTGAAAATCCTGTGTATAAGGCGTGTATGAGGTCAGAATAGGTTGTGAACACGATGTCGGGGGTCTGTGGGAAATGAGAGGCGAATGTGTCGGAAGCGACCTATTCCTGCACCAAAGAGGACGGCTCTGGAATCGTGGGGCCGCTATCCGGGCGGCTGATCCCGAGCGTATCCATGCGGTACTTGAGCATCCGGCGGCTGATGCCGAGCAGATTGGCTGCGTGCGTTTGCACATAGTTGGTCCGCTTCAGGGCGTCAAGAATGATCTCCCGTTCGAAGTCCATCACGGCTCTTTCCAGTGAGACACGCCCTGAAAGAATATCCTCGCGCAGCGAGCTCGATCGGGAATCCGATTTCACGGAAGAAGGAAGATGCTCGGGAACGATCAGATTCCCCTGCGACCACAGCATCGCCTGTTCGACCACGTTTTGCAGCTCGCGAACGTTGCCCGGCCAGGGGTACCGGCAGATCACATCCAACGCTTCTTTCGAAAACTCCTGCTGGCCACGCTTCTCTTCCTCGATGCGTTTGGCCAAGAAGTGTTTGGCCAGGAGCACGACATCTTCGCCTCGCTCACGAAGGGGGGGCAAATAGAGGGAGATGACGTTGATCCGATAGTAGAGATCTTCGCGGAACGTCCCCCTTCGTACCAGCTCATCGAGGCTCTTGTTCGTCGCAGCGACGATACGCACGTCCACCTTGATGGGTTGGACCCCTCCGATGCGGGTGAATTCGCGTTCTTGAAGCACGCGCAGGAGCTTGGCTTGCGTCGTGGGACTGAGGTCGCCGATTTCGTCAAGAAAAAGCGTGCCGGTGTGGGCGAGTTCGAACTGTCCAACCCGGCGGGCCGTGGCGTCCGTGAAGGATCCCTTTTCATGTCCGAACAGCTCGCTCTCGATCAGGGTTTCCGGTAGAGCGGCACAATTCAGCGCCACAAAGGGACGATCACGCCGGGCACTGTTGTAATGGAGAGCGCGGGCGACCAGTTCTTTCCCCGTGCCGCTTTCTCCCGTGATGAGTACGGTCGTACGGCTGTCGGCCACTTGCTCGATCTTGCCGTAGATCTCCTGCATTCCCGCGCTCTTGCCGATGAGATTGTGAAACGCGTAGCGATTGACCACCTGGGCGCGCAATAAGCGGACTTCACGCTCCAGTTCCTGGTTCTCCAGCGCCTTGCTGATGATGATGCGGAGTTCGTCGATCTCAAACGGCTTGGAAATGTAGTCGGCCGCACCCAATTTCATGGCGTCGACGGCCGTTTTGACCGCCTTGGTGCCCGTGAGCATGATGACGGGGATGGATTTGTCCTCGCTCTGCATCTTCTCCAGGACCGCCAATCCGTCCATGCCAGGCAGTATGACGTCCAAGAGAACCAGGTGAGGCGCTTCCTTCTTGAACAGATCCAATCCTTCGTGAGCATCGGCGGCTTGGAGGACATCGTACGTGGGCTCCAGCACCAACTTCAGAGAGGTACGCACTCGGGGCTCGTCGTCGACGACCAGGATTCGTTTTTTCATAGGGGTAGGGAATCGCAGGGATCTGGCACAATCATCCGCCCCAGGCCTCAGCCGGAAATGGGCGGTCCACCCTCTGCCGGTAGAAAGTATACACCCAGGATTGAGTTTCAGCTAGTGGAACGAGGCTTTCTGGGCGAAGACGACGAAAACTTGGTCATCTAACGCCGAGTCAATGCTGACGATCGTGAGCCGGGCGTATGTCAGCAACGCCACAAGATCCTGATAGCTGAATCGATGGAGGGCTCCCTCCAGCCAGCCTCGCTGGAAATCACACAGGATCTCATGCAGGAGCTCTTCGTCGGGGCCGATCTGGCCGGGTGGAATTTGCGAGAGGATGGCTTCTCGGTACCATCGGGGAAGGTCGGCAGTCCACTTCGGGACGATCATCAAGAGGCGACCACCCAGAGCCAGAACCCGCGCGCACTCCTGAATAGCCAGTAGCGGGTTCAGCAGATGACCGAAGAGCAGGCTGACGAACACCGTGTCAAACCGCCCGGGTGGAAAGGGCATGCCGCCCTGCAATTCTCCTTGCACGAAGAGTGGGGCCAAGGTTCTGCCGCCGAACAACAGGTGGTACCCCTCACGACTCAGCGAACTCTGCAACGCCAAAACCTGTGCGTGGGCCGAAACCAGCATCTCGGCAGAAAGATCGAGCCCCACGTACTCGGGAAGTCGGAAGGACCAATCGGCTCGATTCGGGTGATGGGCCCAATGGGTCAGCAGAGCAGACGCTGTCTCACCATTCCCGCAGCCGATATCAAGTATGCGATGCTCGCTTCTCATTGGATCGAGCGCGCGCAGGAAGGTCTGGATGGCCCGGCGATACTGAGATGTCTGAGTCAGGCGATGGCTGCGCTTTGCAAAGGCCAACCAGTGGCGCTTCCGATCGGCACGCGTCCAATACGACCGACATCGGACGCGTTGCAATTCAAGACTGTATTCCAGATTCACGTCCACCATGGAGGTCGGCGATGGATCCGCTGAGGGGTGACCGTGGCGTGTCTCGGTCAGAAAAAATTGGGCCAGTTTGTATGCCCACGTCTCGGGGTCCGGAGGAATACGGAGATGGACGGACTGTGGATCTGAGACGAACGTGATGGTTCGCCAGGCCGGACCGAGCGTGGCTCGAAAGTGATCAAGCACCTCTTGCTGGCGGGCCGCTTCGTCCAGTTGTGCAAAGAGTGCAACGGGAAGGGTGACCTCGCTGAGGTCCTGGAGCAGGTCGTGGCTGCTGACATAGCGGGACATCAGGGCATCCTGCAGGAACGCCTCGGTGAGAACCCTGACGCTTCGAAGGAGTCCCAGCCCGTGGCGCGGTCCGACAGACTCCATGGGATCATAGGCGGTGTGCTGGAGAGTATGAAGTTCCTCGGATAGATCCAGCGGTGGGTTAAGCATGGCGAGCGCGACGACCCACCAGTCCGATCCCACCGACCTCGCACAAAGACGTCCGCCAATCCCATCTCCGAGAAGCAGGAGCGGTGTGCCGGGCCAAAATTCCTCGACAAATTCAAGGACGGCGGTTAAGTCCGATTGCATCTGGCTCAAGAGCGGCAACCCGTCATGGCCATCGCTTTCCCCGACGTGATTCGTGGGATCGTAGCGGAGGACGTGAAATCCCTGAGACGCCAGGAAATAAGCCAGGTGGAGGTACTCCTCCTTGGGGCGCCCGAGATCCGGAGCGATCACCACTATGGGTGTCAGGACGGGTGTCTCTCCGTTTGAGTAGTCGTGGTAGATGGCGATCCGGCGATCGTGCGTATTGTGAGTGAACAGGAGATCGGTGGAAACCTTGCGCCGGTCACGAGCCTCCTGCCCTCCCATGAACGACAAAACGGCGTGATCGACGTATTCCGCGAGGCGCGCCGCCGCCTTTTCGTTCGGAAATCCAAATTGCACTCCGTAATTCCATGTCAGAGAGGCACGGGCGGGATCGGCGGCCCCCTGTTCGATCTCCCGAATGACCTGGACGGGAACCAGATTTGGCGAGGTCTCAGACGCCTCCGGGAAGGCCACGCCGGAGTGAAATACCTCGGGAGCAGGAAGCTGGAGGAAACAGGCCCCGTCTCTCGATCGCAGTCCCTCGAGGGCACGAACCCGTGCGCCTCTCAGGTGGAGGTCGAGTAGGGTGCCGGAACAGCGGGTCGTCACCCCGTCTGCGGTCCGGCAGAATAGATGCACGGGAATATGACAGGGCACTCGAAAATCAAATCGCCGCTCGTGGGCCACTACGGCATTGGTGATGCCGATCGACTCCTTGGCAGTAGGTTCGGTCCGCGGAGGGACATGGGAGAGATGGATCTGTACCTTGAGGTATTCGGGTTGCTCGTTGAGCACCTCGAGGAAGGATTGCAACACCACGCGCTTCACTTCTTCTATTTCCTCAAAGTGGATGCGAAGAAGGGTTTCGTTCTGGCGCTGGTCCGTGGTGGCTCTCCCGCTCAACTGGAGGAACAAGACATCGGAAACCAGGGAAACGATCACTGGGTGGGATGCCAACCCATGGGGCAACGGCGGAAGTCGAGTGCAAAGTCCTGACCGACTCAGGTTGATGGTGACCCCTTTCCACACGTCTCCGAAGACAAGGGTTTCCGTCGCTAGGCGAACGGATTTGCGCGGAATTCGGCGGCGGTCAACCCTGCGCGCTTTAAGCGGCCGAGGTTCAGGTGCAGTGACGCCGGCTGGCCCGGCGGGTGGTGCGTCCGGCGCGGTCGCCACCGGTGTGCTCGCGGGAGGTGGTATGCCCGCCGAGGCCGGTCTCGGTGCCGAAGCGGTAACGAGAGCCTCGGAGCGGGCACGCAGTGCGCGAGGCCAGGATTCGGCGGGTGACACCACGTCCAGTCTGCCAAGGAAATACTCGACGGTTCGCCAGATGGTTTCGATGGTCGGCGGTTGACCGGAGGGCAGGGGATGACGGCGGGGCGCCGTGGCGACCGGGGCGGGTAGCGTCAATGTGGCTGGTGGGGCCGCTCTCTGCGGGACAGGGCTGGCAGGTGACGCCCAGGGTTCCCGCCTGATCATGCCGACGGTCCCCAAGAACATTTCGGGTGCGGCGTACACTCCCTTCGCGCTGATCTCGGCGCGGTAAGGGTCGGGAACCGGCCCGATGCTGGCTTTTGGAAGCAGCCGAAGTTCCAGCTTGCGCGTGGCCCGAGCTCCTGCCCGACGCTCGTTAAACCGTTGTTCGGCCAGCCGGCGTGATTCTGTATGGAGCAGTTTGGAATAGTGCGTACCCAGCAGCTCCTGGGCGTCGTAGCCAAGAAAATCGTGAACGCCCGTGCTGAGATAGGTGAATTGTCCATCTGCGTTTAGTTCGTAGAGAATGGCGCCACCGGCTTCAATTTCTTGGAGATCCTGAAATCCTCCAGGCTGGGGCATCTCCGGTGGGGCTGGTGATCGAAGCAACTCGCCACTTACCTTCAGGGCGTCATGCAGAAAGGTGGGTGTCCGCCGGTGCAAGAGCGCCGCGGCTCCGCTGCGCATGGCTTGGAGGGCACTGATTTCGCGCTGGACGCTGTAGAGAATAATGGCGCTCTCGGGACGCAGCTGTCGCAACTTCTGGGCGAGCATGAGCCCAGACGAATCCGGAAGCTCTAGGTCAAGGACGATGATGGTCCAGGGATATCGTGACGTCCACTCCAGCGCTTGGTCCGTGGTGTAGACGGCTTCCACTTGACATCCAGGAAAATGTGCTCTCATGCCGACGGTCAGCTGTTTGACGTCCTCGGCGCAATCGCTAATAAGGAGCACCGTGACCGACTCGGCGGACGTCATACCCTGCTCCTTCGTTCGCCTCGGTCCGCGGTCGCTCCTTGGGCGAACGCGTCGATGTTGGACGAACGATGGCACGAGCGTCTGAGCGGCTGGCGACGATAGACCCGAGGATCCACCGAGAGGCACGATCGCCTGCTTCGGCACGGCGGACGTATTCCGAAGTCGTACGTAGTCAGGCTGGTGGGCGAGGAGGGTTCTCCCGTCATTTGAGAAAGGGATAGCACACTCCTGGTCCGGCAGGGAGCCGGTAGCTTGGGGGGGATATCCTACTTGCGGCGGGACGGAAAAATCCAGGCAGCTTCTGGGCGGGTCATTCCACCGCACCCAGCCGACCCTCGGGTTGGATATGACGGGAAGTCAGATATGCCTGACGAAGGGTTCCCGCCCGGCCGTACAAAAATGGCCCCTCCCTGGAATCACCCGCCCTCGGCCCGGCGGGTGTCCTCTGCACAGGCCCCCGGCGTCATGTAGAGCAAGTAGTTGCCCATGCCGTGCTGGAGCTGGCCCTTGTGGAGCGGGTGATGGTGCACCATAACCATTTCGTACTCGTCGCTGGTGGTGACGGAAAAGCCCTGGTCGCTCCGATAGACCTGATGCGGAGGGAATTCACGAAACGTTCCGTCGCGATCGACCTCGGGGACGGTGCGAAGCAGCGTCTGCTTCCTCGTCTTGTTCTCGAGTCCGATCATCAGGAGCTCGTCGTGGCCATGCGGATACGCGAATTTCACACAGCCATCCATGAGGAATTTCAACGGCGCGGTATGGACCTGGACGCCCGGCTGAATTTCAATGCCCTCGTCGGTCTGATCGGAACCCCGGTGCGCAAACTTGCTGTAGCAGACGATATTGACGCCGACCTGATACACATCCATTGCCTTCATCGGCGTATGTTCCGGCGCCATGTACATGGTAAAAGTCGCCATCACGTCTTTCGTCGGCGGAGCGCCGTGGTAGAAGGCGGCGATCGACATCAAGTGCTCTCCCTTGCCAAGCTTGACGCCGTATCCTTCCGGAAAGCGTGTTTCGGTCATCTCCAAGCCGGCTCCGGCGAAAAAGAGGGGCTCGCCCGGGCACGACGCACTCGGTTTATCGTTATTGAGCATGAGGATGTGGTGCAGATAATTTCTGGGAAGCTCTTTTCCTTCCTTGGTAAAGACGGACGCTTTGTAGCCCACCATGTACATGTCCTTCGGGAGTTGAAAATGGTGTTTGGGCATCGAAGCGGCCAGCTCTCCGTCATGGGCGGCTGGTAGGTCGATGGGGCCGAAGGTGAGCGTCACGACGTTCTCCCGAATGGTGACGGTCGTGGTCGCGTGATTATTCAGCGTGGGAATCGCATGGTGGTCATGTGTCCCGGAGGCCCAGGCAGGGGTGGCAACGAAAAATGCGAGCGCGCAGAGCAAGAGCCGATGCATAGGTCCTCCGACGTGTATGGGTTGAGCAGCCGCGCCATCGACGAGGACCGACGCTCGCAGAATAAAGGAGTGCAGATGGCGCACAGGTGTTCCGCTCCCCACCAGTATCGCCGAACGCCCGTCCGCAGTCTGGTCAAAACAGGACATTTTGTGTCACAGGTTGACTCATGGGGTCTTGGGCACTGGAGTGAGGCGCTTCCATAGGTATGTCCCACCGTGTTCGCGAGGGGGTATATTCTTGTGGTTCCCCACCCGCGTGTACCACCAGACACCCTTGGCCTCCGTCCCGTCTTCCGAAAGGAGCAATTCAAAGCCTCCCTCCCGATCGTTGCCGGGTTGATGCCAGGTGCCTTGCCAGCGCCGGTCTGAAAAGGACGTGGTGACGAACCGTCCGCCGTGTTGGGTGTACGGACCGTTCCCGGCTTTGTCAAGTGTGGCCTGATAATGCTTGTCGTCCTCCACTTCGGTGATGTCCCATTTCCCACTCAAATCGGATATGGGCGAATCGGCTGTATCAACGAGCTGCGCGTGGGGGGGGAGAGGGATCAGGCTGGTGACCGGAGTTCCCATCTGCATCGACCGCATGGATTCATGCCAGGAGAGGAGTTGCCACCGGCCACGGCGGTACTCCAGCACGCCACTCTCCCTGAGCGGTAGGAGTTCGGTCCGTTGCGCGGCGCCGGTGCCGAGGTGGCGGATGTAGTCCAACTCCATGGTGAACCATGCCACCTCGCCCTTCCGCCAAACCTTCAGCTCATGGATCGGAAGTTCCAGTCGCCGCACGCTTGAAAGCTCTTCCTGGAAGTCACGGGCAAGCTCCGTCCAGCCGACATACTTGCGGCCGCCGATCGTGTAGCTCGTGATATCGTCGTCGTGCGCCATCAGGTCGGCAATGGTGGAGAAGTCCTTTTCGGCGTTGGCTCGCACCAAAGCCCGAATCACCGACTCGGGGTCTTCGAGAGGCACGGCCAAACCGGGGACGCCCGAGAGCGCGAGCACGCATAGGAGTGTGGACGCGGCAAGCGCGGAGCGTTGGCCGAAGGATGTCATCGAGCGGGGCCTCGCAGGGACCGACCGGGGAGTACCGAAACGCCGGGCAGGCTACAGACCGGTACGCTATTTGTCAATGATCGCGTGTTCGGGGACCTCATGATGCCTCCGAGCAAATGACGAGGGTGACGTTGTCGTGCCCACCGCGCCGGTTGCTCTCATCCACCAGGCTGCGACACAGCGTGTCGGGACGCGCCCCGAGGCGTCCCACCCAGTCTTCGAGTTCTCGGTCCTGGATCATCTTGGTGAGCCCGTCCGTACAGAGCAACAGGAGGTCGCCGGACTGGAGCGGCTCAGAGATATAATCCGGTTCGACGGTCTGATCGATGCCGACGGCCCTGGTGAGCGCATGGCGCTTGGGATGAACCGACGCTTCTTCCTGGCTCATCAGACCGCGTCGCACGAAGTCCTCGACGACCGAATGATCGTGAGTCAGTTGACGCAAGACCCCTCGGCGGTAGAGGTAGGCCCGACTGTCCCCGACGTGAATGACCCGAACCAGCGGTCCATCACCCGCGTCCACGATACCGGCGACCACCAAGGTGGTACCCATGTTCCGTAGTTCCGGAGAGCGACGCGCCTCCTCGAGGATTCGATCATTGGCGGCGGTCACCATGCGGCGCAAAAAGTCTTCTGTATGGATGTCCCGCCGAGTCGTGTCCGATGGGTCGGCCTCGATCGGTCCGATGGCGTTCTGGAAGGCCTCGATCGCCAACCGGCTGGCCACGTCGCCTCCCGCATGGCCGCCCATGCCGTCCGCGACGATGAAGAGCCCCAGTGAGTTGGACACCAGGAACGCATCCTGGTTGTTCTTGCGGACGCGGCCGACGTCGGTCATGCCGATGCCCATCCATCGTTGTGCCGGCCTAGTCATGATCTAGCCCACCGGAGTTTGGCGCTGGTTCGATGGTCCATAGGTTCGAGCCAGGCCCTCGTAGAGGTGTCTGGCCAACGGTACCAGATGTTCGGTGTCGGCCTGATTATACCGGAGCAGACGATCGAGTGCCTGGACATCTCCTAACCGCGAGCGGCGCCAGAGGCGCACGGCATCCCACCCATCGAGACCCATCAGGTCCCCCTGACGGGCGAGACCCGCGTGCTGTTCGACGAGTTTTAACCCGCCGGTCAACCCCAAGCGGCGGCCGGCAAAACAGAGGTCGAAATGCAGCGGAGGGGTCCGGAGGCCCGGATAGACGCGCTTCAAGAATGGAACGTCGAAGACCGACCCGAAAAAGCTCACGAGCATGGGGACATCCTCGAGCGCCTCATTGAGGCGGCGCTCGGTCAAGTCGTGGCCGGCGATGAACTGGATGGACCGGCCGTCCCGATGGAGTCCGACCACCGTGACGCTGTCCGGTGAAGGCCCTCGACCGGTGGTCTCTATGTCGAGATAGGCGACGTGCCGGTCGAACAACGGAAAGAGCCGCCAGTGATCACGTGGCCGTAGGCAGCGGGCAAAATGCAGACCGTTCCGAACCGCGAGGGCGACGCCGGCCTGCTGCAACGCGGCGTCATACCATTGCTTCCGCATCGAGGAGAGGCCGGGCACTCGTGGCTGCCGGAGAAAATCCGACCATGTGACGATACCGGTTTCCCACCACCGCCGTTCCGTGCTGTCGCCGATGCCGCTGAGGAGAACGAACGTGGATTCGATCACCGTAATCGCCAGTCTGCCAGAGGGCAAAGAGGTAGTCCAGCCTTGATTTCGACGGAGGTGACCGGATACAGTTTGGCCCCGGCAAGTGGCCAAAGGCACCCAGGGAAAGGGAACAAGATGACTTCCGGAGCCTCGACGAGCAAACGTATCCGTATCAGCGTGGGCGGTGTCAGGCTTGAGGCGGAATTGAAAGCGAACAAGACCGCCGACAGCGTCTATGCCGCCTTGCCCGTGCAGGCCGCGTTGAACATGTGGGGCGAGGAATTGTTCTGCAAGGTGCCCGGGGTGAAGGATTTTCGAGAAACCGCCACGACCAAGGTTCAGGTCGGCGACCTGGCTTGGTGGGGGCCGGGCGAGGTGCTGGCCATTTTCTTCGGTCGCACGCCCATGAGCACGGGGTCGGATCCGGTGCCCGCGGACCGAGTCAATGTCATCGGGCGTATTGTCGGCGACGCCACGGTGCCCCGCCAGCTCGGCGAGGCCAGCATCATTCGGATCGAACCGGCCTGACGCGATGAAGATGTCCAAGGAGCGGATTCGTCATTTGGCCGAGGCCGTGACCCGCAAGCTGCAGGAGGAGGGTCATCTTGCGCTGACCGGCGAGCAGGCGGTCGTCGTCGAGGCGTTGGAAAAGTCCATTACGACGGAACTGTCCGTCGAGGATCGCCTCAATGCAGAGGTCCGTGAACTGCTGAATGCCTATGCCGATCAAATCGAACGGGGCCAGGTCGATTACCAGAAGATGTTTACGATGATCAAATCCAAACTGGTGCGCGACCGAGGCCTGGTGCTGTAGGGGACCCCATGGCGTTGTTGAGTGATGACAAGGTGACCCATCTCTCGCATGTGATCCTCAACGCGCTCAAAGGCTCGGCGGCCGCCAAATTCCAAGGCGAGGAGACGAAGGCGCTGCGCACGATCAAGCGGGTCTTGGCCGCAGAGTTGGAGCAGGAGGCCGCGATCGATCAGGCTGTCCGCAAGCGGTTGGCCTCGTATGCGCGCCCCATCGTCGAGGGAAGTCAGGAATGGGATGTCATGTATCGGAAGGCGGTCGAGGAGGAGTGGAACAGGCAGACGCGCCGGTGACGATTCGGAGGTGGAACATGAAGGGGACTTTGCAGGTAGGGTCGCTGATCGGATTGCTGGTGGCGCTCGGCTGTTCGGGCACTCCCAAAGCCGCTCCGCTGGTACCCTTGGCACTGGATTCGCGTGCTACGCCCCAGGCGATCGCCTTGACCGAACAGGGGACCGCGGCTTACCAGGGAGGACAGTTCCCCGAAGCAAAAGTCTACTTCGAGCAAGCGATTGCCGAGGTTCCCGAACTCGGCGCCGCGCATTATAATCTTGCGCTGGCGCTCAACGCGCTGGGCGACACGCAGGCGGCACACGACCGGTTTTTGGAGGCGGCGACCCTCGAACCCGGGCACAAGATCATTTGGGATTCACCGGCCCTCCGGCCCTATGGTAACCCCGAGGGAACGAAGACTGCGGTCGGGGTCCCGCAGAATCCAAATCGACGCTCGCCCGTCGGCGGGGGTTACGGAAGCGGCGGCGGGATCGGCTCCCCTCGATAGTTGGGTGAAAGGGAGAGAAAGGGTGCGGGGTCATGGCGGGTGAGATCGAGGTGGGGAAACCAGCGCCGGAGTTTGCGCTCAAGAATCACGCCGGTGCCACGGTCCGTCTCAAGAGTCTGCGCGGGAAGACGGTCGTGCTGTACTTCTATCCGAAGGACGATACGCCCGGGTGCACGAAGGAGGCTTGCGGATTTCGGGACGCGCATCAACGCATCGCAAAGGCCGACGCGGTCGTTATCGGCGTGTCCCTCGACGGTCAAGCCTCGCATCAGAAGTTCATCGAGAAGTATGGACTGCCGTTCATGCTGCTGTCGGACGAAGACGCCGCAGTCTCCAAGCGGTACGGCGTGTACAAGCAGAAGAACATGTACGGGAAGAAATACTGGGGCATTGAACGGAGCACGTTCGTGATCGACCCCAAGGGCCATTTGAAGGCGGTGTTTTGTAAGGTCAAAGTCGAGCCTCACATCGACCAGGTGCTCGCCGCGCTGGCATGAGGCCCATGCCCGTTTGTCCTGCAAGGGGCCGCTGGTCTGGTAGCCCGGCGGGGACCGTTCTTTCCCGTGTGAGCGGGTTCGCTCTCGCATCAGTCTTGTCTTTCCCTTCCATGCGTCCACAAGCCCCGACCTCCGATTGGTTCCCGGTGACTCGCCTGCGGGTCGTCCATGGTAGGTCGTTCCTCTCAGTTCGATTCGTGAACTTCAGGATTCGGGGGTGGCGCGCCGGTCTGCACTGGCTGCTCATCACCCTTGTGAGCTGTGGTGTCTGCGGCGGAGCCCTGCTGGACATCCAAGCCGCTGAGCGAGTCGGCGTGACCGTGCTCGTGTCGGATGCGATGGCGCGTTCGACCCGGTCCGTTCGAATCGAGAGTCGCGTCGTCACGGACGGGCTGCTTGGCTCGCGCGGGGTGGGCGGCGAGCGGGTAGGGCTCTGGGTTGACGGCACCCAGGTCGCCACGGGGCTGACGGGCGGCGACGGGCGCGCCTATTTCGAATTCGAGCCGCGACGGATCGGTCTGCATCCGATGAAGGTGACCCTTGCGGGCTCGCCTCGAGTTCAGGATGCGGAGGGGAGGGGGACGTTGGCGGTATGGGAGCGGCGGCGGCCGCTGTTGCTCGTAGAGCAGGGGGTGCTGGAATCCGGTCCGACCCCGCCGGATCGGGGTGTCCCCTTCCCTCCGGGAGCGGTATCCGGCCCACAGCGTGGCGAGCCAGCCCCCGGTGCGGCAGAGGAACTCGCGCGACTGACCAAGTTTTACTACAACCTCATCTATCTCGTGCCCGTCGACCAGAATGGGATGGCGCTCGCCCAGGAGGTGCGGACCTGGCTCAAGAGCCATGGATTTCCCCCGGGGGTGGTCCTGACCACACCTCGGACGGCGGCCGGCATCGAGGAGTTCATCGCTCGGCTGAAGGATGACGGCTGGGACAATCTGCGGGCGGGCGTGGGAACGAGTCGAGTGTTTGCCCAAGCGCTGGTCGCTCAGCGTATGATCGTCGCCATCAGGACCGAGCGAGCGCGGGAGGAGTTCCCCCGAAAGGCTCGAGTGGTCAAGGATTGGAAGGCCGTCCGGAAGCAACTCCAAGAATAATGCCGCAGTGAGGGCCGTCGTTCACGGCGACTCGTTCCAATGCCGTTCTGCCGCGCCCGTTTGCCGGTGCGCACGGGTGATAGCGCAGTGAGACCGCCTTCCTTTTTCCCCACGCCATCCATTAGAATACCCTTGGCATGCGGGCGAGGACCACTTTCCACTGTCAGGCCTGCGGACACCAGTCGCCTCGATGGCTTGGTCGGTGCCCCGATTGCGGCCGGTGGAACTCCCTCCGCGAAGAGCGGGAGGCTGTTCCCGCCAAAGGGCGTCCCGCGCCGCTTCAAGGTGCGGCCCCTCATCCCACGCCGATTACCGATATCACACTCGACGCCGAAACCCGGTGGGTGACCGGCATCGGCGAATTCGATCGGGCACTAGGGGGAGGGGTCGTGCCCGGCTCCGTGCTCTTGGTCGGCGGCGATCCCGGCATCGGGAAGACGACCCTCTTGCTTCAGGTGTTGCCGAGGCTGGTTTCGGGCGGCCAGCGGGTATTGTATGTCTCGGCCGAGGAATCCCCACGCCAGATCAAGATGCGGGCCAGCCGATTGGGGGTCGAAACCCCGTCGCTGTTGATCTACTCCGAGACGTCCCTGCAGGAAATCCTCAAAGTCGTCGGCGACCTGCGTCCCCGGGCTCTGGTAGTCGATTCGATTCAAACCGTCTTTTCCGATCAACTCACGTCCGCGCCGGGAACGGTCAGCCAAGTGCAGGAAGTGGCGGCCCAATTGATGTGGCTGGCCAAGCGTACCGGCGTGCCCGTCTTCATTATCGGGCATGTCACCAAGGAGGGGGCCATCGCCGGGCCCCGATTGCTGGAGCATATCGTCGACACGGTCTTGTATTTTGAGGGCGACCGGAGTCATGCCTACCGGATTCTGCGCGCGGTCAAGAATCGCTTCGGCTCGACCAATGAAATCGGCGTCTTCGAGATGAAGGAGTTGGGGCTCGAGGAAGTGACCAACCCGTCGGAGCTTTTTCTGGCCGAGCGGCCGGCACGGGTGGCCGGATCGGTCGTGGTATCCAGCCTGGAAGGAAGTCGCCCCATCCTGGTGGAGGTCCAGGCGCTGGTTTCGCCGACGGGCTACAGTATGCCGAAGCGCATGACGAACGGGGTCGAGGTCAACCGGCTCTCTCTCTTGCTGGCCGTGATGGAAAAGCGACTGGGATTGCATCTTTCGGGACAGGATGTGTACGTGAATATCGTGGGCGGCCTGCAGGTGGACGAGCCGGCCATCGATTTGGGATTAGTGGCCGCTGTCACGTCGAGTTTCCGGGAGATTCCGATCGATCACCGCACGATGATTATGGGCGAGGTCGGTTTGGGCGGAGAGGTCCGCGGGGTGTCGCAGGCCGAGACCCGGATACGTGAGGCGGCCAAGCTGGGGCTGACCCGCTGCCTGCTGCCGGAGCGGAACTTGGCTAAGCTCGACGGCGCGAACAGGATCGCAGGGGTGGAACTGATCGGGGTAGAGGAGGTCGGTGAGGCGCTTGATGCGGTGCTGGCCTAGCGGAGGGTTGTGGATGTGTGCGACCCTGGCGCTCGTGCTGTCCGGCTGCAAAGGCCTCGCGCCGAAGCCGGAGGCGGCGTATCAGGTTGCGACGGCCGATCAATTGGCGTCCCTGCTCAGGGCGCGCGCGGACGCCACACGCAGCGCGAAAGGCTTGTTCCGGGCGCAGATCAAGGGACCGGGGTTGTTGTTGCCGGCGCGTGTCGACGGGACCGTGTTCTATCGTCGTCCGGAAGCGTTTCGGGTTCGCGGTTTCAGTCTCTTCGGCGGCGAACTTTTCGAACTGGTCGTCAACCGGGATCTCTATCGTTTGGCCTTGCCGACGGAAGGGCGTGAGCTCAAGGGCCTAGCTTCCGAGTTGGGGCGAATTGCCAAGTTTGGGCGCCCAGTTCAATTGAGCCTGTGGGCGGTGCATGGCGCATTGGGGCTGACCACCGTGGGGACCGAGGAGTCGCTTTCGCTGACGGAGGAGGGGGATCGCTACCGGCTCGACGTTCAGGGGGCGCAGGAGGACCGGGTGGGGAGGCCTTCCCGCCGACTCTGGTTCGACCGCCGGACGCTCTTGATGGTCCAAGAGGAATGGGTGGGACCGGCCGGTGAGGTGGAAGCGGTAATGCGCTACGAGGACTATCGGTGGGCTCCGGATACGATCACCGTGGGCGAGACGGCGGCGGGCGGGCCTTTCCTCCTACGTCCGTATCGGATCGTCATGGAAGACGGCCGAGGGCGCGGCAGCGTTCAATTGACATTCCAGGAGATCGTGCCGAATGTGCCGATTCGCCCGGAGGACCTTGGAAGAATCTGAGCGGGTGCCGGTATGAAAGTCCTGGCGATCGAAACGGCCACCAGTCGCCAGAGCGTGGCGGTGGTCGACGACACGCAGGTGTTGGCCAGTGCGTCCCATGACGAGCCGGGTAGTCACACGCGGTGGTTGCTCCAGACGATCGATCGGCTCTTGACCGTCGCGGGTTGTTCGTTGGCGCAACTGGACGGGCTAGCCGTCTCGAATGGCCCGGGCTCCTTCACCGGGTTGCGGGTGGGATTGGCGACGGCGCTGGGTTTGCGGGCCGTGACGGGTCGGCCGATCGTCACCATCGGCACGCTGGAAGCGATGGCCTGGGGATTGCGGGGGTTGAGCGGACCCCTGTGTCCGATCCTGCCCTGTCGAAAGGGCGAGGTGTTCTGGGCCCAATACGAATGGAGCCCAGACGGTCGGCTCATGACGCTGGTCGAACCTCATGTGGGTTCGCCGGAGGCCGTGAGAGCGAGCGTGACGCGGCCGACGTGGGTGCTGGGGGACGGGTGGGCGCTGTCGCAGGAACTCGTGGCGCCCGTGCTGTCGGACCGAGCCCGGGAGTGGCGCGAGGTCCCGCCAGAGCGACAGCATCCGTCTGCGGGCAATGTAGCGCAGGCAGGCCTGGAACGGCTGCGTCGCGGTGAGGTCGCCGGGGACATGGTGGCGCCTCTCTATGTCCAGCGGGCGGAGGCCGAGTTGAAACACGGAAAGGTCGAAGGGAAATCCGCCCGGATTCTGCGGGGGGCTGGGAAGGCCCCGCGTCGAGGTCGCGGACGGTCATAATCGATGAGGCGGACCGGTATGGACGGACTACGACAGGAGGCGACGGCCGGGATCCCGTCGTCTGAACCTACCGGAGGGCCGGACGGGCTGCTGATGGTCCCGGCGTCGATGGAGGACCTCGAGGACTTGGTTGCGCTGGAACTCAAGAGCTTCAGCGCACCTTGGACACGCAAGATGTTCGAAGGCGAACTCTCCGGCAATCCGTTTGCGCGGTTTCTCCTCCTTCGTGAGGTGGGACGCGGGCGGCCCGGAGAATTGGTCGCCTCTCTCTGCTATTGGATCGTGTTTGACGAACTGCGGGTGATGAATCTCGCTGTGGCGCCCGAACGCCGACGGCACGGGCTGGCCACTACCCTGGTCCGACAAGCCATCCGTGACGCGCAACAGGCGGAGGTGGCGCGCGCCCTGCTTGAAGTGCGCGCATCCAACGAGGCGGCACGAGGTCTCTACCGAGAACTGGGCTTTCGTGAGCAGGGATGCCGGCGGAATTATTACACGAACCCAGCGGAGGACGCCGTCCTCATGGTGCTGGAGCCGCTCAGGCAGACCCAAGCGGGTTGAACCATGTCGGGTGCGAAGGTGTCGTCACTCATACTCTCACCAGCAAGAGGAGGTGCCACATGGTCCCAGACGGTGCGATCGCGGAACAGTTGAGGGCCACGAGCATCGAATTTCGACAGTTGGAAGAGGCGCATCACCGGTTGGATCACGAGCTGAATGAATTGCAACGCCGGCACGTCCTCACCCCGGCGGAGGAACTCTTGAAGAAGCAGATTCAAAAGGAAAAACTGGCCAAGAAAGATCAAATGGCCGACCTGATTCGTCGGTTCCGCGAACGAGACGTGAGTGCCGCGGCGCACTGACTCGGGAAGGCAGACGACGAGCGGCGGCTCAACGGGGTCGCCGCGTATGTCGCAGAGAGGAACACAGGATGGCGGCAGTGATTGCGCCGTTGCAGGCGCATATTCGATCGATCAAGCAGCGGTTGCTCATCGTAGGGGCGACCGTCATGGCCGCGTTCGTCGTGACGTTCGCCTACGCGGCAGATTTGGTGGCCTGGTTGCGACGGCCGCTGGCGGACGATCTGGTGTTCTACGGTCCCACGGAGGCGTTTTTCGCCACGGTCAAGGTGGCCTTCTTCGGGGCCATTGTCGTCAGTCTGCCCGTCATCTTCCATCAATTTTGGAAATTCATCGAGCCCGCGCTGCTCGGAACGGAACGGCGCTGGGCTGTTCCGCTGTTCGTGTTGGCCGCGGCGCTGTTTGTGTTGGGACTGACGTTCTGTAATCTGGTGATTTTGCCGCTGGTCATCGAGTTCTTCGTGGATTTCGGCATGGAACGAGCCTTCACGCCCGAACTGGGAGTCGGGACCTATATCGATTTCAACACGAAATTCCTTCTCATCATGGGTTGCGCCTTTGAATTGCCGCTGGGCATGACGCTGTTGGCGCGTGCCGCGCTGGTCCATTGGAGACAGTTCGCCCAGTTTCGCCGCCACGCCGTTCTCACGGCGTTGATCGTGTCCGCCGTCGTCACGCCTGACGCGACGATGTTCACGATGCTCTTGATGGCGGTGCCGCTGATGGTGTTGTATGAGATCGGCATTTGGGGCGCCTGGTGGCTGGGGCGAGCGGTCCCCGTCGATCCGGCGAAGACGAAAGTGACGATCGACGGGGAGTTGCCCATTGAAACGGCCGGACATCGAGTCCGCTGAGCGGGAGCACCGACCATGTGGGATCCATGGAAACATCGTCGTGCGTGGCGTTGGTCGCGTCGTATCGCTGGGCTCGGATCGGCGGCGATCGTCCTCGGCGTCGTAGGCGTATGGGCGCAACCGGGCTCCAACCCGCATCGGGGCCCTGGTCCGGGCGGAGGGCCTCCGCCCGGTGCCGCCAGCATCCAGGCGTTTGCCGCGGTCGGGGACAAGGTCGTCTATGCCGGCTCGTTCGGAGCCGGGATGTTTCGCAGCGACGATCGCGGCGCGCAATGGATCGCAGTCAATCAAGGACTCACGGACCCGTTCGTGCTCTCGATGGCGGTCGGACAGGATGGCACAGTCTACGCGGGAACGTTCCGAGGCGGAGTGTTCCGTCGCAAGCCGAAGGACACGGAGTGGGAAGCGCTGAGCGACGGGCTGAAACGCCTCGAAGTCAAGGCCTTGCACGTGAGTCGGGGCACCGTGTTCGCGGGAACCGGGGACGGCGTGTATCAGCTCAAGGAGGGCGGCTCGAAATGGGCGACGGTGGCCACAGGGTTGGACGACACGCTCGTCCATGCTGTGGGGCAGGCCGCCGACGGGACGCTGTTTGCCGGGACGTCGGGAAAGGGCGTGCAACGATACCGTGTTCCCAAACCGGGATGGAAGCGGTTGCAGCAGGGTCTGAAGGACCATGAAGGGTTGGTCGAGAATTTTATCCGGGTCGTGACGATCGGGGAGAAACAGGACCTCTATATCGGCACGTTCGACGGCGGGGTCTTTCACAGCGCCGATCACGGCGAAACATGGAAGCCGATCAGCCGGGCGCTGCCCAACGATTCCATACGCGGCATCGTTTCGTCCGACCGACGTTTGATCGTCGCGACGGGACGCGGCATCTTTCAAACCGACAATTTGGGCCAGAAGTGGGTCCCGCTGAACAAGGGCTTGACCGAGTTGTCGATCCAAGCGTTGACGGTCTCCCCGAACGGCACGTTGTATGCCGGAACGAGCGGCGGAGCTTTCCGCAGCGACGACCACGGAGGGACCTGGGTGCAGATCAACGAAGGTCTGCGGGTGACCCCGGAGGTCCCGTTCACGTTTCAATAATACACGAAGGAGTACGACGCGCATGAGCACTGCGACGGCCAATACGACCGCTACCCTGCATGTCACGATGAAAGGGGAGCCGCTGGGGGAGATCGTGCTGCGATTCTTCCCGGACGTGGCGCCGAATCACGTGCAGAATTTCGTCAAGCTGGCGCGGGACAAGTTTTACGACGGCACGACGTTCCACCGGGTGATTCCCGGGTTCATGATCCAAGGCGGCGATCCGAACAGCAAGAATCCCGATCGCTCCATGCACGGCATGGGAGGCCCAGGTTACAAGGTCAAGGCCGAGTTCAACAGCAAGCCTCATAAACGTGGGGTGGTTTCGATGGCTCGTGCGAACGACCCGGACAGCGCCGGTTCGCAGTTCTTCATCTGTGTCGCCGATTCCAATTTCCTGGACTGGCAATACACGGTGTTTGGAGAGGTCGCGAGTGGGATGGAGATCGCCGACAAGATCGTCAACGCCAAGCGCGATGGGCGAGACAATCCGTTGGAACGGATCGAGATGCGGGTTACCGTGCACGAGTAGCATCGGGACGCACGCGGTGAGACGTGAACGGCAAGCGGAGAAAGGCCCAGACGGTCGTGACAGGTCTTGCGGTTCACGCGGCAGGCGGCGTGCTGTTGTGCGCGATGCTGGCCGCCTGTGCCATCCCCCAGGTTCCCTACCGGACGACGTACGAGGATCCGGTCAACTTTGTGCGTCTGGAGCCGGACCCGTACGTCCTCCCCGAATGGCCGCCCTCGGCCCACAGCCATCCGGTGCAGTTTACCGAGGACACCGTCCGGCGGCTCCTGTCCGGGCTTCAGGTACAGGAGCACCGGATTGTCATCCAAAAGAAACTGATCGGGTTGGCGCCGCGTGAGCCGGCGTTCCGGCCGCAGGAGCTGGAGTTGCTGGTGCCGAAAGTGACCGAGGCGTTGGCCGAGGCGAAATGGAACGAGCGGGTCACCTTCTACCTCAGCCAGCCCGAAACCTCGATCAAGCGAGAGATCACCTCGGGAGGCATTTATGTAAAAGGCACGCACGTGCATGTCGTGCTGGCCAATCGACGGATCATGTATGGAATTCCGGCCTACGGGATGATCTACGACAAGCGCTATCCGATGCGTCCGACCGGGCCGAAGGGGTTCGATCTGTATTTCGACGATGGGGCGGCCGTCGTCGAGGTCAAGACGAGTCTCATCGACCGGCTGCTGGGATTGGCGCGGGACGAGCTGGTGATCGATCTGGCTCGTCTCCAGGGGCCTCCCGCACTCGTGCGGAAGCGCGCGCTTCCGCCGGCTTCGGACTCGCGCGGAGAGGCGGGGGAGGGCGCCTGATCGCCGTCATCCTTAGGCTGCCGTCTCCGTCGTTCTCCGAGTCCGCACTCCCCTTCGACTATCCCGATTGACGGCAATTCCGCTGCCGGCGGTAGCCTGTTAGTTTGGGCCCGCAGGCAATGTCGCCGCCGATGCAGAGGGCAGACTCATCGTGCCGGAGGCGTATGCCAAGGTAAGGTCCGCAATCTTGTAGTCGAATTGCGCTTCTGCCAGCCGGGTTTCTGCGGCCGTCAGGGCCACTTCGGACTGGGTGACCTCCACGATGGACCCCAGTCCGAGCTTGTACCGTTGCTGGGATAGCTGGAGCGCCTCCTTCGCGGTCTGGACCTGCTCTTCGGCCAGGCGGATCTGCTGGATAAAGGTGACCGAGTCCAGGTAGGCATTGGTGACCTGCTGGGTGAGGGCCTGCTCGATGGCCGAAGCCTGGGCTTGCGCGGCGGTGAACTGGGCCATGGCTTCCCGCACCTGACCGTCGATCAACCCGCCCGTGAAAATCGGCACCGACACGGTGGCACTGGCGGCCCACCATCCGCCAGTATTGTCGGGGCGGCTCCGGTCGAACAACTCATAGTCGCCCGCACTGCCGATCGCACTGATCGTCGGCAGGTACTGCTTCCTGGCCGCCTTCACCTTGGCCTCCGCCGACCGCGCCTGCTCTTGCGCGCGCTTGAGTTCGGGATGGGTCAGGCTGTGCGAAATGAGGGAGGGGAGACCGGCAGGGGGGACGGCGGATACCGTCACGTCCTCGAGAATGTACTCGCCTTCGCCCGGCACGCCCATGGCGCGGTTGAGCTCCGCAAAGCTCGCCTGCAGGTTGTTGCGCGCCCGGACCAGCGCGGACTCCGCGTTCGTCAATTCGACCTGCACCAAATTGAGATCCAGTTTGGACTTGAGCTGTTGTCGATACAGCGTCTCCACTTGGGATTTGATGACCCCGCGCTGCTTGATGGTGTCCTCGGCGATTTGAACCAATTCGCGGCTCTTCAAGCTGTTGTAATAGGCGCGTTGCACCGAGTAGAGCACCAGGCTCTGCTGCGCCTCGACGTCCTGCGCCTGCGCGTTGGCGGCGAAGTCGGCTGATTCCACCACCGCCTTCGTGTAGCCGAAATCATAAATGCGCTGATTGGCGATGACGCCGCCCGCATACTGTCCCAGATTCTGGCGAAGCATACTGCCGGCGGGAGAGACGAAACGAGGATTGATCCCGCCCACGCCGCCGGCCGCGACGAAGTCCGCATAGATTTGCGGGTAGTAGAGCGAGCGGGCCTGGCCGGTCCTCGCCTCGGCCGCCTTGCGATTGGCCTCGGCCAGTTGCAAGGCGGGATGATTCTTGACCGCGGTCTCGATGGCCTGTTGAACGCCCAGAAACCGGCCGGGGCTCCGACCGGCATCGGCGGAGGACGTCGCCGGTTGGCGTTGCGCTGGAGCCGGCCCCATCTCCGCGCGGGCGGCCATGCTCGATACGAAGAGGAGCAGCGAGGCGAAGCCGGCGGCACACAGACCGACCCGGTTGAAGCGACGTTCTTCAAGCATGGGGCCTCCTTTTTGTTCCGGTGTCGTTACATTTTCTGCCGCGCGGGTGTGCCCGCCGGAAGGTTGTAGGGAGAGGTCTGAACCGGTTGGCCGTCCCGAAGCTGCGCCCGTCCCACCACCACGACGTCCTGCGTGTCCGTGAGACCCTCGGTGATTTCGATCCACACGCCGTCGTCCAAGCCGGTCCGTATCGGGACCTTTCTGACGACCCCGTTCTCGACGACGAACGCCGCCTGTCCGGGCGTATCGGAAATCAACGCCGCGGGAGGAAGCGTCAGCACCTGTTCGCGCTCCTGGAGGAGCAGCGTTGCCGTGACGAACATGCCGGGCCGAAGGAGGCGGTCCGGATTCGGAAGATCGATTTCCACCAGCATCGTGCGGGTGGCCGGGTCGAGGGCTTGGGTGGTCCTCGTGATCGTGCCTTCAAACTCGCGCCCGGGTACTTCTCTCGCCGTGAGGCGGGCGCGGACTCCGGGCGACGCCAGCAGGACGGCCTCCTGAGGCACGCTGACGTAGACGCGGACCGTGGTGATGTCCATGATGGTAAACAGCGGGGCGGCCTGGGTGGCGGAGCCGGTGGCCGATTGAATCATGGCCCCGGGGTCGGCAAACCGGGCGGTGACGGTTCCCGTGAAGGGAGCGGTGACCTTTGTGTACTGCAAAAGCGTCCTGCGGCTGTCCCGGGCATGTTTCGCGGCCGCGGCCGCCGCTTCGGCCACGTCCACATCCTGCTTGGCGATGACGTCCGGATTCTCTTTCCAGACGTTCATCAGCCGCTGTGCGGTCACTTGCTTGATGCGATAGTCGGCGTCGGCTTGTTCGTACTGCTGTTCGACTTCCGGCGCGTCGATAATCGCCAGCAACTGTCCCTTGGTGACTCGATCGCCCTTATCCACGCCGACCCACTTCAGATAGCCGGGCACCTTGGCGTAGAGCGTGGCTTGCTGCCAGGGAGCCACGTTGGCGGGTAAGGAGAGGCTTTTGACGAGGTTCCGTCGTTGCGGCTTGAGAATTTGCACGGGCACCGGGGCGGCCACCATCGGTTTGGCGATGGCCCCCTCCGGGGCCTGCGCGCCGGGCTCCGCCGTCGGAGGTGCGGGGCGGTCACAGGCCGTCGCCGCGAGGCAACCCAGGAGCGAGCACAGCCGGAGCAGGAACAGGTTAGACATGCGCGGGCTCTCCTGCGGCCGCGGCGTTATGGCGGCGTCTGGCTATGGCGTGAAAGACCGGAATGACCAAGAGCGTCATGGGGGTACCCGCCAGGAGCCCGCCGATGACGGCCCGGGCGAGCGGCGCGTTCATCTCGCTCCCTTCACCGAGAGCCAAGGCCATGGGCCCGAGCCCCAAAATCGTCGCGAGCGCCGTCATCAGGATCGGGCGGACGCGCAGGCGGCCGGCCTCGATGAGCGCCTCCTTCAAGGGGTGCCCCTCGCGCAGGCGACGATTGGTGAAGTCGACGAGGAGCACCGAGTTCGAGACGACGATGCCGATCATCATCAAACTGCCGATCAGGGATTCCACGTTGACGGAGGTGTCGGTAAGCAGCAGCATCCAGATGACGCCGATAAACCCGAGCGGGACGGCGCCCAGAATCACGAGCGGGTCCACGAACGAACGGAACAGACCCACCATGACCAGGTAGACCAACACGATGGCCAAGGGTAGGGCCCCCCCGAATCCCTTCATCGCGGCCCGCATGCTGTCGGCTTCGCCTTTCGTCAGCACGGTGACCTCTTTCGGCAGGGCCACGGCCTTGATCGCGTCCTCCACCTGCGCCGCCACCCGCCCCAGGTCGTTGCCTGCGACGCCCACCAGCACGTCCACACTTCGCTGCAAGTTGTAATGGTCGACCGTTTCCGGGCCGGCCTGACGGTCCACCTGCACCAAGTCGCGCAGGACGACGGGCGAAGAGACGCCGCTTCGGGCCGGCTGCGGGAGGGCCATGTGGTCGCCGAAGGGCGTCTGCTGCAACGCCAGGGAACTCCCCCGGTCAGAGACGCCGACGGCGCTGGCCATAGAGGGAAGCTCGCGTCCTCGGCCGACCAGCGGCATATTCAGAAAGTCGTCGAAATGAACGAGAGTTTGTTCGGGATACTGGGTCACGACGAAGTAGGCGTTGTTCGATTTGGGGTCTACCCAATATCCGGGGTTGAGTTGTGCATTAGAACTGAGGCTGGTGAGCACGTCCTTGACGACTTCCTGTTCGGTCAGCCCGAAGTACATGGCGCGGTTTCGGTCGATCGTCAGGTACAACTCGGGATACTCGTTGCCTTGCCGGATTTGCACGTCTTGGGTGCCTGGCACGGCCGCCACGGCCGCGCGAAGCTTGGCCGCCGCTTCATAGAGGTCTTCCAATCTCGATCCGACGAGTTTCAGGTCGATCGGAGCCGGCAGTCCGGCGTTCAGCACGTCGCTGATGATGCCGCCGCTTTGAAACGTCAGTTTGATGCCGGGGAACTGCGAGGAAACGCGACCGCGCACGCGCTCGATGACGTCGGCCGTGGCGGCCGTGTGGCCGGATTTTATGCTCACGAGCATGAACCCCTGATGCGGACCGGTGGCCGGAGTATAGAGCACCATCCATCCATGCGGCAGGCCGATGTTCGAGACGATTTGATCGAGTTCGCCGCTCGGCACCTCTTCCCGGACGATGTCTTCGATTTGGCCGATCAAAGCCTCGGTCTTTTCGACCCGGGTGCCTTCCGGCGCGGACACGTTCACGATGAATTGTCCCGCGTCGACCTTGGGGAAAAACTCCGTGGCCAGGCGGGTCCCGAAGATGACGCTGACGACTAATCCCGCCAGTGAGGCGGAGACGACGACCGTCTTGTGGTCAAGGCACCAGGCCAGGAGGGCGGTGTAGCGCGCGACGAACCAGTCGAAGATGGCGTTGAACCATCGCAGCCCGTGGCTTTCTCCGCGGATGAACCCCGTGATGGTGACCGGGGCAACCGTCATGGAGGCGACATAGGACGCGATCATGGTATAGGCGACGGCCAGCGCCAGAGGCACGAACAGAAAGCGAATGATCCCGGTGAAAAACATGATCGGCAGGTACACGATCAGGATGCTGAGGGTAATCACCAGCATCGGAAGCGCGACCTCCGACGTCCCGTCTCCTGCGGCCTGCGTGACGGTCTTGCCCATGCCGAGGTGGCGGAAGACGTTTTCAAGGACCACGATGTTGTTATCGAGCAGCGTGCCGATCACGAGCGCCAGGCCGCCCAGCGTCATGACGTTGACGGATTGTCCGGTCAGCTTCAGCAAGGTGAAGGCGCCCATGATCGAGAGGGGGACCGCGAGCGCGATCACGAACGTGGCCCGAAAACTTCCGAGGAACAACAGCACCATCAAACAGGCCAGTCCGCCGCCGATCAGACCCTCCTCTTCCAGGGTGTGAATGGCTTGGCGAATATAGAGTGACTGGTCGAATAACAGCTTGGTGACATAGTCGCCCGGGAGGCCGGTCAATTTGGGCACCATGTCCTTCACGCCGTCCATCACGGCGATGGTATTGGCGCCCGCCTGTTTGAGGATCGGGAGATAGACGGCTCGCTTGCCGTTGACGCGAACGACGTTGCCTTGAATCATCGTCGAATCGACGGCTTGCCCGACATCCTGCAGTCGGACCGGCACACCGTTCACGATCTTGATCGGAATGTCGTTCATTCGGGCCACGACTTCGACCAAACTATTGGCGTAGACGTTATAGTCGAAGTCACCGATCTTGACGTTCCCGGCGGGGAGCAACAGGCTCTGCGCATTGACCGCCGACACGATCTCATGGGCGGCCAGTCCACGAGCCGACATCCGTTCGCGATCCAAGAATACGGTCACCTGCCGGACGGTCCCCCCGAAGCTGGGAGCGACGAAGATCCCCGGGATATTCGCCATTTGCGGCCGGACCTTGTAGTAGGCGTTGTCTCGGACTTCTTTCTCGCTTGCGGTTTCACTGCTGCCGGTCAAGACGCCGATGGGAAGACTGGCGGCGCTGAACTTCACGATAATGGGAGGAAAGACTCCGGGGGGGAGGTACTTGAGCGTGGAATAGGTGAGGCTGGTGATCTCAGCCACGGCCGCATTGGCGTCGTACGAGGAATGGAAAAAGACCTTGATGAGGCTGACTCCTGGTAAGGAGCGGGACTCGATGTGCTCGACGTACGAGGCTTGTAAGAGGAGTTGCTCGAGTCGCAGCGTGATGGCGCCTTCGAGTTGGGTCGGCCCCATGCCTTTGTAGAAGGTGGCCACCGCGACCACGGGGAGGTTGATCTCCGGAAAGACATCCACCTCCATCTTCTGGTAGGACACCACGCCGAGGATGACGACGATCAGGCTGATCGCCACCACGGCGTAGGGATTTCGCAGGGAGCCAGATATCATGTCAGTCGTGACCGCCGGTGCTCATGAGGGGGTGCGCAGCGTGTCGGGTGGACCGACGGCCCTTCTCCACGGTCGCTCCTTCTATCCTACTGATCCTCCTGAATATGCAAAGTTATATCGCCTCTTCCACGGGGAGCAAAAAGAGCTTCATGGGGATATCGGCCCCATGTTGCGCTTCCTGGAGACGGTTCCTGACGAGGGCGAATTCCGCCGCAATCTCCTTGGCCTGGTGATCGGGAAGGGCGACGAGGACCATCGAGTTGTGTCCGGGCCAGGCGAGCGTTCCAAGAACTCTGCCCGCGGCGCCCGTGCCTTGAACCGACAAAATTTCGGAGAAGGCTTTGACATCCTGCGTCTTGAGAATCTCATGGACTTCGTCCGTGAGCGACTCTCGAAAGACCATGATCACCAATTTCATCATGGGAGGTCTTCAACCCCTCGAATGCCACGTAGGGACAGTCACGTTGGGATGAGAGGTATCATACCGGAATGCAAAGGGCGATGTAAGGGCTGCCGCCGGCATGAGTGCCGTAAAAGCCAAAGTTTACCAATGTTTAACACCACCTGAGCAGAGGCGTGGAATGCACTCCGATCTTCCGCGCCTCCGCAGCCGCCATCAGACAGATGTGGGGAGGTTTACCGCATCATGACCTTGCCGGACTTGCTCCAATAATAGAAGAGGGAAAAATTAGGATAGACGGAGTTCGTGGCATTCTGGCCTGCCACCGTGAAGAGAACGCCGGCCGCCATCAGAAAGTTCGTCTCGCCGATCCGATACTGAATGGACGGTTCCACCCCGAGCACGGAGAATCCGCTTTTCTGTCCGGCGTTGATATCATGGCCGTCGATACGGTGGGTCACCCCATGGAGGGTGACAAACTCGAGACTGTAGCCCAATCCCCGTTTGTCGTCGAGAATGTGCTCGAAAATCAGGCGGGTGTTGATCAGGTCGCCGAAATACGTCGCCTCGCCGAGAGCATTCTTCAAGCCCGGCGCGGAATAGGTGTAAAAGACACCGCCGCTCACCCGAAAGGGACGGAGATTCTTCCTGAAGGAGAGCCCCGAGGTCACGCTGATTTCTCCCGACCGTGTCGAAGGAAACCGACCGATCGGAGAAAAGCCTCCCGGGGTCTTCTCTGTTCCGGCCCATTTTCCGGTTGGGAACGATACTTGATTGAACCAATTGATGCTGGGCACCCAAGACTCCGGGTCCTGCACAACGGGCCGGTACTTGAGAATGATCGAGGAATCCCCCAGCCCGAAGTCACTCGTGACTTGGCCGTTTTCCCTTGCCCAGAAGCCGCCGATCGACGTTTGGCCGACCAATTCCAGATGGTCGGTGATGCCATAGGCGCTCTGAATGAACGGGGATTGGATGTTGTAGAGGTGAAGAGGCCCCGGAGTGGCATCCCAGAAGCCCCTGAACTCATTGCCGAAGCTCGATTCGCCGATCTGCGAAAAAATCAACGGCCGGATATACCACTGCCCCTTCGGCTGGATATCGGGCGACGAAATGAGCATCGGACCATGTGAGAGGGGGTTCCAACTCTGGCGATATTTCTTGATTTGTTCGTCGGTGGGAACGGGAATCCAGTCGAACGGCTCGGCAAGCGCCAACGAAGTCGCCACGGGCGTCACCAGGGTCGTCGCGACGAGGAGGACGATAGACCTGCGCCAAATTCTGAAACTCACCCGGATGCGCCCCAGAAAGGGGAGGGGAGAGGATCAAATCCGGACATGAGGTATATTATGCTCTTCCACGTATGGGATGGCAAACGATGCTCGGTTACGGGGGGGATGACGGCCGGAGAGATCATGCGGAAGTCGGCCACCCAGTCGGAGCGACCTCAATGGCAGGGGCTGGCCTCGCGTCGCAAGAATCGAAATGTGCTAGCCCGCATTATTCACGAGAATTCGTGACGAAACCGCGAAGACGCCAGGCGAGCCTGCCCGCCTGGAGGCCAACAGGCCGCAGCCAGGCTTGTCGCAGCGGCATCTCGGCGGGTGCAGGAGAAGTCCTCGTGAAGAATGCGGGCTAGTCGAAATCTGACGAGGTCTCGCGCGCCTGTTGCAATCCGAGCACCAAGCTCGGGTTCAAATTGGCCTTGGGGATCTGACCTGCGGTTTACGAATTTCCAACCCACAAGAACCCCAAACCAGGATACTCCCGAAGTGGGTGAATATGGGGCTGGTTTGTCCTGTCCTGGTAGCAGCGTGGTAGCAGAAAGTCATAATGAGCGGTAGGTCCCTTAATCTGTAGTGAATGGCCAATTAGATATCGCCATCCTTGATCTTTGTTTGAACTTGTGTCCTGAATGACAGCTAGGAGTCTGTCTGAGTAATCATTATGAGTGAGCGATTCATGGCGAAGGCGGGGTTTCCGATGGGATGGCCTGACAATCCAATGGGACGTCGATGGCTGATCCCTGCAGGGGAGCACCGGCGTCGT
>JBDIVW010000020.1:0-91170 GCA_039794185.1 Candidatus Inralta sp. | reverse complement strand
TGGCGCCCGGCCAGCTTCGGAGGGGGGATACCGAGACAGAAGAATCCCGAAAGAAAGGAGGAGACAGGCCAAAGATCCATTAGCTTATGTTCGGAGAAAACCTGTCCAGACAATGGGGGGAAGCTCACCAACACGTTACCAGTGGCGCGACAATGCCAGTTGCTGCAGCTGGCCCGGTCGACCGCCTACTATCAACCGCGGCCAGTCTCCGACACGGCGCTGGTGCTCATGCGGCGGATTGACGAACTCCATCTGCAGTATCCGTTTGCCGGCGCCCGGATGCTCCGGGATGTCCTCCGGCGCGAGGGCCATGGCGTGGGACGGCGGCAGGTGGCGACGCTGATGCGGCGGATGGGGATCACGGCGATCTATCGGATGCCCCGCACCAGCCAGCGGCATCCCGCGCATCGAATTTATCCCTACCTCCTGCGCCAGCTGACGATCACCCGGCCGAATCACGTGGGGGCAGCCGATATCACCTACAGTCCGATGCAGCGTGGCGTTGTGTATCTCTGTGCCATCCTGGACTGGGCGAGTCGCCGGGTGCTGGCGTGGCGGCTATCCAACACGTTAACCACGGATTTCTGCCTCGAGGCCGTACGGGAGGCGCTCACCCGGTATGGCCGCCCGGAGATTTTCAACACCGATCAAGGCGCTCAGTTCACCAGCCACGAATTCACCGGGTTTCTACGAGACCAGGGGATTCAGATCAGTATGGATGGGACGGGGCGCTGGCGCGACAACGTCTTCGTCGAACGGTTGTGGCGGAGTCTCAAGTACGAAGAGGTCTATCTCCATGCCTACGAGACTGTCCGCAACGCCCAGGAAGGGGTGGCCCGCTACATGACCTTCTACAATCAGATCAGGCCGCATCGCGCGCTTGACGGACGCACGCCCGATCGCGTGTACTGGGAGAGCTTGCCGGCGCGGCCCACCGCTGCGTAGGCGCACACCGCCAGACGCCACTTATGAACTGGCAGAAACTGTCCAAACAAGCGGAGCCACTTCAGTCAACCGGTGATTATCTGTCCGGCCGAGGGCTCAAGGCGATGAGAATCTCGTCCGAACACAAGGCGGCTTTCGACGAAGGCTGGCTTCTGTACCTCTCGCCGTTTTCTGAAAGAGTGCGCCGTGCAACCGTCGACGACGCGCCCAGCTTCGCAATCGCTTTGTGGCCGCCCTGGCCGAACACATTGTCGTTCCCTACGCCGATCCCGGGAGCAAAACGTTTGAGCTATGCTGCCTTATCATCTCGTGGGGAAAACCCCTCTCTACCCTGGCAAGCAAAGAGAACGGCTCCTTTAAAGATGGGCGCACACCCAGTAGACACATCCGGTGCTCTCCCAGGACTCACTGGTCGGTAAAAACTGGTCATGGATCCGGCCTTTCTGCCGTTAGCTCGGAGCAGGAAGGGTGCGCCTGATACGCACGAAAGCGTGGTCGTATGAAACAAAAACCCCCCGTCTTTACGTGAGTACCGGACCTGCCGACAAGCCGGATAACGTTCGGGCGACCCTCCAGCAACCCAACCCTTCCACGTCGTCCCGCGCCATGGATCTTCGGGCTCGCATCAAACGGCCGTGCCTACTGGCACCGAGCTCATGGCGCGTACCCTCGAATCACTCCCCGTGACCGGCACAGGGGCGATACCCTCGAGCACCTGCTGCGTAAAGACGGGGAACACCCTGGATGCCACCCCTTCCTTTCTCCAGCGATCCATCGCCTCCCTTCCATTTATTTGCTAGCCATTCAATTCGAAGAATCAACGCCGACGCGTTGTAGAGCTTTGCGACAGGGCAGCAGACGGAGCGGTCTTTCTGTGGGTTCCGTGCGGGACGGCGCACTTGATTGAGCCTCAAGCGGCATTACTATAGAAGTGGGCGGAGGGGTGGTGAGAGGTACAGCGAACGGATCAGGGGTCGAGTCGAGGGGTGGTGTGCAGGCCCGGCGTTGGCCGGGAAGCCTGAAGCCTCTGCAAGACCTCACAAGTAGCGATAAAGCTCTCCGGAACCAACCTCCGCCGCTTTTTTGTGTGCTTCCAGCCAACGACAGCCTTCCTCCTTCTTCCAAGCTTTGCCGGTGCCCCTCGTGAACGTCGGCTCAGCAGTGCTGAGTGCTAACGTGCTGGGTGATGAGTGAAGTAGGCCCATTCGGTCGTATTCTGGAACCCTCTGCACTCAGCACTTGTTTTATTCGTAGCGCAGCGCGTCGATCGGATTGAGCCGCGAGGCTCGATTGGCCGGATAGAGCCCGAAAAACAGGCCCACGGCCAGCGAGAAGAGGACCGCAATCAAGATCGCCTCCCCGGAAATCCTCACCGGCCAGCCGGCGAAGGCCGTGAGTGCCCTAGCACCTCCGATGCCGACGAGGACTCCCAGGACCCCGCCCACCGCGCTGAGAATGACCGCCTCCACCAGGAACTGCAACAGAATGTCCTTGCGTTTGGCGCCCAACGCCATCCGAATCCCGATCTCACGGGTCCGTTCGGTCACGGACACCAGCAGGATATTCATGATGCCGATGCCGCCGACGAGGAGGGCAATGGAGGCCACGCTGAGCAACATCAACATCATGGTCCGGCTCGCCCCCGCAGACATCTTGGCGACATCCTCCATCGTCCGAATCGTGAAATCGTCCTCCTCGCTCTGATGGAGCCGGTGGCGCGCGCGCAACAGTTGGCGAATCTCCGCGGCCATCTGCGCGGCGGGCGCGTCGGGCGCGGCCCGAATGAAGATCGCCCCGACGGTGCCGAGGAGTTTGCTCCCCAAGACCCGGCGTTCCGCCGTGGAAAAGGGGAGAAAGACGACGTCGTCTTGGTCCTGGCCGGTGAAGGATTGCCCTCTGAGTTTCAAGACGCCGATGACCCGAAGCGGAACGTTCTTGATCCGAATTTGCGAGCCGATAATGACCTCGCCGCGCTCGAAGAGGTTGTCGGCGACGGTCTTGCCCAGCACCGCCACCTTCGCGGCCACATCGTCGTCGGATTGAGAAAAAAACGTTCCCCCGGTCACCGGCCAGTCCCGGATGTCGGGGAACGACGCCGTCACGCCGCTCACGACCGTGTTCCAGTTCTTGTTCTCGCGCACGACCTGCAGCACACCGCGGGTGGCATGCGTGATGAGCGCGACCCCGGGCACGCGTGTTTCGATCTCGCGCGCGTCCTCGACGGTGAGCGTCGATACGCCTCCCAGGCCGGAGCGCACCCCGCCGGTGGTGGTCGCCCCGGGGACAATGATCAAGGCGTTCAGCCCGAGGCTGGAGATTTCCGCTTGGATGGAGGCGCTGGCGCCCTGGCCGACGCTGACCATGGTGACGACGGCGCCGATTCCGATCACGATGCCGAGCATCGTCAGCCCCGTCCGCAGTGGATTGCGCGCCAACACGCGCAACGCGAGGTGGGCGGTCATGAGCCAGGCGCTGAATCCCGAAATCATCCGACGGTCCTCGGATCGGTCTCGGCTCGGCTCATCGCATGCGCGGAAGGAAGCCGGGCGGCAGGTTCTTCGACTCAGCCTCGTCCTGAGTCGCGAGGCCGACGACGACGTGATCGCCTTCGCGAATGTCGCCGGTCGCGACTTCCGTGTACATGGAATCGGCGATGCCGGGAACCAGGCTCGCGGCGCGAGCGGTCTGGGCGGCGTCGACGACCCACACGGTCGGGGTCTTGGGATCGACCGGTTGGTCGGGCATTCGGAAACGCAGTGCTGCATTCGGGACGCGCAGGGCGTCATCTTTCTTGGCTCGGACGATGGACACGCTGGCGGTCATGCCGGGCTTGAGTTTCTGCTCGAGATTATCGACCTGAATGATGACGTCGTAGGTCACCACGTTTTGGATCGTGATCGGGGCATGGCGGACCTGGGTCACGATGCCGGAAAAGATTTCGTTGGGATAGGTATCGACGAGAAACTCTGCCGGCGCTCCTTCGGTCAGGCCTCCGATGTCCGCTTCGCTCACGCTGGCATTGACCTGCATCTTGGTCAGGTCCTGGGCGATCACGAAAAAGGTCGGCGTTTGCAGCGTCGCGGCCACCGTTTGGCCCACGTCCACGTTGCGCGAAATGACGATGCCGTCGACCGGCGAAAAGATCGAGGTGAACGAGAGGTCCAACTCCGCGGAGGCCAAGGCCGCCTCCGCCTGTTCGACTTGCGCTTTCGAGACATCGAGGTGTGCCACGGCATCGCGGAGGTTCGTGCGGGCCAAGTCCACGTCGGCCTGTGGAATGAATTGTTGCGCCCGGAGCACCGTGGCCCGGTTGAGTTCGAGCCGGCGCTGTGCCAAGGCCGCCTCCGCTTTCGCTTGGGTGCCTTTCGCCGTTCGCAAGGCTGCGCGCGCTTGCGCCACCCGGGCTTGAAAGGGCCTGGGATCGATTTGCGCGAGTTCCTGTCCCTGGGTGACGACGGAATTGAAATCGACGTACAGCGCCCTGATCTTCCCCGACACCTGGCTGCCCACTTGAACCGACACCACCGGGTTCAGGGTGCCGGTGGCCGTGACGGTTGAAATGACGGGGCCTCGGTCTACCGGCGCGGTCTTGTAGAGCGGAGGGGACTCGCCGGAAGTCCACCACTGCCAGGTCAAGGCGCCGATGAGGAGGACGAGTCCGGCGAGCATCACCCATCGCACCGGGCGGCGTGCGGAGGGACTCAGTCGGATTTCCCCCGTATGGTCTCGCGTGGCTGGAGGAGGGCTCGAAGTCGGGATCAAGGCGGTGGAGGGCGTCGAGGTGTCTTTGGGATTCGGGGAACCAGGCTCGGAACCGGCCGGCTCCTCCGGTTTCGGAACCGGCGGGATCATTGAAGGCACCAGAGGGTGTGCATAGGACTCTTCTCTCTCGCATATTACAGCAAGACGAGTGCCGCTCGTTCCGGTAGGCGGGGGACCGGGTTGAGCCATTCGGCCCGTTCAGACGAAGGGCAAAGCGGTACCGATGAGGAAATTCTCCCCATTCCGACCTCCGCCACTGCGGCGTGAAGGGGCACTGTGGAGCAGGCAGGCCTGGAATGTGAGGGCCTTAGGCGCGATGGGGAAAATGGCTTCGGAACCATTCTCGCGCCAACGAGGCGACTCGTTCAAGTGTTCCGGATTCTTCGAACAGGTGGGACGCACCCGGTACGATCTCGATTCGCTTCTCGCAGCGGAGTTTTCCGAAGGCCGCTTGATTCATTTCGATGACCGGTTCGTCGTCACCGCCGACGATCAACAGGGTCGGGGCCTTCACCCGTGGCAGGTAGGGGGCGGCTAAGTCAGGGCGCCCTCCTCGGGACACCACGGCGGCGACGGCGTCAGGGTCGAGGGCAGCGGCCTGCAAGGCGGCCCCGGCTCCGGTGCTGGCGCCGAAATATCCCACCGGCAAGGCACGGGTATCGGGCTGCGCCGCCAGCCACGTGGTCGCCCCGCGCACGCGGTCGGCCAGCAGGGGAATATCGAAGACATTGCGCCGGTCCTCGGCCTCGTCCTCTTCGAGCAAATCGATCAAGAGCGTGGCGATGTGGCCCTGCTGCAAGAACCGGGCGACGAAGGTATTGCGCGGGCTGAATCGGCCGCTGCCGCTCCCATGCGCAAACAACACCAGACCGACGGGATCCGGAGGCAGCCCGAGGATGCCATCGAGCCGAGCCGAGCCCATGGTCACGGTGACCGCACGTTCGGAGTGAGCAGGTTTCATCGACATCCCGTGTTAGGCGGGACTGAGAGCACAAGTAATGCCAGGGCGAATGGCACGGCACGATTTCTGCGAATCAGCCGTGCAACGCCCCATGACGACCCCGCTGTTGGACGTGAGAAATCTGGTCTTCGCGGTCACGAGACGCGCATTCTCGACGGCCTCGATCTCCAAATCGCCCCGGAGGAGATCCATGCGCTTCTCGGCGCGAATGGGTCCGGGAAGAGCACCTTGGCGTATGTCATCATGGGGTGTGACGGGTATGGAATTGGTTCCGGCAGCGTGACCTTCAAGGGGGAAAACCTGGGGGCGCTGCCGATGCACGAGCGGGCCTCCAGGGGAATCACGCTGGCCTGGCAGGAGACCGCGCGATTCGAAGGCATTACGGTGCGGGAATATCTCACGCTCGGTCGGTCGCTGGTGGACCCCGCCCCGCCGCTGGAATTGGTCGGCCTGGCGCCGGAGCGATACCTGGATCGCGGTGTAGACAAGGCCTTGAGCGGCGGGGAGCGGCACCGCATCGAGCTGGCCTCCGTGGTCGCGATGCGTCCCGCGCTGGCGATCCTCGATGAGCCGGGAGCCGGCATCGACATGCTGTCGATTCAGCATATCGCGGATGTCATCAAAACGCTCAAGCGCAACGGGGCTTCGGTGCTTTTGATCACGCATCAGGAAAGCGTCGTGCTCACGGCGGACCGGGCATCGCAATTGTGCGCCGGACGCATCGTCTGTTCGGACACTCCGCCCGCCGTCGTCGAGCATTTCCGCGGTCGCACCTGCGTGCGCTGCAACGGAGTCGAGTGTGGTTCAGCGCGAGTTTGACACGATTCGTCGCGCGCTGCCCCTGGTGGGGGCCGATCCTGCCATCCTCGACGACGGCCGCATCGCGCACGTGGTGGCGGACGGCCATCGGATTCTCAGCCGCCGCTCTGTCCCCGGGCTCCGGGTGGAACTGGAGGAATCGGCGGACGTCCTCAGCGGCGTCCTGGTCCTCGAGCAGGGGGTTCGGCTCGAACAGCCGGTTTACCTGTGTTTCGGCCTGGCCCATCGCACGGGCGTGCAGCGAGTCGCGGTGCGCGTGCGAGTGGAGGCCGATGCCTCCGGATCGGTGCTCGCGCATTGCCTGTTTCCCGCGGCCGAGCAGGCCCAGCATCACATGGATGCGGTGATCGACATCGGCCCCCATGCCGCATTGACCTATACGGAAGGACACTTTCACGGGACGTCGGGGGGAGGCTGGTGAAGCCCAAGGCGGTTGTCACGGTCGGACCGGGGGCTCGCTACTTCTCCGATTTTTCGTTGCTCACGGGCTCGGTCGGACGGTTGGACATCGACTATGCGGTCCAGGTCGAACGGGCGGGGGTGGCCGAGTTGACGGCGAAGGCGTGCGGCCGAGGAACCGATCCGATCCGCCTGACCGAATCGGTCCTCCTGCGGGGCGAAGAGGCGCGGGGATTGATCAAGACGCGTGTCGTGGTCCAAGACGACGCGGAAGCGGTGGTGACGGGCATCACGGAAGCCTACGCCCGAGGAGCGAGGGGGCACGTCGACTGCAAAGAAGTCATCAAGGACCGCGCGAAAGCCAGCGCCGCACCGTTCGTGAAAGTGTGTCACGCGGAGGCCACGGCGACCCATGAAGCGGCCATCGGCAGTGTGGGTAAGACAGAACTGGAGACGTTGATGGCCTGGGGACTCACGCCCGAGCAGGCCACCGAATTGATCGTCAGCGGGATCCTCCGATAGCATCCGGGGCCTCTCGGGGGAAAGCACACTGCGAACCCGGGCGACCTCGATTTCCGATACCGACCGGTTCGGTGCAGGGGTCCCGTGAGTGGCCGGGCCCGGTTCGCGTTGAGACTGGTCCACGCTCCCAACTGTTGCGTTTTTCCCCATCCGGCCGTCAGCGGTTGTAGCGGCCCATCCCTTCCCGGCCGATCCTCTTCCGGTCGGCCGTCGCCAAGTTCTTGTAATGCCATGGAATCTTTTTCTTCCACCCGGTTGGTTTCGCACTTGCACTCGTCTGGCTGAGAACAACTCGGCAGTGACGAGGTTGATATGACGCACATGCAAGCACGATCACCGCGGGACCGATGGGCGTGCGCCTTGCTCGTCGGCACCCTGCTCCTATCCAGCCTTTTCAGCCTTGGAGTCGGAGGAAGGCCGTCGTTCGCGCAAACCTCCGAGCCGACCGAACCCGAACTCCGGTTGAGCCTGAGGGACGCCATCCAGGCTGCGCTCGACAACAACAACACCGTTCGGTTGCTGAAGGAACGGATCGCCGCCGCGCAGGCCGCGGCCGATCAGAGCTTCGGCGCCTTGATGCCCAACCTGTCCGGCTTCGTCAATCAGCGCAACCAGACGGTGAACCTGGCGGCCTTCGGGATTCCCCAGGATCGCATCCGCCTGCTCGGGATTCCCGGGAGCCGGACCGATCCGTTCGACATTTTCGACGCGCGCGGCAGCCTGGTGCAGAACATCTTCAGCCTCAGCCTCATCCAGCGCTGGCGCGCGGCCAAGACCGGCATCGCCGTGGCTGACCTCGAGGCGGAAATCACCAAACGAGATACGACGGCGACGGTCGGCCTGCTCTACGTCGAAGCCCTCCGGGCGGAAGCGGCCGTGAAGGCGAAGCAGGCCAACGTCGTGCTCGGGCAGGACCTGTTGAAGCTGGCTCGCGATCGGAAGGCGGCCGGTGTGGCGACCGGGCTCGACGTCACCCGCGAAGAGGTGCAACTGGAAAATGAGCGGCAGCAATTGCTCATCGCCGAGAACGACGTGGAAACGTCCAAGCTGAACCTCACCCGCTCCTTGGGCATCGATTTCGGGGTGCGCATCGTGTTGACCGACGAGTTGAAGATGACGGAATTCTCCGCACAACATCCGGATGAGGCGCTCTCGATCGCGAAGGAGCATCGATTGGAGCTCAAGGCGCAGGCCACGCGGCAAAAGCTCGCCTCGCTGTCCTTGAGCTCGGTCACGAGCGAGCGCCTGCCCTCGCTCGCGTTCAATGGAGACTACGGCTGGATTGGAACCAAGCCCGACGAGGCCATCGGCACGCACACCGTCGGCGTCACGCTGTCCGTGCCGATCTTCGACGGGGGGCAGCGCGAGAGCCGCATCTCCGAGAACCGCAGCCGAGTCCGGCAGGAATCCATTCGCATGAAGGACGTGTCCGACCAGGTGAACTTGGAGGTCCGCAACGCCTTGCTGACGCTGCATTCCACTCAGCAACAGGTGGCGGTGGCGCAGAAGGGCCTGGATCTGGCCGAGAAGGAGCTGACTTTCGCCCGCGATCGATTCGGGGCCGGTTTGACGACCAACATCGAGGTCACGAATGCCCAGACCGCCCTCGCCCGAGCGCGGGACAACCTCGTGGAGGCTTTGTTCCGCTTTAACGCGTCCCGGATCAACCTGGCGCGGGCCCAGGGGAGGCTGGAGCATATCTACTAGCCGGCCCCCGCTGGATGGGCCCGGTCCGCGGCTATGGCGCCGAGAACGAAAACCGCGATTCTGGTCGGGGTCGTGGGGCTGGCCGCCGTCGCGGCGTTCGTGGCGGTCGACCGATTCATTCTCACCGCCCCGTTGCCCGAGGGCCTCGTCCAGGCCAACGGGCGGATCGAGGGCGATCATGTCACGGTCGCCAGCAAATTCCCGGGACGAGTCGTCCGGTTGTTCGCGCGCGAGGGCGACCGCGTCCACACCGGCGACCTGCTGCTGCAGCTCGACGACGCCCAGGCGCAGGCCAGGGTCGACCAGGCGAAGCATGCGTGGGAGGCGCTCGAGGCCCGAGTGCAGGCGGCGCATGCGGAACTGGCCGTCTTGAACCTCGACGTGCCGCTTGCGATCGAGCGGGCGGACGCCCAGGTGGCCAAGGCCCGCGCCGGTCTGGACCAAGCCCTCGCTGTCGAGAAGGAAGCGCGGAGCGATGCGCAGCGGTTCAACGAGCTCGCCGCAAAAGATCAAGCCTCCATCCAGCAACGGGACCAGGCCCGGCTGAAATGGGAGGTCGCCAAACGGGACATCACCACGCGACGATCGGCCCTCGTGCAAGCCGAGAAGGAGCGGGCCCAGGCCGATCTGGGGTGGAAGCGCATCCGGGCCCAAGAGTCGGCGGTCGCCGCGCTGGAACGTCAGCGTGATCAGGCGGAGGCGGCGCTCGACGAGGTCCGGAGCGTCTTGGAGGATTTGACGATCAAGGCGCCCGGCGCCGGCACGATCACGACTCGCATGGTGGACGTCGGCGAAGTGGTGATGGCCGGCGCGCCGCTGCTCGAATTGGTGGACCTGGATCGATTGTACGTGAAGGTGTACGTCCCCGAAGTCCAGATCGGCAAGGTCCGGTTGGGGTTGCCCGCCCGGATCTACACCGACGCGTTCCCCGACCAGCCGTTCGAGGCCACGGTCCGCTACATCGCCTCCAAGGCCGAGTTTACGCCGAAGGAAGTGCAGACGCCTGACGAGCGGGTGAAACTCATCTACGCGGTGAAGCTGTACCTCAAGGAGAACCCCGATCACCGGCTGACGCCGGGCTTGCCGGCGGATGCGATCATCCGCTGGAAGGACGATGTCGCATGGGCGAAGCCGAGATAGCGTCATTCGTCAAATGGTCACACGTCATGCGTGAAGAGCCCCTGACTCCTTCATCGCCTCCGTTTCATCCCGGTTCACGCATGACGAGTGACGAATCAGGCAAGAGCTGTTCACGTGACGGGGGACGAGACTCGCCGATGGCCGAGGAGTCGATGATCGTACGGGTGACCGAGCTTCAGAAACGCTACAAGAAGCACGTGGCCGTGGACGGCGTCGACCTCGAGGTCCGGCCAGGAGAACTCTACGGCCTGATCGGGCCGGACGGCTCCGGCAAGAGCAGCCTCATGAAGGCGATCGCCGGCGTGTTGACCTATGACCGGGGCTCGGTCGAAGTCTTCGGCACGGTGATCGATTCGGAGCGGGCCGCCGAACGAGTCAAGCAGCGGCTGGGGTTTCTTCCTCAAGGACTCGGCCTCAATCTCTACCCGGATCTTTCCGTCGACGAAAACATCGACTTCTTCGCCGGGCTCCGGTTGGTGTCGGAAGAAGCGCTGGCCGAACGGAAGGCGCGCTTGCTCGCCATGACGCGGCTGGACAGATTTCGCGACCGGGCCATGAGGAACCTGTCCGGAGGCATGAAACAAAAACTGGGACTGATTTGCACGCTGATTCATGAACCCGAGCTGGTGGTGCTCGATGAGCCCACCACCGGCGTCGATCCGGTCTCGCGGCGGGACTTCTGGGCGATCCTGTCGCAATTGCTGCAGGAGAAAGGCATGACCGCGTTGGTGTCGACCGCCTATATGGACGAGGCCGCGCGGTTTCACCGGTTGTCGTTTCTCTCCGGCGGGACCGTGCTGGCCTCGGGGACGCCATTGGACATCCAGGCGCTCGTTCCCGGGGTGATGGTGACGTTCGAAGCGGTCCCGCAGCTCGAGGCGCTGAAGCGCCTGCAACGAGATTTCAAGCAGGTGGAGGCCCTCGGGCCGCTGGTGCATGTGTTCGCGGACGATCCCGACTGTTCGAAAGCGACGCAACGAGTGCGGGCAAGTCTCGAGGACATCGAACCGAAAGCACTCCGCGTGGAGGCTCCCGAATTGGAGGATGTGTTCGTCTCCCTGCTGCTGAAGGCTGAGCCTCGGCGGGGCGCGGCGACGTCGCGGTCGGCGACTCGAGCGGAATCGCGGGAGCTCGCGATCGAGGCCCGCGATCTCGTCCGTGATTTCGGGTCCTTCCGCGCCGTGGATCACGTGAGTTTTCAGGTCAAGCCGGGCGAGATCTTCGGGTTGTTGGGCGCGAACGGCGCGGGGAAGACCACGGTCATCAAGATGCTGAACGGGATCATGCCGCCGACGGCGGGCGAAGCATGGGTGGCCGGCGCCGACGTCAGAAGGGCGGGCGGAGCCGTCAAGGAGCGAATCGGGTATATGTCGCAGGCCTTCTCCTTGTATCTGGACTTGACGGTGGAAGAGAACATTCGGCTCTTCGCCGGGATTTACGGGCTCGATCGGCGGGCGGCCGACGAACGGCTCGAGTGGATCGCGTCGATGGCCGGCTTGGAGGGCTACCGGTCGGATCTGACGGGGCGGTTACCCATGGGGGTCCGCCAGCGGTTGGCCCTGGGTTGCGCGCTCGTTCACCAACCCCGCGTCTTGTTCCTGGACGAACCGACCTCCGGCGTCGATCCGGTCGGCCGGCGCCGTTTCTGGGACATGCTCGCTCGATTGGCCCGTGTGGACGGCGTCGCGATCTTGATCACGACCCACTATATGAGCGAGGCCGAGCATTGCGATCATCTCGCCCTCATGTTCGCGGGGCGCATCGTGGCGGCCGGGTCGCCGGCGGAGATGAAGCGCGACGTCGAACGAGACGCCGGACAGTTGCTCGAGGTGACCGTGGATCAACCGGGGCCGGCGCTGCGGCGCCTGCAGCGGATGGGGTTCGCCGGGGCGGCGCTCTTCGGCACGAAGATTCACCTGTTCTCGCGCCAGCCCGAGCGGGACGAAGCGCGAGTGCGCGACGCGTTGTCGGGCGGCGGCGTGCGCCTGCGACGGATGGCCGGCCGCCCATTGAGCCTGGAGGACGTGTTCGTTCAGCGAGTGCTCGCGCTGGAGGGACGGGACCAGCCGGTAGCGTAGGCCTGCGACACACAGGGAGAATGCCGTGCATCCTCTTCATCCTATGGTCGTCCATTTCCCGATCGCCCTGTTGGTGACGGCCGTGGTCTTCGAGGCTCTGGCGCTGTGGCGGCGGTCCGAACGGCTTCGCACGACGAGTCTGGACATGCTCGTCGTGGGCGTGCTGTCGGCGGGCGTCGCGATCGTGACCGGGCATATGGCCGAGGAAGCG
Organism: Candidatus Inralta sp.; assembly: GCA_039794185.1. GTDB lineage: Bacteria > Nitrospirota > Nitrospiria > Nitrospirales > Nitrospiraceae > BQWY01. Next base: position 78,626 of record JBDIVW010000020.1, on the reverse strand, counting down.
GCGGAGCGCGCCGGTATCCCGGAACAGGTTCTCGAACTGCACGAGACGCCGGCATTCGTGGCGTTCTGGATCTTCTTGGCCCTCTTGGGCCTCCGTCTGGCCATCCGTCGGGAATTGGTCCGTGAGAAGCCGGTGCTTTCGCTCGCGCTGGGGCTTGCCGGGGTGATGGTGCTCCTCGTCGCGAGTTATTTCGGCGGTGATCTCGTGTACGGCTTCGGGGCCGGGGTGGTGCTGAAGTGAACCGGCAACGGGTGGCGGCCTTGGCATCCAAGGAGTGGCGCGAGGTGACGCGTGACCGGTTGTTTCTCCTCCTGGCGTTCCTGATGCCGGCGTTGTGGATGGTCGTGTTCGGCTACGGCCTGGTCCTGGACGTGGAGCACATTCCGTTTGCGGTGCTGGATCATGATCGATCCGCGCAGAGCCGGGATTATCTGTATCGGTTCATCGAATCGCGCTATTTCGATTTTCGGGGATACGCCCGGGATGAGGACGAGCTCGACCGACTGCTGACGGACACGAAGGTGCGCGCGGCCATCGTGGTGCCGGAGCAATTCGGCGAGCGGTTGGCGACCGGCACACCGGTCAGCGTGCAAACGTTGGTCGACGGCACGTTTCCGCTGCACGCCGATACCGTGAAGGGCTACGTCATCGCCATCAACGCGGCCTTTTCCGAGGAGCTCGTTCGCGACTACCTGGTTCGGACTCGAGGGCTTTCCGCAAGCCGGGCCCATTGGCTGACGCGGCCGGTGGGTGTCGAGGTGCGATACCTCTACAACGAGGAGGTGAGAAGCACCTGGTCCATGGTGCCGGCGCTCATCATGTTCGCGTTGATGGTGGCCTCTCCGCTGCTGACCGCGCTCGGGGTGGTTCGGGAAAAGGAGACCGGCTCGATCTACAACATTTACAGCTCGACGGTGAGCCGCGCCGAATTCCTGCTCGGGAAACTGTCCCCCTATGTGCTGATCTCGGCGATCAACGTGCTGATCTTGTGGATGATGGCGGTGGGGATGTTCCGCGTGCCGTTCAAGGGAAGTTTCCCCCTGTTCGCGCTCGCCTCCCTGCTGTTCGTGCTGTGCAGCACCGGCATCGGGCTCCTCATCTCGTTGCTGGTCCGGACCCAAATGGCCGCGCTGATCATCACGATCATCATCGCAATGGTCCCGACCATTCTGTTTTCCGGCCTCCTGGTGCCGGTGTCGTCGTTGTCGCGCGGCGCGCAATGGCAGGCGCACCTGTTTCCGGGGATGTATTATACGAACGTCGTGCGCGGAAGTTTTCTGAAACGGCTGGATGTCTCGGCGATATGGACGGACCTGGCGGCCTTGGCGGCCTTCGCGGTCGCGCTTCGCGTGGTCGCCTTGATGCTGTTCACGAAACGTCCGACGGCCTAGCCGGTTGATACCCGGCCACGGCGCGGACCATGGGGCCGCGAGCGGCGGCGCCGGAAGGAGTCGAGCATGTCCGAGGCAGCGGCGCGGGGAGCGACGAGCGCCGGCAGGCTGTGGCTGCGTCGCCTGTGGGTCATGACGCGCAAGGAGCTCCAGCAGCTCGCTCGAGATATCCCGCTGCTGCTGTTTCTGCTCTATTCGTTCTCGCTCTCCGTGTACGTGAGCGGGGTCGGACTCACGATGCAGCTCACCAACGCGGGCGTGCTCGTCCACGATGCCGACCACAGCCGTTCCTCGCGCGAGCTCATCCATCGGTTTCGGGCGCCCTACTTCCGGTTCGATGGGGAGGTGCCGGATCCGGATGAGGGCCTGCGACGAATGGACGAAGGCAAAGCCATGGTGTTGTTGGATATTCCTGCGCGCTTCCATGAGGCGATCCAACGGCGCGAGCCGACCTCCGTGCAACTGCTGGTGGATACGACCAACGCCCCGCAAGGCCTCTCGGCCGCCGGGTATGCCGCGCGCATCGTCGCCGGGTTCGGCCAAGAGGTCGGGTTCGGCGCCGCCGACGCGAAGGGCGCCCTTCCGATCGTGACGAGCGCGCACCGCGTCTGGTTCAACCAGGACCAGGACGAAACCTGGTTCCAGTCCATCTCTCATCTGCTACGGATGATCACGGTGTTCGCCGTGCTGCTGCCCGCTGCGGCCCTGGTGCGGGAGAAGGAACGGGGGACGGTCGAGCAACTCCTGGTGTCTCCGCTCACGCCGTTCCAGATCATGTTCTCCAAGGTCCTGGCGATGACCGCGGTGATTCTCGCCTGCACCGCGCTGGCGGTGTACGCGGTGTTGCAGCCGGTCTTCGGCATTCCCCTTCGGGGCAGCACGGGGCTCTTTTTCCTGCTGACGGCCCTGTACGCCTTTACGACCGCCGGCTTCGGTTTGTTCGCGGGGACCGTGACGAGGAATCAGGCGCAGGTGGGGATGGTGACCCTGCTCGTGGTGGCGCCCATGCTGTTGTTGTCCGGGATCACCACGCCGTTCGAGGCCATGCCCGCCTGGATCCAAGCGCTCATGGCGCTCTCGCCGCTGCGTTACTACATCGACGTGACCTACGGAATCTTTCTCAAGGGCGCGGGTGTCGATGTGCTCTGGGACTCGGTCTTGGCCCTTGCCGTGTTGGGCGGCGCCTTGTTCGGCTTCGGCATGTGGCGATTCAGGAGGCAATTCCGATGAAACCACTCATTCTCATGTCGATCCATCTGCTGGTCTGGTCGTGCGTGGCCGTGGCCGACGAGCCGCGGCGGGCGTCCTCAGGCCAGGAGCGGTCCGTGCTGAGGGCGGGACAGATCGTGCAGGGAGATTATTTCGCCTTCGGGCCGCATGTGGAGATCTCCGGCACGGTGAACGGCGACGTGTACGCCGCGGGGGGCGAGGTGCTGATGGACGGCACGGTGAACGGCGATCTGATCGCAGCCGGCGGCAAGGTGACGCTGTCCGGATCGGTGTCCCAGGACGCGCGGCTCGCCGGCGGGCAGGTCACCATCGGTGGAACCGTGGGGAGGAATGTGACGGTCGCCGGCGCCGACATCCGCTTGGCGGAGTCCGCGCAGGTGCGGGAGAATCTGCTCGCGGCCGGCGGATCCGTCCAACTCGCGGGGCCCATCGGTCGCGACGCCCGGGTCGGCGGTGGGCAGGTGACGGTCTCCAGCTCGATCGAGCGCGACTTCATCGTGGCGGCCGGGGCCGTGCGGCTGACTTCGAAGGCGATGGTGGGGGGGAAGCTCCGGTACTGGAACGAGGCGGCGCCGTCGATCGACGAAGGCGCGACGGTGCGCGGAGGGGTGGTGCAGCGGCCGCTCCCGGGACCGTGGAAGGCCGAGCATCTCCGCCGAGGGCTCGTCGGGGCCGTGGTGACGGCGGTGGTGGTCAACGTCGTATCCACGTTGATGCTGGGACTCCTGGTGGTCCGGGTCTACCCGGTGTTCACCCGGACCGTTGGCGACACGATCGGGCAACGGCCCTGGGCCTCTCTGGGGTTCGGGGGGGCCATGCTGGTCGTGATTCCGCTGATCGTCATGCTCTGCCTGATGTCGGTGCTCGGGATTCCGATCGGATTGGTGTTGGGAGCCCTCTATGTGGTCACACTGTATATTGCCCGCGTCTTCGTGATGGCGTGGGTGGGACGTCTGGTCCTGCGCCGCCTCTCCGACTCGCCCTCGTCTGTGCGGGCGTTCCTGACCGGGTGGGTCATCTATACGGTGCTGTCCCTGCTTCCGTTCGTCGGAGCCTTGGTGACGTTGGCGACGATCCTGCTTGGACTGGGATCGTTGTTGATGACGAAGGGCGCGCTCGTCGCCTCCTTGCGCGAGCGGGAGTTGGTGTAGGGTGGGACCGGCGGCTGTCGACCTGCAGGATGCCGGAGAGTGTCGGAGGGAACCGACGCTGCGACGCGGGGGGCGGGATGCGTGAGGGCGGAACGACCGAACCGGACAGGCGTGCCGAGCCCGTCATTGCGATCACCGGCGCGGACGGGCAGGTGGGGCGAGCGCTTCTAGGTCGACTCGGCGCCCTGCGGTCTGTCACGATGGCCTTGACGCGCCGGCCGGCCGATCTGCCGGCGGCGAGGAGGATTGCGGGCCCCCTGGACTCGGAGGAGGCGCAAGCGGCGATGAGGGAGGCGGATCTGGTCGTCCATCTGGCCGGGACGTTGAGGCCGCGCGACGGGAACTCCTATGAGGCCGCGAACGTCGACACGACGCGATCGGTCGCTCGCGCGGTGAGGGAAGGGGCGGCGAGACGCGTGGTGTACCTGAGTTACGTCGGCGCCGACGAGGGGTCGCCGAATGCCTATCTGCGGACCAAGGCCCGTGCGGAACGACTGCTGGTGGAAACCAGGCGGGAGGTGGTGATCTTTCGGTGCACCCACATCATCGGCTCCCCCGATGCGCCGGGTCCGATGGCCCAGGCGTTGACGGCCGGGCCGGGCCGGACGGTCGGTGTGTTGGGAGACGGCGCGCAGGCGGTGGCCCCTGTCTATCGAGGCGACGTGGCGGCGGCCGTCATCTCGGCCATGCACGGCGGTTCCCCTGGGATCTACGACCTGGCCGGGCCCGACAGGATGACCATGGACGAGCTGGTCTCGCTCGTGAATCGGCATGCCGCCGTCCGTGTCGCGCATGTGCCGAGTTGGATGGCCCGCCTGCTGGGACGGGTGAGGGCGTCGCTCCCCGGTCCGATGGTCGAGGTGCTCCTGGCCGACAGTATCGGAAATCCTTCGCGTGCGGTGGACACGTTTGGGTTGACGCTGACGCCGCTGAAATCTCTCTGGGCCGCGGGAGCGGCGGACGGCGCGGCCCCTACTCGTGAAAGAGGTGCGTGATGGGAGCGTTGTTACGGACGGGCTGTCTTGCCGTGGGGATGGCAGTCTGGGTCGTCGGGGTCTGTCGGGCCGATGAGCCGCCCGATGCCTCCGGTCAGCCGTTTCAAGACTGTCGATATGAGATTCGCGCGACCGAAGAGCCCCCGAAGCCGACGCCGGCGAAGACCATCGCGTTCCCGGACGGGGATGTCTTTCGGCCCATGTTCGCCGACCCCAAGCAGCCGCAATTCTTCGCGACCTATCAGGCGGTCACGCGGCGGGAGCCCACCGTTCCGGTGAGGGACGTCGGACGGTCGGTCAACGTGGGCTCGGTGGGGTTCGGGGAGAACTTCGGGCTGGTCGGATCCCGGCGCGGGTGCGACGGCTGGCAGGTGGGCATCCTGGCGGGGGTGTTCTCCCAGTTCAACCTGGACGCCTCGTCCTCGGACCTGCTGAACACCGATTTCGTGATCGGCATCCCCGTGAGCTGGCGGTACAAATTGGCCTCGGCCCGCGTGCGGCTGTATCACCAGAGCAGCCATCTGGGGGACGAATTCATCCTGGGCAACCCCGGGTTCAACCGCGTGAACTTGAGCTTCGAGGAGGTCGAAGCCATCGGGTCGCTGGACGCGCCGGGAGGGTGGGGTCGGCTGTACGCCGGCGGCGGCTATCTCGTTCATCGGACGCCGGAGCTGCAGCGCAACCGCGTGCAGTGGGGGGCCGAACTTCGGGGCCCGAGTTGGCGCAGCCTCCTCTTTCAACGCTGGTTCGATCGCCCCTTCATGGCCACCCCGGTCCTGGGCGCCGACTTCAAGATGTTCGAACAGCTCAATTGGGTGATCAATACGAACGTGCTGGCCGGCATCGAATGGGTCCGTCCGGAAACCCAGCGGCGATTCCGTCTGCTCCTGAATTACTATCATGGGTTCAATCAATACGGACAGTTCTTCAATCAGAAGATCGAAAGCGTCGGGGTCGGGCTCTATCTCTCGTTCTAGCCCACGCGTCGGAGGGGCATGAAGGGATCGCTGCGCACCGGAGTCACCTTCGGGATCACCTCGGGAGTCATTACCACGCTCGGGCTCATGATCGGGCTGCATTCCGGGACCCACTCCAAGCTGGCGGTCGTCGGAGGCATCGTGACGATCGCCGTCGCGGACGCCTTTTCGGACGCGTTGGGGATTCACATATCCGAAGAAGCGAAGAACAGCGGTCCCGCCGTGGAAGTCTGGGAAGCCACCGTCGCAACGTTTGCGGCCAAGTGCGTGATTGCGCTGAGCTTCGTCGTGCCGGTGCTGGTCCTCGAGCTGGATACGGCCATCGCGGTGGCGGCGGTCTGGGGCCTCTCGCTCCTGAGCGCGCTGAGCTTCGTCTTAGCGCGGATGCAAGGGAGTTCGCCGTGGAAGGTCATCGGCGAGCACGTGGCCATCGGGGTGTCGGTGATCGCGATCGCCCATTATCTCGGTGAGTGGGTTCGACTGAGGTTCGGGTGAGGCGGCGGGCGGCTGAGGTGCCCGATCGAGGGTGAAGACCGCAGACGAGGGGGATCTCTACGCCATGGACACACACGTGACGCTGCCAAAGGTGAGCATCGGTCGCCGGTGCGGGGCGATTCAGGCCAACGTCGAGCGCTATCGCGCGCTGATGCCCGATGATCTGTTCGAAGAGCTCGCCGCCCTGGCCAAGCAGCTCGCGGGCGTCAGAATCGGTCATCTCAATTCGACCGCGGCCGGCGGCGGGGTGGCGGAACTCTTGGCCCGCTATGTGCCGATGTTGCAGGCGTTGGGCATTCACGCCGATTGGCGACTGATCCACGGCGAGCCGGAGTTCTTCGCGCTCACGAAGGCGTTCCACAATGCCCTGCAAGGAGGGCACTACGATCTTCGGAAGCCGGAGCAAGACCTGTATCTCCAGGTCAACGAACGCAGCGCGAAGGCGCTCGCCGACGAGTACGACGTGTATATCGTGCACGATCCGCAACCGGCCGCGATCCGGCACTTTACGGGCCCGCGCCACGCCCAATGGGTCTGGCGCTGCCATATCGACAGTTCGGCACCGGACAAGGAAGTCAGCCTGTTCCTGCGCCCGTTTCTCGAAGAATACGACGCGGTCGTGTTCACCATGGGCGAGTTTCTGCTGCCGGGCCTGACCCCGAAACAAGTGGCGTTCATCGCGCCGGCGATCGATCCTCTCGCTACCAAGAACATGGATCTGCCGGAGGGCCTGTGCCGGCGGGCTATTCAAGACTCCGGGGTGGATCCGGCGAAGCCGCTGCTGGTTCAGGTGTCGCGATTCGATCCGTGGAAGGACCCGCTTGGGGTGGTGCGCGCCTACCGCCTCGTCAAAGAGGAAATCCCCGCCGTGCAACTCGCCTTGATCGGCGCGATGGCCGGAAACGATCCGGAGGGGTGGGAGATGTTGGACCGGGTCGAAGAGCAAGCGTCGAACGATCCGGATCTCTTCGTCTTCACCAACCTTGCCGGCGTGGGCAGCATGGAGGTCAACGTGTTTCAGCGGGGATGCGACATCGTGATTCAGAAGTCGCTGCGGGAGGGATTCGGCCTGGTGGTGTCCGAGGCCTTCTGGAAAGAAAAGCCGGTGGTGGCCGGGAAGGCCGGCGGCATCCCGATGCAATTTCCCGAGGAGCACCAGAAGAACCTGGTGGAAAGCGTCGAGACCTGCGCCGAGCGCATCGTGCATCTGCTCCAACGGCCGGGGGAGCGCGGCGAATTCGGCCGGGCCGGGCGCGAACACGTGCGGCGGCATTTCCTCCTGCCGCGCCTGGTGCGCGACGAGCTCCGATTGTTGAAGCGATTGCTGGAAGGAAGTTAGCGGAGCGGCTTTCATTCTAGCGTTCAGATCGCGGCGCCCCCGGGAGGGGACCGGAAGCGGCGGCTGCCGGCCTCAGCGGCTCCTCCTCTATACGACTATACGGCGCGCCGCGGGGGCTGCCCGCCTTGTTCGACCTCCCGTGGTATCCGCGCCGGTATGGCCGCGGTTCGAGCAACGCAGACCAAGGGCGTCCCACCGCGACACCAAGACCGGCCGTGTCGTGCCTCGAAGCCGCTGACCCCTACATTTTCCCGGCATGGCCGGCGACGCAAGCGCCAGGTGCGTAGTACTTTGCGCTGTTATGCCAAGTAGTACTATTTATGACAACGATTACCGTCGATGCGGCAGAGAGCCCCAGCGGCGGCGCGGCTGCTGGGGCGGGATGCGCCAGTCACCGGACGGCGAATCGATCGTGGCGAGACGCCACAGTGCTTCGCAAGTCATTGCCACGTGGACATTGTCCCATGTGCCGGGGGGCGGCGAATGGGCCTGGCATCATCCCTGCTCTCTCGCGTCGGCAGTAGGCTCGCCAGGAGGTGGGACATGTCGCAAAAAATGATTCGGGACTCCAATCAATGCGGCCATTTCGTTGATGACATGCAATCTGAAGACGACAAGCCCTGCTGGATCGATGCTCGGCGGATCCATCCTGTGCAGCACGAGGCTCGCTCGAAGGAGATGGATGTGCACGAAGAGCCCTGCCCTCCCTGCGCACCGAAAAGAAGTCTGACGGAGAGGCCGGCGCAGGGCAGGTCCACATTGGTTCCTCGGTCGTCGCAGGATGGCCCGGGCCTCGGCGATCGCCCCTGCCCCCGCTGTCGGGGTTTTATGGTGCCAGTGCTATGGGAGGCTCTGGAATTTAGAGCGTCGGTCGGACATGCGTGCCTCTCGTGGCGTTGTGTCAACTGCGGTGAGTGGATCGATCCGCTCATCGTGGCCAATCGTCGGATTACACCCGGGAGCGTGAAGCCGGCGTCGCGTCCTCGGTTGCGATGGTGAGGGTCGGGCAAAGCCTTCCCTCGACACATTCGTGCGGCCACCTCTGTAGCCCCGATCAGAGCGCGCGGAGAAGGGCGATGACGACGCAGCCGAGCGTTTGTGGAGGATGAGGTGAAAGACTGTGGAGGATACGTCCGGGGAGCCGGCCCTCGGGCAACGATGCGGTGGAGTCATCTGGCCGGCTCTTTTCTTGTTGCGAGTCTCTTCTGGTCGGGGACGATGCTCGCGCAGGAGCAGGAAGGGGATGCGCTCGAAGAGCATTATCGGCTCGTGCGAGGCAAACAACTCTACGAGCAGTACTGTCGAGTGTGTCATGGGGATCAGGGAAAAGGATCGACCTATGCATTCACGTCCACTCCACCCGTCGATCTCACGGGGCCGGTGATCCGGCAGAGAACGGACGCGGACTTGCTCGCGGCCATTCATGGCGGTTCGCCCGGCACCGATATGGCGGCCTGGAACTGGGCGCTCTCCGAGCGGCAGAAAGCGGATGTCGTGGCCTATATTCGAACGCTCGCGGAATAACCGAATGAGTCGGCGTGGCCCGGGGCCGCACTGCGCAGTGCGGGGCTCTGGTTCGTCGGATCGCCGATTTCTCTGAAACCGATCATGAACCCGCTGGCGCGTCCAGCGCTTAGCCCGTCGTAGCGATTCCGACCTGGCGCTACGGATGGAGAGCTGCCCAGCCTCGGAGGATTTGCGGCGTGGACTGGACCGGCTACGGGATGGTCTGAGACGAGGGTTTCAGTGGGTTTGGGTGACGCCCATCACCGTGTTTTTGAATTTCCACTTCCATCGCAGGAGCGCCCGACGCTTGGTTGGACGGCCGTCAACGGCCGGGGCATTAGGCAACAACGGGGTGTGAGCGGGAAGCCCAGAACTCCCCATCCGGCGCCGATCCGACGTCGGTCCTGTCTTTGGTTCTCGACGGGAACCCATTGTTCTTTTGGACGATTGTGCGACACCGACTTGGGTGCGTCCCGCTGGCATTGCCGCTGCAACCGACTGTCTCGCATGCTTCTCACTCAGAGGGAGAGGGGACCTGACGGCGACGATGCGCGGCGGCCACCCCCCGTCCATCATCGTGAGGATGGGCGACACGATCCGGACCACTCGAAGGCAGCGAGGCCGTCTCATGGCGATTCCGAGCGTCAGGGTCGGGAGGTCGGAGCGCCTCCCGGCTGATCACGGAACGTCCGCCGAGGAGCATGTCGAGAGCTGGAGGGAGAGGCGACCGTGAGCAACATGCGGGCGGTGTCGCGGCTGCGGGTGCCGCACGATCAGACCGCACTCTGGGCCTTGGTGCCGGCGACGATCGCGGTGGTGGGACTGACGTTCTGGTCGGCCGACCTGCGGGCTGTGGAGGCCGCGCGGCCGATCGTCTATCTCGTTCCTGTCGAGGGGGTGATCGATCTCGGCCTGGCCCCGTTCGTCGAACGGATACTGGATGAAGCGGCGGCCGCGCGCGCGGCGGCGGTGGTGCTCGAGATCGATACCTTCGGCGGGCGCGTGGATGCGGCGGTCGTGATCCGCGATGCGGTGCTCCGGTCGCGGGTGAGGACCGTCGCGTTCGTCAACAAGCGGGCGATCTCGGCCGGTGCCCTCATCAGTTTGGCCGCGGAAACCATCGTCATGGGTAACGGCGGGACCATCGGAGCGGCGACCCCGGTCCAGGTCGGATTGCCCGGCGCGCCGGCCCAGCCGGTCGAGGAAAAAACGGTGTCCTACATGCGGAAGGAGTTCCGCGCCACTGCGGAAAGCCGCAAGCGACCGCCGTTGCTCGCGGAGGCCATGGTCGACGCGGACGTGGAGATCGACGGTGTGATCGAGAAGGGGAAGCTGCTCACGTTGACGACGGAGGAGGCGCTCCAGCACAAGGTCGCCGACTTCCTCGCGGACGACCTGGCGGGCCTCCTCGACGTCCTGGGATTGGTCAAGGCGGAGGTCCGCCGGGCCGAGGAAACATGGGCCGAATCGCTCGTGCGCGTCCTCACGCATCCGGTCGTCAGTTCGGTGCTGATCGCCGTCGGCGTGTTGGGCATCATCGTGGAGATTCAGAGCCCGGGGTTCGGGGTTCCGGGCGCGTTCGGCCTGACCAGTCTCGCCCTGTTCCTGTGGGGGCACTGGTTGGTCCGTCTGGCCGGTTGGGAAGAAATGCTCCTCATCGGGATCGGACTGGTCCTCCTGGCCGTTGAGGTGTTCCTGATCCCGGGATTCGGCGTATTCGGCGCGCTCGGGATTGCCGCGCTTCTCGGCGGGCTGGGATTGAGTCTGGTGGGCACCGGCGCCACCTGGGCGGTCGTGCTGTCGGCGCTGGGACAAGTGGTCGTCGCCGTTCTGTTCGCCGTCGTACTGGCGCTTGCGCTCCTGCGGATCGTGCCGCGTCTGCCCGTTGGTCGGCGGCTGGTGCTGGAGACCGGGTTGCCGGCGGCGGGGGGGTATGCATCCCCGCCGGAATCGGACCGTCGCTGGCTTGGCAAGCGAGGAACTGCCGGGTCGACGTTGCGACCGGCCGGGATTGCCCATTTTGATCACGAGCGCGTCGACGTCGTCACCGAGGGCGAATATATCGAAGCCGGGGATCGCATCGAGGTGGTGCGCGTGGAGGGAAATCGCATCGTCGTCCGGCGCGTCGAGCGGGATCCCGAAAGGGGTGAGCCATGAATGAAATGGAAACCGGCCTGGTAGGGATTCTGGCGACCTTCATCCTCGTTGTCTCGGGGACGGCCCTGCTGCTGTACCTGATTCCGCTTCGGTTGTGGATCGCGGCCTGGGCCTCCGGCGCTTACGTCGGGTTATTGACCCTCATCGGGATGCGCCTCAGGCGCGTCCCGCCCGACAGGGTCGTGACGGCGCGCATCAGCGCGGTGAAGGCCGGACTCGCCATTCCGCTGAACGATCTGGAGGCCCACTATCTGGCAGGCGGCAACGTCGTGAACGTCGTCAACGCGATGATCTCCGCCGATAAGGCGAACATCCCCATGCCTTTCAAGCGGGCGGCGGCGATCGACTTGGCCGGGCGCGACGTGTTGGGGGCGGTCAAGATGTCGGTGCTGCCGAAGGTCATCGAAACGCCCCGTATTGCCGCGGTCGCCAAAGACGGGATTCAGCTCCATGCCATTTGCCGGGTGACCGTTCGCACGAATCTCGACCGGCTCGTCGGGGGAGCGGGAGAAGAGACGGTGCTGGCGCGGGTCGGCGAAGGTATCGTGAGCACAATCGGTTCGGCGGTGACCCACAAGGACGTGCTGGAGAATCCGGACCACATTTCCAAGCATGTGCTGAGTAAAGGCCTGGATGCGGGGACGGCGTTTGAAATTCTCTCCATCGATATCGCCGACATCGACGTGGGCGAGAACATCGGGGCCAAGTTGCAGATCGATCAGGCCAACGCCGACAAGCAGATTGCGCAAGCCAAGGCCGAGCAGCGTCGGGCCATGGCGGTTGCGCTCGAACAGGAGATGCGCGCGAAGGTGGTCGAGGCCGAGGCGGAGGTGCCGAAGGCCATGGCCGAAGCCTTCCGCCAAGGGAACCTGGGGATCATGGATTACTATCGGATGAAGAACGTTCAGGCGGATACCACGATGCGGGAGGCGATTGCCGGGAGCGACGAGCCGCCCGGCGGCCAGAAGAAGGAGGAACGGCCATGACGCTCGACCAACTCATCATGGTGCTGTTGGTGGTGATGGTGTTGATCATCAATTTTGCCATGCCGATCATCCGGCGCGCGGTCTTGCAGCGCGAGGCCGAGCGGAGCGAGGAGCGTGCCCCGGTGGTCCCAGCGCGACGGCGAGCGTTCCCCATCGAGCCGCCCGGGAGAAGGTTCTCCTCGGTGTCGCGGGGTGCGTCCCCGACGGGTCCGCCTGGTGGGCATCGCCGAAATCGGCCTCTGTTGACTCTGCGTGCCGCCCGCCGCGGCGTGGTGCTCATGACGATACTCGGGCCGTGCCGCGCGAATGATCCATCGGTTCCTTCTCCGCCCGGCTGAATCAACCGGTCCCCCTCCTATTGGTGGCTGCAAGGTCGCTGTGGCGTACACTGCGGCCACCGATTCTGCCGGCAATATTCGACGTCGAACCGGGAGGCCGGCAGTCGGATGTTGACGGCAGAGAGGCGGATGAAGACGAATGCCTTGGAATGGCGTCGTAGCGTCAGGATTCTCCCGACAGCTTTATGGCTGGGTTTTGGCTAGGATCTGGTTGCCTACGTGGAAGCCGCGCAGAGACAATCCGTTCAGAAAAGACGAACTTGCCGAAGGAGGGCATTCATGAAGACGCAGAACGGGTGTGCACTGGCGATAGTCGCGTTGTCCGTGAGTTTGATGGCGTGTGCCGGGCCGCAGACGTCGCGGAGCGGGGAGATTCATACCGTGAAAATCGAATTGGAGCCGGAACCGGCCGATGTCGTGGTCAATATCGGCGACGAGGTGCGATGGATCAATGTTCGCACGCTGCCGGTGCGGCTGGACTTGGTCGGCGACGCGCATAAAACCTTCTCATGTCAACGCGGATTTTCGAATTTTCTGGGGATGAAGCGGGAGTACGCGGTCATTGATCCGAACGAGTCGGTGGCCGCGTGCTTCAGCAAAGTCGGCGTCATCAAATACAATTTGCGTATGGAGTCGGCCCTCCCCGGCGGCCGGGCTATCAAGTCCGGGAGCGTGCAGGTGGGGGACCCAACGAAGCGATGACCGTAGGGCGCGGCGGTTGACGAGGCCTCTGCCCCATCAATCGGCAGAGCCTCGTCTTGTTTTCAGCCAAGACTTCGGACGGCAGCCGTCCATCCGTGGCCGATTGATTGCTCGCGGTTGGGTGAGTGGGGTGAGCCGGCACGGACCATGTGCGTGTCCCGGCGCGCTTTCACCCTTCATTGGGCGCGGACCGTGCCTCGGAACGGGGAGGTCGAACCGTCCACGGAAGAAGCGGCGCCACCGACGCACCCTCGGCTTCCTCTCCAGCAGTGGATCGATCGGCCGGCCTCCTGTTCGGGCCGGCGCCATGCTCCACCTGAAGCAGGGGGAAGGCGGCGCATGGGTCCAAGTGGGAGAGGGCCACTGCAGTTTCGTCGGCCGATCGAACGTGCATTCTCCGGATGAGACGTGGATGGCCAACGGGTCGGACCACGAGAGCGAAGGGCTGATGTGAACATCTTGATATTGAACAGCGGCAGTTCCTCCTTGAAGTTCCTGCTGGGCGAGTTCCCGCTCGCCGGCCGGACGACGCTGCCGCGAAATCGCAAGGGCGGTGTTCGGGGGCTGGTCGAGCGGATCGGCGGAACGGCCACGCTCACGCTCGCGTCTGGCGAGGGTCCCGCCGTCTCGGAAGAGCGACAGGTCCCGGGCCATCCGGAGGCTGTCCGCTGGGTCCTGGAGCGGGTGGCGCACGACGGTGTGGAGGCGATGGGACATCGAGTCGTGCACGGGGGCGCGTGGTTCCGGGATCCGGTCGTGATCGACGACGACGTCATGGCGAAGATCGAGCGGGTCATCGAATTGGCCCCGCTGCACAATCCCGCCGGTCTGGCCACCATTCGGGCGGCACGCGAGGCGATCGGCGACGCCCTCCCGATGGTGGCGGTCTTCGACACGGCGTTTCATCGCACGATGCCGGAGCACGCGGCGACCTATGCGATCGACGAAGAGCTGGCCGCGAGCCATGGCATTCGTCGCTACGGCTTTCACGGCATCGCCCATGCCTCGGCGATCGCCGCCTACGCGGATTCGGCAGGGCGGTCGCTCGACGGGACCAGATTGATCACGTTGCATCTCGGCAACGGCTGCTCGGCGGCGGCCATTCGTGACGGATGCTCCGTCGACACCTCCATGGGCTTCACGCCGCTGGAGGGGTTGGTCATGGGGACCAGATCGGGGGATTGTGATCCCGGCCTGATCGGCTACCTCGCCCGTCACGTGGGATGGTCGATCGATCAGATCGACCGGTTATTGAACGAGCGGTCGGGATTGCTCGGGCTGTCCGGTCGGTCGTCGGATATGCGCGAGGTGTTGAGCGCGGCGGCAGAGCATGACCGACGGGCCGAGCTGGCGCTGGCGGTGTTTTGCTACCGGGCCCGCAAGTACCTCGGAGCCTATCTGGCCGTGTTGGGCGGCGCCGATGCGGTGGTCTTCAGCGGAGGCATCGGCGAGCGGGCGCCGGACATTCGGGCTCGCATCTGCGACGGAATGGACTGGTGCGGACTGCGTCTCGATCCGGACAGGAACCGCGACACGACCACGGCGCCGGCCGGGTCCGCCCGATGCATCAGCGCGGCGGCCTCCTCGCTGCCGGTGTACGTGGCCGGGATCGACGAGGAAACCTGGATTGCACGCGAAACCTTACGATGCCTGCGGGGCAAGGAAGGAGCATCACGGTGAAAGAACGCGAAGAGGAGCAAGGCGTGGCGGCGAGGGCGGCGCAGAGCCGCCGGGACGATCCGGCCTTCGCCCGCTGGGCCGAAGGCTACGGCGTCATCCAGCATGCGGACGACACGCAGGTGCGAGTGGCCGAATTGGCCGCCACGCTCAAGGCCCAGGGGCGAACCGGGGACGGAGTCGCGTTGTACGAGTTCCTCATGGCCCTGGACCGACTGGCCTCGGCCGGGCTCTGGCTGGTCGTCCATGAAACCTACGCCCGAACCGTCTACCTGGATGGACGGCCCTTGGCCACGGAGGATTTCAAAGTCCGCCCCGAAGGCCACACGGGCGGATCGCTCAATATGGTGCCGGCCTATGCCGGGTACTTGGCGGCCAACGTGCTGAGCGGACACACGCGGGGCTGGCTCATGGGGCAGGGCCACTGCGTGGCGGCCATCGATTCCTTGAACCTTCTCGTCGGCAACCTGACGGAGGCGCATGCCGCCCGATATGCCGTGAGCGATGAAGGGTTGACCCGCTATGTGCGGGACTTTTATTCGTACCGACTTCGCGAGGACGGCCGCCAGGAGTCCCCGCTGGGGAGCCACGTGAACGTCCATACGGCCGGCGGGATGGCCGAAGGCGGCTATCTCGGTTTCGCCGAGCTGCAATACGTCCACATGCCGCTGCCGGGCGAGCGGCTCGTCGCATTTCTCTCCGACGGCGCGTTCGAAGAGCAACGGGGGAGCGACTGGGCCCCGCGCTGGTGGCGCGCGGAGGATTCCGGAGTCGTCACGCCGATCATGATCAAGAACGGCCGGCGAATCGACCAACGCACGACCATGTCTCAACAGGGCGGCGCGGCCTGGTTTCACGACCACTTGAAGTTGAACGGCTTCGATCCGATTCAGTTCGACGGGCGCGATCCTGCGGCCTTCCTTTGGGCGATCCTGGAGATGGAACGGCGTCTGGAGGCGGCGGCGGAGGCCGTCGCGCGGGGCGAGGGCCGGTATCCCGTGCCCCTTCCCTACGGGATCGCCGTCGCGCCGAAGGGCGCAGGGTTCCCGGGGGAAGGCACCAACCTCGCGCACAATCTGCCGTTGATGGGCAATCCGCGCATCGACGCCCGCGCCGCCGATCTCTTCAATCAAGGCGCCAAGCGGCTGTGGGTGTCCTCGGCGGACCTCGCCGCGGCCGTCGCAATGTTTCAACGGCACGACATGAGCGGTCGGGTTCGGGAGCGGGACCATGTCTTGGCCCATCGCGACGTGCAGGTGCAGACGATCCCGGAGCCTCCCTTCCGGCCGATTTCGGACGACACGCGGAGGGATCCGGCGGTCCGGACCACCGCCTCGCCGATGTCGGCGGTCGATCGGATGTTTGTCGCGACGCTCGAGGCCAACCCTCACCTGCGGCCGCGGGTGGGGAATCCGGATGAGATGCTCTCGAATCGCCTGGTCGCGACGCTGGGGTTGCTCAAGTTTCGCGTCACCGATCCGGAGCCGGCCGTGCCGGAATCCGTGGACGGCGCGGTCATCACGGCGTTGAACGAGGAGGCGGTGGCGTCCGCCGCCCTGGCCAATAAGGGCGGGATCAACCTGATCCATACCTACGAAGCTTTCGGCAGCAAGATGCACGGCGCGATCCGGCAGGAGATCATCTTCGCCAATCATTGTTTGGAAGCCGGACGGCCGCAGCGGTGGTTGTCCGTGCCGCTGTTTCTCACCTCGCACACCTGGGAGAACGGCAAGAACGAACAATCGCATCAAGATCCCAGCATGGCGGAGGCGATGCTCGGCGAGCCGTCGCATGTGTCGCGCGTGCTCTTTCCCGGCGATTTCAACAGCGCCGCCGCCGTGATGGAAGCCGTGTACCGGACGCACGGGCAGATCTGGACCGTCGTGGCGCCGAAGGCCGACACGATTCCGGACGTTTTTGCGCCCGAAGACGCCAGACGACTGGTGAAGGACGGAGGCCTGCGCCTGGACTGGGCCGGTTCTCAGCCGGACCAGGCCCGCATCATTCTGACCGCGGTCGGGGCCTATCAGCTCATCGAGGTGCTCGCTGCTTCCCGCCGCCTGGCGGAACGAAAGCTCGCGCATGCCGTCGTCTACCTGCTGGAACCGGGCCGGTTCCGCACCGGACGCTCGCCGGGGGAAGAGGCGCACCGGGCCTCGGCGGAGATCCGCGCCCGACTGTTTCCTCCCTCGGTGCTGCCGCGCCTGTTCGTCACGCACACGAGACCGGAAGCGATCCTCGGACTGCTGGGGCCGCTGCATACGGGCGGGCACACCGCCGGGCTCGGTTACATCAACCACGGGGGAACGCTCAGCACGCAGGGCATGGCCTGGGTGAATCGGAGCAGTTGGCTCCACTGCCTGGGTGAAACGGCCCGCCTGCTGCAATTGTCCGAAGCGGATCTCCTGAGCCAGGAGGAGCGGCAAGTCTTGGACGGCAAACGGAGTCCTCACGGGGTGACCGTCCGGGACGTCCCACTGACGACCGGTTGAACCAGAGGAGGTGTGCCATGCAGACGATGCGAGCGACCGTGTTTCACGGAGTGAACGACATCCGCGTCGAGGAGGTGCCGCGACCCAAGGCCGAGGCGGGCCAGGCGGTGATCAGGGTCACGTTGACCACCATCTGCGGCACCGATCTCCATATCGTCCGCGGGGAGTACCCGGTAAAACCCGGCTTGATCGTGGGGCACGAGCCGGTCGGCGTCATCGAGGAGCTCGGCCCGGGGCTCACCGGCTATCAGGTCGGCGATCGCGTGCTGGTGGGGGCGATCACGCCGTGCGGGCAATGCCGCGCCTGTCTGTCGGGCCAACTCGCTCAGTGCGGGCTCGCCGAGGGTTATCGGGCGACGGGGGGTTGGCGGTTCGGCAACACCATGCACGGGTGCCAGGCCGATTATCTGCTGGTGCCCTTCGCGCAGGCCAATCTGGCGCACATACCCGACGACCTGACGGATGAACAGGTGGTCTTGCTGGCGGACATCGCCTCGACCGGGTTCAGCGGAGCGGAGGCCGGCGGAGTCAAGATCGGTGATGCGGTGGTCGTGTTTGCGCAGGGGCCCATCGGAATCTGCGCGTCCGTGGGGGCTCGATTGATGGGGGCGTCCCTGGTCATCGGCGTCGACGGGGACGAGGCGCGGCTGGCGATGGCGCGCCGTCTCGGCGTGGACGTCGTGTTGGATTATCGCCAGACGGATGTGGTGGCGGAGGTCAAGCGGCTCACGGGCGGCGGGGCCGACGTCGCCATCGAAGCCCTGGGCTCGCAGGACACCTTCGAGAACGCGCTCCGGTGTCTAAGGCCCGGCGGAACCCTGTCGAGTTTGGGTGTGTACTCCGGGAAGGTGCAGGTGCCGTACGACGCGTTCGCGGCCGGGATCGGGGACTACCGCATCGTGACGACCCTCTGTCCCGGGGGGAAGGAACGCATGCGGAGATTGATGGAGGTCGTTCGGCATGGGCGTGTCGATCTGACGCCCCTGTTGACGCATCGCTTCTCGTTGGACGACATCAAGGAAGGGTATCGGCTGTTCGGGGAGCGGCGCGAGGGAGTCATGAAAGTGACGGTCAAGCCGTAGCGTCCTCGGTGGGCATTCGGCCGGGCTGATGCATGGGGAGGAACGTTGAGTGGAGTGAGCGTATTGCGCGTCGGCGTGCCAAAGGAAACGGCCCCGGGGGAAAGGCTCGTCGCGTTGCTTCCGATGCACGTGCCGCTCCTCGCCAAGATCGGTCTGTCCGTGGCGGTGGAATCCGGAGCGGGGGAGGCGGCGGGGTTCGACGACGAGGAGTACCGAGCGAAGGGCGCGCAGGTGATCGCCGCGCGCGCGGAGTTGTTCGAGTCGTCGCAGATCCTCCTGCAGGTCAGACTGCTGGGGGCAAACCCCGACGCCGGCGTACCAGATTTGCCCCTGCTGCGTCCCGAGCACACGATGATCGGTTTGGCCGATCCGCTGGGACGGCCTCAGGCGGCGATGGACCTGGCCAAGCGGGGAGTGACCACGTTCGCCCTGGAATTGATCCCGCGCATCGCCCGGGCCCAGAGTATGGACGTGCTGTCGTCGTTTGCGACGATCGTGGGATACAAGGCCGTGCTCCTGGCGGCGGCCGCGTCCCCGAGACTCTTTCCGATGCTGATGACGGCGGCCGGGACCATCGCGCCCGCCCGCGTCCTGGTCATCGGCGCCGGCGTCGCGGGCTTGCAGGCCATTGCGACGGCGCGCCGGCTGGGGGCGGCGGTGTCGGCCTATGATGTCCGTCCGTCCGTGAAGGAGGAGATCCGGAGCGTCGGGGCCAAGGTGATCGAATTTCCGGTTGAGGCCGGGGAGGTGGAGGAGGCGGGCGGCTATGCCAGGCCGGTGGACGAGGGTATTCTCAGGCGGCAGCGCGAGGGCTTGACGCCGGGCGTGGCGGCGAGCGACGTGGTCATCAGTACCGCCGCGGTTCCGGGCCGAGCGGCTCCGGTCTTGATCACGGCCGACATGCTTGCGCGCATGGCGCGGGGCTCCGTGATCGTCGACGTGGCCGCCGACCGCGGAGGGAACTGCGCCGTGACTCGCCCGAACGAAACGGTGACCCATGCCGGGGTGACCGTGCTGGGGCCGACCAATCTGCCGAGCACGGTGCCCGTCCATGCCAGCCAGATGTACGGAAGCAACGCGACGAATTTCCTGTCTCACCTTTGCAAGGATGGGACGGTGCGGCTGAATCCCGACGATGCCGTCACGCGTGACACGCTGCTGACACGAGAGGGGCGGGTGGTCCATCCGAGGGTGACGGCGTTGCTCCGGGCGGCCTCGTCCGGCGCCGAGGCGAAAGGGACATTCTGATGGAGATCGCGGTCGCCGGGTTGACCATATTCGTGCTGGCGCTCTTCGCCGGGTTCGAAATCATCACCAAGGTGCCTCCGACGCTCCACACGCCGTTGATGTCCGGCGCGAACGCCATTTCCGGCATTACGATCGTCGGGGCCTTGTTGGCCGCCGGCTCCGAGCGGGATCTTCTTTCGACCGTGCTGGGGTTCGTGGCCGTGGTGTTCGCCACGATCAATGTCGTCGCCGGGTTTCTCGTGACGCATCGAATGCTCGCCATGTTCAAGTCCCAACGGAGAAAAGCGCCATGAGTGCGGCCCTGATCAACCTCGGCTATCTGGGCGCCTCGGCGCTGTTCGTCATCGGCCTGAAAGGGCTCGGGCATCCGCGCACGGCGGTCCGGGGCAATCTGCTGGGCGCGCTCGGCATGGTGACCGCCGTGTCGTTGACCATGATCGACCGGCGCATCCTGGGGTTTCAGGCCATCGTCGCCGCCCTGCTCGCCGGCATGGTCATCGGCGCCACGCTGGCACTGAAAATTCAGATGACCGCCATGCCCCAGATGGTCGCGCTCCTGAATGGATTGGGCGGCGGCGCGTCCGTTCTGGTGGCCGGCGCCGGGTTACTGGCGGTGAGCGACGCGGCTGTCGCCGGGGTGAGCCATTTCACGGTCGCGGCCGTCGCGTCCGGCGTGATCGGGGCCGTGACGTTCTGGGGAAGTCTCGTGGCCTTCGCCAAGCTGCAGGAGCTGATGACCGACAAGGCGATCCGGTTTCCCGGCCAGCATCTCGCCAACGCGGCCCTCGGCGTTGTCGTCGCGGGGCTCGGTCTGTGGCTGTTGCTGACGCCGGAGCCGCACGTCGCCTACTGGGTCGTCGTCGCCGTCTCCTCGGCGCTCGGGCTGTCGCTGGTGCTGCCGGTCGGAGGGGCCGACATGCCGGTAGTCATCGCCTTCTTGAATTCCTGCTCCGGGTTGGCCGCGGCTGCCACGGGTTTCGTGTTGGACAACAACGTGCTGATCATCGCCGGCTCGCTGGTGGGGGCCTCGGGACTCATTCTGACCCAGATCATGTGCCGGGCCATGAACCGATCGCCACTGGAGGTGATGACCGGGGGAGCGGCGGCCTCCCCGGCGGAGGCCCCGGGCGAGGACATCTACGTGGGCCGGGTCAAGTCCAGTACCCCCGAGGAGGTGGCGCTCTTGTTCGACACGGCCCGCCGCGTCGTGATCGTGCCCGGCTTCGGTATGGCGGTGTCTCAGGCCCAGCACGGCGTGGCCCAGCTCGCCGCGCTGCTGCGCTCGCGGGGCATCGACGTCGAGTTCGCCATCCATCCGGTGGCCGGACGCATGCCCGGTCATATGAACGTGCTGCTCGCCGAAGCGAACGTGCCCTACGAGCTGCTGAAGGATCTCGACGAGAGCAATCCGAGCTTCGACCACACCGATGTGGCGCTCGTCATCGGCGCGAACGACGTCGTCAATCCGCTGGCGAGGACCGATCCCGCCAGTCCCATTGCGGGCATGCCGATTCTCGACGTCGATAAGGCCCGGACGGTCGTGGTGATCAAGCGGAGCCTCAGTCCTGGCTTCGCCGGCATCCCGAATCCCCTGTTCGCCGCCGGCAACACGGTCATGCTGTTCGGCGACGGCCGCGAAATGGTACAAGCGCTGATGAAGGTCTTGAAGGAAGGGTGAGGCGTGCAGGCCGAGCCTGGGCGTCAGCCGCATGAGCATGAACATGAACACCCCACCGTTTCCGGGCGAGGGCATCCGATGACGCCACGGTCCCGAAAGGGCGCCGCTCGCATCCTGCTGCCGACGGACTTCCGACGACCGGCGCGACGTGCGTTCGATTACGGTCTCGCGCTCGCGCGCCTGCTCGGGGTTCGCCTCGAGATCCTCCATGTGATCAGGGTCCCGTCCGACACCAAGGGCCCCCCTCCGGACAGCCGATACCTGAACTCCCTTCGGACGTCGGCGTTGCTCGAACTCGGACGCTTGGCGCGGATCGCGAAGGAGGCCGGAGTCCATGCGGAGCCGCTGATGGATTTCGGCGTTCCGGAGGATCGCATCCTGCACCGCATGGGGCAGGACCAGGTGCAGCTCCTCGTGATGGGCACCGAAGGACGAATCGGATGGGATCGCCTACGGCTGGGCAGTACGGCGCAAGCGGTGGTCCGTCAGGCGACCTGCCCGGTGCTGGCCGTTCATGGAGGACTGGCTGGAGATGTCGTCCGGCATGCGGCGCGGGTGCGGTTTGAACGGATGCTGGTGGCAACGGATTTCTCTCCTTGTGCAGAAGAGGCACAGCGGGCGGTGGCCCTGCTGGCGAGGCTCGCGAGAGCCAAGGTTCGTGTGGTGCATGTCCAGAGCGCGGCGGGCGGAAAGCCGCACGGGCAGCGGAGATTGGACAGGGTGATCCGCGCGCTTCGGGTGAACGGCCTTGAGGCCGAGGGGGCATGGAGATCGGGTGACCCGATCGACACAATCTTAGAGGAAGCGGGTCGATGGGAAGCCGATGTCATTGCGGTCGGCACCCAAGGCCGGCGGGGACTGTCTCGCCTGGTGTTGGGTAGCGTGGCCGAGGGGATCGTGAGACGGGCCGGTTGCCCGGTCCTGGTCGTGAAGCGCGCCGCCCCGCTGCTCCATGCCCGCAAGCATGGAGCACGACGGAGAAGCCGATGACGCTGACGATCGAATATTTTCTGCTCGCGGGCTCGTGCCTCCTGTTGTTGAGCGTCATTGCGAGTCGGGCCTCCGGGCGCTTGGGCGTCCCCGTCCTGCTGCTGTTTCTCATCATCGGGATGCTGGCGGGGTCGGACGGACCCGGCGGTATCCACTTCGACAATCCGTGGCTCGCCCAGTCGCTCGGTGTGGTGGCGCTCGCGTTCATTCTGTTCGCAGGCGGTCTGGACACCGAGTGGGCCAGCGTTCGATCGCAATTCGGAAAGGGGATGGCGCTGTCGACGGTGGGCGTGGCCCTGACCGCCGGCCTGGTCGGTCTATTCACGACGACGGTCATCGGGATGTCGTGGCTGGAGGGGCTTCTGATCGGAGCCATTGTCTCCTCGACCGACGCGGCGGCCGTGTTCGCGGTCATGCGGTCGCGATATGTCAGTCTCCGTCGGCCGTTGAAGCCGTTGCTCGAACTGGAGTCCGGCAGCAACGACCCGATGGCGGTCTTCTTGACGATCGGGATCATCAGCTTGATCACTGGAACGTCCAGCTCGGTACTCGAGCTGGTGCCCATGTTCATCCGCCAAATGGTGCTCGGCGCCGCCATCGGGTACGGCACGGGCAAGCTCATGGTGTTGCTGGTCAATCGGCTGCGTTTGGAATACGACGGGCTCTATCCGGTGCTGACCTTGTCCCTGGTTCTCCTGACCTACAGCGGCAGCACCTGGCTGGGCGGCAACGGGTTCTTGGCCGTCTATCTGGCCGGGCTGATGATGGGAAACAGCGATTTCATCCACAAGCGCAGCCTCCTGCGGTTTCACGACGGGTTGGCCTGGTTGATGCAAATCGCCATGTTTCTGACGCTCGGGCTGCAGGTGTTTCCCATGCAGCTCGTATCCGTGGCCGGAACCGGCCTGCTCCTGGCCCTGTTTTTGATGTTCTGCGCCCGGCCTGTCGCCGTCTTTTCCACACTCGCCTTCACGTCGCTCAACTTGCGCGAAAAAACGATGATTGCCTGGGTCGGCCTGCGCGGGGCCGTGCCGATCATCCTCGCGACCTTTCCTCTGCTCGCCGGAGTTCCCCAAGCCACCATGATGTTTAATCTGGTGTTCTTCATTGTCCTGGCGTCCGTGCTGCTCCAGGGCACGTCGATCCCCGTGGTCGCCCGGTGGCTGCGCGTCGACGAGGCGCTGCCGACGCGAGTCGATAGCTCGCCGGTCTGGGATGCTCCGAGCAGCCTCAAGAGCGGCCTGATCGAAGTGACGATCCCGGAATCCTCGATCGCGGTCGGCAAGCGGCTGCTGGACCTCGGCCTGCCCAAGCGTACATTCGTGATCCTCGTCGGGCGGAAAGAGCATTGTTTCGTGCCGGACGGCAGCACCGTGTTGGAGCCCAACGATTCCTTGTTGGTGTTCACGGACCAGGCCTCATCCCTCAAGCTCCGCGCGATCTTGGACGCCCGGCGTCCTCCTCCCAACGGAGGGTCCTCCGACCAAGGGGAAAGCGCCGTCGCCTCATGAACCAGACGTCGAAAGGCACGATGGGAAACACGGCTCGCGATCTCGATCCACAGTCCCGACATTCCACGCCCGGCCATCACCACTTGCCCGCGCACGAGGTGGTGTTGCTGCTCGAAACCGACCAAGCCAAAGGGCTCACCCCCGAGGAGGCGGCGGCCCGCCTCGAGCGGTTCGGCCCCAATGTGCTGCCGAAATTCCGTCGCCACGGGCCCGTCCTTCGGTTTCTGTTTCAGTTCCATCACCCGCTGATTTACGTGCTCTTGGTCGCCACCGTGATGACCGCGCTGTTGGGCGAGTGGGTCGACGCCGGGGTGATCTTCGGCGTGGTCCTGGTCAATGCGATCGTGGGCTTCATCCAGGAGTCCCGCGCCGAGCAAGCCTTGGAGGCGCTCCTGTCGATGATGAAGACCGAGGCCACGGTGCGGCGCGATGGGCGCAAGGTGCGGATCCCCTCCGCCGAGGTTGTACCGGGCGATCTCGTCCTGCTGGAATCCGGCGACAAAACGCCGGCCGATCTACGGCTGGTCTCCACGCGCGAGTTGCGGGTGGACGAATCCGCCTTGACCGGAGAATCGGTCCCCGTCGAGAAGGCCGACCAGGTGCTGGCGCCCGAGACCGTCGTCGCGGATCGAAAGAACATGGCCTTCTCCGGCACGCTCGTGACGTATGGACAGGGGACGGGGGTGGTGGTCGCCACGGGTGTCGCGACCGAACTGGGACGTATCCATCAATTGATGGGCGAAACGACGGAGATTGCCACGCCGCTCACGAAGAAGCTTGGCTATTTCAGCAAGGTGCTGACCGTAGGGATTCTCGGCCTCGCCGCCCTGACCTTCGCGCTGGGGCTGTGGAGAGGGCAGAATCCCGCGGACATCTTCATGGCCGCGGTGGCGCTGGCCGTCGGCGCGATTCCCGAGGGGTTGCCGGCGGCGGTCACGATCACGCTCGCGATCGGGGTGAGCCGGATGGCCCAGCGCAATGCCATCATCCGCAAGCTGCCGGCGGTGGAGACGTTGGGAAGCACGACGGTCATCTGTTCGGACAAGACCGGGACGCTGACGAAGAACGAAATGACGGTGCAGGCTCTGCTGGCCGGAGCGACCGTCTTCGACGTCGACGGGGCCGGGTACGAGCCGGTCGGGCACGTCCGAGACGGTGCGACCGGATCGAAGGTGCTGGGTGTCGAGCCGCCCGGCGAGGAGATACTCCCGCAGGCCGATCACTCGACCCTCAGCACCCAGGACGCCACGTTAAGCGAGCTTCCCGGTCTGGAGGCACTGCTGACGGCGGGCGCGCTCTGCAACGACGCGCAGCATCTGGAACGCGACGGTCGCTGGACCATCACGGGCGACCCGACCGAAGGGGCCTTGTTGGTGGCGGCCAAGAAGGCCGGGCTCGACCCGACTGAGCTCAACGAGGTGTTTCCTCGAGTCGACGCCATTCCGTTCGAGTCGGAGCGGCAGTTCATGGCGACCCTGCATCGGGTGCCGCCGGGAGGCGAGTGCGTGATCTACGTCAAGGGAGCAGTCGAAAAGACGGTCCGACTCTGCGATCGAATGCTCCCGGCGGACGGATCGGAGCAGGCGCTCGACCCCCAGGCCGTCCTTGATCGCGTGGACGCGTTTGCCGAGCGAGGACTCCGCGTGTTGGCCTTCGCCCGCAAGCCGGCGCCGGCGGGCTCCGTCTCATTGGTGGAGCGGGATGTGGAAAGCGGTCTCGTCTTTTTGGGTCTCCAGGCCATGATGGATCCCCCGAGGCCCGAAGCGGTGGCCGCCGTCCGCGCCTGCCAGAGCGCCGGCATCGCGGTGAAGATGATCACCGGCGACCATGCGGTCACGGCGCGGGCGATTGCGGCGCAGATCGGATTGAATGGACGGAGGCACCAGCAGAACGGGGCCTTGATCGCCATGACCGGTCAGGACCTCGCGGCCACCCCCCGCGAGGCGCTCGTGGAGGCGGCGGATCGGACCGCGGTGTTCGCGCGAGTGTCCCCCGAGCAAAAGCTGCGGCTGGTGGAGGCGTTGCAGGCGAGGGACCACGTCGTGGCGATGACGGGCGACGGGGTGAACGACGCCCCGGCCCTCAAGCAGGCCGACATCGGCGTGGCGATGGGGCGGGGCGGCACCGAGGTGGCCAAGGAGGCCGCCGACATGGTGTTGACCGACGACAACTTCGCCTCCATCGAGGCGGCGGTGGAGGAGGGGCGTTGTGTCTTCGACAATCTGACGAAGTTCATCGTCTGGACCTTGCCGACCAACATGGGTGAAGGGTTGGTGCTGCTGACGGCGATCGCGTTCGGAGCCGTGCTCCCGATCCTCCCGGTACAAATTCTCTGGGTCAACATGACGACCGCGGTGGCCTTGGGGCTGATGCTGGCGTTCGAGCCCAAGGAGCCGGGAATCATGACACGGGCTCCGCGTGATCCAGGCCAACCCATTCTGACGGGTGTGCTGGTGGAACGGATCGTGCTCGTTTCGTTCTTGATGTTGGCCGGCGCCTACGGAGTGTTTCTGTGGGAACTGCAGCGGACCGACTCCCTCGTTGCGGCCCGCACGGCGGCCGTGAATGTCTTCGTCATGGTCGAACTGTTTTACCTGTTCAACTGCCGTTCGTTGGATTACACGGTGTTCCATATCGGCCTGTTCAGCAATCCATGGATCTGGCGGGGGGTGACGGCGATGGTGGCGCTGCAAGTCCTGCTGACGTACGTGCCGGCCATGAACCGGTTGTTCCACACGGCCCCGATCGACGGGTTGGCGTGGGCGCTGATTCTGGCGGCGGCCGTGACGGTGTTCGTGGTCGTGGAGATCGAGACGTGGCTGCGGCGGGCGTGGGAGCGCAACCATCGCCGTCGCCCATGAATGCCCCATCCTGCGATGAGCTGGGATTTGGGACGGGAAGCGAGAGGGAGCGCTCGGGCGTGCACGGCGCAGTGGGTGATCGGAGCGTACACGCACCGAGATGATGAACCCGGATGGTCGTACCGGAGGGAGGTGAACGATGGATCCGCTGGCGCTCTTGGGAATCCTCGCGGTGGTGATCGGCATCATCGGCGTGATCGTTCTGATCAAAGGCAAGAAAAAGAAGGTCCGTTGAGTCCGGGAACCGGACCGGCGGTCGGCGCATGACAGATTGGAGGCACGACATGGAAGAACGAGGACGGGTCGGGTCGAGAAAGATGTGGCGGGGATGTCTCAGCCTGGTCGTGTGGGGTGTGTCGGTCTTGGGCCCCGGCTCCGGCGTCGCCTTGGACGCCCCACCCGTCGGGGAGCAACGGATCGAGATCGTCATCCGCGATTCAAGCTTCGTGCGGACCAAGGCCATGGCGATTCGCGCGGGGATTCCGACGGCGCTGGTGATCCGCAACGAGGATCCGGTGACGCACGGATTCATCTCCCCGACTCTGACCGAGCTGCGGGTGCGCGTGGAAGTCGGCGGGGTTGCGGTCTTCGGGAAAGGATTCGAGGGGCTTCACCTCGATCCGGAGAAAACGGCGGTGATCCGCCTCACGCCGGACCGGCAGGGGCGGGTGACCTTCCGCTGCGACCTGCATCCGAACGTGGAGGGGGAATTGTACCTGCTGGACGTGCCGGTGGGATGAGCGCTCACGAAAGACGGACCGCCGAACCAGGCCGGAGGTGACGCATGATCGGACAATCGATCAGGGTGACGAGGATTCGGGGAATCGACGTCGGGGTCCACTACTCGTGGTTCATCATTTTCGCGCTTATCACCCTGTCGTTGACCACCCAGTTCGCCTCGCTGCATCCCCAGTGGACGCTGGCAGAGCATTATGCGGTGGGGATTGCCACGAGTCTCCTGTTCTTCACGTCGATTCTCCTGCACGAGTTGGCGCATAGTTTCGTGGCGCTGGCCAAAGGGATCCCCGTGCGTTCGATCACGCTGTTCGTCTTCGGCGGCGTCGCGCAGATCGGCCGTGAACCGGACCGTCCGGTCACGGAGTTTCAGATCGCCATTGCCGGCCCGATCGCCAGCGCGGCGTTGGCCGCCGCCTTCGGGCTCGGCTCCCTGCTCACCGAGGGGCGACAGGAGCACCTCTCGGCGCTGGCCGGATGGCTGGCGTCGATCAACCTGCTCCTGGCGGTCTTCAATCTGGTCCCGGGCTTTCCGCTCGACGGAGGTCGGGTTCTGCGCGCGGTCATCTGGCAGGTCACGGGGAATTTGTCCAAGGCGACACGCATTGCGGCGGGAACGGGGCAGGCGATCGGGTACGCCCTCATCTTCCTCGGCGTCTGGACGGCCTTTGCGGTGCAGTGGTTCAACGGGCTGTGGTTGGCCTTCATCGGCTGGTTTCTGCTCAACGCGGCGCAGGCGAGCGTGCTTCAGGTGAGCGTCCGATCCGCGCTCAGCGGTTTGACGGCCGGCGACATCATGGCGCGAGACTGTCCCACGATCGCCGCTCGGACGGATGTGGCCTCGTTGGTCGAGACGCAGATGCTCCGCACCGGTCGACGGTGCTTCCTGGTCGCAGAGGGGGATCGCTTGCAGGGGCTCGTGACGCTGCACCACGTCAAGGCGGTCCCGCGGGAGCAATGGGCCCGTACCCCGGTCGAGGCCATCATGCTTCCCCTCTCGCAGCTACGGGCCGTCGACGCCGGGACTCGCCTGATCGACGTGTTGACGCTCATGGAGCAGGAGGACGTGAACCAAGTGCCGGTGACGCAACAGGACCGTCTGGTCGGCATGATCTCGCGCGACCATCTGTTGCGGGTGCTCGCCGCGCAGATGGAGCTGGGCGCACCGGAAACCTCCGGTCTCACGCGGGCCTCGAACACCTGACCGATCTCGCCGGCGCGCGGGCCCGACGACCTGCCGACTCCCGCCACGATCGACGGCCGAATCGAACCTCCGGCGGTCGTCGCCCGCTCTCGGCCGGGCCGCATGGGGCGGCCCGCCGGCCTTGTTTAGCGAACTGGGCCACTCTACACTGAAGAACATCGGAGTCTCTGATGGTGTGGAACCCCTCCAGTATTCCAGCCGGCCCCTCTCGGGCCGATGGCTCCACCGCATCTCGGCTGCGGTTTCCGCTGGGATGGCCGGGCTCCTGGTCGGCGGCCTGGGACCGGCTGGCGAGGACCGACTGGATGCTCGAGGGCGCGCTCATATCGGGGGCGTTGAGCATCCTGGCCTTGGATGCGATGCTGCCGAGCGGGACGGCGGTGGAACTCCTCTACGCGCTGGTCGTGTATCTGTCCCTGCGATCGACTCGACGGGGCTTTCCTGCCGTCATGACCGTCGGGTGCACGGCGCTCACCCTGTGCGGCGCGATGCTGTCCTCCGCGGGGGTTCCGCACCCGATCGACTGGACCAACCGCGCGCTCGTCAGCCTGTTGCTGTGGGTGACGCTCAAGCTGGGGCTCGCCGGGCGCGACGCCACACGGAATTTGGAACAGTCGCACGCCGAGGCGGAGGCCATGGTCCGGCAACGGACCGCCGACCTCTCCCGTGCCATCGAGTCGCTACAGGCCGAGCTCGTGCAGCGGGCACGCGTGGAACGATTGTTGGATCAGAGCCGCGCGCAATACCAGACGCTGTTCGAGCACGCGCCTTCCCCCATGTGGATCGTCGATCTCGATACGTTGCAATTTCTGGACGTGAATGAGTCGGCCGTCCGGCAGTACGGATACGCGAGAGAGGAATTTTTTGCCATGACCGTGAAGGACATTCGTCCGCCCGAGGACGTGCCGCGGTTCCTGGAGGCCTTGCCGGTCACCGCGGATGGGCCGAAGATCCCGGGATCCTGGCGCCATCGCAAGAAGGACGGGTCGCTGATCGACGTCGAATTAGGCGTGTACTCGTTCGACCACGGAGGGCGGCGGGCTCGACTGGCGGTCGTCACGGACGTCACCGAATCGAAGCGGCTGATGGAGCAACTGAAGGAAAGCGAAGAGCGGTTTCGGGGCATTTTTGAGGAAGCGCCGATCGGCATCGGAGCCATCGGGCGGGACGGCCGGTTTCTCCGTGTGAACGAGGCGTTCTGCAGAATGTCGGGGTACAGCGCCGCCGAACTGACGGGCAAAACCTTGGGCGAGCTGACGCACCCGGACGATGCCGGGAACCACCTTCGTCTGGTGGAAGAGGTGATCGACGGCAGGAGTCCATCCTTCCACCGCGACCAGCGCTATCGCACCAAGGCCGGGAAAACTTTCTGGGGGCATCTGACCGTCACCGCGCTGCGCACCAAGAAGGGGACCACTCCCTATGCGCTGGCGATGGTCGAGGATGTCTCGGAACGCAAGCGCGCCGACGTCATCAGGACCCGGTTGCTCGATAAGATCATGGTGGTGCAGGAAGAAGAACGCCAACGAGTCGCCCGCGAATTGCACGACGGGATCGGCCAGGTTCTCACCGGATTGGCGGTGGGGCTGCGTTCGCTGGAGGACGCGCCCCGGAGCGAGGCAACCTCGGCTCAGGCGCGCCGGTTGAGGCGGATCGCCGCCGACGCCGTTCACGAGGTGCGGCGCATCGCCCGCGGGCTCCGGCCCAGCGTGCTGGACGATCTGGGGCTCGAAGAGGCGTTGCGGCAATATGCCCGGGATTATGCGGTCGCGTATGGGATCGCCGCCGACGTGCATTTCGGGGGAGTGCGGGATGGGCGTTTGCCGAGCGCGGTGGAGACCGCCCTCTACCGCATCATTCAGGAGGCGATGACGAACGCCGCCAAGCATGCCGGGGCCAGGGCCTTGAGCGTCGTGTTGGAACGCGGCCGGTCCGCGGTCACCGCGATCATCGAGGACAACGGGTGCGGCTTCGAGGTGGACGGGGCTGCGTCAGGGGGGACGGCCGGCCTCGGCATCCCCGGGATGCGCGAGCGGGCGGGCCTGCTCGGCGGAACGGTGGAGATCGAATCGTCCTCGGGAAAAGGCACCGCCGTCTACGTCCGGTTACCTATCACGGAGGGAGCGCCATGAGCATTCGGGTGTTGCTCGCGGATGACCACGCGGTCTTGCGGTCCGGGCTGGCGATGCTGCTGAACGCCCAGCCGGACCTCGACGTCGTCGGAGAGGCCGGAGACAGCCTTGAGGCGGTTGCGCACGCGCAGACTCTCAAGCCCGACGTGGTCGTCATGGACCTCTCGATGGGACACCATTCCGGCCTGGAGGCGATCGCCACCCTCCGCCGCGCGCATTCGGAGATCAAGGTACTGGTGCTCAGCATGCACACCGACGTGTCGTACGTGCGCATGGCGTTGGCCGCGGGAGCGTCCGGGTACGTGGCCAAGAGCGTGGCGGACTCGGAGCTGTTGACCGCGATCCGCGCCGTCGTCCAGGGGCGGACGTTCGTCGATCTGGCCATGGCGGACCAAGGGGGCCGGGAACCTCTCCGGAAGGACCGCGACTCGGATCATGACGGGCCGGCATCCGCCCCCGTGCACCGGCTCAGCGCGAGGGAGCGGGAGGTGTTGCATCGAGTGGCGCAGGGGTATACGAACGCCGAGATTGCCAGTCAGTTGAGCCTCAGCGTCAAGTCGGTGGAAACATACCGGGCGCGGCTTTCGGACAAGCTGGGATTCCGCACCAGGGCGGAACTGGTCCGCTTTGCCGTCGGGTCTGGTTTGCTGACACCGGAGAAGATCGTCCAGGCCCGGTAACCTCTCGCGGTGCCCGCCGTGTCTGCGCTTTCCCGTCGCCCCAGGTTCGTTGTCGGAAGGTCGGCGGCGCACAGCGCCGACTGCCGCGCCACGTCGGCACCGGCCGAGTCGGTTGAATAGATGGAAATAGTGCATGGCGCTGAGCGACCGCATGAACGGGTTCCCGTCTCAGGACGGCGGGGTTCGATGGTCGGCGTTGCGCCACGGTTGTTGAAGCGGATATGACGCATCCCTCCGGCTCCACTCCCCGCGTCCCTCGATGGTTTCTCATCCTCGCCGCGCTCATCCTCGTGCCGCCCCTCTTGCAGTTCGCGCTCAATCTGACCCCCGTGCGCGAGGCCATTCAACGACAGGTCACGCGCGTGACGGGGATCGAAGTCGCCGCCCTACGGATTCGTTTCGTCCCGCGACCGCATGTCGAGTTGATGGAGGTGGTGGTGCACGATCCGGTCCGGCGTGAACCGGAGCTTCGCGCTCGTCGTGTGGACCTCACATTGGATCTCCGGTCGCTGATGCGGGGTGATCTCGCGTTGGCTCGTATCCGCATCCTGGCTCCGCAAATGGTCGTGCGCAGGGACCCGCAAGGACAGTGGCATCTCCCCTTCGCCGCGCGGGCGGCGCCTCCGGGTGGAGCCGAGCCGATGGCGTCCCGCGCACCGATGCGGTTCCCCCGAATTGAGATTACCGACGGCGAAGCGCTCCTCGTCGACGAGCGACTTGGGCAGGCGCTCGATCCCATTCGGGTGACCGGCTTTCACCTCATCGCCCTCGATCGAAACCGGGGGCAGACAGCGGATCTGGAAATGACCGGGCAGGTGCAGGGCACGCCCACGCCCTCGTCGTTCCACGTCGCCGGATCCGTCGCCTGGGCGGACTTAGGTTCAGGCGTCGCGTCAGATTCCTCGGCCGGCGAAATGATCCCGGTTCAATTTTCCGGACAGGTGAGCCTGCACGATATCGACACACAAGGCTGGTTGCGGCGCCTGGGAGCGCCCACGGCGCTTCCGGACGGCGGGCGAGGAGACCTGACCGCGCAGGTAGTTCTCTCTCCGGGGCCGGCTGGGTACGATGTGAGATTGGCACAGACCGATCTTCGGTTGGACTGGCTGGGCCTCCGGGGAGAAGGCTGGGTCCAAGGTTTGGGGAGCGACCAGCCGCAGTATGCCGTCACCCTGGCCTCGACCCCGTTCGGCTTTGAATCCTTGGTGCAACACGTTCCTGTGTTGTGGATCGACCCCTCGATCAAAACTTTTCTGGTCGAACAGGAGGGCGCGGCCACCCTCGAGGTGATCAGCGCCACCGTTCGGGGCCGCGTCGGGGCGCCGCAGCCCGATGAGTGGAAAGGCGTGGCCAAGGTCTCCCACGGACATGCGTTGCTGGGAGACGACCGGGTTCCGATCAATGAGGCGTCCGGCACCCTCTTTCTCGACCCGCACACGCTCGAGGCCAGCGATCTGCGCGGCCTGTACGGACCGATTCGGATTACGGCGGGAAAAGTGACGGTCTCGCACCTTCAGGTGGCCCCGACACTCGATGTGGAGGCCGCCGGCGAGAGTCAGGCCGGTGACCTGCTCGACCTCCTTCGACGAGTCGGCACCGCGGATCTGCAGCGCGTGCTCCGTGACCGAGTCGGCGAGGCGACCGGGGAACTCCGGCTGTCGATTCGCCTCACTGGGGGGCTCTCCCCCAAACCCGATGTGGCCCTGGTCAGAGCGGAGGTCTCCGGACACGGTGTGGCGGTGCAGGTGCCGCAGTTGCCCCAAGCCGTCGAGCAACTGGATGTCGAGGCCATCGTCACGCCGCGGCTCCTGGAAGTTCGGCGACTCGACGGGGTGATGGGGCCGCTCCGCTTCAAGACCAACGGAGCGGTGGCCCTCGAGCCTCGCGCGAAGATGGAGGAGGTCTCCCTGTTACTGGAAGGCCAGGGCGAGGCTCTGCTGCCTCTGTTGTCGATCCGACCGGAGTCACACGATACGTTCGGGTTGACCGGTCCGATTCAAATCAAAGCCACCCTCGACGGGCTGTTGTCGGCTCCCCGCTTCAAGGGGGTGCTCGAACTGGATCGGGCGGCGTTGCTGGTGGCGCCCGTGATCGACAAACCAGTCGGAGTGCAAACCGCCGTCAAGTTCGCAGGGCACCTTGCGGAGGGAGGGCGGCTGACATTCTCCCGGCTCGATCTTCGGTTGCCGTTCGTGCGGTTGGATGGGAGCGCCAGGGTCCGGCTGGAGCCTCCATATCGGTTCAAGGTTCGTCTGGCGACGGGACCGGTGTCGATCACGAGGCTGGCGAGCGGGTTTTCGGCCGGACCTCTGAAAGAAGGCGTGCTCACGCTGACGGTGGACGCCAAAGGCCGGTGGCGCGACTGGGCAGCATCGCGCTTCAATGGATGGGTCGAGTTGCGCGAGGGGGTGATTCAGGAGGGCGGGATGAAAGACCCGCTGCACGACGTGATGTTTCGGGTCAATTTGGCCGATCAGGACGTGAACATCGGGCGCCTCGCATTCAAGATCCGTGACAGCGACGTCCGGCTGCGGGGCACGATCAAACGGTGGCTGCGCAAGCCGGATCTCGTACTCACGGTCGAGTCGTCGAAACTGGACTTGTCCCGGTTACTGTCGCGTGCGGACACGCGTGAAGCGGGCGAGCCCTTCCTTGATCGTCTCCGCCGATGGGCGCACTCCGGTTTTGCCGACGTCGGACTGATCCTGTCCCAGGTGCGGTATCACCAACTGCTCGTCACCAAGCTGAGCGGACATCTCCGTATGGGGGAGGGGCAAATTCACCTCCAACGCTTCAGCGGTGATACGAAAGAGGGCGTGATCGCCGCAGAGGCCTCACTGGATCTTCGTGCCGCCGCTCGGGCCGACCTTGCGGGCACCTTCCGGATCGACGGGGTGCCGGTGCACCACGTGCTCTCCCTGTTCGAGCCGGATGAGGAGATCCTGCGAGGGCGGGTATCGGTGGCCGGAGCGCTACAGGGGGTCATCGGCGGAACTTCCCCGTTTCTCAAGACGCTCCAGTCCCGTGCCCCGATCATACTGCGGCTCGAGCGCGGGAAGGTCGTCCATGGGACGGTTCTTCCGAAGGTGCTCAAGATCCTCAACGTGCCGGCTCTTCTTGAGGGAACGATCGACCTCGACCGTGAGGGAATCCCGTATGACTCCATCTCGGCGACCGTCACCGTGCGGGAAGGCGTGCTGAGCGCCCAGGATATCGTATTCGACAGCCCGATCCTCAAAATCAGCGGGGCAGGCACCTTCGATGCCGTAACCGAACAACTCGACGTGGGCCTGGCGGTCAGTCCGTTGGGCGCCTATGCGGACACCATCAGCAGCATCCCCCTGTTCGGCCAGCTCCTTGCGGGAGATCGTCCCGGATTGACGACGGCTCTCTTCGAGGTGAAAGGCTCTTATCGCGATCCGGACGTGCGGTATCTTCCCGTGGAATCCATCGCCAAGGGACTCACGGGATATCCTCGATTGGCCATCGATGTCCTGACCAATCTTCTCATGCTGCCTCAGACCCTCACCTCCCCCAGTCGTCCATAGACGTGATTGACGGCCGATGTTCGCCTCGGACGTCGACCCTCCATGTCCATCCCTGCCGGCGCGAAGGTTGATGGCCGGGGAGCCGTGAGCGCCATGGCCGGGAGTCCGTGAAGACGTCTGAGAACCGATCCGCGACCGTCGACCACGGAGCGTGCCGTTTTTGCCACAGTCTGTGGCATGGCGTCGTGGCGTTTATGGGACGGTCGACCGCGTGGAACCAGTAAACCATGTCAGGATAATCCTGACGCGCTGATGAATTTTCGCCACCTAGGTTGCTGGGGGAAGAGCGGCTAGCTTGTTGGCATGCTTATTGATTATGTTATGTACCTAGGTGTTCTCCTAGGTAGTGAAGGGGACACGGATCAACTTTACTTCGAGGAGGAGAGTCATGAATAAGTGCAATGTGTGGGCGATGGCCGTGGTTGCTCTGTCCGTGAGTCTGGTGGCCTGCGCGGGTCCGCAAACGACCCGGAGCGGAGAGATTCATACCATCAAGATCGAGAAGGAACCGGAACCAGCCGATATCGTCGTCAACATCGGGGATGAAGTGCGCTGGGTCAATCATCGCTCGTTGCCCGTGCGGTTGGACTTGGTGGCCGACGCGCAGGATACACTGTCGTGCGAGCGAGGATTCTCGAACTTCCTCGGCATGAAGCGCGAGTCCGCCACTATCGCTCCGAACGAGTCGGTCGCCGCCTGTTTCAGCAAGGTCGGGGTGGTGAAGTACAATCTGCGGATGGAGTCGGCCTTGCCGGGTGGAAAGGCGATCACATCGGGAACCGTCCAGGTCGGGGATCCCACGAAGCGCTGACTCCGTTAGGCGGACCGGTGTGAGGCTAGGCCCTTCGAGAGGGCCGGGCCTCCATACCGCCGTTCGACCCATGCCCTTGTTTCATGAAGGTGTTTGCTTCAACCGTGAAGATTCAGCATAGACCACGCGGCGCGTCACCGGCTCACGACACGAATCTGCGCGCCGGCGCGAGGACGGTCCTTGTCGTCGATGTGGGGGGGAATAACGTCAAGGTGCGCCTGTCCGGACAGCGGGAGATCCGGAAGTTTCCCTCAGGACCGGAGTTGACGGCGGCGCAGGTGGTCGACGGTGTGAGGCGACTGGCCGAGGGATGGCGCTATGCCGCGGTCTCGATCGGGTATCCCGGACCGGTCAGACAGGGTGTCATCCTCGCCGAGCCGAAGAATTTGGGGCGCGGCTGGGCGGGGTTCGATTTTAAGAAGGCCTTCGGCCGTCCTGTCGTCGTAATCAACGATGCGGCCATGCAGGCCGTCGGTAGTTACAAGGGGGGGCGGATGCTGTTTCTGGGACTCGGCACGGGATTGGGCTCGGCACTCGTCAGCGGCCGCGCCATCATGCCGATGGAACTGGGCCATTTGCCTTACAAGAAAAAGAAGACCTTCGAAGACTATGTGGGCCGGCGCGGACTCGAGCGCTTGGGGAAGAAGCGGTGGCGGCGCGCGGTTGACGACGTGGTGGCTCGCCTGAAGGATGCGTTGGTCGCCGATCAGGTAGTCCTGGGGGGCGGGAACGTCAAGAAGCTGGATCGCCTTCCGGCAGGAGCCCATCGCGGCAACAACGTCCATGCCTTTGTCGGCGGCGAACGCCTTTGGGAAGCCCCTTGGCGTGATGACCTGAAGCCGGGCAGCACCCCCGTCCCTACACCGGCCGGTCGGGCTCGCAGGAGCGGACGAACTCGATAACGCCGCGCCGGATCGGCAGACACTACTCTCCCCACCCTTCTTCTCACAGACCAATCCCGCACTTCGCCGACTGACTTCTCTTCTAAACCGACGCCTTCCCCGGCCTGATCAGCACTGGGCAAAGGCCTTGGTCCACTTTCTCTCAATAATGTCAGGGTTCCCCCGACAACAGGCGCATTTTGTCGGAGTTTCCCCGCTGGCCCAGTGTCTCCCCGAATGGTACTCACAATAGGTAACCAGAACGTCCCAGGACGTTCAAGGGAGGCTGGAACCACCAGGCTTCCGAACCACTACTTGTCACCAGGAGGCTCGTGATGAAGACAATCCTAAGCGCGATCGCAGTCGTGGCCATTGCCGGGAGCGTGATGGCCTGCGCCGGCCCGCAAACTTCGAGGAGCGGCCAGATTCATGCCATCAAGATCGAGAAGGAGCCCGAACCGGCCGAGCTGGTCGTCAATATCGGCGACGAGGTGCGCTGGGTGAATCACCGTTCGTTGCCCGTTCGAGTAGAGCTGATCATCGGAGATCCACGAGAGCTTCTATCGTGCGCGCGCGGGTTTACGAATTTTGTCGGCATCAAGCGGGCCTATGCCGAGATCGATGCCAACGAATCTGCGGCGGCCTGTTTCAGCAGGGTCGGTGCGGTGAAATATAACGTGCGCATGGAGTCGGCCCTGCCTGGTGGGAAGGCCATTACGTCCGGCACGGTTCAGGTCGGGGATCCCACCAGGCGCTGACGAGGGCGCACGGCGCAATCCAGCAAGATGTGGCCGAGAGGGAGGTGACTATGCTCAGCATGTTTCGATGGAAGTGGGGAGTTTCGGTGGGAGCCGTGGTGCTATTGACGGCAACGGTCGCGCTCTCCGCTCCGGAAAAGGATCCGGCGAAGCCGCGTGTGCCGGCGGATCAGATGGAGAGTGCCAAGAAACTCTCGACGCCTCTGTTCAAGGACGCGAGAGAAGCTTCGGCCGACCTTGTCAATGAGGGGAAGGCTTTGTACGACGGGAAAGGCACCTGTTTCAATTGCCACGGCAAGGTGGGCAAGGGAGATGGGGCGGCGGGGGCCATGCTCGACCCGGGCCCCCGCGATTTCACCAATTGCGAGTTTCAGAAGGCCAGGACCGATGGCGAGTTGTTCTGGGTCATGAAGAACGGCATTCAGGGTACGGGAATGGTAGCCTTCACGCCGGGGATGGTCACCGAAGATGAGGCGTGGAAGATCGTGGCGTACATCCGACGCTTCTGTGCGAAGCCGTGAGACGCCGGCGGGCCGAGACATGCGCGCAGGTGTCCTCATGAAGCCGCGTGAATGGATCGATGTGACCGTGCCGCTCCGAACGGGCATGGTCCGATGGCCGGGCAATCCCCCGGTGCGGGTCAAGCGCGTGTTGGAGATGCGTCGCGGGGATCCCTGCAACCTCACGGCCCTGTCGCTGGGCGTCCATTCGGGCACGCACATGGATGCGCCGGTGCATTTTATCCCCAAGGGGCTGGGGATCGACGCGATGCCGGTCGACGCGGGAGTCGGTCGCGCGCGGGTCATCGCCATCCGAGATCGGGCGCTGATCAAGCCGGACGAACTGCGCCGGCATCGAATCCGACGCGGTGAGCGAATTATGTTCAAGACCCGCAACTCGCCCCGCTGTTGGACGACGGACCGGTTCGTGAAGGAGTTCGTTTCTCTCAGCGAGGAAGGCGCTCGATGGCTGGTCCAGCGCGGCGTACGCACCGTCGGCATCGACTATCTGTCGGTGGCGGGGTATGAGTCGGACACTCACGCCATCCATACCACCCTGCTCCGGGCAGGCATCTGGATCATCGAGGGGTTGAATTTAACGGAGGTTCAACCCGGTGCCTACGATCTGGTCTGCCTGCCGCTGAAGATCGCCGACGGCGACGGCGCGCCGGCCCGCGCACTGCTCAGGCCGATCACCGCGAGAGGCGCGCGTTGAGCCCGCCTGCAAGAGGAGGGTCTGACATGATTCAGACCATGGTGATCCTCGGGGCTTCGGGAGATCTGACGGCGAGATTCCTGATGCCCGCCTTGGCGCGTCTTCATCAAGCCGGCAGGCTGCCGTCTGGCTTTCGCATGCTGGGGCTTGCGCGGGACGACTGGGACACCGATGACTTTCGGCGTCATCTCGAACGGAAGATGGCGTCCTGCGCCACGTCCCTTCTCGCGGGTGCGCGGGAAGCGATCCTCGGGAGCGTGGACTATCGTCGCGTCGACGTGACGAGCCGGGAACAGCTCGGGGAGGCGCTGGGCAAGCCGACGGGCCCGATCGTGGCCTACTTGGCGCTGCCTCCCGCCCTGTTCGCGCCGGCCGTCGAGACGCTGGCGAAGTTGGGGCTGCCGAAGGGCAGCAAGCTGGTGCTGGAGAAACCCTTCGGCGAGAGCCTGGCATCCGCCCAGACCTTGAATCGCCTGTTGCACGAGTCGTTTCCCGAAAAGGACGTCTTCCGGCTGGACCATTTTCTGGGGAAACAAACGGTGCAAAACATCGTGGGCCTGCGATTCGGCAATCGAATTTTCGAGCCGATCTGGAACGCGCAGCATGTCCAGCGGGTCGAGATCATCTGGGATGAGACGATTACGGCCGCCGGCCGCGCCTCCTTTTACGACGCCACCGGGGCGCTCCGCGACATGGTGCAGAATCATCTGCTCCAATTGCTGGCGTTGATCGCGATGGAGCCCCTCCACGGACTGGACGAACGAACCTTGCGGGATCACAAGGTGGATGTGCTGCGGGCGGTCCGACGTCTGGATGCGGAGGAGGTCGTGCGGCACACGGTGCGCGGACGGTATGGCCGTGGCGCCATCGGCGAAAAGGAAATCCTGCCCTACGTGCAGGAGGAGGGAGTGCGGGCTGAACGCCGTACGGAGACTTTCGCTCAAGTAACCCTGTCGATCGACAACTGGCGGTGGGCCGGCGTGCCGTTCGTGCTCCGCACGGGCAAGGCGCTGGGGCGTGATCGCCGGGAGATCGCCATTCACTTCAAGCCCGTCCCGCATCTGGCCTTCGGGCAGGCGGCCCAGCCGAAGCCGAACGTGCTTGCCGTGGAAATGGACCCCGACCGCATCTCGCTGTCGGTCAACATCAACGAGCCGGGAGATCTCTTCGATCTGGAGCAAGTCGTGCTGGACAAGCGGTTTCACTCCGGGGGGCTGCCGGCATACGCCCGGCTGCTGATCGATGTCTTCAGCGGGGATCCCACCCTGTCGATTCGTGACGATGAAGCCGAGGAGTCGTGGCGGATCGTCGAGCCGATCCTGGAGGTCTGGGAAGAAGGCGCCGTCCCGCTGTCCGATTACCCGGCCGGCTCCCCTGGTCCGGTTGGGTCGTGAGACGTTCGAGGAGCACCGCAGCGCCCGGGGCGGAGTTCCGGGGTCGTTCCCGCCGAGCTCGGTAATCGGCCGCATCGCGCATACCGAGGCGACGGGACCGCCGCGAGTCGTCGACGGTGCCCATCGCCCCAGGCCTTTTGTGCTCGGCGGCATCAGCCGGAGAGGCTCGGGAATCTTACAGCCGGAGACTGTTGAGATATTCGGTGCGCGCAATGCCTGAACCGAAGTTAGCGCCGCTGGATCGGGTCGACGGCTACCTGCCGATCGAGGACCATGGTCTGGTCGGCGAGGGCGCCACCGCAGCCCTCATCGGACGCGACGGCGGAGTGGCCTGGTTATGTGTCCCTCGTTTCGATTCGGCTCCCCTTTTCTGCAGTCTCCTGGATACGGCGCGAGGGGGGTGCTTCCGCATCTCGCCCGACGAGCCGCTGGAGTCGCGCCAATTCTACGAATCGGACGGCGCCGTCCTCGTGACGGAGATTCGAGGCCGCGAGGGCCTGCTCCGGATTACCGATCTCTGCCCGCTGATCGCCGGAGCGGATTTGACCGAGGACTTGCCCGCGACGCGCGGGGAGTTGTTGCGCAGCGTGACGGTATCCGAGGGCATGGTGCGCCTCCGCATCGAGATCGACCCACGCGGCGGCGCGGAGATGGAGCCCCGGGATGGGGGGCTCCGGATCCGGTGTCATGCGCAGCCGGACCTTGTCCTCTCTCTGAGTTCGACCATTCCGCTGTCGGGGTTGCGCACCTCGATGACGCTCAAAGCGGGGCAGTCGCTGCATCTGCTGCTCTGCTGGCGATCCTCGCATGCGCACCCCTCGTCGTTCGAGCCTGCGCGGCGTTACGAGGATACCGTGGCGGTCTGGCGGCGCTGGATGGACCATTTGGGCTATCGCGGACCGCAGGAGGCGCTGGTGCGCCGCTCGGCGATGACCCTCAAGCTACTGGATCACTTCGAGAACGGCGCGATCGTTGCGGCTCCGACCTCCTCGCTGCCGGAACTCATCGGCGGGCCCCGCAACTGGGACTATCGCTATGCCTGGGTGCGGGATGCGGCGTTCTCCGTCTATGCCTTGCACCGCATCGGGCTGTCGCACGAGGCGGCGGGTTTCCTGGCCTGGGTGTTGGATGCCGTGGAGCGCGACGGATCGCCGAAGGTCATGTACGACCTGGATGGGCGCATGCCTCCCGCCGAGCGTGTCGATGCCGAGTTGGAGGGGTACCGCCGATCCCAACCGGTCCGGTGGGGCAACGCCGCGGCCGCGCAGCATCAGCACGACGTCTACGGAGAGATTCTGGATTGTGCCTATCAATGGGCGGCCCATCATGGCGACCTCCCGGAGACCCTATGGAATCGCCTCCGGCAGTTGGCGGATGCCGCAGCAAGGGAGTGGCGTGAGCCTGACCACGGCATTTGGGAAGTGCGCACGAGCGGGCGTCCCTTCACCTATTCGGCGGCGATGTGTCATGTCGCCTTGGATCGCGTGGTGCGTATGGCGTCTCGCTTCAAGCTCCCGGCGCCGATTGAACGTTGGACTCAGGCGGCGGACACCATTCGCCAGGCCATTCTGGCCGAATCCTGGGATCCGTCCCTGCAGTCGCTGACCGAACATCTGGGCGGCGGCGCGTTGGACGCGAGCCTGCTGGCGTTGCCGTTGCGGCGGGTGGTCCCCGCGGATCATCCCAAAATGATCGCGACGACACGGGCGGTGTCCGAGCGACTGGGAGCGGGGCACGGGCTGCTCTATCGCTATCTGCCCGACGAATCGCCCGATGGCATCGAAGGCCACGAAGGCGCATTCCTCCTGTGTAGCTTTTGGCTGGTGGACAACCTTGCCAAGCAGGGCCGGCTCGACGAGGCGCTCGAGCTCTATGACTCCCTGTGCGCGCGGGCCGGCGCATTGGGATTGCTGCCGGAAGAGATCGACCCCTCCTCCGGAGCCTTTCTCGGGAACTACCCGCAGGCCTTCAGTCATATCGGGGTGATCTCGAGCGGCGTGAATCTGGCCCGGCTTCTCGCGAAGGCGGGACGGGACCCGTGCGGATGACGTCGAGTGGGCGGTGCCAGAGATCTCCGATGGCCTGGCCCTGTTCCAGGCGGAGCCAGAAGGTGGATGAGGGTGAGCGCGATTCCATCAATCCGAAAGAGGAGGTTCAACATGAGTCACTTCATCGAAGGAGACGGCGAAGGGAGCAGCCGAGCGGGCCAAGGACGCGGTCAAGTAAGTTCGGCGCAACGATGAAAAAAGGAGGGCCGCGATGAGTCTGAAGGATGCGTATATTGCGAAAATGGAGGCGCAATTGAGGGAATGGGGGGGCAAAATCGATGAATTGGGCGCCAAGGCCGACAAGGCCGAGGCGAGCGCGAAGATCGAGTACGCCAAACTGGTCGACTCGCTGAAGGCGAAACGCGACGCGGCGCGGCAGAAGCTCGGCGAGATCAAAGCGGCGGGCGAGGACGCGTGGGAAAGTCTGAAGACCGGCGTCGAGGGGGCCTGGGGCGAATTGAAGTCGGCGGTGGATCGCGCCGCGGACAAGTTGAAGTAACGACAAACTGAGGCGCGACCGACGCGTCGATGGAAGGGGAGATGGCCAAGGCCAGACAACTGGGTGCCGAGGGGAAGCGTCTCGCCGAGGCCGCGAAACGGGTCCGCGACTGGAAACGGTGGGGACCCTATCTCTCGGAACGGCAGTGGGGCACGGTCCGGGAGGATTACTCGCCCGACGGCACGTCCTGGGATCATTTCCCGCACGATCACGCGCGCAGCCGTGTCTATCGGTGGGGGGAGGACGGGCTGATGGGCGTGTGCGACCGGCGTTGTCGTCTCTGTTTCGCGCTCGCGCTCTGGAACGGACTGGACCCGATCCTGAAGGAGCGCCTGTTCGGCCTGTCCGGCCCGGAGGGCAACCAC
This sequence comes from Candidatus Inralta sp., assembly GCA_039794185.1. GTDB lineage: Bacteria > Nitrospirota > Nitrospiria > Nitrospirales > Nitrospiraceae > BQWY01. The sequence goes on along the minus strand of JBDIVW010000020.1, from coordinate 35,550 downwards.
GGCGAAGACGTGAAGGAGTGCTACTTCTACCTCGACTCGACGCCGACGCACGCCTACATGAAGGCCTTGTACAAGTATCCACAGGCTGAATTTCCCTATGGACGACTGGTGGAGGAAAACGGCCGGCGCGGGAAAGGCGAGCCCGAATTCGAACTGCTCGATACGGGAGTGTTCGACGACAATCGGTACTGGGATGTGTCTGCGGAATACGCCAAGGGGTCGCCCGATGATCTCTTGATCCGAATCACGATCGCGAATCGCGGCCCGGACCCGGCGACGCTGCATCTGTTGCCGACACTGTGGTTCCGCAATACCTGGGCCTGGGGGCGCTCCGGCGAGGGATATGGCCCGATCCCCCGGATCGTCCGAAGCCACGATACGGCGCTCCTCGCGGATCACGATGCGTTGGGCCGCTTCCGTTTCGACGCGGATCGGGTTGCCGGGCACGATGGTCCGGACTTCCTGTTCACCGAGAACGAGACCAACAGGGCCCGATTATTCCAGGCGGCGAATCCTTCGCCTTATGTCAAGGATGCCTTCCACGAGTGTCTGATTCAGGGGCGGACCGAGGCGGTGAACCCTTCGGGGGCCGGTACCAAGGCGGCTGCCTTCTACCGGCTCGACGTGCCGGCGGGCGGACAACGCGTCGTGCGGTTGCGGCTGTCGTCGGAGCGGGAGGCGCCGAAGTCGCCGTTTGGAATGACGTTCGACCGTCTCTTCGAGGAGCGGATCCGCGAGGCCGATGCGTTCTACACCGATGGACTCCCGCCGACCCTGTCCGAAGGAGAGCGGACGCTCGCGCGCCAAGCCTGTGCGGGGCTTCTGTGGACCAAACAGTTTTACCACTACGCGGTCAAGGAATGGCTCGACGGCGACCCCGCCCAACCTACGCCACCTGCCCGCCGGCGCCACGGCCGCAACAGCGATTGGGTGCATCTCTACAACCGCGATGTCCTCTCCATGCCCGACAAGTGGGAATTTCCCTGGTACGCGGTCTGGGATTCGGCCTTCCACATGATTCCGTTCGCCCGCATCGATCCGCATTTCGCCAAGTCTCAACTGCTGCTGTTTCTTCGTGAGTGGTACATGCATCCGAACGGAGAAATGCCGGCCTACGAGTTTGCCTTCGCCGACACGAATCCTCCCGTCCATGCTTGGGCCTGCTGGCGCGTCTATAAGATGACCGGGAAAAAGGGCAAGCGGGATCGCGCCTTTCTTGCCCGGGCGTTCCAGAAGCTCCTGATCAACTTTACCTGGTGGGTGAATCGCAAGGACGTCCGTGGCAAGCACCTCTTCTCCGGCGGGTTTCTCGGCCTCGATAACATCGGTGTGTTCGACCGGTCCCAGGCGTTGCCGACCGGCGGCCATCTCGAGCAGGCGGACGGCACCGCCTGGATGGCGTTCTATTGCCTCACGATGCTGGCGATGGCGCTCGAATTGGCTCAGGAGGACCCGACCTACGAGGATGTGGCGTCGAAGTTCTTCGAGCACTTCGTCGCGATCGCCGATGCCATGAACAATCTCGACGGCACCGGTCTGTGGGAGGAGGAGGACGGCTTCTACTACGACCATCTTCATATCAACGGGGATGCGGTTGCGTTGAAGGTCCGATCCATGGTCGGGCTGCTTCCACTCATTGCCGTGGAAGTCCTGGAGCGGACCGCACTCGACCGCCTGCCGGGCTTCACCAAGCGAATGCGATGGTTCCTCGAAAACCGGCAGGATCTGACGCAGCAAATTTCCTGCATGGAATCGTTGAAGGCCTCCTCGCACGATCGACTGCTCCTGGCGATTCCCTCGCGGAGTCGGCTGGAACGGGTGTTGCGGTATGCCTTGGATGAAGCCGAGTTCTTATCTCCCTACGGCGTCCGCTCGCTTTCGCGGGTTCATCAGGCGCATCCCTATGTATTTCACGCCGCCGGCCAGGAATATCGGGTGGCCTACGTGCCCGGCGAATCGGACAACGATCTGTTCGGAGGGAATTCGAACTGGCGAGGCCCGGTCTGGTTTCCGACGAACTATCTCCTCATCGAGGCGCTGGAGCGATACCACCATTTTTACGGCGACGAATTACGGGTCGAGTATCCGACCGGGTCGGGTCAACAGAGATCCTTGCAGGAGGTCGCCACGGGACTGGCCGCCCGCCTCGCGGGTATTTTTCTCCCGGGTGAACGAGGAGCCAAGCCCTGGCAGGGAGCGGATCGGCGGTTTGCCGAGGATCCGCACTGGCGTGACCTGCCGCTCTTTCACGAATACTTCGACGGCGACAGCGGGCGGGGCTGCGGGGCGAGTCATCAGACCGGATGGACGGCGCTGGTGACCCGCTGTCTGGAAGATCTCGCGAAGAAGCGGGCGGGAACAGAGCGAAGAGCACCACGATCGTAGTGGGCCCGGAACCGCCTTGTAGGAACGGAACCCGCTCGTGACCACACCCAGCGTCATCCTGCTCATGGGGGTGTCGGGCGCCGGGAAAACGACCGTCGGCCGGTTGCTGGCCGACGCGCTGGGATGGAGCTTCCAGGATGCAGACGAGTATCACCCGTCGACAAACGTGGAAAAACTGAGGCGAGGCATGCCGTTGACGCACGAGGACCGCTTCCCGTGGCTGCGGCAGCTTCGTCTCTTGATCAGGGGATGGATCGAAGCACAACGGCCCGTTGTGCTGGCTTGTTCGGCTCTCACGCGCCGCTATCGGGAGATCCTCCTCGAAGGAGTGGAAGACCGAGTCCGGCTTGTCTACCTCAAGGGGGACCCCGATCTGATGAAACGACGGCTGGCCGGCAGGGAAGGCCACTTCATGCATCGAGATCTGGTGGGCAGCCAGTTTGACCTCCTGGAGGAACCAGACCGGGGCCTGGTCGTCGATGCCGGTGAGAGTCCCGACCGGATCGTGGCCCGGATCCGATCCCACGTCGGTCTGTGAAGTCACGATGGAATCAGCCGAGTCGGGAAAGCCCGATCGGCCGGCGGGCGATAAAGGACGTCATGTCACGCGCGACTGTTGAACAGGACAAGGGGCCCCTCATCAAGCCGATCGTGGAGCCGTTTCAGAGCTTCATCCATGCCGAATCGGCTGCTGGCATTCTGCTGATGATCTCGACGGTCATCGCCCTGGTCTGGGCCAATTCACCGTGGACCGAGGCCTACGCCGCGTTCCGGCGGCTGCCCGTGACGCTCGGCGTGGGCGACTTCGTGGTGACCGAGCCGCTGGTCCTCTGGATCAACGACGGACTGATGGCGATGTTCTTCTTCGTGATCGGCTTGGAGATCAAACGCGAGGTACTGGTCGGGGAACTGTCCTCCCTGCGGCAGGCCGCGCTGCCCCTTGCCGCGGCGCTGGGCGGATCGATTCTGCCGGCGCTGTTCTACGCATCGTTCAACGCTGGGACAGAGGGTGCCAAAGGCTGGGGCATCCCGATGGCAACGGACATCGCCTTCTCGCTGGGCGTACTCTCGCTGCTCGGCCCCCGTGTCCCGCTCGCCTTGAAAATATTCCTCGTCGCGCTGGCCATCGGCGATGATCTGGGGGCGGTCCTGATCATCGCTTTTTTCTACACCTCGACGATTTCCTACACCAGCCTGGCGGTCGGAGGTGCTTTCCTGGTGGCGCTGATCATCGCGAACGTGCTCGGTGTTCGTCATCCGCTTGTCTATGGAATATTGGGGATCGGCGGGTTGTGGCTGGCGTTCTTCCTCTCCGGCGTCCATCCGACGATCGCCGGCGTGCTCGCGGCGTTCACGATCCCGGCACAGACCCGGTTGTCCGGCGAGGAGTTCATTACTCGAAGTCGCGCGCTGCTGGAGAAGTTCCAGAAGACGATGAGACCGGGCCGTTCTCCGCTGGCGAGCCCGGACCGTCAAGCCGTGGCGCGACGCCTCCAGCAAGCCGCCAGCGAAGTCGGCACCCCACTGCAGCGTCTCGAGCATGCCTTGCACCCATGGGTCACGGCCGTCGTCCTCCCGGTCTTCGCGCTGGCGAATGCCGGGGTCACGGTCCAAGGCAATGTCGCGACGACGTTGATGCATCCGGTCGCGTTCGGCATCGCGGCCGGCCTGCTCATCGGAAAGCCGCTCGGTGTGACTCTGGCTTCGTGGCTCACGATTCGTCTCGGACTGGCGACGCTGCCGTCCGACCTGACCTGGCGACACATCGTCGGCACGGGGTTTCTGGCCGGCATCGGCTTCACCATGTCCCTCTTCATCGAGGGGTTGGCCTTCGGGAAGACCCCGCTGGATGCGCCGGCCAAGATCGGCATTCTCGCGGCGTCGGCCGTGGCGGGGTTGGTCGGATGGTTGCTGTTGAAACGTCTTACCCACACTCAGGAGGCATGAGAATGGCACGGATGAGCACTCAGGATCGCGCGCTGTTCACCGCCGCAGAATTAGCCCTGATCGAGTCGAGTCGGCCGCCGAAGATCGACGCGCTGAAGCCGGCGCGGGTGAAAGCACAGATGGCGCGGGCGCGGGCCTATGCGGACAAGTATCGCGATCTGGCCCGACGGCAGCATCGCGCCAAGAAAGGGGCGTTCGGTCGGGGCGGCCCGCCGGGCGCGGTGAATCAGCGCACCGAGCGCAAGGAGGAACTCCTGGCCAACGCCCTCCAGCGCTTCGAACGGCGATTGGCTGGGCTCGAACGGGCGACTCGACGGAAACCGAGCCGCCGGGCCAAGCCGTCTACCGGCCAGGCACGGGGGGCGGTCACGCAGCGGGAGACGCTTCGGCGGAAACAACAGCGCCGGCAAGCGCTGAGCAAAGCGACCACGTCGGCGAGGGTCGCGCGCCAGTTTCAGAAGACGAGAATGCGCGCGATCCAGGGGCATATCCGCGGGCGCGGGCAGCGGCGCCAGGGCAAACGAGACGCGCGGTAAGGGCTCGACTCGGGGAGGTGCAGGAGCAGATTCGGCGGCGGCGGGCGCCCGGCTCGCATACCGGTGCGATAGAGTCACACGGGAGGGCAACGATGACCGATCAGGACTTAGTCAATCGACCGCTGGTCAAGGCCTGGTTGTGGTGGGCGTTGATCTGGCTGACGTTCTTTCCCATCGTCGGGGTGCTGGTCTCAATCAAATTCCATCATCCCGGATTCCTCGACGGCATCCCCTGGCTGACGTTCGGCCGCCTGCGTCCGGTGCACGTGAACGGGGTGATATTTGGATCGTTCTCGACGGTCTTTCTCGGCCTGCTCTACTACATCGTGCCGCGTCTCTGCGGGGTGCGTCTCTACAAAGAAGCCTGGGGCTGGGGGTTGCTGTACGCGTGGAACGCCTTCCTCGTGCTGGGCACGGTGTCGCTGGTGCTCGGGTACAACATGGGACTGGAGGCGGGGGAGTTCGAATGGCCCCTGAATCTCCTTCGGTTCGGCGTGCTCGGCCTCATCACAGTCCAGGTCTTGGGCACGGTCTTTCTCCGGACGGAACGGCGGTTCTACGTCGCCCTGTGGTACACGACCGCCGCGCTCATCTGGACCATCATGAATCTGATCCTGGGCAATGCGGTGCTGCCGTACGTCGAGGATCTGGCCGGGGTCAACAGCGCGGCCATGCACGGGCTCTACATCCATTATATCGTCGGCCTCTGGATCACGCCGGCCGGTCTTGCTCTGATCTATTACTTCCTCCCGCTCAGCGCCAAGAACGCGCTCTTCAGCCACAAGCTGTCGCTGTTGGGCTTCTGGGGGCTGGCCTTTTTCTATCCGTTCGTCGGCACCCACCACTATCTCTACAGCCCGATTCCCCACTGGACCCAAACGCTCTCCATCGTGACCAGCATGCTGTTGATCATTCCGGTGTGGACCGTCGTGGTGAATTTTTTCGGCACCATGTTCGGACGATGGGGAACGGTGGCGGGCGGAGGCGGCGCCGACAACTATGCGGCGAAGTTCCTCATGTTGGGCGCGGTGTACTATCTGCTGGGCTGCTTCCAGGGTTCGGTCGAGGCCTTGCGTCGCCTCCAAGAGTTGACCCACTTCAACGACTTCGTGATCGCCCATTCGCACCTCACCGTGTTCGGGACCTTCGTGGTCTGGGCGGTGGGGGCCGCCTATTACGTCTGGCCGCGGGTCACCGGCCGCCGGCTCTGGAGCGATCGGCTGGCCAGTTGGCATCTCTGGCTGACGATCGGCGGGTTCACCGTGATGGCGGTGGGGTTGACGGCGCAAGGATTCGTGCAGGGCTCCATGTTGGAGTACGGGGTCAATTTCGTGGACACCGTCAAGGAAATGAAGCCCTGGTGGGTGGCGCGCACGCTCGGCGGGGTGGCGATGGACGTCGCGTTGCTCCTGATGGTCATCAATTTCTACAAGACGGCGTCGGATGGCCTGCCGTTTGAGGAGGGAGCGACTGCGCCTCCGCAGATCGAGACCCCGGTCGAGGTCGTGGCCAAGGGCAGTTGGATCGAAAGTCCCTCCACCGTGTTCCTGGTCGCCGGCTTCGCCTTTTTCTTCCTGGCGGTTGGGGTCCAAGGGGTCACGCCCTGGCTCATGGCGGAAACCCGTACGGCGTCCGTGGAAGACACGGTCACGAAGGCCGTCATCCAAGTCGCGGACTATACCCCGGAGGAACTCCAGGGCCGACAGGTCTACATCCGCGAGGGTTGCTGGTATTGCCATTCGCAGTATGTGCGGCCGGTCACCGGCGAATCGTTCCGCTGGGGCCCGGTGTCGCAGGCCGGGGAGTATGCCTATGACCGCCCGCACCTGTTCAGCACCAGGCGCATCGGTCCCGATTTGACCAGAGTCGGGCGCAAGTACGGCGACGACTGGCACGCGGCCCATCATTGGAACCCGCGCGAGGTCGTGCCCGACTCGGTCATGCCCGCGTTCCCGTGGCTCTATGAATCGGCGAAGGACGGAGAAGCCCCGGAGTTGAACGAGGACGGCAAGGCCATGGTGGCCTATCTGCAAAAGCTCGGCACCGGAATCGGGGACTGGCGCGAGGGCTTTGCCGCTACCCAGGTGGCGGCGGGGCAGGTCTTGAACGCCGGTCCGCAGTCGCAGGAGGATCTGCTCGCACTTGGCCGGATCGTCTATGAGCGCCGGTGCGTCGGATGCCACGGGGTCAAGGGCGATGGGGCAGGCCCGGCCGCCCGATTCATGAACCCGCGGCCGAGAGATTTCACCACGGGGATCTTCAAGTTCCGATCGACTCCCAGCCGAGACTCGCTGCCGACCGACGTCGATCTGTACAGCACGATCACCCACGGCCTGTGGGGCACGGCGATGCCGTCCTGGCAGGAGATTTCCGACCATGAGCGGCGCGCCGTCGTGCAGTACATCAAGACATTCTCGGATCGGTGGGCCAATGAGGTCGTGCCGGCCCCGATCACGATCCCCGCGGAACCGCCGATCACGTCGGCTGCGTTGGAGAAGGGGAAAACGCTGTTCGTCGCCAACTGCATGTTGTGCCATGGAAATGAAGGCAAGGGTGACGGGCCGATGGCGCCGGTGATCAAAGATACCTGGGGACAACCACTCAAACCGGCAAATTTCACGCTGGCGGCCGGTCTGCCTGGGGGTGTCAAGCTCGGCCATGACGCGGAGCATCTCTTCAAGACTGCGACGACCGGCGTGGGTGGCACGCCCATGCCGGTGTTCGGAGAACATCTCGAGCCGGAAGAGATTTGGGACATCGTCCACTATGTGCAATCCTTGCGCGTCTCGGCCCACGAAGCCGAGTTGATGGAAGCCGGCCTCAAGGATGGGGATCGAGAACGGGCCCGATCCCGGATCTGGGCCGGGATTTCGTCGGCCGCGCGACGGGGCGATCTGGGCCCGAACGTCATCGCGTTGCGCGACGAGGCCGGGCCCATGGAGGCGGTCGAGGCTGCGCACGACGGGAGGTGAGGCATGAGCGGGGACGAGCGGGAGACGCCGGGCGGGAAGGAGTACCACTATACGTACGCAGGCATCCGGGAGCGTGAAGGCCGGGTCCCGCTCTGGCTCTGGCTCGTGGCGGTCGGGCTGGTGGTCTGGAGCGTGTACTATTCGATCGTCTACTGGAACGCCAGCTGATCCGTCGGCCTCATGATGACCACGATTCGCCACTGGTGGGAGTGGGTTCGCACGAGCTACTGGTTCGTGCCGTCCCAGATGGTCGTGCTGGCCATCGTCACGGCCGGCGTCATGATCGCGTTGGACGAGACCCGAGCGTCTCGCACGGATGGGTGGTGGGCGTTGATCTATGTCGGAGGGCCGGACGGAGCGCGCACGCTCCTCTCCACCGTCGCCGGTTCGATGATGACGGTCGCCGGGGTCGCCTTCTCGATCACGATCGTCGCGCTGACGTTGACCTCGTCCCAGTTCGGCCCTCGCCTGCTCCGCAACTTCATGCGCGACCCCGGCAACCAGGTGGTGCTCGGCACCTTCCTCGCCACATTCACGTACTGTTTGCTCGTGCTCCGTGCGGTCCGCGGGGACGAGTCGCAGGGGTTTGTGCCGTATCTTGCCCTGAACGTGGCCATCGCGCTGGCGCTGGCGGGGCTGGGCGTCCTCATCTACTTCATTCATCATGTCTCGACCTCGATCCAGGCTGATCGCGTCGTGGCCTCCGTGTCCGGTGAACTGAACGCAGCGATCGACCGACTCTACCCGGAGCCGTTGGAGCACGAGTCCGACGAGCGCGAGCCGCCGGCCGCCGCGCGCCTTCCCGATGCGACGACCGAGGGGCGCTCGATCCTCGCCGCCCGGAGCGGGTACGTTCAAGCCATCGACTTGGACGGCTTGATGCGGCTCGCCGTCAACCGCAACGTGCTCCTGTCCCTGAAATACCGTCCCGGCCAGTTCGTGACCGCCGGCACGGTCCTCGCCATGGGGTCGCCTCCGGATCGCGTCGTGGACGAACTCGCTCAGGAGGTCAACGCCCGTCACCTTCTGGGGGTGCAACGGACGCTGGAGCAGGACGTGGAGTTCGCCATTCATCAACTGGTCGAGATCGCCGTACGTGCGCTTTCCCCAGGCGTCAACGACCCGTTCACGGCGATGACGTGCCTCGATTGGCTGGGCGCGGGCCTCTGCCGGATCCTCGAACGCCGGTTCCCGGCGTCGGCCCTTCACGACGAGGAGGGGGCGCTCCGTCTTCTCGTCTCACGGACGACGGTCGCCGGTGTCCTCGACGCGGGCTTCAACCAGATTCGGCAGTGCGCGAGGGAGAATGCGGCCGTCACGATCCGGTTGCTTGAAACGCTGGCCGTGATCGCCTCGAGAGCCAGGGTCGAAAACGATCGCCAGGCGGTGCTTCATCATGCGAGGATGGTGGAGAGCGGAAGCCGCGACGGTCTCCGGGAGGAACGGGATCGGGCGGACGTGCGCCAGCGCGTGGAGGCGGTTCTGCGCGCTCTACGCCCAGAGAGGCATCGGGTCATCGGGGCCGAGACGTGAGCGCCGGGCTCCGAGTCCCCGTACTCGATCCGGCGCCCCGGCCCATCGAGGGAAGAAGCGCATCGCAGGTGAAGACAGGAGGATGAACCATGAGGATCGTGGCAGTCTCGATGGTATGCCTGTGCGTCGGCCTCGTTCCGGCGGCCGGATGCGTCATGAAGCCCAGTACCACAGGGAGTCTGATTCCCGTGGAGGTCACGGCTGGGGAGCGACACACCTGCGTGCTAACGAGTGGGGGGGCCAGGTGTTGGGGCAACAACAATTACGGTCAGCTTGGAGATGGGACCACGATCGACCGTGCGAGAGCGGTTCCCGTGACGGGATTGCCGGATGGGGTCGCCTCGATCACGGCCGGGGGGCGGCATACCTGTGCGGTCACGAATTCAGGGGCTGCCTGGTGCTGGGGCGAAAATCATGACGGTCAGCTCGGCGACGGTTCCAGGACCGATCGGAGCGCACCGGTGATGGTCGCCGGATTAACGAGCGGAGTCACAGCGCTGGGGGCCGGAGAACGACACACCTGCGCCGTCACGCATGAGGGAACGGTACGGTGTTGGGGGAACAATCATTACGCCCAACTCGGAGACGGAACGACTGGCGACAGGGACTCCCCCGTCACTGTCGCCGGGCTCACTGGTGTGAGCGCGATTGCGGCCGGGAGGCGACACACATGCGCCTTGAGCGTTCGAGGGGGCGTCCTGTGCTGGGGGGCCAACCACGAGGGGCAGCTTGGCGACGGGAGCCAAACCAGTCGAAACCGACCCACGCCGGTCGACGGCCTGGATGGAGGCGTGGCGGCGATCACGGCCGGCCGCCGGCATACGTGCGCGATGACCACGGCGGGCGCCGTTCTCTGTTGGGGAAAAAACTACCGGGGACAGTTGGGAAACGGCACTCGGTCCGACAGCCCGACCCCAGTTCAGGTGACCGGATTAGATGAGGCTGTCGTGTCCATCGCTGCGGGATGGCGGCACACCTGTACGCTGACCCAAGCCAGGCGGGTCAAATGCTGGGGCGACAACAATGACGGTCAATTGGGTGACGGAACGTCGCTCATGCGACCTGCTCCGGTCACCGTCGGCGGAATCCCGAGTGGGGTCAAAGCCGTGGCGGCGGGCGGCCACCATACCTGCGCCATGTATGCGGCGGATATCCGCTGCTGGGGAGAGAACGAGGATGGGCAGTTGGGGGATGGGACGACGATCGACACGCTGCTGATGAGACCGTAACAAGACGCTCGATGCTCGTCGCTCCGCGGCCGGCCGACTATGCGAGCCGCTGCATTCGCCGCCGGCGCTGCATGTTCACAGTGAGGTATTCGCGTGAGCCGAAGCGTGGGAAGCGTTCCCTTCGTTTCACGGGTCACATCGGGCGTTTCGCCGAGGATTCCCGGTTGAGGCCGCCCCCTCGTCGCTGGACGTTGCGGGGTTCTCTCGGACGTCGTCCACGGGGTGCAGATGTTTGGGCCGCTGCACGCCACCTGGTCCCGCGAATCGGGGCTAGCTGACGGCGATCCAGGAGTGTATAAGGATGCCATGGGAACGTTGGTGCTCGTGGCGGTGTTTGCCCTGATGATCGCCTTTTTCGCGATTCAGAATCACGGGGCCGTGACCGTCCGTTTCTTGTCATGGGAATACGAGACCTCGCTTGCGCTGGTCATTCTCGGCGCCATCAGTATCGGGGCCGTGCTGACGTTCATGGCTTCGCTCGGGCCCCGCATCAAACGGGCTCGGGAGGTTCGGCAACTGGCCGCCACCGTCCGTTCGCAAGGGGAACGCATTCGGGAGATGGAGAAGTCGGAGCCTGAACCGCCGCTCTCCGGGACGTAGGCCCGATCCTGCCGCGTGATCGTCGATCCGTGAAGAACGTGTCTCGTGCCATATCCCTCGGGCGCCCGATTCTCAGCCGATGGTGTCGAGGGTGTGTCCTGGCCGTGTGGGCCATGACGACCCTGTCCTGTGCCTTGCCGCGGGAAGTATCCAAGACGCCTCGCAGCGCCGTCGAGCAGCTGCTGCTGACGCATTCGGTGGCGCGGGCGCTGGAAGACGTGGCCGTGCCGTTGCCGACGGGCGCCACCGTGGCGGTCGAAGTGAGTGGATTACAGACCGATCGGGCCCATGTGCACATGAGCGAAGAGGATGCCACCTTCGGGGTCATCGATTCGCCGTCCTGGGATCTGGCCTACGTTCGGGATGCGGTCGCCGGACATCTCGGTGGCTTGGGGTTCTCGGTCAAGCGGCGACCGGAGGAAGCCGCGTTTCTCGTCCGTGTCATGGTGGAATCCATGGGCACGAATCAGGGCAAGACGTTCTTCGGCCTCCCGCCGATTCAAAGCCTCCTCATTCCCTTCGCGCTGCCGCAGCTCACCCTCTATCAGGAGTTGGATCAGCTCGCGCACGTGCGGCTGCATATGGATCTGTACGAAAGCCGGTCGGGACGGCTCGTTCGTTCCACGCCCTGGTCGAGCGGCTCGTCGTATTACAACCAGTACACGGTCTTCTTCTTCTTTTCGTTCCGCACCACGGATCTGATTGATCCCCCATAGGCCTGGATGATCCCGCAGCGCTGCCCGCCCGTGATCGTTCACTCGATACCCTGAGGATGTGCGTGAAATCAGACGCGCCAGGACATCTCCGACGAACTCTCCGAACCTGCGGCGCGGCGCTGGTGGTCGGGGGATGGCTGTTCGTCGCGGGACTCTCTCCCGGCTGGGCCGACGAAGTCCGGCTTCGCAACGGCGATCGATTGACCGGAACCATCGTGACGATGGAGGAGGGAGCCCTCACCGTGAACACCGTCTACGGGGGGAATCTGAAGCTCGACTGGAGCGAGGTCGAGAGCCTGTCGGCGGATCAGCCGTTGTCCGTCCAATTGAAGAACGAGGTGGACGATGCGGATTGGATCGACTGGCTCTATACCCGCTATCAGACCGTCTCGACCACGAGGCTCGCAGGCGACCTCGGTCCGTCCCTCGACGACGTGCGCGCGATCAATCCGCCTCCGCCGATCCGCTACCAGGGGACACTCAATGTCGGGGGCAATCGCACGCAAGGCAACACCAACACGCAAGCGGTCAACGCGTCCACTCGATGGTCGGTCCGTTCGGACCGGCACCGCATGTTGGCCGAAGGCAAATATAACTACGGGGAGGTCGGCCGGACCGTCACCGTGCGCAATACCATGGCGACGCTGAAGTACGATTTCTTTTTTACGCGGAAGATTTTCGGCAATGCGGAAGGATTGCTCGAGAAGGATACATTCCAAAACCTGACGCTCCGCACCACCCTGGGGGGCGGTCTGGGGTATCAGTTCGTCGATACCAAGCGTGCCACGGTCTCCGCGGTAGCGGGTCTCGCCTACGTCGGAGAGGACTACACCAACGCCCCGCAGACGACCACGGCGGCCGGCCGCTGGTCCCTGCGGGTCGAGTTGGCGTTGATTCCCGATCGGGTCAAGTTCTTTCACAAGCACGAGGGCTTTTACGACTTCGGCGAACGGGGGGCCCTGCGGGTCTTCGCCGACCAGGGCCTGCGCATCACCGTGCTCGGGAATCTGTTTCTGAATCTCGAGTACGACGTCCGGTACAACGGCGCGCCCGCGCCCGGGCGCCGGCGAACCGATGAAACCCTGATTTTCGGGGTCGGGTACGAATTCAAGAGCTGAGTCCGTGATCCGTCCTTTCGCATATCGCACCAGACTCTCCGCCGACGGGCGCTGCGGGCTTGAGCATAACCGCCTGCGGGGCCGGACGCGGGCGCTCACCGACACCGTGGGAGTCCGCCGGATGGCGACACTCATGGTCTCGCTCGCGGTGCAGGCGGCGATGACCGAACCGGCGGAGTCTCAGGTGTTCGGACCGGAGCCGATGAGTTCCGGTCGTGATCGCTCGACCCTCGCCCGCGAGTTCCTGGTCCACCGGGGAGTCGGCCCGCCGCCCCTCCGGGATCCTCCGACCCCTGAGCGTCTGCGCAGAGAGGCGCTTCTCGGGGAACGGCCGGTCGAGGAGCCGGAAACGATCGAACGCGTGTCGGGGGAGACCAAGGGACCACGGATTCCCGAGCCGATGGTGTTCGATTTGGTGCGACCCCTCGGCGCGAAGCGGGGCGAAGCGGAAGCCAACGTGCTGGGTCTCATTCCGCTGCGACGCAAGGCGCGCACCGTCGATGACGCAGCCGATCCATTGGGATTGGTGCGGCGGAGTCCCGATCGACAGGGCGTCGAATGGGCGCCGGAAATCGAATGGGCGGTGAGCGACGGAGTCGCGCTCGAGGTCGAGTTGCCGATGGAGAACGGCCGACTCGAGGCCTACAAGGCGGCGGGGCAGGTCACATTCGGAACGGCGTTCGGCCACCGGTTCATCCATGGGGCGCAGACGATCGTGCAGTATGATCGCGATCCCGCACTGTGGACCACCACCTGGCTGTACCTGGCCGGCCTGCGGTTCTCCGACACGTGGAGCCTCTTCGGCATGTTCGGACCGCGTTTCGAGATGGGCCATGCGCCCAAGGGAGCGAATACCGAAATGCTGGCCAATCTCACGCTGTTCGCGGACGTGACGACGCGCCTCGTGGCCGGGGTGGAGACGAATTACGCGCAGGTCGTCACCGGCCAGGCCACCGTGCTCGTCATGCCGCAAGTGCATTATGAGGTCAGCAAGTACTGGATGCTGCAAGGCGGGGTCGGGGTTCGGGTGACGCGGGATCTCACGATTCCGGAACTCGGCTTCCGGCTCATTCGAGAGTTTTGACGGCGCCGGCGAGTTCACACTGGCGTGTTCAAAGGAGGTTGCATCATGAATGTCGTGCCGGGGGATTCTTTCACACCGTGGTTGATCTCGATAGGCTCGGGCATCGCACAGGCTGGGGCCAAAATCGCCTTGATCCTCGTTCTGGGGTTGATCGCCATGCGGTTTATCCGGTTGGGGATCCAACACCTCGAAGCCTTGATCGCGCGGACGGGCAAATCGGCCGGCGCGGATGCCGAAACCACCCGCAAGCGTGCGGCGACCTTGACGGGGATTCTCCGGACCATCGTTGTCACCCTGATCTGGGGCGTGATCATCGTCGAGGTGTTGCAGCAGGTCGGATTGGATATCCGTCCGATCCTGGCCGGCGCCGGCATTCTCGGGCTGGCCGTGGGATTCGGCGCGCAGAACCTGGTCCGGGACCTGATCAGCGGTTTCTTCATTATCTTGGAAGATCAAATTCGCATCGGCGACGTGGCGATCATCAACGGGACGGGCGGTCTGGTGGAGGCCATCACCTTTAGGACGATCACGCTCCGGGACTTCTCCGGGGTCGTGCACATGTTCCCGAACGGGACGATCACGACCTTGTCCAACATGACGAAGGAATGGTCGGCGTTCGTGTTGGATATGGGGGTCGCGTACAAGGAGGAGACCGACCGGGTCGTCGAGGTCATGCGGCGCGTGGGCGAGGACCTTCGGGCGGACCCGGCCTTCGGAGACAAGTTCGTGGCTCCGATCGAGATCATCGGGGTGGACAATTTTGCCGATTCGGCCGTCGTCATTCGCATTCGGATCAAGACGCGCCCGTTGGAGCAGTGGAACGTGGGGCGCGAATACCGGCGCCGGTTGAAAATCGCTTTCGACGCGGAGGGGATCGAAATTCCCTTCCCCCATCGCACCTTGTACATGGGCGAGGCCAGCCGGCCGTTTCAGGTCCAGCTTCCGTCGAATACCGCGCCGTCGGGCGCCTAGCGGACCCCTCGCGCGGCCTTGCCCTGCGGTACCCGGATGGGCGAGAATCGCCCCCCCGATAGAGGACAGAGGCGCAGGCGGTGGTCGATGTTTGGAGGCATATCGTGAGCAAGGAGGTTCCGCATGGTTTCACAGGAGTCCAGGGGCGTACTCGCGCTGGCGTTGCTGGCGGGGCTCATCGGCGGGATGGCGGGAAACCGGCTCCTCGCCACTGACATCGTCGACGCGCAGGAGGCCGCGCCCCGGCCGCAGGTCGTGACGGTGCAGAAACTGGTCGTCGTCGACAGGGAAGGGCGGGCTCGCGCGGAACTTGGCGTCTCGGAGGGAGGGGCCCCGCGGCTCGATCTTGCCGACCGAGAGGGGCGATCCATCGCCAGCGTGGCTTTGACGGACGAAGGGGGCGCTGAATTTCGGCTCAACGCCAAGGACGGCAGCCCTCGCGCCCGATTGGCCTTGCTCGGAAAGGGCGAGCCACGGCTGGATTTCACCATGGAACAGGACGGGCGCTCGGTGGCGAGCCTCGGGCTCTCGCCTGACGGATGGCCGGATTTCAGGTTGAGCGGAAAGGACGGCAATGCGCGAACCTCGATCATGTTCGTCGACGGCAATCCGCGACTGCTGCTCGAAGATGCGAAGGGTCAGGCGAATGCGATGCTGGCGGCGATCCCCGACAAGGCCAGTGTGGTCCTGTACAAGGAGGGCAAGGCGCGGGCGAGCCTTGCCCTGAATGGGTTGGATCTGGCCAGCGCCGAGGGGAAGCCTCGCGCGAGACTCGAGGTGTTGGAGACCGGCGAACCGCGCTTGTCGTTGCGGGACAAGGAGGGGCGCCGACTGGTCAGCCTCTCCGTAGAGCCGCTCCCCAAGAAGGAAGAACCGCTGTTGGCCATGTATGATTCCAAGGAGGTGCTGCGGGCCGGGTTGAATCTTGACGAGGCAGGTCGGCCCAACCTCATTCTGCGAGATCGGCCGCTACTGTCCCTGATCGACAAGACCGGAGAGGACGGCATCTTCATGAGCGTCGAACAGGATTTCCGCCCGAGCGTGCTCCTGAGCAGTAAGAAGGGCAAGCACAGCGCCTTTCTCGGACTCCGGGAAAACAAGGAAATGGCGCTGGACCTCTTGGATGAGAAGCAGAAGCATCGGGCGAGCCTCTTTCTGGACCCGGAGGGAACGCCCTCCCTTATGCTGCGTGACAAGGACGACAAGATCGTCTGGACCGCGCCGCCGGGGGAAACTAAGCCGAACGAATAGGACTCGAAGCCTGGGTCTCCCGGGTCAGAACAGAAACCCCATCGACACGTATCCGTAGTCCGAGGCCACCTCCGCTGTCCCGCCGGGAGCCCGCGTGGGAACCCCGCCGAAGGCGAAATGCACGTAGCCGAACTGGAGAAAGAGGTTCTCCTTTGAGGTCGATGCCCAGGCGCAGATCCACCGTCTGGCCCAGGTAGGACCTTGCGGCCCCGGTTGGATCAACCCGCTCGGTACCCCTCCAGGGGGTGCCACCGTCTGTCAGCCAGGCGGCTCGATGTTCGATCATCACCGACCATTGGTTGGGGTCTTGACGAGAAGTCGTGCGCCGGGCGAGATCAGGTTTGACCGGAAGGATGGGCCGAAAATGCCGGTCGGCGTGAACTCAAATGCACGGGGGCCGTACAGTGGGTCAAGCCCGCGGCTGGCGCAGTCAAACTTGGCCAGGATCAACGGTGCCCAGGGAATGTCGAACTGGTACCCGAGTTCGACATGCTGGAAGTGCTCGAAGGATCCTAAGGGCCCGATGTCGCCGAACTAGTAGGCCGACTCCATCTCGTACGTCCACGTGCTGGGGAGTGGCGCCTTGCGATAGCGGACGCCGATCATGTCGAAGTTGCGCGCGGCCTCGTCGGTCCGGTGTCCGAAATAGTAGAGATCCGCGGAGGCGTCCGGCAGCGGTTCTGCGGCCAGATAGAGCCCCCAGAGCAGCGCAGAGGAGCCGAGGTCGTCGAGCCGCCGTTTGTACCGCCGGACCAGGCTGATGATGAAGGATTGCAGAGACCAACTCCCTCGCTCTCCCAGCAACCAGTGGAGGCTGTCGAAGGCATTGGTGGTGTTTCGGGAGCTGTTCCTTGCGACCCAGCGGCGCCGCCTCAGGTCCAGGTTGATGCGCCCAGCGTTGAGCTCCGTGAACAATCCACTCCTCAGGAAGTTGGAACTGACGAGATCGAGGTGGAGTTGTTGGATATCCGTGTGATTGCGATGGGTGTCGTCCACGAACGAGCCCGCATCGGCCCGGCTCACCCGCAAGTCCTGTCGATGACCGCCCGGAGCGGATCCAGGATGTCTTTAACGCCGAGAAACAACCGCGTCCGCTGTGACCACTGTTGGTCGCTCCTGCGTTCGCCCTGACGCCAGCGGCTGTTCATCGATTCATAGCGATTCGGTACTGCCCTCCGAAGGTGATGCCTTCCGGCTCGTTCAACGTGCGGTACAGCAGGTTGGGGACGGCAATCTGCCTTGTCCAAAATATCGTCATAATAGGTACCGACTTTGGCGGTTTGGACCAGGAGCGCCTCGTAGATGCCCACGAGCGCTGCGTAGGCGTCCAGGAGGAACTGGAGCCGCGCGACCGGGGCGGGGATCGCTCGGCCGGCCTCCTTCCGTTCGAGCCGCCCGGCGAGTTCCTCTGGTGAATCCTCAGACCGCGTTGGCGTCTCCTCCGTCTTCTCTTCCAAAACCTTCAACAGTCGGCGAGATTGTTCCCGTGGGTCATCATCATGGTCCGGCTCCTCTGCCGGTGCTGGCCTCGCCTCCAGCATCGGGAATGCGGACTGCCCAGCCGAAGTGACCGCAACCGGTCGCCTCTTCCCGGCCGACTCTTGGGCCCAGACCGTGGTCTGTACACTGACGCCCCCAATGTGCAGTGCGAGGACTGCGGCCACCGTCCGTCCGAGGGCTGCGCGAGACGTGATCCGCGCGTGGTCGATGCTCCACCGTTGGAATGAAATCGTCTTTCCCAGGGTCGCGCGAGGTTTTTCCCCGCTTGCCAGGGCGCTGCCGTCGGGGAACGGGCTCTCAGCGGGGTCTCCCGAAAGGTCCCGTTGATCAGAACACGAACTCGGTCCATAGGTAGCCATAGTGGGCATCCCGAGTCACAGGGCTGCCGGGCGCCCGTTCGGCAAAGGGGCCGAACGAAAAGTGCGCATAGCCGGCTTGGAGATACAGATTCTCGTCCATCCCCCACCGAGCTCGGACCTCGAAAGTCTGCCCGACGAAATTACCTGACCGGCCAGTCGGATCCTGGAGGCCTGTGCCGACCCAGCCCTGCTGGTCGTCGGCCAACCACCAGGCCCGGTACTGGACAAACACATAGGTGCGCTCGATGGGCTTCACGAGCAGACGAGCCCCCGGGGAGGCCGTATTGCTCCGTTGAAAGGGACCGAAGATCCCGGTGGGGTGTAGTTCGAAGGAGCGTCTCCCGTAGAGGACGTCAAAGCCATGGCTCGCATAGTCGAACTTCAATAACGCTTGCGGCGCCCAGGGCAGGTCGAAGGTATAGCCGACTTCCCCGTGCTGGAAGTGGGCGAATCGCGTCTGTGGGTTGATATTGCCGAACTGGTAGGACGTTTCGATTTCGTAATCGAATTCCCCGGAGGCCGGCTGTTTTCTGATGCGTCCGCCCAGCATATTGAAGTCGCGACCGGGCCCATCGCCGCTGTGTCCGAAGTAGTGGAACGTCGTTTCGACCCAGGGCGCTTGCCTCGACTCGAAGTAGGTGCCCCAGAACGTGCTCGGTTCGCCCGGTGCCCAAGGATCGAGCTTCCGTACAAACCGCTGCACCGGCTGGACGAGAAACGAACGGAGCTGCCATCGTCGTTCGTCTCCAAGCTGCCACTCGAGACCGTCGAAGGCGTTGGTCGCGTTTCGAAACTGGTTGCGGGCGACCCAACGGCCTCGCCCGATGTCCATATTGATCCGGCCCGCCTTGAAGACGGTGGGAATGCCCGTGCCCAGGAAATTATTGGAGAACAGGTCCACGTGCATTTGCTGGATGTCCAGCTCGTTCACGTTGTTGGTATTAATATATGCGCCTGTAGTGGTGAGCGGGCTTCGTGAATCTTGGAGTTCGACCAAGAACCGCACGGGATCAAGGATGTTCTGAATGCCCATTTGGAGGCGGGTTCGCATTGACACGAACTGGCCGCCATTGGGTTCGTTCTGCCGCCAGGATCCGTTCAACGCTTCGTATCTCGTGCGATGCTCGCCCCCGAGGACCAGCCACCCGGGGGCGCCCAAGGCTTGATGCAGGAGCCCTGGTCCGAGCTTCGTTCTGTCCAGGATCTCGTCGTAGATGCCAATTTGAGTCTCGTAGACCCCAAGCAGGTACTTGACCCGCTCTTTCGATGCGAGCGGTTGCGCCGTCTTGGGGGCGAGCTTTGTCGGCTTCTTGGAAGGGTGCAGTTCCACGTCACCGTGCGGGCCCTCGCCCTCATCAGCTGGTGCGGCCTGTTCCAACTGCCGCACTTTTTCGCGTGCGCGCTCCTTGGGGCCCTGTTGCTCTCGTTCGGCAGCTTTGTTCTGTTCCCGGCGCTCTTCCAGTTGCCGCAATCGTTCCTGCGCCTTTTCCTTCGGACGCATCCGGGGAGGAGGGGGAGGCTCTGCTCCCGGTGGGGATTCACCGCTTTCCAGTTCGCGAATCCGTTCGAGTGGGTTTGTGGGCCCGCGCTCGAGGGCAGGAGGTTGCGAAGATATGTCCGGGGGCGCCGGTTGTGCCGTGACGATACCGGGCGCGACGACGAGCGGAAGGACCGCGAGGAGGGCGGTGCGCGCAAGGTTCCCGCCAATGCGCCGGAGTCTGTTGTTGCTGTCCTGCATCCTCACTTCCGGAAGGTGCTCCCCGGTCATGCCGCTCCCCGGGTTATGGCATGTCCGCCGCCGTCCCATCAACGGAGGTGGGGCGGTCTTGGTGAGCCCCCCTCGTCTGCGGCGACCGAGCGCCCGTGTCGTCTTCGCGCGAGGCTGTGGACAGTCTCCTCACCAGGTCCGGAAAGAATGACGCCTTCCGCTACAGTTCGGACGCCGACCCGATAGGGCTTCGAACCGTGCCCTTCCGTAGAATCGCTCAAGGAAGGGGGTGGGCCTGGTAGCCGAGGTTCGGGGCACGAAGGTTGCGGAGTGAAGTGGAGGTGGCGGTGCCTGACTGGATTGCGAGGGGCTGCCGGGGATCGGCCGGGAGCACCGGAAGGGTATGGGATCATCACCGCTGGTTGCCTATTTCTCGATGGAAATCGGGTTGCAGACGGGCATGCCGACCTATGCCGGCGGGCTCGGGGTCTTGGCCGGCGATACGATTCGGGCCGCAGCCGACGTCGAGGTGCCGATGGTGGCCGTATGCTTGCTGCACCGGAGGGGACATTTCTTCCAGCGGATCGATGCGTTCGGGAGCCAGATCGAGGAACCGGTGTCTTGGCCGGTGGACGATTACGCGGAGCGGCTGGACCTGCACGTGACGGTGGAGGTGGACCGGCGGCCCGTGCAGGTCCGTGCCTGGCGACACGAAGTGAAAGGAGTCTCCGGCTTTACGGTCCCGGTGTACCTGTTGGATACGGACATGGCCCAGAACGCCGAGTGGGACCGTCGGCTGACCGACGTGCTGTACGGGGGTGATCAGTATTACCGGCTCTGCCAGGAGGCCATCCTCGGTCTCGGTGGGATCCGGATGTTACGAGCCCTGGGATACGGACGGATCCATCGCTACCACTTGAACGAAGGGCATCCGGCGTTGGCGGCGGTGGCCTTGCTGGAGGAGTTGTTGCCGGAAGGGTCGAACCAGCCGGCGGCTTGCGCCGCGGCCATCGAGCGGGTGCGGGAACAGTGCATCTTCACGACCCATACGCCGGTCCCCGCCGGGCACGACCAATTTCCCAACGACATGGCCAGGCGCGTGCTGGGGGAGCGGCTTTGGGCGTTGCTGACCAGTTGCTGGGGCAACGCCTCCTTGAACATGACTGCGCTGGGTCTGCATTGCGCCCGCTATGTGAACGGGGTGGCGATGAAGCATGGGCAAGTGTCGCGCAGCATGTTCCCCGGCTATCCCATCCAGTCCATTACGAACGGCGTGCATGCGACGACGTGGGCCGCGCCTTCCTTTCAGGATTTGTACGATCGCCATCTTCCGGAATGGCGTCGTGACGCGCTCTCGCTGCGGTACGCGGTGGGCATCCCGACCGATGAAATCTGGGACGCCCATCGCGCGGCCAAGCGGGCGTTGATCGATCACGTCAACCACGAAACCAACGCCGGCTTCGATTGCGACGTGCTGACCGTCGGATTTGCGCGACGCGCCACCGCCTATAAGCGATTCTTGCTGCTCTTTCACGACCTCGGCCGCCTCGTCCGCGTCGTCAGCGAAGCGGGGCCGGTGCAGTTCGTCTTTGCGGGAAAGGCGCATCCGCTCGACTCAGAAGGCAAGGCCGTGATCAGGCGTCTCCACGAGGTGCGCGATGTGTTGCGGGGCAAGGTCGGCGTCGCCTATCTGTCCAATCACGATATGGCGCTGGCGAGACGGCTCTGCGCCGGGGTGGACATTTGGCTCAACACGCCGATGCCGCCGTTGGAAGCCTCGGGGACAAGCGGCATGAAGGCCGCCATGAACGGCGTGCCGAGCCTCAGCGTACTGGACGGGTGGTGCGTGGAAGGGCATGTCGAAGGTATTACTGGATGGGCTATCGGAGAACGGATGGGGCCGTGCGAGACGCCGGATCCCGGCGCGGACGCGTGCCATGCCGACGAGCTCTACCAGAAGCTGGCCGGGGTGGTGATCCCCTGTTTCTACAAGGACCGGGAGCGTTTCAAAGAAATGATGAGATCGACGATCACCCTGAACGGCTCGTTTTTCAATACCCACCGCATGATGGCTCAGTATGTGCACAACGCCTATCGGGCGGTGGGGCCGTATCTGCTCGGTCCGAACGGAGGGCAGTAAACAAAGGAGGAGGGCTATGTTCACGCGCATCGCACCGGTGCTGGCCTTTGTCGGGGCGAATCTCCTGATCGGATGCCATCCGGTGCCGAAGGCGGCGAGCTCCGTCGCGCCTTCCGATCACGTCGTTTCGGGACAGGCGTTGTACGCACAACATTGCGTGGTCTGCCATGGTCCGCGGGGGAATGGCAATGAGGTCACGACCCTGAAGCCGCCGGCGCCGGACCTGACTTCGCCGAAGGTCGCGACGCAGCTCGCACCCCAGCTCATCAAGACCGTGCACGAGGGAAAGCCCGATACGGCGATGGGGGCGTGGGAACAGTTGCTGTCCGACCAGGATATCGAGGACGTGGTGGCCTACCTCCGGCATTTGCGCGAGTGACGGGCTAGCAGAGGGGCAGAGTCATGGTCGGAGTGGATCGGGCGCCGTCGCGCCATTTCAGCCGGTCCCCCCTCCGCAGGCGCCTTTTCCACCTGCGGTGTATTCCCTAGAGGTCACCCCCTCCGCTCGGTTCCGAACTCTTCCAAAACGAGAAGTCCATAGTATTGCAAAGTTAGAGCATGGAATGGGACTTGCGTTGCCCCAGGCCCGTGCGCACCACCCTCAGCGACGGAGGAAATCCTATGGCACCCGCGAACGCAGGAACCAAGCTGGCGCTGATCATCGACGACAATGAATGTCTGCGTACGTTGCTGCGTATCGCGCTGAAGTGCGACGGCCTGAGGGTCGTGGAGGCGGGGTCCGGCGCGGAGGCGGCGGAAAAAGCCGAGCGACTGCATCCCGATCTGATTCTGACGGACCTCGAAATGCCGGCCGGCGGTTTCGAGAACGTCCGCCGCTTGCGGACGCTGTGCCGGACCTCGTCTATCGTGGTCTTGTCAGGCCTCGACGTAGGAGGAATAGAGGCCCAGTCGCTGGAGAGCGGCGGGGACCTGTTCTTCGAAAAACCGTTCCGCCTCGCCGAGCTCCGGGTCGCTATCTCCAAGCTCATGGCCGGGCATGAGTATGCCAACCGCGCCTCGGACTCCGGCCCCGTCTTTGTCGATTCACTCTGACGTCTGTCGCATCCCGCGACAGCCTCCCCAGACCACTGTAGCCATAGGCTCCAGGGGGACGGGGGTTCTCCGGCTCCCTTGCGTTCGTCCATCCGGAAAGTCGCCCAATCTCTCAAAGGCTTGGGCCCGGGTCTTCCGGTTCGACCGGACTGGCACGGCAGTTGCGGTGGAATCGTGCCAACCTCTCGCTAGGAGGATAGCACATGGACTCGCAACCGACTCCGTCACGTTCCCGATCCCGCATGAAGAAGTCCCCCTCCGCCCCGGCCGACAAGCCCAAGGTTCGAGCGCCCGTACAGCGAATCGTCGTGCAGCCGGTCTCGCCGTGCGAGGACCTGCATGAGCGCATTCAACTGCGAGCCTATGAGCTCTTCGCGACGAGGGGGTACCGGCAGGGGTTTGCCTTGGACGACTGGCTGGAAGCCGAGCGAGAGATCCTCAGCCAAGTTCCTCCGGCGTAGCGAACGACGCGGAGGAGCGAGGCGAGTCGTTCGCTTGCCCGGCGCGGGCGTAGCGGATTATTGTGTGGCCCCAGGGAGGCGGCTCGTCGTCCGACGAGCGGTCGTATCCCTTCACGGGCACGGGAATGATGCGAGCGGGAGAGGCCCTGGTGAGCCGTACCTGGCCGCTGGTAGACGAATTGAACGTCCAGGTCTTGGGCGCCTGCCGCGTCCCCTCGCCGTTGGGGGTGCAAGGCGGTCGTTTCGTCGAGGAAGCCAATCGGGTCTTGGCCTGCTCCGATGTCTTCGGCCTCCAATCCTTCCTGCAGGCGCAGCAACCGCCTCCCTCGTTCGAACCGGCCGGCCCGAGATCCCAGGTCTTCTTCGATTCGCAGTCGTTGATCTGCGGCATCGTGACCTGCGGAGGGCTCTGTCCGGGCGTGAACAACGTCATCCGATCGATCGTCCTGACCCTGTACTATGGCTATGGGGTGAAGCGGGTGCTCGGCTATCGCTACGGCTATGCCGGACTCTCTTCGAAGAGCGGGTTCGCGCCGTTGGAGTTGACGCCGCAGGCGGTCGAAAATATCCATCGCCAGGGCGGCACGGTCTTGGGATCGTCGCGGGGTCCCCAGGACGTCGGGGAGATGGTCGACACGCTGACGGCGCATCGGGTGGGTGTGCTGTTTCTCATCGGCGGCGACGGGACGTTTCGCGGCGGGGCGGCGCTCCATGCGGAGATGGCCCGGCGGGGGGCGCAGATCGGCGTCCTCGGCGTGCCGAAAACCATCGACAACGACCTGGAATGGATCGAGCGCAGTTTCGGGTTTGCGACCGCGGTCGACGAGGCGCAGCGGGTCATTTTGGGGGCGCACCAGGAGGCACGCGGGGCCTGGAACGGAATCGGGCTCGTGAAGCTGATGGGGCGCGAAGCCGGACTGATCGCGGCGCATGCGACCCTGGCCAGCAGCGACGTGAATTTTTGTCTGGTCCCCGAGGTGCCGTTCGCGCTGGAAGGCGAGCATGGTTTCTTGCGCGCCTTGGAGCGGCGGCTCAACGACAAGCACCATGCCGTGATCGTGGTGGCCGAGGGGGCCGGACAACATCTCATCGAGGAGGCGGGCGAGGTCCGGCGGGACGAATCCGGCAACCTTCGCCTCAAGGACGTCGGGGTGTTCTTGAAAGACCGCATGGGGCGCTATCTGAAGGAACGGGGCCTGAAAGCGACGATCAAGTACATCGATCCCAGTTATACGATCCGAAGCCTCCCCGCCAATTCGATCGACGCGGAATTCTGTCTCGTCCTGGGGCAACAGGCGGTGCATGCGGGGTTGGCGGGGCGCACCAACATGATCGTGGGGTTTTGGAATCAGCGATTTACGCACGTGCCGATTCCCCTGGCCGTGTCGGTGCGGCGGCAGTTGGACCCCAACGGAGATACCTGGGAGCGCGTGTTGGAAACCACCGGGCAGCCCCGTTCGATGCAGGATACGGCCGATCCCTCCCCCTCTGATTGATCCGGTCGAGCCCTTCCGGCCCGCGACAGGGAAGTCACGCCATCGGGCGCGCACGTTCGACCATGCCTCCGGCTCGGCACGAGGGGGGATCTCCCCCGCTGATCCTCCGTCCCACCCGCTCCCTTTCGACGGCTTCCCTCCTGCTCGGTGGGGGAACCGTGCGTCGCGATGCAAGTTCGCGCCTCAACGGCATGATTGCCGCGCATTGGGACCGGAGCGGGCCGCCCACTGTCCCGAAATACCACAGGTCGACGCGACGCCTGCTCTGGGGGCGTCCGGCTCATGCGGTCAGACCTCTCTGGTTTCGCCCGCTTAGCTGGGTGGCGCCGGGTCGTTCGTCCGAATGGCACTCCTCGTGCTACACCTGTGTCGGAAGAAACACGCGCGGGACCGCGACGTCTCGCAAAGGAGGATTCGCGCATGGCATCCGTCGCTCGGAACCTTGCAGCCATTCGGTGGTTCGAGGAGATCGCCATCGACGATATCCCGTCGGTCGGCGGGAAGAACGCCTCGTTGGGGGAGATGTATCGGGAACTGGCGTCGAAGGGCGTTAAGGTCCCGAACGGGTTTGCGATCACGGCCGATGCGTATCGTCACTTTCTGCGGGAGGCGGGCCTCGACGCGCGCATCAAGGAGATCCTGGCCGGTCTCGATACGCGCGATCTGGGGAACTTGCGCCGGCGCGGCCGCCAGGTGCGGAACGCCATCCTGGCGGCGCGGCTTCCTCCCGCGCTGGAGGAGGCCATCGTCGACGCGTACCGCACGTTGAGTGCGACGAGCCCGGAGCCGGTCGACGTGGCCGTCCGCAGCAGCGCGACCGCGGAGGACCTGCCGGACGCGAGCTTCGCCGGCCAGCAAGAGACCTACCTGAACGTCCAGGGCGATCTGGCGCTGCTGGAGACGTGCAGGCGCTGTTTCGCCTCGCTGTTTACCGACCGGGCCATCTCCTATCGGGAGGACAAGGGGTTCGACCATTTCAAGATCGCGCTGTCGATCGGCGTGCAACGGATGGTGCGCTCCGATCTCGCGTCCTCGGGCGTCATGTTCTCAATCGACACCGAAACCGGCTTCCAGCACGCGGTGCTGATCAATGCCTCGTACGGGTTGGGGGAGAACGTCGTGCAAGGCTCCGTCAATCCCGATGAGTTCTACGTGTTCAAGCCCACCTTGAAACAGGGCTACCGTCCGATTCTCCAGCGGTTGCTGGGCAGCAAGGAGTTCAAGCTCGTCTATGATGTCGGGGGTGGGAAGATGGTGAAGAACGTTCCCGTTCCCGCCGAGGATCGCGCGCGGTTCGCCCTCACCGACGACGAGATCCTCACCCTCGCCCGGTGGGCCTGCGTGATCGAAGATCACTACAGCGCCAAGAAGGGGCGTCCCACGCCGATGGACATGGAGTGGGCCAAGGACGGCGTGACCGGGGAGTTGTTCATCGTTCAGGCCAGGCCCGAAACGGTCCAATCCCAGCGGTCGCCCGACACGCTGGAGACGTTTCGCCTCACTCAGAAAGGTCGCGTGTTGATCTCGGGCCGGAGCGTCGGGGAGCGCATCGGACAAGGGCCCGTGCATGTCATCAAGAGCGTGCAGGACATCCATACGTTCCGGCCCGGGGAGGTCCTGGTGACCGACAAGACCGACCCGGATTGGGAGCCGATCATGAAGAAAGCGGCGGCCATCGTGACCAATCGCGGCGGGCGGACCTGCCACGCGGCGATCGTGAGCCGAGAATTGGGGCTGCCGGCGATCGTCGGGACCAACCGCGGCACGGAAGTGCTGCAAACGGGACAGCCGGTCACGGTGTCCTGCGCGGAGGGCGACACGGGCCAGGTGTATGAAGGGACGCTGTCGTTCACCGTCGACCGGGTGGACCTGCGGGGGCTGGCTCGACCGCGGACGAAAATCATGATGAACGTCGGCAATCCCGAGGAGGCGTTCGGCCTCTCGTCCATTCCGAACGACGGCGTGGGGTTGGCCCGGGAGGAATTCATCATCTCCACCTATATCAAGGTTCATCCGATGGCCCTCCTCGACTACGATCGACTGGAGGACGAGTCCGTCCGCCAGGAAATCGATCGGCTGACCGCCGGCTACGCGGATAAGCCCCGGTTCTTCGTCGACAAGCTGGCCCAGGGCGTGGGCATGATTGCGGCCGCGTTTTACCCGAAGGACGTGATCGTCCGCCTCAGCGATTTCAAGACCAATGAGTATGCGAACCTGGTCGGCGGGCGGCGTTACGAACCGAAGGAAGAGAATCCCATGCTCGGATTTCGAGGCGCGTCCCGTTACTACGACCCATGGTATCGGGACGGATTCGCGCTCGAATGCCGCGCGATGAAAAAGGTCCGCGACGAGATGGGGCTGACCAACGTCAAACTTATGGTGCCCTTTTGCCGGACCGTGGAGGAAGGGCACAAGGTCCTGGAGGAACTGGCGCGACAGGGATTGCGCCGCGGCGAGGGCGGACTCGACGTCTATGTGATGTGCGAGATTCCCAGCAACGTGCTGCTGGCGGAAGACTTCGCCTCCGTCTTCGACGGGTTCTCGATCGGGTCGAACGATCTGACTCAACTCACGCTCGGGGTCGATCGTGACTCCGAAATCGTGGCCCCGCTCTTCGACGAACGGAACGCGGCGGTCAAGGCGCTCGTGAGTTCGGTCATCCGCACGGCGAAGCGGGCCGGCAGGAAGATCGGCATCTGCGGCCAGGCGCCGAGCGACTATCCCGAATTCGCCGACTTTCTGGTCGGTGAAGGCATCGACAGCCTCTCCCTCAATCCGGACGCGGTGTTACGCACCACCCAACGCGTGCTCGAGGCCGAACGCCGGCTTGGGCGGTGAATCCTTTCTCCCGCCGCTCGCTCATACGGGCAGATTCGGAGGGAGGTGAGCGCGGATGAAACTGAACGAATGGCTGCGGTTGATCGCGGGGACGTTCGTCCTGGCGGCGGTGGTGCTGGGCGCGACGGTGCATCCCCATTGGAACTATTTTGCCGTGTTCGTGGCGGCAAACCTGATCCAATCCGCCTTTACGGGTTGGTGCCCGATGATGGCCTTCTTGCGAAAGCTGGGTGTGCAGGAATAATTCGCGAGTCCGCGAGCCGCGGCGCGGGAAGGGAGATCCGGGAGGGACGACAGTGGAAGACCGAGTGAAGACGGGGACGCGATGACGATCCCGCTTGTTCTCGACGGGGCGTTCCAGAGCGAGCAGGCGTTGCGCGAGATGATCGTCGGGCGGCAGGTGTGTTTCGATCACGACCCTTTCTACGTAAGGGACGGGTCGGGGCGGATCGTGCAAATTGGCTTTCAACTGAATCTCTATGCGGCCTTCGAGGATCCGCGGCATCTGCCGTCCGGTGAAGACCCGGAGCTGCGGCAACTGATCGGAGAGCTTCGCCGGCTCTGCCGGGTCTTCTTCCAGTCGTTGGCTCTGCTCAAACCGTGCGAGCATCCGCAACCGCCGATGCATCGCATCGTCTACTCACCCGAGCGCCGATATCGTGCGGAAGTCTGTCTGCAAGTTCCGATTTTTTCTCAAGGCCCAGCGGACTCGACGCCGGACCGTCATGTCGAATCGCTGATGGCGACCGCCGAATGTCTGCTCCTGCAGTTGGGGGCGAGGCGCGGCGTGTGGGAGGACCCAGAGGGGCCGAACGCCCGCGCGGCATCGCGATGCGGCGACTCACTCCGTGCGGCTGCCGATTCGAACCGCCACGAGGCTTAAGCCGCGGGTCCCGAGGTCTGTCGGCGCTCCGCCGGCTAGGGAGCCGGGCCCAAGGGGGGATTGTTTTGACCGACCGGAGGACAGTTTGTTATCAGGGTGGAGCCTCGAAGGCCGGTACCGGGATCGGAGGGATGGGATGACGATGCGGGTGACGGCGCGCTGGATCGTCGCGGTCGTCGTATTGGCGGCCGGGTGCGGTTCGAAGGAGGAACCGGCGCCCCCGCCGGTGTCCGCGGCCCCGCGCCCCCTGGTGCAGGCCGAAGTCGTTGCCGTCAGGACCGGTCAGGTTCCGATCCGCGTCGAAGTCACGGGGCAGGTGGCCACCGTGTACCAAGCCACCCTCTCCAGCCGTATCCAAGGCACCATCGACAAGCTGCTGGTTCGGGAAGGCACATCGGTCAAGAAGGGACAGGTCCTCATCGAACTCGATCGACGCGACGTCGAGGCGGACCTGGCCCGGGCCTCCGCCGAGGTGGACAATGCCGGCGCCCACCTCGCTCGCATGAAGACGCTGTTTCGCGACGACGCCGTCTCGAAGCAGGAGATGGAGAATGCCACCCGTGCCTACAAAGTCGCCGAGGCGAATCGCAAGGCGGTGCTGGCCCAATTGAGTTATACGCTGGTGAAGGCGCCGTTCGACGGGGTGATCACCGAGAAAATGGTGGAAGCCGGGGAACTCGCCTCGCCGGGGCAGCCGTTGCTCCGAATGGAAGACCCGCGGCAATTGCGGCTCGAGGCGATGGTGGCGGAAGGAGACCTGAAATCGATCTCGCGCGGCGACAAAATCCCGGTTGTGGTCGATGCGCTGAGACCGGGCACGCTGACGGGCGTGGTCAGCCAGATTCTGCCCGCCGGTGATCCGCAGACGCATACCTTCATGGTCAAGGTGGATCTTCCCCCGACGCCCGGGCTCAAGAGCGGCATGTTCGGTCGGTTCCAATTGGACAAAGGAACGAGTCAGACGTTGACCGTTCCCGCCTCGGCTCTCGTGCAGCGGGGGGAGATGACCAGTGTGTTCGTGGTGGGGGCGGACGGCATCGCGCGTCTCCGATGGGTCAAGTTGGGACGTCGCTTCGAGGAGCAGGCCGAGATTCTCTCCGGGGTCGACGTCGGCGAACGAGTGCTCCTCGAGGGGGCGCGGGGCGTGGACGGGGCGGCGGTGCAGGTCGTCGAGGCGGTGGCGGCCCCGGCCATGAAGATCCCGTGAGGCGGTCCCTCCCCCAGGAGCGGCGAATGACGGTCGACCAATGACGCATTACCGTCCTGGCCTCAGCGGTCGAATCGCCGCGCTCTTCATCAGCAGCAAGCTCACCCCGCTGTTCATGGTGGGTGCGCTGCTGCTCGGCCTGTTCGCCATCGTCATCACCCCCCGGGAAGAGGAACCGCAAATCGTCGTGCCCATGGCCGACGTCTGGCTGCCGTTTCCCGGCGCCTCCGCGAAGGTCGTCGAAGAGCAGGTCACCAAACCCATCGAACGCAAGATCTCCGAGATCAAGGGAGTGGAATACGTGTACTCGATCTCGCGCCCCGGGGGCGCATTGATCATCGTGCGGTTTTACGTGGGCCAGAACATGGAGCAGAGCCTGGTCGATCTGTATGACAAGCTGATGTCGAACCAGGACCTGCTGCCCCCCGGCGCCGATCCCTTCTTCGTGAAGCCGAAGGACGTGAACGACGTCCCGATCGTGACCGTGACGCTGTCGAGTCACCGGTACGGTGAATTCGAGTTGCACCAATTGGCCGAGGTGGTGCTGGAAGAGGCGAAGAAAGTCGCGGGGACGTCGGGCGGGTTCATCGTCGGCGGGCGTGCGCGTGAGTTGAGCGTCCAGATCGACCCGGCGCGGTTGAAGGCCTACGGGCTGACCCCGTTGCAGATTGCCGGCGTCATCCGGGCGGAAAACCAGGCCTTGCCGGCGGGGCGTTTCGACAGCCAGAACCAGAGTTTTCTCGTCGAGACCGGGCGGTTCATCCGCTCGCGCGAAGACGTGGAAGGTCTGGTCGTCGGCGTGCGCGACCAGCGGCCCGTGTATCTGCGACAGGTCGCCGACGTCCGGGACGGTCCCGCCGAGTTCACCCACTATGTGTGGTTCGGCCTCGGCGCCGGCGACAGGTCGGACGTGAACGGTGGAACGACGGAGGCCTCTTCCCCCTCAGGTCCCGCGTCTTCCGAATCGCCCGCCGTGACCGTGGCCGTCGCCAAACAAGCGGGCACGAACGCCGTGACGGTGGCCCGGGAGGTCATTCGCAAGGTCGAGGAGTTGAAGGGAATCACGATCCCGTCGGACGTGCGGGTGACGGTGACGCGCGACTACAGCGAGACGGCCCGCGAGAAGGCCGACGAGCTCTTGTGGCATCTCTTGATCGCCGTCATCGCCGTCGTCGCGTTCCTGGGGATCGCCTTGGGGTTGCGGCCGGCGCTGGTGGTGTCGTTGGCCATTCCGCTGACGCTGGCCTTGACGCTGTGTACGTCCATGTTGATCGGGTACACGATCAATCGCGTCACCCTCTTCGCGCTCATCTTCTCGATCGGCATTTTGGTCGATGACGCCATCGTCGTCGTCGAGAACACCTATCGACATCTGACGCTGCGCCTCCGGCCCCATCGAGACGCGTCGATCCAGGCGGTCGACGAAGTCGGCAATCCGACCATTCTGGCGACGTTTACCGTGATCGCCGCGTTGATGCCGATGGCCTTCGTGTCCGGGTTGATGGGGCCCTATATGCGGCCGATTCCGGTGAACGCCTCCATTGCGATGTTTTTCTCCCTTCTGGTCGCCTTCGTCGTCATCCCCTGGTTCTGCCAGACCTGCTACCGGCCGGGCGCGAGCGTGAAAGGGGTGGATCACGAGGGAGAGGCGGACGGTCGGATGGCCAGGCTCTACCGGAGGAGTCTCTCGCCCCTGCTGGCGCATCCGGTGCTCGCCTACGCGGTCCTGGGCGTCGTCGCGGCCCTGCTGGTCGCCTCGTGCCTGCTGTTCTACACACGGCACGCTGTCGTCAAAATGCTGCCGTTCGACAACAAGAGCGAAATCCAGTTGGTCATCGACATGCCGGAGGGCACGACCTTGGAAGAGACGGCCCGCGTGACCAAGGCCCTGACCGACGAGGTGCGGACCGTGCCGGAGGTGCGCGACTACCAGGCCTACGTGGGCACGGCCTCTCCCTTCAATTTCAACGGACTGGTGCGGCACTACTACCTGCGGGAGCAGCCCCACGAAGCCGACATCCAACTCACGCTCGTGCCGAAGGACCGCCGCGCGGCGCAGAGCCATGC
Organism: Candidatus Inralta sp.; assembly: GCA_039794185.1. GTDB lineage: Bacteria > Nitrospirota > Nitrospiria > Nitrospirales > Nitrospiraceae > BQWY01. Next base: position 3,495 of record JBDIVW010000020.1, on the reverse strand, counting down.
GGTCGCCCAGCGGCTCCGCCCGGCGGTGCAGCGGATCGCTCGCCAGTACGGCGCCAACGTGAAGGTGGTCGAAGTGCCGCCCGGCCCGCCGGTGCAATCGGTCCTGGTCGGAGAGATTTACGGGCCGGACTATGACCGGCAGATCGAGGTCGCGCGCGATATCCGAACGCTCTTCGAAACCACACCCGGCGTGGTGGACGTGGACGATTTCGTCGAGGCCGACCAAGTGAAGTATGTGTTCACGGTCGATCGCACGAAGGCGGCGCTGGCCGGCATCCCGTCGGAGGAGATCGTGCACACGCTCCGCATGGCGCTCGCGGGGACCAAAGTGGGCTTGGTGCACATCCCGGAGGAAAAGAGCCCCGTGCAGATCGTGCTGCGCCTGCCCTTGTCGGAGCGTACCGGGCTGGAGCACATCGGCGAGATCGGACTGCGGACCGGCGCCGGCGGCATCGTGCAACTCTCCGAGCTGCTCAGCGTCGAGCAGACGGTGCAGGAAAAGGCAATCTACCACAAGAACCAGAAGCCGGTCGTCTACGTGGTGGCGGACGTGGGCGGGCCCGGCGCGGAACGGGCCGAGAGTCCGATCTACGGCGTGCTGGGCGTGGGGAAAAAGCTCGCGGAGTACCGACCGGCCGAAGGGTACCAGGTGGAGCAGTTCTACACCTCACAGCCGTGGTCGGAAGACAGGCTGGCGATGAAATGGGACGGGGAGTGGCAGATTACCTACGAGACCTTCCGCGACATGGGTATCGCCTTCGCGGTGGCGATGTTGCTGATCTATCTCCTGATCGTCGGGCAGTTCCAGTCGTTCCTGACGCCGGTGATCATCATGGCCCCCATTCCGCTCACCTTGATCGGCATCGTGCCCGGCCATTGGCTCACGGGCTCCTATTTCACGGCGACCTCGATGATCGGATTCATCGCCCTGGCCGGGATCATCGTGCGGAATTCCATTCTGCTGGTGGATTTCATCCAGTTGCAGGAGCAGGCCGGCGTGCCCTTGGCGGAAGCCGTCATTAAGGCGGGCGCGATCCGCACGCGTCCGATTGTGCTGACGGCGGCGGCGCTCATGGTGGGGGCGTTCGTCATCATCCTGGACCCGATTTTCCAGGGTCTGGCCGTCTCGCTCCTGTTCGGGGTCGGGGCGTCCACCTTGCTCACGCTGGTGGTCATTCCGGTGCTCTATTACCTCGTCTCAGGGGGGCGCACGCGAAGCGGGGCCCCGGCGGTCATTGGAGGCGCGGAGACCGACGTCGAGGCGGGGGCGTTGGCCCGGTCGGGCTGAGCGTGTCGATTCACGACATCGCGATATGAGGTGACGCATGAATCTCACATGGATCTCTGGGGCGCTCGGTGTGGCGGGGGCGCTGCTCGGACTTGCGACCGCGATGTCGGTCACGGCCTCGGCAACGGAACGGTCGGCCGACGCGGCTCACCGGGTGGTCCTGCACGTGAACGCCGGGGACGAGAAGGTTCATAAAGGGATTCTCAACAACATTCGGAATCTCTACGAGGCCATCGGAACCGGGTCTCTCAAGGTCGAAGTGGTCGCGCACGGGGCGGGCTTGGCCCTGCTGACGAGAAAGGACACGAAGGTGGGCGATCAGTTGGCCCGTCTCAAGGAACAGTACGGGGTGGAATACACCGCCTGTTCCAATACGATGCAGGCCCGGGGCTTGGTGCGCGCCGATCTGGTCGATCAAGTCGATCGGACGGTGCCGGCGATGGTGCGGTTGATGGAGTTGCAGGAGCAGGGCTGGGCCTATATCAAACCCTGAGCGGTACAGGTTCAGGCTGAGGCTCAGGGGGGAGGATTTCCACTCACGCTCGGCCTTCACCTCAACCGTTCGAGCACAAGGAGCAAAACATGGACGTTCGCCCCAAGATATATACCTATCGCACGAGCGTGAAATGGACTGAGCAGCGGAAAGGGATCGGCTCGGTTGCGGGCAAGCCGGATCTCGAGGTGGCAACGCCGCCGGAGTTCAAAGGCCATGAAGGCATCTGGTCGCCCGAGGATCTGTTTGTGGCCTCCGCCAACGCGTGCCTGATGACGACGTTCCTTGCGATGGCCGAGCGCGCGGCGCTGGGCTTCACTGCGTTCGTCAGCGAGGCGGAGGGAACGTTGGAATTGGTCGACGGGAAGTTTCGTTTCACCAAGATCGTCTTGCGCCCCCGGTTGACGCTGAAGCCGGGCGAGGACGCGGCCAAAGCCAGGCAGTTGCTCGAAAAGGCCGAAGCCAACTGCTTGGTCTCCAACTCCATGAGTTGCACGATGTCGTTGGAACCGACCGTAGCATAATCTGGTTTCATCCTCATTCCCTGACGCGGGAGGAGGCCGAACGGCCCCCACTCTCTGTTCGCGATTCGCCGAGGCGGCCTCCTTGCCCGTCGTGCCCCTTCGACTGTTGCATCGCGCCCCATCGCGCGGAATGGGCCCTGGCGCCTAACGCGGCAGGGCTATTGGTGCGAAGGCGGCCAAGGCCTTCAGAATCAACCGGTTCCACTGTTTAGGAGGCGTTGGAGCGAGAAGAGTCGGTTGGCATAGGGATCGCAACACCTACAACGATAACAATGATGACCTGGGAGGATTCCAAATGAGAGGGCTGTGTGTCGTCGCGATCGGGCTGTGGGTGCTGACGGCGGCCGCGCTGGGGTGGCTCTTCGTGCGTGGGACGACCGCGCCCGGAACCGACGGTCGAACGGAAGTGTTGTTGGCGCCGGCCGAGCGCAACTTGATCCTCAGTGAGATGCGAGCCCTGCTCCTGGCCATCGACGGAATACTGAGTGCCATGGGAGATCCGGACCGGGCTTCGATGAAGACCCGGGTGGCTCAGTCCGCGCGCGCGGCGGGGATGGGGATGGCGGCCGACAACAGTCCGACCCTCATGGCGAAGTTGCCGTTGCCGTTCAAGCAAATGGGCATGTCCGTCCATCGGGATTTCGACGGGATTGCGGACCGGGCGGAGCAAGGGGCGGAGACGCAGGAAGTGCTTCGGGCTCTCTCGAGCATCACGAATCGCTGCACGACCTGCCATGCGATGTTTCGTCTGTCGGCGGAACGAGCACCGTAAGACGTCAGAGGGAAGACGCGAACGGCGAAGGGGCGAGGAGAGGACCCTGTGAAGCAACGAATCCTTTTGCGTGGTCCTCGCTCACATTGGCTGGAGGTTCAAGACGTCTCGCCTCTCACGTCTCACGGTTCAATCAAGGAGATTCTATGAATAGGGCCCCCTTTCAATTGGTTGACAGTCGAGGCCTGATGGGTCAACTGTCCGCGGTGAGCGAGCACCACCAACGAAAGGGGGCAAGAGAGGGTGTACGTCGGATTGGCTGTCAGTGGCCAGAGCCTGGTGGGCTATGCGGTCAATGAGCGGAAGCAGCGTGTGTATGCAGGAGAACAGCCGGCGTCTCGGGCGGGACTGCGGGCGCTGGTGCGGCAGGTGGGCAGTGGGCCCCTGCGAGTCGCGTTCGAAGCGGGCAATCAGATGA
>JBDIVW010000019.1:0-91707 GCA_039794185.1 Candidatus Inralta sp. | reverse complement strand
CCGCGCGCGCCGTGACCGTCCGCGTGGCCGGATCGATGACGGCCCCGATATAGGTAATGGCGCCTCGAAACACCTGGTCCGGATAGGCCGACACACGCACCTCGATGGCGAGCCCGACCTTCAGCCGACCGGCCTGTTGTTCCGGGAAATCCGCGCGCACCCAGACCGTCGAGAGATCCGCCACCGTGAAGAGCATCTTATTCGGATCGACGACTTCGCCGATGGTCGCGCTCCGCTCGATCACTTCGCCGTTCAACGGAGCACGAAGTGATATTTTTGCGATCTCGACCTGATGCAGCGCTTGGGTTTCGATGCGCTGAATTTCTGGTTCAGTCATCCCAAGCAAGTGCAGCTTTTCTTCTGCTTCGTACAGTTCGGCTCGAGCGTTCTCATACTCCGCGTCACGTCGCTGATATTCGCCTGCTCCGATCGCGCCACGATCCACGAGTGCCTTGGCGCGTGCCAGGGCCTTTTCTGTCAGCCTGACGCTGGTCTTTGCTTTCCGATAGACCAACTGGGCTTCCCCGACGGCTGGGCTGTCGAGCAACACCAGTGGGCTACCTTCTTTCACCTGATCTCCAAGGTTGGCATACACGTCCACGATGCGGCCCGGGACTCGTGCACTGAGATGCGCCAACCGATTGTCGTTGGCCAAGATTCTCCCTGCCTGGGCTTTGAGGCCTACTCGGATTGGCCGAAATGCGACGTGATCGGTCCGGAGGTGAGCCAGCGTGGGACTTCCCTCCGGCAATTCGATGACACCCGATTGGGCCGAGGACGTGGCCGCTGGGACGGACGACTTCGGTGTGTCTTCCTGCTTTGACTGACAAGCCGGATGACTGATAACGAGCAACAAGAACAGGGCGATCCGGAGAGAAGCCGCCAGCCTGGGCATCCTGAAGGAAGATGTCATGGCAAGCCTCCCACCGCCCGCTCCAGTCGTGTCAGTGCGATGGAATGATCCGCACGCGCCTGAGCATATTCGAGCAGTGTCTGCCGATAGACCCGCTGTGCATCGATGACTTCGAGCAGGCTGGTCGCTCCATGGCGAAAACTGAACTGGGCGATGTCGAGCGCTTCTTTGGCCTGATGGAGGAGTCCCTCTTCAAGGACTTGAATCTGCATCTGCGCGGTCTGCATGTCCTGGAAGTACTGCGTGATGGTCTGCTCCAGTTCCTGCTGCACCCGATCCCGTTCGGCTTGCGCCCGTCGGTGCGTTGCCATGGCTGTGCCGATCTCCCCCTGCCGGCGATACCACATAGGCAGCGGCACACTCAGGCCCGCCGTGATCGATTCATCACCGGCTTCCCGATGATATTGACCTACGACCGCGACAGTCGGGATACGCGAAGCGCGTTCCTGTTCGATGGTGAATTGGGCTTGCTCGATCGCTTTCTGCTGCCGTCGGATGGTCGGATGTCGATTCAGCCCCTGTTCCGTCAATGACTGTAGATCCAGCGCTGTTCGGACCGATTCAAACGCTCCTTGGATCGTAAATTGCTCTCCCAATGCCTTTCCGGTCACCGTATTGAGTTTGGCGCGTGCCACCAGAAGCGCATTGTTGGCCCTGGCCAGATCCTTTCTAGCTTTTTGGAGTTCCACCGTGGCCTTGACCAGCTCGAATTTCGGCGCCTCTCGCGTCTCGACCCGCGCGCTCACCACCTTCACCAGATCTTCGACGGTCTTCAGATTGTCCTTGGCGAGCTGCGTATCCTGTTGCGCGAAGAGCAGTTGAAAGAATGCCCCTTTCACATCGGCCCTGACCATCACCTGTGTTTCTTCCATGCCGGCGAGGGCGCCGGCCAATCCCGCGTCGGCAGCGCGTTGTCGAGCCGCGCGTTTGCCAGGCCACTCCAGCGGCTGCTGCACGGTAATCGTCCGTTCGGTGACAGAGACACCCGTGCTGGGATCTCGAATCGACCCTCGACCAGCCGTCCCGATAATGGTGGGATTCAGATAGGCGCCGGCCATGACACGTAGACCCTGACTCTGTTCAACTGCTGCTTCGGCGCTGGTCAAGACCGGGCTACGTTTCAGCGCGAGATCGATAACGGCATCAAGCGTGTAGACTGGTGGATTTGTTTCAGCAGCTGGCATTTCGCTTACGTTTACAAATATTCCCCAGACCATGACCCAGCGCATCCAATGCCACATAAGCTACCCCTTTCTGTAAACCAGCACACAGGAGCATGTACCCGACTCATCACGAGTAGACCCGTTTTGTGAAGCGAAGACTTAGGAAATCGCTCGCGTCGCTAGACCGACGATGAGGGCGTGGTTCCCAGGCACGCCGAGCCCCAGTATCCGCCAACGGGAGTATGAGTAAGGCGTAACGAGACATCAGCCACCTCCTCTGCTCAGCAGACCCCATATCCTGCTCGAGAGCGGGCATCGCGGACCGGGTCAGACGCCGGTTCCTGCGACAGGAAGCTCGCGCCAGTCGACACAAGACCATGGGGAACCTTCCGGCACTAAGATGCCGGCTGGTCTTCAATCGATGCTGTGATCCAATCGAATTAGACGGCTAGAAACGGGGGAGCGCGTGACAGGATTTCGGGGCTCAGCCGTGTGGGCAAAGGCGCGGGGGGGAGACTCTCAGCAACCAGGCAGCAACGTGGCGCAGCGAGCACCTCGGCTGACTCAGTGAACAGCAGCTTCGTCAGATGGGGCTTGCTGGATTTCAGTTCCGTCGAGTCGTTGAGAACTGAAAAACTGAACTCGGGATGATCCCACGAGTGGAAGGATTTCCCGAAGAACGGGACAGGAGCGCGGTCAGTTCCGACTGATCCCTCGGCTTCTTCGTGCAGGCCGAACTCGCCGTTCAGGTCACCGGAGAAGACCGTGTGAACCGTTCCACCATGGAGGTGCCCGACTTCTCCGTGGTGATGATATACCGCAGGATGGACGTGGATGAGGGGAAGGGCGAGCGTCCACACAATGGCCCAGGCCCGCACCGCACTCCACAGCCAGCAGTGTCTCACCATCGTGGGTCGCATCAAGTCAGCCATCCTTAGGCATAAAAAGCTAGCACACGGCTTCACACAGATCAATCAAACGGTGAACTCCGGCCCGGATGCAGTTTGGAGAGGAGGGCGAGAGATTGACCGCCTATCGTCCATTCTCCCGCAGGAACGCGTCCTTATAGAAGATATACACAAAGCCTGCGTGCCGCTTCCCTCACTCACAATCTCCTCGTTTTTCGCCTTATGAACGGGTAAGATTCCGCCCACTTGTCGTCCTCTTTCTGACTCAAAGCTGCTCAGTTCCATGAGCCGACCCACTGACAAGACCGGGCACGACCACGACCATACGCATGGGACGCTTGATCCAGTGTTCCTCACCACCCAACGAGGGATCTGGGCACTCAAGTGGTCCTTGTGGGGATTACTGGCAACGGCCTTCCTTCAATTGGCGATTGTTCTGGTCTCCCACAGTGTGGCGCTGCTGGCAGACACCATCCACAACTTTGGTGATGCGGCCATCGCCATTCCCCTCTGGATCGCCTTTCTCGTCGTCCGCAAGAAGCCCACGAATCGATTCACGTACGGATACGGGCGGGTGGAAGATCTGGCGGGGATCGCGGTCGTAGTCGCGATCCTCATCAGCGGGGTCGTCGTCGGGTACGAATCCATTTCGCGACTCTTCGCGCCGCGCCCGGTTGAGCATCTGTGGACTGTGGTTGTCGCCTCCTTGATAGGCTTTCTGGGCAACGAAGCCGTGGCGGTTTTCCGGATCAAGGTCGGGCGAGAGATCGGCAGCGCCGCCCTCGTGGCAGAAGGGCAGCATGCCCGGACGGATGGGCTGGGGAGTTTGGCGGTCTTCATTGGGGCGATCGGGGTATGGATCGGCTTCCCTTTGGCCGACCCGCTCATTGGCCTTCTTATAACGTTGCTCATTTTGAGGATCGCGTGGGATTCCGGTCGATCACAGTTCACGAGACTCCTCGACGGCGTGGATCCCGAGGTGATTGACGAAGTCAGACACGCCGCGAAACATGTCCCCGGCGTCGAGGAGATTACGGAAGTGCGGGTCAGATGGCTAGGTCACCGGCTCCTAGCCGAGGTGAACATCGCGGTCCAGTCGGACCTCTCCGTGGAACGAGGGCATGCGATCGCGCAGGAAGTCCGACACCAACTCCTCCATCACTTGCACTATCTGTCCAATGCGGTCATCCACGTCGATCCTGTAAGTGCGTCAGGAGAAGCCCATCATCGGATCATCCATCATGAGCATGACCACCTCCCAACCCATTCGCACTAGAGGAGCAGACGGATGAGTACCACATCGAATTGGCTTCTGGGAATCTGACTTACTTTGAGCCTTGAGGACCACCTGACATTCATTTGTTGAGCTTCTCAGTATTCACTTATAAGTGGACAGAGCAGCAGACTCATAAACCGAGTCTCGTTTCTCCCTTTCACACGCAAAACTCCACAAACTCCAAGAGAATCGCAGCGTCCAGCGCACTTTCTCGTTTTCCGACATCCGATCTCTTCCCGCCCAAACCGACCAGTTCCGGCCTCCTGGTGAACATCTGGTGAACATATTGAGGAAGTCGCAACCAAAGGAACTGTTCAAATTAGCAGACGGCTTGTCTCCAGTAGGGACAGATCCTCAGCGCATGATCACTTTTCCGGTCTGGCTCCAATAATAGTAAATCGAGAAATTTGGATAGATCGCGCCAAGGGTGTTCTGACCTGCAACCGTGAATAAGCAGCCGACTGCCCCTACCCAATGTTCTCCGAGCCGATACTGAATCGTCGGTTGAACCCCGAGCGAATTGAACCCGTGACGCCCTCCGACGTTAATATCATTGCCATCAGCCCGCCAAGGAAGGCCATGGAATCCCACGAACTCAAGATTGTAGCCTAAGCCCCGCTTGTCGTCGAGGATGTGTTCGACGATCAGGCGCGTGTTGACGATATCGGCTGGATAGGTCGTCTGCCCCGCATCGCTGCCGGGAAGGTGGTACGAATAGAACACACCTCCGCTCACGCGAAAGGGTTGCAGATTCTTTCGAAACATCACCCCTTCCGTCCAGGTCAGTGATCCGAAACGAGAGGCCGGAAGTCGCCCGAGCGGCGCAAATCCGCCTGGGGGGCTTTCACTCCCCGTACCCAACGACTGGTCGGTAACACAATCATGTTGAACGTCGTGATGGAGGGACGCCACCCATCTGGATCCTGGATAATCGGTCGGTATTTCAAATACACCTGTGTATCGCCAAGGCCGGAATCCGTGGTCCACGGCCCCCCTTTGCCCTGATTGAACTGTGCGCTGGAATTCGCCCACCAGAATGAGCCGGAGAGACCGACATTGAGCTCCAAGTGGCTCGTCAGGCCATAGGCCATCGTGACCACCGGTGCAATCTGATACGAGTGGACGGGTGACGGAGTGCTCTTGGTGGTCAGATCGTTTCCAAATCGGTTCTCGCTAATCTGAGAAAACAAAAAGGGATGGAAGGTGAACTGTCCCTTCGGGTGGATGTCAACACCGCTGATAAAGATCGGTCCGTTCGAGAGCGGATTCCAGCTTTTCCGGTACCTTTGCATCTCTTGATCGGTGGGCACCAATCCAGCGCATCCGCCGCGGCCCTTCCCGTGAGCTCGAGACAAAACATGATCAGGAGGATACACGCCACTCCGGGAAAGACTGGTCCGAGGACCAGCCCCTGTGGTTTCCGGCTGTAGAGAATTGTGCGCAGATGAGATTGTTGCGTCATTCAATCCACGGATATGAGATTTACATATGTTGATGAGTCCATTATTGAATGGTATGAAACCCCACCACGCGGGTCTGTACCACGCTACGACGTGACAAAACTGTAAGACCGCTTACACAAGCCTGGTGAGCAGATGATAGGCGAGTGCGGAGAGAACTGCAGAAGCCGGAAGCGTGACGATCCACGCGAGGACCATGTCACGCACCGTGGTCCATCGGACGGCGCTGACGCCCTTCAACACCCCAATGCCGATGATCGCCGAACTGCTGACATGGGTCGTCGAGACCGGCAACCCCATCACTGCGGAGACGAACACCAGCGAGGAAGTCGTGAGATTCGCGGATAACCCCTCACCGTGATCCATGCGTGTGACCTTCTCCGCCAGGACTTGGGTGACACGGAGTCCTGCCAGGTAGCTGCCGACGCCCATCGCCACCGCTACGCCGATGAGTGCCGCACTGTGAGAAGCCATATTGGACCATGATGGGATGGCACCGCCCAGAAGCAGGATCGCCGCAATCTTGGGGGCGTCGTTCGTTCCACGAGCCAACGAGGCCAATCCGCTTGAGCACCAATGGATACTGTCCAACCCGACAACAAGCCCGCTCAGTCCTGCCCGGTCGCACTGAACCGGAACCGCCATCACGGGTTGTCCCAGAGCTGCCGTCTGAAACAGAGTACGCGTGGCCCCATGCGCGTCGATCATGACCAGCGCCCTGGCGGTCGGCATCACACAAAGACAGGCTCCTTCCCATCGAGCCGCGAGCGTGCGGACAAGAGGATGCACCAGGACAGAGACCGTCAAGGCCAGCACGGGACTGAGGATAAGCGGCAAGACAATCTTCTTTCCAATTCCCTTCCACAGAAGCCCCTCACTTCCAAATGCGACGAGGCCGACCCCGACGATCGCGCCGGTTAATGCATGGGTGGTGGAGACAGGGAGACCGCTCCAGGAGGCGACCAGTACCCACAAGACCGCACCGGCGAGCACGGCGGTAGCCAGTACGGGCGATGCGGAAGTATCTGGCGCCAGCAGTCCTTGACTGAAGGTCTTCACCATCGCGGTGGCGACCAGTCCCGAGAGCCCGGCGCCGATCATGGTCCAGACCGCTCCCCAGAGGATCGCGGTCCGGTAGTCGGTCACCCCGCTGCCAACGAGGGTGGCAATAGCTTTGGACACATCGTTGGCGCCGTTGGCGAAAGCCAGTGACAACACCAGGACGAATGTGAGAATCGACAAATCCATCAGAGTCGGCCTACTGTGCCGGCGTTGCCGTCGTGACCGCTCCGCCGCAGGAAGAGCCGGCGCCGGCCGTACAGCCGTAGCAGTGATTCCCTGTCACGATTCGGCGTGCGTTTAGACGGATAGGATCGAAGTCACGAATATGATGCGGCATTCCCTCATCGACCGGCAGGTTGAGCATCTGATTGAAGTCGCAGTCGTACAGGGTGCCGTCCCATCCCACGGAAATCATCGACCGGCACATGACGCCGGCGGCAGCGGTCGGGTTGAACGCAGTGGCCAATCGATCCATGTAGGCCTCATAATTGCCGCTCTCAATAAGGAACTCCAGGAACCGACTGATGGGCATATTCGTGATGGTGTAGAGATGGGTGAACTCGACATCGTGAAGACGTTTCAGTTCTCGGCGAAACTGCGTTTCGATGGCCTCCTGCTTCGGTGGGAGAAAGGCGCCGACAGGATTGTGGACGAGGTTTAAGACGAGGCCGCTGCCAGGCTGCCCGTATCCGAGTCGATTCAAGAGTCTGAGGGCCTCGACAGATTTCTCAAAGATCCCTTCGCCGCGCTGCGCATCCGTCTGACTGGCAAGATAGGCCGGAAGCGAAGCGATGATTTCGACCCGGTGGGCGGCCAGAAACTCGGCAAGATCCGCTTGGGAGGGAAGCAGCAACACGGAGAGATTGCATCGATCCATCACATGACGGCCGAGCGCACGGGCCTGTTCGACCAGCCAGCGAAAATTCGGGTTGAGCTCAGGCGCCCCACCGGTGATATCAACGGTGGGAATGTCGGTCTTGGCCAACGCCGCAAGACAGAGATCAACAGTCTCCTTCGACATCGTTTCGGTACGATCCGGCCCTGCATCGACGTGACAATGCCGGCAGGTCTGGTTGCAGAGCTTGCCGACGTTGATCTGAAAGACCGTGATCCCTGTGGCATGAAGCGGGAACAAGCCAGCCTGATTGAGTCGCCGTTCAAACGGAGCACAACCGACCGATCTGGTGAGCACCTTGAGCTGTTCGGTGGGAGAGGCAAGCGGATTCTTTTGCCCGAGCAAGGTCAGCGGCATCTCTGTCTCCGTGAGCAAGCGAGAGGCACCTCAGAAACCTATCATTGCTTCAGCCGGTGTGCCCCATGCCGGCCAACACAGTTTCCGGGAATCGCAACTCGCAGCATCCGAAGTTGAGCGCCCGTCCTTGCCGATTGGCCAGCGCGCGTTGGACCCTTGGGAGGATGCGATAGCAGACCTGCTTGCCGTCCCGACGTCCCTCAACTAATCCGGCATCCCGGAGAATCCGGAGATGATGAGAGATGTGCGGTTGTGGACAGCGTAATTGCCGGACAAGTTCCGTCACGCATTTCTCCTCGACCAATAACGACTCCAGGATACGCAACCGCGTGTGGTCCGCCAGGGCCTTGAGCATCGTGGCGCATTGGTCCGCGGTGAGCATGGCGCCGGGTGAGGCGGGCCTCATCAGCAGCAGCCTCCATTGGGCGCACAGGTGACCTCACCGCCAGTTACCCGTTGGCCGGCGCGGTTGATGACGGCGAAATGCGGAGCGTACCCGTCGGTTGCCAACACCTTGAGGGTCTTGGAGCAGACTTCGAGCGGTTCTCCCCGTCGGTAGACGTGATGATCGTCATCGGCCGCTTCGAGAAACGGGCCCGCGAGCAGGGCGAAGTCTCCTTGCCACACGCAAGGGTCTGGCGAGGGCAACACCGCCCACCAGCGCGCATCCAATCGGTCGAACGAGACCGGTTCATGGGACAGCACAAAATACGGGGCGAACGGAGGCTGACTCAGAAGTAGAGCTGTATCCGGCCCGATCGGTTGCGGAATGCCCCGCTGGTAGCCGGCGCCACGTTCATCCACCACGCGGCTGAAGGGTCCGCGAAGTGTCGCGTAGCGAACGGTGGAGCCCGCGGGATGCGGTGGCAGTTTGTAGCCGGTCAGTGTCACGGAGAAAAAGTGAATCCCATCGATGGCTTGCCAGGGAGAAAACGTGACGAGATGGATGCCGAGAAATCCGGCTTCCACCATGTCGGCGATATAGTCCGCGAGCGTCAACGCGCCAGAGAGACAATCACCCCATTTCTGAGCATCGTGCACCAGGTATTGCGGGACCGTGTGGTCTGACACGATGTCGGAAATCGTAAAACGCCCACCTGGCTTCGTGACGCGGAACATCTCCCGGAAGACCTTGCGCTTATCCGGAGCCAGGTTGATGACGCAGTTGGAAATGATCAGATCAATCATGTTGTTGTCCACCGGCATCGCATCCGCCATGCCTTCGCGGAACTCCACGTTCGCGGAGGCATAGCCCAGATTCGCTGCGACGATCGGGGCATTGCGGCGCGCGATCTCCAGCATCGTGTCCGTCATATCGATGCCGATCACATGCCCGGATGGGCCGACCAGCCGCGAGGCCTCGAAGCAGTCGATTCCCCCTCCGGAGCCGATGTCTAGGACGGTCTCACCGGAGCGCACCGTCTTCAATCCGGCGGGTGTCCCGCAACCATAGGAAATCTTGAGCACCTCTTCCGGGATAAACGACTTCAGATCGGCGAAGTCGTAACTCGTCGGACAGCACAGCTGCTCGCCTGTGGCGGCAGCCCGCGCATACCGGTCACTGACTTTTTGGGTGATTTCTTCGATCGGCATGGTCCCCTCGTTGCGACTGTATATATAGAGATCCGTCTATGTGTCAATCCTGCCTCTATGAGGGAGGTCCATCGGATCCTTATAGATAGGTGGATAGATCCATGTACAGGTAGGGACGTGACGTTTCTGTAAGCTGGCTTACAGTAACAACACCGCTGGCCTCAGGGTCGTGGAAGTGCCAGAGAAAAGTCGCACGTTCATGTGAATCCTTATGGGTGAGAATCGACCGCTCCCCTCTTGACTCTGTACTATGGTACAGGGTGTATCAGTAAACAGTGAGGGCTATATGACAACCGAATTGAAGATTGGGCAACTCGCAAAGGATGTTGGGGTGAATATCGAAACGATTCGCTACTACGAGCGACTCGGCATGCTCAGTCCTACCGCAAGGTTGCCGTCCGGCTACAGGCTGTACAACCGCGAGGCGCAGCGACGGCTCCGCCTCATCAAGAACGCCCAGGCGTTGGGCTTCACTCTCCATGAAATTGAGGAACTCCTTGATCTTCGGGTCAGGTCGAAGGCCCGGTGCGGCGATGTCCAGCGGAAGGCAGAAGCCAAGCTGAGGCGTGTGGAGGCCAAAGTGCGCGACTTGCAGGCGCTGGCCAGGGCACTACGAAGCTTGATTCACAACTGCCGGGCTGGTCAACCGACTGATCGGTGTCCGATTCTCAAGGCTCTGGAAGATGAAAGGCACGGAAAGGGACGCACAGTGCGAAAGGAGGTGAACTGATCGCGAAGCAGACCGTAGGAATGCCTGAGGTGAAGTCAGGAGATTGATCGACACCTGCCAGGCTGTTTCGTCCACTCACAACGGCAGGACCATGCAAGCCTGATTAGAGAAAAAGGAGATTCCACGATGGTGACCACAAAGCGAAGGGTTGAGGTGTTCACGGCCGGTTGTCCCATTTGCGATGACACGGTCAAGCTGGTCAAGTCTTTAGTCTGCCCGAGTTGCGACCTGCAGATCTACGATCTACGGGAGGGCTGCGCGACGAACGAATGCCGGGATAAGGCGAGGCGCTACGGAGTCACTGCGGTCCCGGCCGTCGCGGTCAACGGTGTGTTGTTGGACTGCTGCCGGCGAGAGCCGATCACGGCGGATCGCTTGAGGACTGCCGGTATCGGACAGGCGTGACGGGAAGAGCGAACAGAGGGAAGGCATGACTTCGTGAACCGGAACCGTCTCATGACTTTCGGTCTAGCTGGAGCAGCGGTGACAGCACTCTGCTGTTTCACGCCGATCCTGGTCGGGCTACTGGGGCTGGTTGGGCTGGGAGCGGTCACGGGCTATTTGGACTTTATACTGCTCCCTGCCCTGGCTGGCTTCCTTGGCCTTGTCTTGTACGGCCTGTCTCGGCGAAATCGGGAGGACATTTCCTGCTGCTGTTCGAGCCATTCCGCAAAAGAACAGGGTAGATCGGAAGGATGACAATCATGATGACCCAAGAAAAGAAAGAGCTGAGATCGGAAGCCGAAAGTCTATTTGAAGAGCTGCGACGTCTGAGCCCGATGGTGACCGGTGGGCTGCTTCGCATGCGCCAGGAGGCGTATCGCGACGGGGTTGTTCCCGCCAAACACAAGCTCCTTACAGCGATGACCATCTCAATCGCGATCCGCTGTGAGCCCTGTATTCGAGCCTACGTCAAAATGGCGGTCGAAAAGGGAATTACCCAGGAAGAATTGATTGAATTCCTCGAGGTCGCCATGACCATGCAGGGTTGCCCTGGCGAGGAATGGGCACTCAAAGCCTATGCGGCGTACAAGGAATGTACCAGCGGGTGTAAGCCGCCCACCGAAGCGACCTGCTGCACTCACTGAGAGCTGCACGGGAGGTCCAGCCAGTCATTCGCTTGTAGGAGGACAATCGATGTCCCAGAGCACCGAATACGATCTGATGACGATTGGCGGGGGTTCGGCGGCCTTTGCCGCCGCGATCAAGGCCGCGGAACTCGGAGTACGCGTTGCCATTATAGAGAAAGGCACGATCGGCGGGACCTGCGTGAACATTGGTTGCGTGCCCTCGAAGACGCTCATCAAGGCGGCGGAGCTCTGCTATCACTCCGCCTATCCCCAGTTTGAAGGCCTGACCACCTGCCCTCCACCCTCGGACTGGCAGCGAGTAGTGCAGCAGAAGGATGAACTGGTCGCCGCCTTGCGCCAAGGGAAATATGTCAACGTCGCCGCCGTATATCCCAACATCACGATCTTCAGGGGAGAAGCTCAGCTCTTAGGCGGGCGCCGTGTACGCGTCAACGACACCGTGTATGAGCCGGGAAAGATCATCGTGGCAACGGGGTCTTCTCCCTGGGCTCCGCGTATTCCTGGGCTCCAGGAGGCCGGATTTTTCGATAGCGAGCAGGCGCTTTCGCTCGAAGCGTTGCCCTCCTCGCTCATCATCATTGGTGGCGGCAGCATTGGACTGGAGTTTGCACAACTCTTTACGCGATTTGGCGTGCGGGTGACGGTGCTGGAGAGCGGGCCACACGTGGCGAGAGCTGAGGAGCCTGAAATCAGCCAGGCGCTCGTTCGTTATCTCAAGGATGAAAAGGTCCGGATCTGCACGACCGTCCAGATCCGAAAGGTCGAGCGTGTGGACCGGGAGTACCGTGTCCACACCAGCGTGAGCGGCACCGACGACGTCTGCCTGGCGGAGCGCCTCCTTATCGCCACAGGCCGGCGTCCCAACACCAGCGGCGTCGGGCTGGAAGAGGCCGGAGTCACCGTGGGCGAGAAAGGCCAGATCATGGTCAATGATCACTTGCAAACCTCAAATCCCGACATCTACGCGGCTGGCGACTGCATTGGGGATCCCATGTACGTGTATGTGGCCGCCTATGCGGGCGGCCTGGCAGCCGAGAATGCGCTCAGCGGCGTGGGCAAGGTATTCGATCTCATGGCGTTGCCGCACGTCACGTTCACCGACCCCCAGATCGCGAGCGTCGGCTTAACTGAGCGACAAGCGAGGGAGAAAGGGCTTCGCGTGCACACCTCGCTGCTACCGCTTGAGCATGTCCCGAGGGCGCTAGCGTCCCGGAATACCAAAGGGCTTATTAAGCTGATCGCTGAGGAAGAGACCGGGCGATTGGTGGGCACACACGTGCTCGCGGCGGAGGCCGGTGAGGTAATCCAAGAGGCGACGCTGGCCATTCGGTTCGGGCTGAGCGTGCAGGACGTGGCTGACACATTTCATCCATACCTGACGATGGTGGAAGGGCTCAAGCTGGCCGCGCTGACCTTCAAAAAGGATGTGAGCAAACTGTCCTGCTGCGCGGCCTAACTCAACTAGAAAGACAAAAGGAGGTTGTACAATGAAGCGTTTGCTCACTGGCATCTTGTTCGTCGTCGTCGGCAGTTTCTTTTTCGACGCGGTGACAGTCAAAGCTCAAGACGTCACTGCCAGGCGCATTCTGATCCACATGAAAACCTCGCTGGCTGAAGACGACGCGCAGATTTGCGCTGTGCCGAACGTCACCTGGGCGGCAGTGAAGGCCGGCCACAAAGTCACGATCCTGGTGGACGCCAGTGCCGTGACGTCGGTCACGAAGGGCTTCGGCTGGTTCAGAGGGTTGATCGGATCAGACTCAACCGCGCTCGATCGTGCGGGGCTACCGGAGCGGGAGCGCCAGAGCCTCTCGGAGCAGATGGGGGTGCCGCTCGATCAAATTCCGCACAACTATGGCGAGTATTTCGATTTCCTCAAGACCAAGGTGGGCATTGAAATCTATGGCAATCAGACCATGATGTTGCTCTACAAGATCGACCCGGCGCGGGTGGCCGCTTCAGTCACCCCGATTCCGCTGACAAGGATGGTGGACTTGTTCGCCTCAGCCGATCGAGTGATTGTGTATTAGAGATCCCCTTGACGGTTAAGATGGACGAGGGATAGACTGACGCTATGCGAATGCGTTCCCATCGCTCCCGATCTTTTCTCGCCGGCACAATCGTGGTGTTTTTGCTGGCGTTCAGCTTCAATGCATACGCCTGCCTCGTACCGTTGTCAGGGATTTCCTATGCCTCGATGGCAAATGGCTGTTCGACTCCCATGGAGGAACCGGCTCGGCAACTGTGCGACGCCTTCAAGACTCTGGGGGTTGAGTCCGGCTCCCAGTCGTCTTCGTTGCTCATGGACCATCATCTCCTGGCTGACCACGCGCTGGCTGCGCTTCCAGCCGTGATCCACCATTTCCAACGTATCTTCCACCAATATCCTCCTCTCGAATCGAGTTCGCCCCCGCATCAGTCTCTCGCAACCACCGTGCTTCGCATCTGATCTCCCCGCTTCTTCCGTAACGGTTCCACCATCACGTCATCTGCCGGGCGCTGGGCCTTGGCTCCTCCAGTCATTTCTTCTGTAGCAAGGACGGGAGCCCGGGACCCGCGACAGTAACGGGCAGGAAAGCTCTTGGGGAGGACTATCACATGACTTGGTCATTTCAGCTTTGGTTGCTTACCATCACGGTCTTGAACCTCGCCTTTTGGACAGGTGAACGCCGCATCGCTTACGCAGTCGATCAGACTCCACGGCCGTCATTAGTGTTACCAGACTTGATCCAGGAAGCCCTGGCTCGGAATCCTGAGATTGTCGCTGCGCGGCAACAATGGGAAGCCGCCTCGAAACGAGTGCCGCAGGCGCGCTCGCTGGAGGATCCTAGCCTGTCAGTTCAATGGTGGAATGCTCCTGAATCCTTCAACCTCGGCCGCGCAGAGAACACCATCATCGGGCTGTCCCAAAAATTCCCGTTTCCCGGAAAACTCGCACTAAAGGAGGAAGTGGCCAGTCGGTCGGCCGACATGACCGAGCAGGCGGTGCGCGCCAAGGAACGAGACCTCATCGCCCGCCTCAAGCAGGTCTACTACGACCTGTTCCTTGCCCATAAGGCGATGCAGATTCACCATGAGCAGATCGACCTGCTCAAACAGTTTGTCGAGATCGCCAATGCGAAGTTCAGGGCAGGAAAAGGCAGTCAGGTCGATGTGCTCAAGGCCCAAGTCAAGCTGTCCACCCTACACCAGCAACTTCCTGTCCTGGAACAACGCCATGACACTGCCCAAGGCAAACTGAACCAGCTGCTGGATCGGGATCCACGGTTTCCGCTCGCCCCTCCACAGGAGCCGCGTGAAGGGCGGTTTGACCAGGACCTTGAAGACCTCTATCGGGCGGCGACGACCGCCAGACCCGAGCTCAAAGCTGCCGATCTGGCTGTCCAACGAAATGAGCAGTCGCGCGCGCTGGCGCTCCGCGAGTACTACCCGGACATCAACGTGGGTGTTCAGCGCTTTCAAAACTATCAGGCTCCCAACGGGTTTGGCGCGATGGTGTCGATCAATCTTCCCTTCGCATTCTGGACCAAGCCCAAGTATGACGCGGCCGTGCAGGAAGCCGCGGCGGCAGTCGCGGCCGCGCGCGCAGAGCATCGCACCTTGGAAAACCTCACCCGCTTCCAGATTCGGGATCTGCTGGCCAAGGTCCGGGCCAGTTGGGAAGTGGCCGTGCTGTACCGGACCACCGTGTTGCCGCAAGCTGAACAGGGTGTGGAGGCTGCGCGAGTCGGCTATCGTGTGGGGAAATCCGGTTTCCTGGATCTCCTCGAAGCCGATCGGGCCTGGCGAGGATTTCAGCTTGAATACTACCGAGCACTCGTCGAGCGGGAATACCGCTTGGCTGAGCTCGAACAGGTGATCGGTGCCGACCTGAATGGAAACAGCTAAGAAGGGAGGAATGTCCCATGAATCCCGACATGCGCAGAAAGGGCTCTGTTGCGAGTGTTGCAGCCGTCAGCCTGTTGGTCGGAGTCATCGCCGGATTCTTCGCCGCACATCGGATGATGGGTGACATGTCCAGGATGACCACGGGGAAAGGGAGCATCTCGGAATCTTCAGAGCGGGCGGGTGAGATGAGAGACATGAAGCAGATGGACATGAACGCGATGGCTCCGGCGGGCGCGCAATCTATGGAAGGAATGGAAGGCATGCCCGCCGCTTCTTCTGGAGCTGTTGTAATTCCGGCCGTGTTCAAACAGTTGATCGGAGTGCGGAGCGCCCCGGCTGCCCGCGCGACGTTGGAGCAAGAAATTCGTACCGTCGGCACGGTCGGCTACGACGAACGCGGATTCACGCAGGTCACGCTGAAAATCTCTGGGTGGGTACGGGAGGTCTTCGTCAATTCGATTGGTCGACCAGTACGCAAAGGTGAACCCCTCTTGACCCTCTACTCACCGGACCTCCTGGCCACGCAGGATGAATATCTGTTGGCTTTCAAGACACAGGCCAACGTGGCTGCCAGTCCACTCAACGAAGCCAAGGTCCATGCGGCTGCCCTGGTGGCCAGCGCGCGGGAGCGCTTGCGACGGTGGGATCTCACCGATGCGCAAATCACAGCGCTGGAGCGTCGAGGCAAAGCCGAGCCGATTGTCACGGTCTATGCCCCGTCCTCCGGGATCGTCCTCGCGCGAGAGGCCTTGCCAGGAAAGTATGTGGAGCCGGGCACGACGCTGTATGAGATTGCGGATCTCTCCACGGTCTGGATCTCTGCCGACATCTACGAGTCCGAGGTGAAGGCGGTGACGCTCAATCAACCGGTTTCAGTCACGTTCGCCGCCTATCCCGGAGAAACCTTTCGAGGCAACATATCTTACATTTACCCATCGTTGAATACGGAAACCCGCACGGTACGAGTGCGGCTGGAATTGGCGAATCCTGGATTGAAGCTGAAGCCCGGTATGTACGGGAACGTGGCGTTGCAGACGGATGAGGTCAAGACCTTGGTCGTGCCAAAGGAGGCAGTGCTGGAGACCGGGCTTCGCCAATTGGTGTTCATGGATCGGGGGCAAGGCCGCTATGAGCCGGCTTCGGTCAAGCTGGGGCGTCGAGGCCAGGATGATGTGGAAGTGCTGGAGGGGCTCAAGGAAGGAGATCGGATCGTGACCTCGGCCAATTTCTTGTTGGATGCGGAGAGCAAATTGACTTCAGCGTCCAGTATGCAAGCCATGATGGGTCGGATTGGCATGGCCGATTGGCAGATGCGCGGCGCACACGAGGGCAAGATGGAAGGGATGGACATGAGCGATATGAAAGGCATGGATGGGATGAAGGGATCATCCGTTACAGAGACCCGTCACGTCGCCAGATTGTCCCTCACGTTCAGCACGGTGCCGGAACAACCCAAGGCCGGCGAGGTTCTCCTCAGACTCAAGCTGACGGATCAGGCCGGCAAGCCGGTGACCAATGCGCAAGTCCTGTTCGTCTATACGATGCCGATGCCGGGCATGACCGATTCCAAGACGCCGGCCCTCCATACCAAGGACGGGCTCTACGAAGGCAAGGTGATGTTTGGCATGGGCGGCACCTGGGTGGTGACGATCAACGTGACGGTACCAGGGCGACCGCCGATCGCCGAAAAGTTTCAGTTCTCGGTCGCCGGGGGAGGCATGTAGTCAATCATGATCGCGCGACTCATTGAAGGGAGTGCCCGCAATCCGATCCTGGTCATCCTCTGCGTGGTGCTCTTGACCGCTTGGGGTCTGTGGGCGCTGTTCGACGTTCCGCTGGATGCGATCCCGGATCTGTCCGACGTCCAGGTGATCGTCTACACCGAATGGTCCGGCCGGAGCCCCACGCTGATTGAAGACCAGATTACCTATCCGGTTGTGACATCTCTGCTGGCTGGCCCCAGAGTCAAACGGGTCCGAGGCGTCTCTGAATACGGCGTCTCCTATGTGTATGTGATCTTCGAGGACCGGACGGATCTCTATTGGGCGAGAAGTCGGGTCCTCGAATATCTGCAGAAATTGACCGGCAAGCTACCCTCCGGAGTCACCCCGACCTTGGGCCCCGATGCGACCGGTGTCGGATGGGTCTATCAATACGCGCTGGTCGATGAGTCCGGTGCATACGACCTGGCGCAACTCCGGAGTCTCCAGGACTGGTACCTGCGCTACCAGTTGGAGAGCGTCCCCGGCGTCGCAGAGATCGCGGCGATAGGCGGGTTCGTCAAGCAGTATCAGATCGAAGTGGACCCGAACACGTTGGTGGCCTATCGATTGCCGATCAAGACGGTCATCGAGGCGGTCCGGAACAGCAATGCCGAGGTGAGCGGCCGCGTGCTGGAGATGGCCGGAACCGAATACGTGATTCGAGGGCGAGGCTACCTGGGCTCGGTCAATGATATCGAGTTGATTCCGGTCGGTACGGATCAACGCGGGACACCGATCTTGATCCGGAACATCGCCCATGTCCAGGTCGGTCCGGACCAGCGGCGGGGCATCGCCGAGTTAGACGGCAAGGGTCAGACGGTCGGCGGCATCGTGATCATGCGGGCCGGCGAGAACGCACTCGCCGTGATCGAGCGGATCAAAGCTCGGCTGGAAGAGATCACGCCGGCTCTCCCGACAGGCGTGCGGATCATCCCCACCTACGACCGGTCTGATCTTATTCATCGGGCCATCGCCGTGCTCCGTGAAAAGCTGCTCGAAGAGAGTGTGATTGTGAGCCTGGTGGCGGTCCTGTTTCTCTTCCACTTCCGCAGCGCGTTGGTGGCCATCCTCATTCTGCCGGTCGCGGTCCTGCTCGCCTTCATCCCGATGGCCTACCTGAAGATCACGTCCAACATCATGTCGCTCGGAGGAATCGCCATTGCCATCGGCGCAATGGTCGATGCAGCCATTGTGATGGTAGAGAACGCGCATAAACGCCTGGAGCAAAGCCCTCAGTCCGACAGAATCGATACGATCATTACGGCTGCCAAAGAAGTCGGCCGTCCCTTGTTCTTCTCGCTCCTGGTGATCACCGTGTCGTTCCTGCCGATCTTCGCGCTGGAAGCGCAGGAGGGACGCCTGTTCACACCCTTGGCCTACACCAAGACTTTTTCGATGCTCTTTGCCACAGCGCTCTCAGTCACGCTGGCTCCCGTGCTGATGGTGATCCTCATCCGTGGCCGCATCAGAGCGGAGACACGGAATCCGCTGAACTGGGTGCTGATCGCGCTCTACCGCCCTCTCCTCGCCGGCGCGTTGCGTGTCCGGTGGCTGCTTCTCGTCTTGGCGATAGCAGCAGTGGGGCTTACGGTTCCTGTCTTCATGCGCCTGGGCGCCGAATTCATGCCGCCACTGAACGAGGAGACCATCCTCTACATGCCCACCACCGTGCCGGGACTGTCGATGCCCGAAGCGACCAAGGTGCTGCAGGTCCAGGATCAGTTGCTCGCAACCTTCCCGGAAGTGGAACGGGTGTTCGGCAAGATGGGGAAGGCCCCGACTGCTACCGATCCGGCCTTCGTGGGAATGGCCGAGATCACGGTCACGCTCAAACCGGAAACGCAATGGCGCCCCGGTATGACCTGGGACCGTTTATTGGATGACATGGATGCCAAGCTGCGCATCCCTGGCTTTCCGAATATCTGGTGGATGCCGATCCAGACCCGGACTGAAATGATCACCACCGGCGTGCGCAGTCCGGTCGGTATCAAAGTCCTGGGGCCGGACCTCAAGACGATCGAGAAAATTGGCGTGGAGATCGAACAGGCGTTGGCGAATGTTCCCGGCACCAGAAGCGCATTCGCCGAACGGCTCAATGAAGGCTATTACCTCGATCTGATCGTGAACCGACAGGAAGCGGCCCGCTATGGTCTGACCGTGGGAGACGTGCAGGCAGTGATCACCTCGGCCATCGGGGGAGAAACCGTGACGACGACGGTCGAAGGGCGTGAACGGTATCCGCTCAACGTCCGCTACAAGCGCGAGCTGCGCGATGACCCGGACCGACTCAAACGGGTCCTGATCCCGACGCCGACCGGCGCGCAGATCCCGCTCGCACAAATTGCGGAGATCGTCATCACCCAGGGGCCACAATCGATCGCGGATGAGGCGGGAGCGCTGGCCGGTCTGGTGTCGGTCGCAGTCAGCGGGCGCGACCTTCGCGGCTACGTCCAAGACGCCCAACGAGCGGTCCGAGACCGAGTGACATTACCGCGTGGGTACCGGCTGATCTGGACCGGTCAATACGAGCATCTGATGCGGGCAGAAGAACGATTGAAGCTCGTTGTTCCTGTCACGCTGGCCTTGATACTCCTGCTGCTGTATCTGAATTTTCGGTCGCTGGCGAAATCGCTGATCGTACTGCTGTCCGTCCCCTTCGCGGCAATCGGCGCCATCTGGTATCTCGACTATCTGGGCTACAACCTCAGCGTGGCGGTCTGGGTCGGCATCATTGCCCTCGCCGGCGTGGCGGCAGAGACCGGTGTGGTGATGCTGGTCTACCTGGACGAAGCGTATGAGCAACACGTCCGCGAAGGCCGAATGGCAACGGCGCACAATCTCCGCGAAGCCATTATGGAGGGAGCGGTCCAGCGCGTGCGACCCAAGATGATGACGGTGGCTGCGATCATGGGCGGGTTGCTCCCCATCATGTGGACAACGGGTACGGGCGCTGACGTGATGAAACGGATCGCCGCACCGATGATCGGCGGGATGGTCAGCTCAACAGTGCTGACGTTGCTGGTGATTCCTGTTCTCTATGCGTTGTGGCGAGGGCGGTGGTCGAAGTCTGATGGATCGTGATGACCCTCCGCCGCATCGCGGATGACGCCATGAATATTGCACATAGATAATCCTTGCAACAAACGACCAGTGCTAACAAGGATTGACGTCATCGTGGGTGAACAATGGGATTATAGCGGGCCCGTGGGAGTAACGTCCCAACTTTTCCCGAAATTGGTGCTCTGGACGCGAACGGTCCGTTCACCTCGAAAGGCCTTCGACCGTACGGTGAAGGAAATGGCCCCCTGCCGGGATACCTGAATGTCTCCGAAATGCGGGGCGCGATCCCCCTGGAAATCGTAGTGGCGACAGTCAGCTTTTCCCTTGGGGGCGCAAAAATCGGGTTTCTCAACCGGATCGATCAACTCCTCAGGGAGAGAGGTGGGAAACCACGCCCGAAACTGTCCGCAGGCATCGAAGCTCACACTCACACCATTCCCAAGCCACACCAGCGTCTCATCATCGATCACCAGATAGTTGCGGCGCTCGCGCTCGACCAGTTCTGTGACATTCTTGGAGCCGATGGCACCCCCGTTCCCTAATGTGCGCCATCCTGGATCCTGGGTCTTGTGGCCCGGAGAGTTTGCTGTCTGCTCCGACGCACACTGGACGCGGAACACTTCGCCGGTATAGTGGAGCAGAAGGTTCTCATAGTACCGAACGAGTTTCAGCTTGAAGTGAGGCCCTTCATAAAACACAGCCTCGTCCAGCTTCTGCGCGCCTTGGCTGCACGAGACGAGCGCGACGTTCCAGATCGTCGTCATGACGATAATCTTGAGAAAGAAGCGCCCAGACAAATCAATCATATGTTGTGGCAAGGCAACGATCCCCTACCGCACCTCTGGCCAGCCGCGCTTCCACAAGCATTGCCCAGACGACAGGTAGTCTTTGGACCGGCACCACTCAAGGCAAGCTACTGTCGGGTAATGCGTTGTCCTCCGATATGCGTATCTGCCGTTGGGTTGCTTCTTGGACACTTCCCACGGGCCGGTTCTATTCCCCCAGATGGATATTTCCGAGAACGCCACGCCTTCAAATGACTCCAGGTCCTGCGCCAGGTTGCAGCGAAACAGAAACGTGTCTTGCACGCCGTTGATGAAGTAATCATCACCCAGCGCATACTCAGCATACACAAACGCCCGCAATGGATCGGGTGTGTCAAACTCAGCGGCATCCGCAGCGCCCGCCAGCAGCAGACCAAGCAGCATGCCTATTGACACATACCCCTGCATCATTATGGAATCTCGAATCGCATGCCCCCTGCAGGGGGCATGTCTCCGACTCATAACCGAGCCCATGCGCTTTTCCATTTGTAGCCAATGAATGCTGCGCTACAAGCCGAATTACCATATTCGACAGTGCCAGGGAGCAGTTCTCATCGGACGGGAATCGCTCACGCCCATCGTAATCATTCAGGTATAGGCACGGGACTTACTGTCGCGACGACACAAATTCTTGATGGCGAAACTCCAACCAGGCTCGTTGAAGGTCGAGCACTAATCGCTTGGCCGCGTCGTTCATGGTCACTACCCGAAGCGTGTTCGGCGCACCTTCATACGTTGGCGGCCACCAGGGACGCCCGTCGGGGCCTGCCGGACGGAACCAGATGACGGGATACCATTGATTAATGCCCGGCGCCATCGGGCGATCCAGCGTCGCCATGCTGCGGCCTTCCCCGCGCAGCAGAACTGCTCCTGTCTTGGCGTCGATCAGCGCGGCTTCAAGCAGCGACCAGTTGTCCCGTCGCAAGCCGGGCTGACTGTGCGAATGCCATCCCAAGAAGACGGTTTGCGGATATTCTTGCTCCATGGCGGAAGCTACAACGACCAGGAGATAGTCCACGTCATGCGACTGTGCCAATTCGAGCAATGGCCTGAGGTCGCCCTTTGGCTGTAGGCCTTCGACTGGCAGGAGCGTCTCGACCGTGAGCGGAAGCGACTGACCGAGTCGTTCCTTCAGCTGCTCCGTGAGTCGAGTCTGCGCTTCGTCCGGCAAGACCGGTACGGCTCCTTCAGCCGTCTGGTCGGCGATCACAAGGAGGCCGGTCCTGCCCTTGCGGTCGGAAAGCGGGGTCAGCGATTCCAATGACGGAGCCGAATGGGTGCCGACATACTGGTCCATTCGGCTCGGTGGCGTGGCGGTCGCACAACCAGTCAGCACAACGACGAGCGTCATTCCCGTGCGCAGAGTCATCCAGGATATCTGAGCCATGGCTACCTCCCCTCCTCTCGCTCGTGGGCGGACACCCTCCCGGCGACTTGACTTCACCGGTCGAGTGTCCGCGGCACCGGTCGCTAGAACGTAATAACCTGATACCCCTGCTCCACGAGCTTCTTGAAGCTCGGATGTCCGTCGTACTCCCCTGCCAGCTTCACCCCGCACGCCACGACCTTGTCCTTCACGCCGAACGCGCCCGCGCAGAACTCGCACGCGCCCCCGATCCGATCCTTCACCGCGACGTACAGGCCGTGAAGCTTGTGATCGGGCTTCTCCAGTTCAGGGATCCACTTGGGCCCGGCCCCGTCAAAGATGAGCTGCACGTCATCGCGCCCGTCCTTGAACTCCTTGACGGCTTCCAACGCGTTCACGACTCGCCCCAACCCTTCGTGGGTTTCCGTATCGGCCAGAACCACGATCGCTACTTTGGACATGATGCACTCCTTTCGGAAGATTAGTAGGTGAATGAAGAGACCGTCTCCGCCTCATTCATCGGGCAGAGGCGGCACGAATGTCTTGACGAGTCCGTACTCTAAGGCTCCTCCCATCATTCCATCTGTGGCCTGGCTTACAAACACACACGGTGCAATGTTCTTTTGGAACTCGTGAGGTGCCTTACAGATGGATGGTGCGCAAGCAGGTAGGATCGTGACAGCGTGCGACAACACGGATCACTCACAGGGAGGTGCGTCATGACATGCGAGCGATGCCACGGTCTGATGGTGGGCGAGCGGATCTGCGACCTGCAAGGGACAAGCGGCGATCTCTGTGTGGACGGCTATCGTTGCCTGCTGTGCGGCAATGTGGTCGACACGACGATTCTCGAAAATAGGAGGCGGTCAACCGAGGCGCTCGAACCGCTCACGGCCTACAGCCCTCGGATGCCGAGACTCGTGGCGGCATAAGGCGAGAAGCATCGTCGAAGCGCTCATGCCTTCCCACGACTGATTGAAGGTGTATCGAGGAAGGAGATGTGCCATGACACGTCAAGACGAACCGGTAATGGCCCTTCGCATCCAACTCCACCAACTGCCCTGTCCAACTTGTGGCCGTCATGACCTGGTGCCGGTGCTCCAATGCGATTACTACCCGGACGGCTGTCTCTGGCTGGTTCGCTGCGAAACGTGCCGGGCGCAATACCATCTGGATCATCGGAGCGGGCCCGCTTGGATCGACGATGCACGGAGCGTTGCGCCGGCAGACCCGGCGGCCACTGAACACTCTTAACGGACAGAAGGGAGGCTCCCATGCGAATCCATGATGTGATGTCCACCGGCGTGGTAACGGCTACACCGACGGAGCGCGTGCGCGAGGTCGTCGTCAAAATGTTGAGCCGGCATTGCGGCGCGATTCCGATCGTGAACGGCAGTCACGAATTGCTCGGCATCGTGACCCTGCGCGACGTGATGCTGCCGATGTATCCCAACTACGGCGACTACATTCATGACGCGGTGCACAGCCGGGACTTTCTGGAAATGGAGCAGAACTATCCCGAGGTGCTGGCGAAGAAGGCCGAGGAGATCATGGTGCGCAACCCGCTGACCGTCTCGCCGGAGACGCCCATCCTTGAGGCCGCTTCGTATATGGGCCTCAAGAACTTCCGGCGCATCCCGGTCGCCGACCACAGCAAGCTCGTCGGCATGGTCAGTATCGGCGACATCCACCGAGGACTCTTCTTTTCGCGCGGAGGTTGTGAGGGAGAGTCATGAGCGACGGCATGAGAATAACTCAGTTCTTTCACAGGCGGATGGACCGGCGGGACCTGCTGTGCCTCGGCGCGAAAGCTGTATGGCGTATCGGTGCGACGGTGAGCATGCTAGAAGGCCTCACAGCCTGCTACCGCGCCCCGGGTACCGCGCGCGACCAACTGATTTTCTTCTCGAGGAGAAGGAACTGCAATTTGGACTGAGCGCCTATCGGGAAGTGTTGCGGCAAGCGCGGATGTCCGAAAACACCGAGATCAATGACATGGTCCAGCGGGTTGGACAGCGGATCGCCAAGGCCGCCAACAAACCCGAGTATCAGTGGGAATTTGCGGTCATCGAAGAGGACCAGATGATCAACGCCTTCGCGCTGCCCGGCGGCAAGGTGGCGGTCTTCACCGGCATTCTGAAGCACACCAGGAACGAGGCGGGGCTCGCCACTGTGATGGGGCACGAAGTGGCGCATGCGCTGCAGCGCCATGGGGTGGAGCGCATGAGTCGCAGCATCCTCGATCAGATTGCCCAGCTCGGCGCCTTAGGGGCTGCCGCGTCAGGCCATTCCAGCGGAGCGGCGATCCAGGGGCTGTTAGGGGCCTACGGTGTCAACGTGTCGCTGCCGTTCAATCGGAAACAGGAATCGGAGGCGGATTACATCGGACTGCGGTTGATGGCACAAGCGGGCTATGACCCGCGCGAAGCGGTGCCGTTTTGGGAGCGCATGAGCGGGTGTCCCAAACAGATGATCGGAAAACTCTGCTTTCGATCGCAACATGCCATTCCCGAGTTTCTCTCCACGCATCCCTCCGATGTGACCCGGATCAATCAGATCGAAGCCTGGCTCCCCGAAGCCTTGCAACACTACCACGTCCCTGGTGGCGGAACCATCCAACCGCCGCCAACTCCCTATCGACCGTTGATCGGACCGATGCCTCCAGTGAGCTAGCCCTTCGAACAGCGCTCGCATGTCTACACGACAGACAGAAACGTTTCTACCTCGATTCAGAAGCGAGGTGAACGCATACCCCTCGCACAGATGAAAGGGCTCAGCGGGCATCTCAGCGCGGAGCAGAAGGCCGAATTGATCCCCAAGGTCACGGACGCGATCGTGTCGGTTGAAGGAGAAAGATTGCGGCCTCACTCCCGAGCGCAGCAATCCTTGTCAGAAGAGGAGACAGACATGAGCCGGTCAAGATGGGATCAGAACGTGTGGCGAATTCCTTTCCTGTTTGCCGGCGATCTCTTGAAACAGCCAGTCTGGATTCCGATATGGGTCTCGGCATTGATGGTGGTCAATATGGTCAGCCTCGCGTTCTGGAGCCAACCGCTGGCAAAGGTCATCTTCGTGACGTTTCTGATGTCGGCCATGCTGATGATGGGCCTGTATGCCAAATTCGGGTTCGAACGGATACTCGGATTGGGTCATGTGTTCTGGATTCCATTACTGGTGTATCTCCTCGTCCACCTTCGCCATGCCGAAGGCGAGTTCCAGACGTATCTCATCGTGCTCTCCCTCTGTATTGGCGCGTCATTGTTGTTTGATGCTGTTGATGTGTGGAAATTCCTGTCATCGAATAGAGTACCCCGCTGACGTCGATCACCTGGTCGCCTCACTATTCACGCCATCGTTTGTCACATCGCTAAGAGAAGTATTGAGCGGTCCACGGGTGTGCCAACTGGCATGGTGCTGGGGCCCGCTCGGTGGGGTCGATAGGCGGGATCTGTATCGGATTGGCTTGTGCGTAGGTAGCTGATGAAGATTCCCTCTCCCTGCGGTTTGCTCCTCTCCGACGGCGAGCCCAACTGTAAGGCAGCTCACAGCCTTGTCATGTGGTGAATGGTAGGGTGCCCATGCACATATCGAGGCATCTAAATGTATGCCTGCTCTCTCGAAGAGCGAACGCGCAGCCACTTATCTCCCACTATCACAAAGGAGGGTCAGATCATGTCGATGATGTGCAGTATGCAGGGATGCCCGCAGAAGCACGGAATGTGCGGCCATGAAAAAATGATGCTCGTCATGATGGTCCTGCTGATGGTCGGCGGAGCGGCCTACTGGCTTCTGGGATGACCGGCGCTTCGCTCGATCGTCCGCTCCAGCAAATCATGGCCTTGCGCGTCCCACTGTCCGAGGCGCACCAGGTCACGCCTGAACGGTCGGTGTGCCGTCGTGCTTTGGAGACGCCAAAACAACGGCTGGAATCCGGCGGGCGACTGTAAGCTGCCTCACAGCGGCTCGGCCGTAAGGGAGGTAGGATCGCATGACAAAATCCAAACGTAGGAACACGATGAAAGAAGCCAACGAGACGGGCTACACCGGAGAAAGGAGGGGTGCACATGATCGAGTGCTGAATCCGTCACAAAGTACCCATGTTCAACAGCAACATCTTCCCAATATCGCTTAATTTAACAAAGGAGACTGACATGAACGCCATGACGAAAAAGAACGCCATGATCCATTCCGCCTTGTTGGTGGCCTTGAGCCTGGCCGGAGCCCAGACAGCGGCCGCTGCGGCTCCAAAGGTGCCGGAATTGCCTTCAGGCTGGGAGGCTTGCGGCGGGGTGGCCAAGGCAGGAATGAACGATTGCGCGGTCAAGACCAGCCTCCATTCCTGCGTCGGCATGGCCAAGAAGGACAATGAGCCTGATTCCTATGTCTTCTTGCCGAAGGGGCTCTGCACCAAGATCGCGAACGGCATCGTACTGGCCATCACGAAAGACGATCTGGCGAAGATGAAAGAGATGATGATGAAAAAGATGTAGGACGCGGCGCAATGACGACGCACATCGACGCTCCGATCCCGGCCTGCGCCGGGATCGGACTTCGCTCACAACACTTTCGGGAGATCCTGGAGAAATTCCCACCGGTCGCCTGGATGGAAACTCATCCGGAAAACTATTTCGGTGACGGCGGCGCGCCACTCCGGAACCTCGAACGCATCAGGGCTCACTACCCCCTGAGTTTCCACGGGGTCGGCCTGTCGCTGGGCTCGACCGATCCGATCGACCGTCTCCATCTCCGGAAACTCAAATCTCTGGTCGATCGATTCGACCCGGCACTCGTGTCGGAGCACCTCTCGTGGAGTTCCGTCGACGGTCGGTTCCTCAACGAGCTGCTCCCCTTGCCCTCTACCGAAGAAAGCCTGAACCATGTCTGTTCACGGATCGACGAGGTCCAGAACGTCCTGCAACGGCCCCTCCTGATCGAAAACATCACCCGGTATCTGACATGGCGTGAATCCACGATCCCGGAAGGTGAGTTCATGGCCGAGACAGCCAGGCGGACGGGCTGCGGCATTCTGCTCGATCTCAACAACGTCTATGTCAACGCGGTCAATTTTCACCTGGACCCATTTGAGTTCTTGGATGCAATTCCGGCCGAGACGGTCTGGGAAATCCATCTGGCAGGTTTCGATCGCTTCGGGCGGTGGCTCATCGATACCCATGGCGAGGCGGTCTATCCGGAAATCTGGGGCCTGTACCAGTGGGCGATTCATCATTTTGGACCGCGCCCGACGTTGATCGAGTGGGATACCAACATGCCGCCTCTCTCTGTCCTGGTTGATCAGGCCAAGCAGGCGAGCGCGATTCTTGGAGGCTGCCATGTTGCGGCTTCATGAGATCCAACAGGCATTTGCCAAAGGCATGATCGAGGGACAATACGCCGTCGTGGCGGAAGCGATCGTGCCCGGAGGCTCAGCTCTACGAAATGTGGCGCTCTATCGCCGCCTGATCCGTACCAACTACACGCAGGTGCTCAGCGTCACCTTTCCCATTCTACGCCGGTTTGTCGGTCCCCGGTATTTCAACCTCCTCGCGCGAGGCTATGTCAAAAGATACCCGTCGATGAGCGGCGATCTGTTTTCGTACGGGCGGCATCTTCCGGTGCTGCTGCTCGAACTACAGGTTCCCTGTCTGCTGGTCGAACTGGCGCGGTTGGAATGGACCTGCCACGAAGTGTATCAGGGCGCCGATTCCCTGCCCCTCCCCCACGCTCAACTAGATGCCATTGCGTCCGCTGACCCATCGCGCGTGACGTTCCGTCTGAACGCGACCGTGCGACTGCTGCGCTGCTTGCTGCCGGTCCATCGCGTGTGGCTGGCATTGCAACCGGACGCCCCGACAGACCTCGTGGTCGACCTCCCGCTGCCGGAAGAGGAAACGGGCATCCTGGTCACCAGGGCCGAAGGGAGGATTTATGTAGCGGCTCTCGCCGACCTCGACTACCGGTTGCTCGAAGCGATGGCCGAGCGAAACACCGTGGCAGAGGTCGAGCAGATGGCGACAGAGGCCGACCCCGGATTCGATTTCACCCGGTTTATGGCGTCCATTCTCGACTTGAACGTGCTCGCCGGAGTATCCATGGAGGCACCCTCATGACACACGAGACTGGCTTGTTGACGCGCGCGGTCATGAGTGCGGCTCCAGCCTACCGTCGGTTGATCTGGGGACTGGAGGCCTTACTCCCGCTGTTTGACCTGTCTGTCCGCCTCTATTTAGCTCACATTTTTTGGAAAGGCGGCATGGTCAAGCTCTCTAGCTGGATGTCGACCGTGATGCTCTTCACCATGGTCTACGATGTGCCTCTGTTGCCGCCGGAGATCGCCGCCTACCTGGCCACCGCCATCGAATTGGGCGGCTCGTTCCTGCTGGCCATCGGCCTGGCGGGTCGGTGGGCCGCCCTCTCGCTCTTCGGACTGAATATCGTCGCTTCAATCTCGTACGGACAATTGTCCGAAGCCGCGCTGCAAGAGGCGTTCTATTGGGGGATTCTGTTCTTGTATTTCGTCTTGCACGGACCAGGACTGCTGTCGGCCGATGCGCTGTTGCGGTACTGGTTCAGACGGCGAACATCGACGAAGGTCGACGAAGGGGTGCCCGGTCAGACCGCACTTCATCAGACATAGGACCGATATGTCGGTACAGCTCGCTCAGCACGCTTGCCCCGCTCTACCTGGAGCAAGCACAGTCAGCGACGCGGTGCGGAGTGGAACGAAAGCAGGAGGCCTTATGAGTTCATTCAATGGAGAAAGCCTTGGTTCTTTTGAGCACAGAGCGGTTGAGAACGAACTCCTCGATCGGCGGGCTTGGCTGGCCGGCGCGGCTTCGACGATCGGCGCGACGGCGGCCGGACTGATTGCGCCCTCGCTCCTTCATGCCGTCGCATTGGCTCCTGTCGACCCTGCGCGCGTGCCAGGCAACGCCCCGACCTCCTATGGCACCCGTTCGGGATTCGAGCGGGCTCAGCGAACGCCCACGGTGACTCATTCCTTGACGCCCCATCAAGCGTTGCACGGCGTAATCACCCCCTCCGCGCTCCACTTTGAGCGCCACCACAACGGCGTGCCGACGATCGACCCTGATCGCCACCGGCTTTTGATCCATGGACTCGTTGACCGGCCGCTCATGTTTTCAATGAACGATCTCGTGCGGTTCCCTTCCATGACGCGCACCCTATTCATCGAATGTTCCGGCAACTCCGGGAAAGAATGGAAAGGCCCAACAGGGCAAACGGTACAGGATACGCATGGACTCATGAGCACGAGCGAATGGACCGGGGTGCCGCTTGCGACGGTGTTGTCTGAGTCAGGCCTCAAACCGGACGCCGTCTGGGTGCTGGCTGAAGGCAGCGATGCCGCCGCCATGACACGTAGCCTGCCGCTGACAGCGGTGCTGAAAGACGCGCTGCTCTGCTATGCCCAAAACGGCGAGGCGCTCAGACCTGAGCAGGGCTATCCGCTCCGACTGGTGATCCCAGGCTGGGAAGGGAACACTTGCATCAAGTGGCTGCGGCGACTGAAGCTCGGCCCGGCGCCGTTCATGACGCGCGAAGAAACCGCCCGCTATACCGACCTCATGCCGGACGGCACAACGAGGCAATTCACCTTTGTGATGGAAGCCAAATCCGTGATTACGACGCCATCAGGTGGGCAACGCATCGAGCCTGGCTTCACCGAGATTCGCGGGCTTGCCTGGAGCGGGCGTGGAATGATCGCCAGAGTTGAAGTCAGCGTCGACGGAGGACGGACCTGGCGTATTGCGCGATTGCAGGAACCGGTGCTTCCACAGTGCCATACCCGATTCCGTTTCGGCTGGCGGTGGAACGGAGAAGAGGCGCTGCTCCAGAGCCGCTGCACCGATGAGACGGGTTATGTTCAGCCGAGCAGAGCGGCGCTTGTGGCGGCCAGAGGAACGCACTCGGTGTACCATTACAATGCCATCCAGAGTTGGAAGGTGGGTCGAGACGGACAGGTGACCAATGTGCAGATGTAATCCGGCCTCGTCGATACTCCTCGTGCTGGGCTTGCTCCTAATCCCTCCAGGCATCTCCATGGCAGAAGAAGCCCGCTACGGATTCGGACAGCCGGCGACCGAGGCTGACATCAAAGCGTGGAATATCGATATCACTCCGACTGGCGAAGGGTTGCCCCCTGGCCGAGGGACCGTGCAGGAGGGGGGCGTCGTTTACGCCAACAAGTGTGCCGCCTGCCATGGGCCGACCGGCACGGAGGGGCCGAAGGATCGGCTGGTCGGCGGCCAAGGCTCACTGACCACCAACCAGCCGATCAAGACGATTGGCAGCTACTGGCCCTACGCGACCACCTTATACGACTACATCCATCGCGCCATGCCTTTGAACGCTCCCCAATCCCTGGTGCCGGACGAAGTGTATAGTGTGGTGGCTTGGCTGCTGCACCAAAACGGTATTATTCCAGCAACCATGGTGATCGATGGGCAGACGCTTCCGACGGTGAAGATGCCCAATCGTGACGGCTTTGTCCCAGACCCGCGGCCGGATGTGCCGTAGAGAGCTCGAACGGAACGAGAAGAGCCGGCAGAATCCTTACCTGTAATCACCGTTCAGAGATGCTTGAGCCAGTCGTACAGAGGCTTCCCTTTCGCAAACTGCTCCAGGCACACCCGCACACATTCCCGCCCACAGATCTCCTGTGTCACGGGCAGGCTGCGCTCGATATACAGGCCCTTGAACCGCAAGAGATCGGCTCTGGCGTGATCGGCGGGGTATCCTCTCGGAACCTTCTGCAATTCGTCTCCTTGAAGGCCGGCGTCGTTGCTGCGCATCTTCTTCATCAGAGCATCTAACTCTCGGCCGGTTTCAGCATCCATGACCGCCGTACGGTAACGATCCAGCGTCTTCCCTTCAAACTCCTTTTGCCCGGTCACAAAATGGAGCCTCTTCGCCTCAAGTTGGACATAGAACAATGGCGCTGCGCAGTGCTTCGAGGCATCTTCGCTGAATCGAATCCCAATGTGTGTCTTATAGGGAGATTTGTCCTTGCTGAATCGTATGTCGCGATGGATTCGGAACACCTTGCCCTCCAGATGCTTGATATCCCGGAACCGACGAGTGAGGTGAGCACGCATGACAGAGACTAAGTCCTGTACCGGCTGCTCGACGAACCGTCGGAACCGGTCCTTGTTGGCATCGAACCAGGCTTTCTGATTATGCACGGACAAGTCGGCAAGAAACGAAAAGGCCTCTCTTGGGAACCCCTGAAATTGTGGGAGATGTGTTGGCATATCATCCTCACGCTGCGCTGTTTGGTGTATTTCCAAATGCGCCAATTGCACGGGAGGCTTCTCCATCCCCCCGCTCAATCCATCACGCAACTTCCTCCTTCTGTTCTGCCATAGCGACAAACTCGGGATTCGGTCGGGTGCTCGTCAGATGATTGCTGTAGTTGGTCAGGGTTTTGAGCGCAACCCCCATAACCACTTCGAAGGCCTGCGCCTTCGTATAGCCGGCTTCGAGAAACTGTCGGAGCCGCTGCTCATGAATCCGGCCTCGCTCCTCGACCATCGCTTGGGTGAAATCGCGCAGCGCATTGAGTTTCGTGTCAGAAAGCGGAGCCAGCGCCAAGAGCGCCTTCAGTGTCTTGCCCTCGATTCCCACCTTGCGACCAAGCGCGGTATGGACGGTCTTGCAATAGTCACAGTCGTTCACCACGCTGCTCGTGATCAAGATGACCTGCCGCTCGATCTCCGTGAACGAGGTCCTATCGAACGCACCGCTCAGATTCAGCACGACGTCGAGCGTCACCGGACTCTCCGCGAGCGTGGCGGCGAGATTGGGGATAAATCCGTATCGCTCCCTCACCTTGGCGAGCACTTCTGCTGCGCCCTCAGGCGCCGTCGCATCCGTATGCTTCGTAAAGAGACTCATAGCTTATTCTCCTTTTCTTCTTCAGCACTTCCACATGTACCCCATCGCGGTCACGTTGCTTCTCACATAACTTCAGCAATTCAAAAACGTGTCTTTCTCTCGCCAAACTCACCCGCAATGGCCGCCGGCGCGCTCGCCTGCGCTTCGCGGGGCAGATCAGCGCCAAACGCCACCAACTCAATACGCAGATCATGCAACACCACGTTCTTCTCGGCATCGTGGTAGGACGTGATCCGGGACGGAACCTTGAGCCCATCGATCGTTGTCCAGCCGGTGAATCCCATCATGCCGGCCGCCCCTTTCATCAACTCGCGATCGGTCAGTTGGAGATACGCGAGTTCATGCGTCACGGGTTCGATCCATAGGACATACTGATTCGTGTCCTTCTGTGGTTCCGCCGTATGCCAGGTATAAATCAGCTCATATTGTTTGCCGCGAAGCGATCCCTGCCCTCCGTAGCGGACAACTTCGGCGTTTGCGCTCCGGAAAGGGAGTTGCAGCGCATAGTTCATGGTCGCGACATAGAAATGAATCTTCTTCCCAGCTCCATAGTCGGGCTGCTCGCCGGGTGCGGCGCGATACAGAGGCCAGTCCTGCATGACCCATTTTTCTCCCTTGCCGGGGCCGT
Organism: Candidatus Inralta sp.; assembly: GCA_039794185.1. Lineage (GTDB taxonomy): Bacteria > Nitrospirota > Nitrospiria > Nitrospirales > Nitrospiraceae > BQWY01. The sequence continues at coordinate 58,818 of JBDIVW010000019.1, read as the reverse complement.
CCAGCAGTTCAATTGACACCCGGTCTCCGCCGAGGCTGGTCTGCCAGCGCATCAACTGTCCACTTTCTTTCTGTGGCATGAACATGAGCCTTCCCATCCAATGCTCCCAGTGGTCCCGTGCGGTCACTTCTACTGTCCTGGCCTGCTTCCAGCGATCGAGGCCGCCGTGGGCCTTGATCACTTCCGCTAAGAGCTGCCGGCCGCGCGTGTCCGCGTCTGGCTGGATCGACGTTTTGAGGGAATCCGGTCGGATGTCGGCCAGACATCCGGACAGAAGCCCGACAGCCAGGATGAGAAATAGAGAGATTGCCTTGTTCATAGGAGCCTCCATAAAGAGGGGTGAAAGATGAAGGGGAAATATCCCATTTACAGAACGATCGTTTTACAATTAGCCAAAAAAATTTACTTCACGAGGGCCTGCTTGACTGTGTCGATGACGGTCTCGACATGCGGCTTATGATCCTCGACTCGTCCGTACAAGACCATGCCTTGGATCAGACAAAGGAGATAATGCGCCAGGGCCACCGGGTCCTTCTCAGGCGGGATGTCGCCGGATTTCTGGGCCCCGCGGATGGCTCCCTCGAGAATCGTTTCCAGCCTGGTGCAAAACTTCTCAACGCGCTTGACGGCTCCCGTACTGACCACCTCCTTTTCTGCGAGGGTGTTCATCATTAAACACCCTGTGAAGTCAGTGTTCGTGGCATTCTTGATCGCGCCCTTCAGGAATGTATTAATGCCCTTCATATTCGGTTCGTCAATGAGGGGTCTGATGAAGGGCTCAAGCTCCTGTTCCCGATACTCATCCAGAGCTGTTTCATACAATCCTTCCTTGTTCCTGAACTCCTTGTACAGACTGGCACTGTTGAGCCCGGTGGTTCTGATCAACTCGCTCATCGATGTGGCTTCAAAGCCTTTTTTCCAAAAGACAGAGATGGCCTTGCCTAGCACGCGCCGTCGATCATATTCTTTGGTCCGTCCCATAGCGATTAATATACAACGATCATTCTAGTATTGCAACTCCCTTCGCCCAAGCCGTAAGGTTCCTAGGCTCCCCTTCCGCTGAGTTCGGCTCCTGAATTTCCTCAGATTTATTATTGTTGACCATTCGTTCCAATATATAGTACTGTTCCAACTGTATTCACCACGAACGGTCAGGTGCGGCAGATGGCAAGGACGAAAGAATTCAATCCGGACCACGTGCTCGATAGGGCGATGCACGTATTCTGGCACAAGGGCTACGAAGCGACATCGATGGAAGATTTGCTGACGGCAATGGATATCAATCGCGGGTCGCTCTACGACACCTTCGGCGACAAGCGGCAATTGTTTCTCCAGGCCATAGACCGGTATTGCACAGGATTTATCCGAGAGAAATTCTCCCTGCTCGATCAGCCCGGGCCCGCCCTTCCGACCCTGCGGCGGTTTGTAGGCCTCATGATCGAGGGCGGACTGGCCGATCCGCAACGCCGTGGTTGCCTCATCGCGAATACTGTGATGGAACTGGCACCGCACGAGAAAGACATCGCGGGCAAGGCCTGTCAGGGGTTGAAGATGGGCGAAGAGGCGTTCTTCAAGATCCTGGCCCGTGCAAAGACACAGGGCGAGTTGGCGAAGAATAAGGACCCGCGCGCACTGGCGAGATTCCTGGTCACGATGATGCAGGGAACAATCGTCATGATCAAGGCGGGGACACCGGCTGAAGTCGTGAAGCAGACAGCCGACACGGCTCTGTCGTTGCTCGATTGAACCGTTCTCTTTTTTTGCTCCGTTTTGGAATGACTGGTCAGATTACACACGAAAGGAGTTCGCCCATGCTGATCGATCATCCATTCACCTTGCTTCGCCGTTCGCTCCAGGCCAACGCCCTGTTTTCCGGCCTGTCTGGTCTGTTGTTCCTTGTAGCTGGCGGGCCGATTGCTTCCTTTCTCGGTGGAGCAGTGCCCTGGGTCATTTCATTGCTGGGTCTTGGGCTGATTCTCTATGCCGTCTGGTTGTTGATGATTGCCCGCCGACCGATACCGGATCGGCGCGAAGTTTGGATCGCGATCGGCCTTGATGCGGCCTGGGTGCTTGCTAGCGCCGGGCTGCTGATCGCGGACCTTACCCCGCTCACTCTTCCGGGCAAGTGGGCCGTGGGGATCGTGGCCGACCTCGTGGCGGTATTTGCTGTGCTGCAGTACTACGGGCTGACGCGACAGCAACGGATAAGCCTCGCTCGGTTCAGGCATCTTACGAAACCCGTGTACCAACTCAAACCAGCCACATCGATTGCTCAGGAGGAACCAAGAAGGCGAAATAGTGTCCACAGCTAGGCCACGAGTTCATTCCCTTGGAGGTTAATCCGATGCCGCAACTCTATACCACATTCCAACACATCGCAGCTTCGTGGCTGTCCATGAAGCCGTGGGTGAAGACCTGGCTATTCTTCTTGAATGCTGTCTTCCTCGCCGCGTTCGCATTTCTGGAAGACCCGGCGCCCAAATGGATTCTCCTCGCCTATGCCGCTTCCGGTCCGTTACTTGTCTGGATCATGGTCAAACAGCGCGGGCTCACCAGGCTCCTAGGGGTTGCGCACCTTGTGCCGTGGGTGCCCTTGCTGATCTACCTCGTCTTGCGGCTCACCTCGGACGTTGTGGGGCCACCCGTCAGTCTTGCAGTCATGCCATTGTTTGCCGGGTATTTGTACCTCCTGCTTGCGTGCTTGGTCGTGTGTCTCTCGCTGGATGCGTGGGACGCGGTCCGTTATGTACGTGGAGAGCGCTATGTCCTCGGCTCCCGCGATGCTGTTCGGGCCGGTGCATCGCGCCCCAGTCCTGAGCGCTTGCCGTGTGAAGCCTCAACATAACAGCGGCGCTGCATGCCGCTGCTGATGCAGAGCGCGTTAGGCATCAACAAATGGAAGGTCGCTCAATGAACCGACATCCGATCGAATTGTTAATCGAAAAGGCCGATTCCGCTATCAATCGGGAAGATTTCGATACGTTGATCGATATCTATTCTGATGGTGCCGTACTCGTCATACAGCCAGGAGTGAACGCGACGGGCAAGGCTCAAATCAGACAAGCCTTTGAAGGCATTGCTGCGCATTTCAACCACAAACTCGAGGTCACTCAGGCCGGAATGAAGATTCTGGAATCTGATGACACCGCTTTGGTCCTGGCCAAAACGATCGTCTCAACGCCTGACATGACCCCGATCAACCGGAATGCAACTTATGTGTTCAAAAAGAAACCTGGGGGCGACTGGCTTTGCGTCGTCGACAACTCATATGGGCATGAGCTCTTTTTGCACCATGATGCCTAACACATCAAACAGGCCGACTCTCAAAAACCGGCGCTTTTTACCCTCCGGTCATCTCAGCCGTTGGGAATATCCCGACGTCAACCCAGAAGGAAGGACAGAGCGCCTCTCAGGTGCACGCGGAAGCGCAACAGGAGATTATGCGCCTCCTCGCAGAGGATACGACATATGGCCATATGAGGGAGGCATTGCCGCCGGACCTGGCGCAACGAGCAATATCGGCTATCAAGACCGTGGCGGTCACCATCTAGGCGTTGACATCAGCATGCGCGCGCAATCTTAACCACCGACAGAGGAGGATCACTCGTGACAAACCTGGAGATCGGCCAACAACTCGTCGCACTGTGCAACCAGGGGAGAAATCAGGAAGCGATAGATCGGTTGTACGCCGCTAATGTCGAGAGTGTCGAACCCATCGCCATGCCCGGTATGGGGCAGACCCAGAAGGGAATTGAGGCGATCAAACGGAAGAACCAGTGGTGGGCAGAAAATCACGAAGTCCATGGCGGGGTGGCCGAGGGACCGTTCCCGCACGGTGATCGCTTCATCGTGCAATTCAAGTACGACGTCACGCCTAAACATACGGGGAAACGCATGAGCATGGAGGAGGTTGGTCTGTATACGGTTCAGCACGGCAAGATCGTCAGAGAGGAATTCTTCTATGCGATGGAGTAAGCGGGGCTTCAGGTTATGTCGTGAGATGCTGTGACAACCTCGCGTTGACGTGATTGCGATTTGCACGGACATACCCATCATGCAGCGGCCAGCTGATGAACTGGGCGCCGTGCTTTGATCGGGTAACTGGAGGGCTACCATATGGGCACAAAACAGTATTGGTGGGCGGTATTGGCTTATGTGTTCTGTACGTTTCTCATTGCCGCGCCGTGGCACTTGGTTTTCTTCAAACCACTCTACGACGAATTAGCGATCTTCACGCGAAGAGAACCCATAATTCCACTTGGCGTGTTGTCGATGATAATGCAGGGGCTTGTCCTCAGTTACCTCTATCCTGTCTTCGCGCGCAGCAAGCCCTCGGTGAAAAGCGGGTCTCTCTTTGGCGTGCTGATGGGGGTGTTGCTTGCGAGTTCAGCCGTCTTTGCCGAAGCAGGCAAGCAATATGTCACCTCGTTGCCTACCTGGCTCGCGTTGGAAAGTATCTACTTCCTACTCCAATTCACGCTGGTGGGTGCCGTCATCGGTGCCATCTATGCTAAAGGAGCGGCACCCCATGGCCTACGATGAACAATTGGCGGCACGGATTCGAGCGCTTCTGAGAGGCCAACGCGGGGTGACCGAGAAAAAGATGTTCGGCGGTCTGGCCTACCTAGCGAATGGGAAAATGTTCGCAGGCGTCCTTAAAAGCCAACTGGTTGTACGGGTGGGGCCCGAGGCGAACGATGAGGCCTTGAAGACCCCTCACACGAGACCGATGGATTTCACAGGTCGGCCCATGAAGGGGTATATCTACGTTGACCCCAACGGAGTTAAGACTGAGGCACAATTGCGGCATTGGCTGATGCGGGGAAATACATTTGTCGCGACTTTGCCACGTGCTCGGCAAAGGCCATTGCATCGAGCATCCAAACCTATCACTTCACCCAGAGACAAGGAACGAACATGACGACGCATGGCCCGCTAGAAGCAGTCACTCGCTTCGTTAATGCAATGAACCAGGGCAATATTGCAACCGCGCTGAGTAACTACGAGCCGGAAGCATCCCTCGTCGCAAGGCCTGGCGTTGTAGCGACGGGAACCTCGGAGCTACGAGAAGCGCTCGCGTCATTTGTGGCCTTAAAGCCAATTCTGGAGACCGAGGCACACCAGATAGTGGAAGCTGGCGAGGTCGCACTGTACTGTTCACGGTGGGTATTGTGCGGGACCGATCCGGTGCGCAACTCCGTGGAAGTGAGACGTAGATCCTCGGAAATCCTTCGACGGCTACCCAATGGGACCTGACTCATCGCACTCGACAACCCGTGGGGACCTGACATTGTTGCCTAGCAGGAATGTCTTGGTCGCTACGGAAATGACCGACACCATAGAATCCGTTCCGGATTCGAGGCCTTGGATCTTGTAATCAGGCAGAAGGCGAATTATGTACAAGTTGCGAAGGAACAGTCCCTGAGCCGGCGTGATCGGAGAGTCCAATGGGCCTGACACCCGGTCGCCGACTGACCAGGTGATAGCCAAGTTAAGAAACATAACAAGGAGAAACAAAATGCCACATTTTATGATTGCCTATTTCGGAGGAAAGCAGCCAAGGTCAAAAGAAGAGGGTATGGCCAAAATGGAAAAATGGAAAGCCTGGGTACACGATCTTGGTGAAACAATTGTGAATCCAGGAACACCGTTACCAGTCTCCAAAATTGTAACCTCCAGCAGTGTAAAAGATGATAACGACCCCAATTCGATGAAAGGCTTTGCAGTTGTGAAGGCAGAACATATTGATGCTGCCGTTAAAATTGCTAAATCAGACCCATTTCTTGAGGATGGCGGAACGATACGCGTTTCTCAGATGACGGAGATGAAATAAAAACTTGTTTCAATCCTTTTTCTTTAAGCACTGTTTCCTCAAGATTCTCCAGGAACCTGAAGGAAACATGGTCGCAATGATGAGCGCCTCTTGACTTCAGCCGATACTTGCATATACAATAATTGTGACGGTCAGGGAGCCGCACGATTATGGACAAAGCCACGACCAGCAGCATCGACACGATTTCCCAAACGTGCATCGCCGTGCGCCTGCGGCTGCTGAACCGGGTCGTCACGAACTTCTACGACGACGCCCTGCGCCCGCTGGGCCTGAAAGTCAGCCAGATGAACATTCTCGTTGCCGCTGCCAAGATGGGTACGGCTCGACCTGCCGAAGTCTGCGAACGGCTGCACCTGGACGTGTCCACGCTCAGCCGCAATGTCGAACGCATGAAAGCCCGCGGTTGGCTTGAAGTGCTCCCTGATGACGATGGCCGAGCGCAGCCGTTTCGACTAACGGCCCATGGGCGCAAGCTCCTGGAGAAAGCGGCTCCCGCATGGAAGCAGGCTCAACAGCGAGCAAAGGCCCTTCTCGGAGACAGGATCGTCGAATTGCTCGGGGAAGCCGTGGGGCGGTTGAAGACGGAGGGTCGCTCACCTTGACCCCCTTTTTTTAGACAGATACTTGCATATACAAACAAGAGGTTACTTATGTCCAACATGTCAATCCTTCTTGATCGCAACCGCCAGTTCGCCAGCGATTTTTCCGCGGCCGATCTACCTGGCCTGCCACGCTTGCGCGCTGTGGTGCTGACCTGCGCCGACCAGCGTGTCGACCCGGCGCACATCCTCGGCGCTGAACTCGGCGAAGCAGCCGTCATCCGCAACAATGGCGGGCGGGTGACAGAGGCTGTGGTGGAAGAGGTCGCCGCGCTAGCCTTCATGGTCGAAAAAATGGACGGGCCCGAGCCCCGCCCGTGGGAACTGGTCCTCATGCAACATACAAAATGCGGCGCCGAACGCTTTGCCGATCCAGACTTTCAGCGCACCCTCAAGGAACATATTGGCGTGGACGTATCTCCGTCTGCGATAGCCGACCACGAACAGACCCTGCGTGAGGATGTCGAACGCCTACGCAGCGCGCCTGAGGTGCCAGGATACGTCGTCGTGTCCAGGTACATCTACGACGTGCGAAGTGGCCGTCTTCGCGAAGTCATAGCGCCAGCTCCGCTCGCGCTGAAGTAGCGCCGCCCTCGGCGAGACGATTGCTGGCCAAGAACCCTATCTACCGCCTGTGTTGGATAGAAACCAAAGCATCAAGGAGGATGAAGCAATGAAGAACAATGACAAAAGGATGGCACGCCATGACTTTCCGTACGAGTCACACTATGTGGAGATATTGGATTCAAGGATTCATTATGTAGATACGGGAGGATCGGGCTCCCCTGTGGTGATGATCCACGGGCTACCCACTTGGTCCTATTTGTGGCGCAATGTTATCCCTCACCTCGAAGGGAAACATCGGGTCGTTGCTCTCGACTTGATCGGTTTTGGAAAGTCAGACAAACCTGATATTGAGTATCTGTCGACCGATCATGCCAAATACCTGCAAGGTTTCATGGAAGCACTCCAGTTGGGCAACACAACGCTGGTGCTTCATGATTGGGGGGGGCTCCTGGGTTTTGACTATGCCGCCAAATATCCAGCTCGTGTCAAGGCTATTGCTTTCATGGAAACCCTAATCCCAGCGCCTCCTGCAGAAGCTCCATACGGCCCGCCCAAACCTATTATCAGCACAGAAGAGCAAAGTGTCGAGAAGAGCATAGGTGGCTTACGCGGCTATCTCGATGTCCTCAAGAAGATCAAGACTCCTGGAGTGGGTGAAGAGATGATCTTGGAAAACAACCTGTTCCTGGAGCAGTTAGTCATACCGAGCCTAGCGAACGTCTTGACAGAAGATGAGCTCAACGCTTACCGCGAGCCTTTCAAGATCGCGAAAGACAGAAAATCCATGTTACAGCTTCACCGTGATAGTCCTCTGGATGGGAAAACTCCTGATTACTCGGTGGAAATGGTGGAACGGTACATGACGTACTTGCGGACTCAAAAAGACCTGCCCAAACTGTTGTTGCATTTGAGTGAGGGTTTTCTCATTGATCGTTGGAATGTGGAATGGATACGCAACAATATTCCGAACACGCAAGTGCATGATATGGGCCCTGGTGGTCATTTCATGCCAGAGTACAATCCCGATGGAATCGGCCAAGCGGTTGCTCTCTGGATGGACAAAAACCAACTGTAGGCTCACGCACGGAGGCCGCGTGAACAAAGCCAGAACCCAAGTACTTCCCAAGATTCTCGTCACCAGCGCAGCAGGCAAGACGGGTATGCCCCTGACGTTTCAGCTGCTCGAACAAGGGTATCCGGTGCGCGCCTTCGTGCGCCGCCGCGACGGGAGATCCGACGCTCTGGCGAACGCCGGAGCGGACATCTTCAAGGGCGATCAGTACTCTCTTAGCGACATGCGTCGGGCGATGACGGGCGTTGAGCGCGCATACCAATGTGCGCCCACGGCCCCGAACGGGCTGCACTTCAACGCGGTCTTCACAGCGGCTGCCTTTGAAGCGGAGCTGGAGCATGTCGTGACGCTTGGGCAATGGCTCTCGTCTGCGGACCATCCGTCGCTTTTTACGCGGGAGGTTTACTTGGGGGACATCCTGATCTGGATGTCCCCCAAGATGAGCGTTACCTCAGTCAACCCTGGTTGGTTTGCAGACAACTACTTGTTGGTTCTGGATATGGCCGCACATCTTGGCCTTTTCACCATGCCGCTCGGGGATGGTGACACGAAGCGGAATGCGCCTCCGTCAAACGAAGACATCGCGTGCGTTGCGGCAGCCGCGCTGATCGATCCGGGAACCCATGCCGGGAAGACCTATCGCCCGACCGGTCCCGAACTCCTTTCACCCAATGAGATCGCGGCGGCGATGGGCCGCGCCTTGGGGCGCAAGGTCAGATATATGGACATCTCGGAAAGAATGATGGTCAAGGCGATGAAGGCGTTGCCACCATCGAACTATTCAGAGGCGATGGTTACCCAACTCGCGATTTATGCCGACGAATATCGCCGCGGCACCTTCGCGGTGAATGCACCCACTGAGGATGTGCTCCGCGTGGGCGGGCGCCCACCGGAGGATTTTGAGAGCATCGTACGCCGGGCGGTCGCCGGGCGGCCCGAGCTCACGCGAAGCTTTGTCCGCAGCCTCGGCGCGATTGGCGGGTTCCTCAAGATACTCGCCACGCGACCTTTCGATCTGAAGCACGATGAGGATCAGCGCGGCCACGTTCGGCTGGCCATGCCGATCTTCGCCCAGGACGATCCCGCCTGGTGTGACAGCCATCATCTGCAGCCGCAGAAACCGGTGCGTATTCGCGCGGGGCGTACGTCGTCCGACTCAAAAAGAACAGAACGATGGGAACCAGACCTAGGCCTAGAGTGATCTGATGACCAGTCCCGCATGCAAGAGCGGTTTTAAAGCCACTGTCCACCCGGTTGGGGACAATCCCGCTTTCCAGATTGATCGCGAGCTCTACCCGTTTGAATCTCGCTACGTCGAGCTGTCCGACGGCGCTCCTATCCACTATGTCGATGAGGGCGAGGGTCCCACTGTTCTCATGCTTCACGGGAACCCCTCCTGGAGTTTCCTCTACCGAAAGATGATCGTGCGACTGAGAGGCGAGTTTCGGTGCGTTGCTCCAGACCTACCCGGGTTCGGGCTGTCACCGGCGCCGCCTGGGTACCACTTCTCGCCCGAGGAGCACGTTGCGCGCATCGTCGAGTTCGTTTCACGACTGGATCTCAGGGGAATCTGGGTGTTCGGCCAGGACTGGGGCGGACCGATTGGTTTTGGTCTCGCAGCCCACGACCCAAAACGGATCGCCGGATTCCTGATTGGCAACACCTTTGCGTGGCCGTTGCGCAATCCCCGAGCTCAGCTCTTCTCCGCGCTGATGGGCTGGTTTCCGGGCCCACTGCTTGCCTGGGCTTATAACGGTGTCATCCGGTTCTTTTTCACTCGCGGCGTCACCAACCCGGGCCTGAGCGCGCGCGAGTGGCAGATGTATCTCGCCCCGTTCGCCGCGCGGCACAGACGCAGACCGACCTATGTCTTTCCGAGGTACTTGCGAAAGAAGACGGCATTCCTTAGCGAACTCGAAGCACGGCTTTCAGCGCTGCGAGATAAGCCGGCTCTCTTTCTTTGGGGGCAACGCGACTTCGCATTCAAGACCGATGCATACCAGCGCCTCAAACGGCACTTCCGTCGAAATGACACCGTCCTCCTACACCAGGCCGGTCACTTCCTTCAGGAAGACCAGCCCGATGAGATCTGCAAGGCGATTCGATCGTTCGTGACGGGGCAGCTCGCCGAATATGGGTGATAGATCAATGATTTCTTGCCGAGAAGGAATCGTGAGGTCGTGAGATGGGATCGTCGATTTGCATAAGGAAGCCGTGGGGCGGTTGAAACGGAGTCCCGCTCGCAGAGATGTTTTGTGGCCAGATAGATGCATATACAAATAGGAGAGCACAATGACAACCAAACCAAGAATCCTCGTCACCGCAGCCGCAGGAAAGACGGGACGAGCGGTCACGAACCAACTGCTCAAAAAGGGCTATCCGGTGAACGCCTTCGTCCGAAGGAATGATGACTGGGCAGCGGCTCTGGCCCGAGCCGGAGCGGATATCATCGTGGGGGATTTCATCGAGCCCGACGACCTGCGGCACGCTATGCAGGGCGTACAGAGAGCCTACTTTTGCGCTCCGTGGACGCCAGAGCAACTACACGGAGCCATGAACTTCGCAGTCTCGGCGGTGGATGCCGGTTTGGAAGTCGTCGTGGCCATCACGCAATGGTTGGCGCAGCCCCAACACCCGTCCGTTGCCACACGGCAGAGCTACCTGACTGACCGTGTTTTCGCTTGGATGCCGGGCATTGATGTCATCACGATCAATACCGGATGGTTCGCCGACAACTACATGGCCGTCCTTGGTACGGTTGCTCAACTGGGCATCTTTCCCTTTCCGCTGGGAAACGGCAGGACTGCACCCGTCTCGAACGAAGACATCGCCCGAGTCGTTGTCGGAGCGCTCACCAATCCGGCACCTCATGTCGGCAAGTATTACCGACCAACCGGGCCGGAACTCCTGGATCCGCACCAACTCGCAGCGGTCTATGCCAAGGTGCTCAAACGGCCCGTGAAGTATCAGCCGTTGTCCGACCGGATGTTCCTCAAGGCACTGAAAGTCATGGGCATGGAGCCGCACATGATGTCCCAGCTTCACCACTACGTAGAGGAGTACCGACGTGGTGCCTTTGAAGTGGGCGCGCCGAATGATGTGGTGCTCGAAGTGGGAGGAGCGGAGCCCGAGGACTTCGAGACGATCACTCGCCGATACGTCGCCTCGAACCCGATGGCTCGTCGGAGCTTTGCAAACAAACTGCGTGCGGCGGGCGAGTTCTTGAAGATTCTCTTCGCATGGACACCGGATCTTGAGGCTTACGAGCGCTCTCAGAACCACCCGCTTCTCCGAGAGCCGAAATACGGGCTGGACTTCGCACCGTGGTTGACGCGGCACGGTGATTCAGGCGCATACGGCCTCAACAGCGAATTCAACGAAGGACACCTGCAATTTCGAGAGGAACTCAGACATGAAGTTCGCAGAGCACCCAACCGTCAAGCGGTTGAGTGAACGCCAAGCGACAACCCACGCAGAGGACCGACAGCCACTCGACGCTGACTGGCTGCGGCAACTCGTGCTCGATGCAGGGGCCGACGACGTGGGTTTCGTCGAGATCGACCGCAAGGAACTTGATGATCAGCGGGAAGACATTCTGCGGGCGTTTCCCCGAACAAGGGCGCTCGTCAGCTTCGTCGTCCGCTTGAATCGGGAGCCGATCCGCACGCCCGATCGCTCTGTCGCCAATCTCGAATTCCACCACACCGGCGATCACGTCAACGAGATCGGACGTAGCGTCGTCCGTGCTCTCGAAGATCGTGGCATCGGGGCCTTAAACCCGTCGATGGGCTTCCCGATGGAGATGGACACGTTCCCCGGCAAGATTTGGGTCGTATCGCACAAGCCCGTCGCCGTGGCGGCAGGGCTGGGGATGATGGGCATCCACCGCAACGTCATTCATCCGAAGTTTGGCAATTTCATCCTGCTGGGCACCATTCTGATCGATGCGGAGTTGTCGGAGTACGGCCAGCCCATCGACTACAACCCGTGTCTCGAATGCAAGCTCTGTGTGGCGGCGTGCCCCGTGGGAGCAATCTCGCCCGAGGGCGACTTCCACTTCTCAGCCTGCTACTCGCACAACTACCGGGAGTTCATGGGAGGTTTTACCGACTGGACGGAAGAAGTCGCCGACAGCAAGAACCGCTTCGACTACCGCAAGCGAGTGACCAATTCCGAGTCGGCCTCGATGTGGCAGAGCCTTTCGTTCGGTGCCAACTACAAGGCGGCGTATTGTCTCTCGGTCTGCCCTGCCGGTGAAGACGTGATCGGCCCGTACCTCGCCGACAAGAAGTCACATCTGAAAGAAGTCGTCAAACCGCTTCAAGAGAAAGAAGAGACGGTCTACGTCTTGAAAAACTCGGACGCTGAGAATCACGTCGCCAAGCGGTTCCCCAACAAGCGGACAAAACACGTCGGCAACAGCTTGCGGCCCAACAGCATCAGTGGCTTTCTGCAAGGACTGCCGCTTGTCTTCCAACCCGGCAAATCTGCCGGTCTGAATGCCACGTACCACTTCATCTTCACCGGCGACGAAGACCGCAAGGCGACCATCGTGATCCACGACAAAAAGATCAGCGCCAAAGAAGGGCATCACGGCGAACCGGACTTGCGTGTCACCGCCGACACCCGAACGTGGCTCGGCTTCTTGGCCGACGAGAAGAGTATCGTCTTGGCGCTGCTGCGTGGAAAGATCCGCCTCAAGGGATCACCCAAACTGCTGATCGCCTTCGGTAAGTGCTTCCCCTCGTAGGAGCGATTGTTGAGACGAGGTTCTATCCTGCCGAACTGTTAAGTCTGCTGCGTACTACCCCTGCAGCATAGCACGGGAGCTCAATCACTCCATTGGGAGGCAAGTCTACTTGTAAATTCAACACTTCTTCAAGATTTCGTTGTGCGTCGCCCACCGAAATAGACTGGGAATGCTGCAGTCTATCCGGCTATCAGCCCGCGGTGTATCTCGACCAATCACTTGTAGCCAGAGGCAGTCAGCCGGGCTGTTTACTCCACGCCCGCCTCGCCTCTCTGTCTTCGCATCTTGCACAAGATCAGTCGTAGCCCAACATCACAAGGTATGATGATCCCCCGTAAGAACAATACGACTTGATAACCGTCATCACACCAGGGAAGCGCTAATCATCATCGCAGAGAGCTAACGAAACGACATGCAGCGCACGGTGCTGGCGCCGCCGAGGCGAACTGAGTGGGACCATATGGTGGAACGTGTTTGTCTCGCTCTCGGAGAGACTTCACGCCATTACTCATGTCGTCTCTTGAATATGATGTCCCCATAGTAGGCCTCCGCCGACTCGCCGGTATTGTCTGTGTCGGTCATGATGGCCACGCCGGAAATCAGAGACGGTTCCTCTCCGAATACGCGTTTATAGTCCTCGTAGACGTTCCGCTCTTCAGTGACCCACGTATTGAGCTTGGCTGCCCCGCTTTCCACGACAATCATATAAACCTGATCGGTAAACGGATTCGGCACGGCGGTCCCCACCGGCGCCCGGCTTTCCCAGATATAGTTGATGGCGCCGAGCGGGGGATAACGCCCATAGATCAGCTTGGCCGCTTCGTACTTCGCCTTGCCGAAGAGACCGACTTTCGCACTCTCGTATTGGAACGTGACATAGATGCGGGCGGGATAGTCGTCCCCTTCTTTCCTGGTCACATCGCTGGTCTTGAGGGTATTCGAGACTTTCCATCGCCATTGAAGAATGGGATACTCCTTCGGATCGATCAGAATTTCTTTCGCGTATCCCGAAGAGGAGGCCTGACTGGCAGCCTTCACGACCATGTGGTCCCCATCGCGCACCAAGTCGTAGGTCGTGTGCTGCGGAATCTTCGGAAACGTCAGCGGCTTCCAGCCGTCCGGCCAGGGTCCACTCGGAGCAGCTGTAGAAAAAGGACCGACCTCTACGGCGGTGGGGGATCGGGCTTGTAGCCGGTTCGGATCGCCGAGTATCAGCCAGACCAACACGATAGATACGAAGCAAACGATCGCCGATGAGATAGATGATGCCATACTGTTGTGTCCTTTGAAAAACTTCATTGGTGAAACATATCTATCCACGACACGTATCTCTATCGCCGCATCCAAGCAAACAACTTGATCAAGAAATCTTTGGTCCTCCGCGTGAAATGCGCTTTTCGCCAGAGATTGACCACTTTTTTATTGACTTCAGCCTGTGTGGGATAAGGATGGATCGTATCAGCGATCGTTTTGGCCCCTGCTCCCGCCTTCATGGCGACTGTCAATTCGCTGATCATGTCGCCGGCATGGGCGGCCACGATCGTCGCGCCCAGAATCCTATCCGTCCCTTTTTGAATGTGGACCCGCGCAAACCCTTCGTCTTCCCCGTCTAGAATCGCTCGATCGACTTCATCCAGCTTGTAGGTATAGGTTTCAACCTCAAGCCCCTTCTCCTTGGCCTCTTTCTCATACATGCCGACATGAGCCACTTCCGGCTCGGTGAAGGTGCACCAGGGCATGACCAAGGAATCGACACTGGCATAGCCTTGACCGAAAGGATGCGGGAACAACGCGTTCTGGATGATGATTTGAGCCATGGCATCGGCAGCATGCGTAAACTTGTAGCGTGAACAGATATCGCCTGCCGCGTAGATCTTTGGGTTCGTCGTCTGCAATCTGGCATTGACCTTGATCCCGCTCTTGTCGTACTCGACTCCGGCTGTCTCCAATCCGATCCCCTCCACGTTCGGCGTTCGCCCGACACCGACGAGAATGTCGTCGACGGTCACATCGTAGTGCCGGCCGTGCGAAACGACGGTCAAACGTTTCCCGCCGTCGGTCTTCTGCACCGTGAGATCCTTTCCGCAGCAGAGCACGTTTACGCCATCGCGGACCATCTGTTGCTCGACGATGTCAGCCGCATCACGGTCCTCGTTCGGCATGATCCCGTGCATCGCTTCGATGAGATAGACTTGGCTCCCAAAGCGGGCAAACGACTGTGCCAGTTCACAGCCGATGGGGCCGGCTCCGATCACCCCGATGCGTTGCGGCAACTCCGTCAACGCAAAGACACTTTCGTTCGTGAGATACCCTGCCTCCTGAAGCCCTGGTACCGGAGGTGCCGATGCTCGCGCACCGGTGCAGACAGCGGCTTTCACAAAAGCCAGGATCCGATCGCCCGCCGGTCCTTCCACTTGGATGGTCTCGGGACTGAGAAAACGCCCGCTGCCAATAAAGACGTCTACACCTAGCTGGGTATACCGATGGACTGAATCATTCTGGCTGATGCGCGCCCGCAATTTTCGCATGCGCGCCATGACGGCGGCGAAGTCATACTTCACGCCAGGAGGAATATGGAAGCCAAACTCCGTGGTCCTTCGTAGATCGGCCCAAGCTCTGGCTGCTCGGATCACACCTTTTGATGGTACGCACCCAACATTGAGACAGTCTCCTCCCATCAGATACTTTTCAATCAACGCAACTCTTGCCCCCAGGCTTGCGGCTACGACCGCGGTGATCAAGCCCGCCGTTCCGGCTCCGATCACCACGATGTTGTAGCGACCGGTCGGTTCAGGATTGACCCAATCGGGCGGATGCACATTGGCGACCAGCTGCTGATTGTACTCGTCGTTCGGAAGAACCAACGACTGATCGTGCTCACTCATTCCGGCGACCTTTGGGAGAGGCTTCATCATCATAACGTCCCACCCTTCGTTGTGAATCGTCAAACGATGAACTATTCATCACGCTGGTTTGGCCGCAAACCTTTTATAGACGACCGGCACGAGGGCGAGAAGCCCCAAGAGGATAAACGCCCCGATCACATTCGGCGACGCGATTTCCTTCAGTGAGTGAATGGTACTCAGTTGGCGTCCTGCATAGGCATAGACGAACGAACCGGGAATGATGCCGAGCGCCGTGGCTCCGATATACGTTCCAGCGCTCACGCGAGTCAGTCCTGATACGAGGTTGACAACAAAGAAAGGAAACAGGGGAATCAGTCGCAGAGTCAGCAGGTAGCTGAAGGCGTTCTTGGCAAAGCCTTCTTGGAACGGTCTAAGCGACTTTCCGAATTTCTGTTCCACTCTGTCCCGTAGCAGATACCGTGCGGTCAGAAACGCCAGGGTCGCTCCGGTCGTCGCCCCGAGATTCACGAACAACGTTCCAAGGACAGCACCGAACACGAACCCGCCGGCTAGCGTGAGAATGACCGCACCCGGAAGTGACAAGCCGGTGACAATCGCATAGGCAACAATGAAGATGCCGACCGCTGCGACATAATTCACGTCCGTGAACGCCAGCAGATTGTCCCGATTTTCCTTCAGGGCGTTCAACGATAAGAACCGTCCAAGATCAAAATAGAAGAAGGCCCCGATGGCCAGCCCGATCACAAGAGCAATGATCACCTTGCCTGAAGGATGCTCCTTGGTGGAGGTAACGGGTTCGGTGCCCGGTTGAACAGCGTGGATCGAATGGGTTGTGTCCTCCTGATGTCCGTCAGCACACCGTGTTTCCATAGACCGGACTCCCTTCGTGTGGCTGAGTGAAGCCAGACATGGGCTCTGCTGCAACTCAGGCTCTCTGAAAGAATCTCCTCTCGCCATGACTCCACAATAACCGACTCCCCGTTTAGATTCTGTGAGCCAATTCACAATCTGGGACGGCAGGGAACCGGGGAAGCACGGCATCTGTAAGGCACATGGATCCCCGGCCTTTGGACGGCGGGACGTGTTCCAAGTGGACTGCATCGAGAAGAGGTACAAGACCATACCCTGGCTGCGATCGGTGGTACGTACCATGCCCGAAGGGCTTACGAACGTTCGTGATCATTGGGTATTACGAGAATGAAGTGATTCAAGAGCGTATGCCGCTCGTAGCTGAGCAGATACAGATGAAGCAGTGTGGGATCATTAGCGTCCCAATGGAGTAAGGGGCCATCCACGCCGATGGCATGATGGTCGAGCCACCGATTTTGCGAATCCAGGTGGAATCCGTAGAAGGTGCGCTTGGCCGTGGGCTCCTTTACCACATGCTCGTAAGACTCGAAGAAGGCGGGATTACCGAGACCGAGCGGTACCTGCCAGCCACGGTCATAGTGTTCCGGAGACGCAACGGGAATAGCAGTCCCATCGAGCCCGCCGAGAATCAGGCGAGTGGCTTCCCCGGTCTCATGACTGCGAAAGTCGAGTTCGATCTCGAACAGCGACTGAGATCCTCCGATGAGTTTCACCTGCCGCATGAGGGCGCCAGCCAGCTCTGCGAGATAGTGCAATTGAGTGTCACGAGCGTGAGCCCGGGAGTATCGGCCCGGCGGAATGAAGCTCGAGAACTGCAACGGCCCACGGTACCAGTCTCGATAGGTCGAGGCGACTGGTGTCAGAATGTTCTTGCGCTTATGGACTTGCTCGCCTCGTACGGCGACCGGTTCGTCCCAGCGGGCTGTTGTCTGAACGGGCCATTCCCGCTCGACCGTCCGGACCCGATCTAACCGGATCGGCGTCCCTGACGGATCAACCCAATGTTCGAGTGACCACCAGTAGGACCAATACGACAAGCCGTTGACCCGTTCGAAAAGTTGTTTATAGAGTCCGAGTGGAAACGTGAACCAGAGGTGCTCATAGACCCGCTCTTGACCGTCTTCTGCTGTGAACAGCAGCAGCTCCCACAGGCCGGCGTTTAGGCAGTTGCGGGCGAGATCGACACGGCTCAGCGCCCGTTGTTCGAACCCATCTCCCCCCTCCCGGACATGGACACGGGATGAAGATCGGTCAAACCGGACCTGCTGTCGGTTCCACTCGCGATCGATCAGTCCGACCTTCGTCAGATCTGGATCGGTTTTGACCCAGGGTGGAACGGCGGCAACGAGGTGCGTAAGGTCTACATCGATCAGTTCGATGGCGGTCGCCTGCTCCGAGGCCGGATCGATGCGGAAGTGAAAGTGAGTATCGCGGGTCTGTTTGATGATGAGGCTTCGGTGAGGATAGTTCGCGAAGACCGCGCTTCGTACCTCCGGATCCTCCGGGTACGCTGCGTCACTGAATGTCGTAAGACTGACAATTTGTACTGGTGCCGTGTGGTAACGGACCTGAAACCAGATTGCTCCGACGACGGCAATGAGGATAAGTACGCTTGACAGCACGAGCCCCCGTCGCTTCATGATGGTTGCAGACATGGTCTAGCCTTCCTTTCAGAGATGCGGAGACTGCCCGGCGCAGGTCCGCATGGTGCATAGGCAGCCGCGGACTCTCCGCGCAAGAGAAGGCGCGGCGAGAACTCGGCAGCCTTGGACCGGAGCCGTCCCCCAGGATACAGTGCGATTATGAAATGGCTACTGTGGAAGGTTAGGACAGTATCGGAGGAGCGCGAGCGCGTACCGTTTCTGAAAAAACCGGCAGGACAGGAGTCTGTGACAGGCTCACCGGATTGTAGAAGACGATTGGAATGGGGCGAATGATGTCAAGGCAGACGACAGAACCGGCTTCGCCGCTTGTTCCGATCCAGGTGCAGACTTGATGGTGCGGTGTCTTGGGCTCGCCCGGAAGCGGAAGGCCGGCCTCCAACGCCCAGACATGCATCCAGACGGTCAGCGAGAAATAGGCCAAGCCGACGGCCCAGAACAGCAGCCGCTGGCGTCGATCGATGAGCCGGTCCATACGCTGAAACGCTACTCCCAGGCGAAGAAACCTGTCAACGGGGCAGACCGGCATCCCGCAGCTTGCTCCTTTGGATCCCCAGCGCCTTGATCCGCGAGGCCAGCGTGGTCGGTTTCATCCCCAGCAGCGCGGCAGCGCCCTGTACGCCGAAGATCCGTCCCTCGCTCGTCCGCAGCGCCTGGACGATGCTCTCCCGCTCCCGGCGTTTGAGCTCTTCTCGCGTCAGCAGTTGTACTCGCGACGGTATGTCGGGAGAAAGTGCCCGCGTCTCACGCGATTGCGACGGTTGAAGATGGACACGCAGCGGCCCTCCTTGTGAAAGGATCACCGCGCGCTCGACGACATTCTGGAGCTCCCGCACGTTTCCGGGCCAGTCATGGGCGGCGAGCTGGTTCAGCACTGCTTGCGAGACTCGGGGGGCACGGCGATTGAGCCGTTTCGCGCTCTGGGCGATGAAGTACAGCGCGAGTTGCGGAATGTCTTCCCGGCGGTCACGAAGCGGTGGGATGTGAATGGGAAACACACTGAGACGGTAAAACAGATCCTCGCGAAAACGGCCGCCCTCGACTTCCCGCTTCAAGTCCCGATTCGTCGCGGCCACGATCCGCACATCCACCTTCCGCGTCCGCGTGTCGCCGACGCGCTCGAACTCGCGTTCCTGTAGGACGCGTAACAGCTTCGCCTGCATCGCCAACGGCACCTCCCCAATCTCGTCGAGAAACAGCGTGCCGCCGTCGGCCAGCTCGAAGCGACCGGGTCGATCGGCGAGGGCTCCGGTGAAGGAGCCCTTCACATGGCCGAAGAATTCGCTTTCGAACAATTGGTCCGGCACGGCGCTGCAGTTCACCTTGATCAGGGCCCGTTCTCTGCGCGCGCTCCGGTCATGGATGGCGCGGGCGACCAGTTCTTTCCCCGTCCCGCTCTCACCGGTGATGAGCACCGCCGCGTCAGTGGGCGCAACCAACTGCACTTGACGAAGGACGTGCTGGAGCGACTGGCTCTCTCCGACGAATTCTTCCATCCCCAACGCGGCGGTGACCTCTTCACGCAGGTAGAGGTTCTCCTCTTCCAGCCGGGCACGCAGCAGGCTGATCTGATCGAACGCCCTCGCATTCGCGATGCTCACCGCCGCGTAGTCGGCGAACATACGCAGCCACTCGAACGCTTCCTCGTTGAGCAAACCGCGGTCGAAGAGCGCCAGCACTCCGAGGACCTCCTCCCGGAAGATCAAGGGCTGCGCCGCGAAGGTCCGCACTCCCTCGCGCACAAACCAGGCAGGGTCAGCGATCCACTCCTCATCACCGCGAAGCCCGGCCAGCCGGAGCGGTTCCCCGCTCGTGGCAACGCGCCCGATCTTGCGCTCTCCGAGGGGAAACCGATGAAACGAACCGTCCAAGCGGCCGTAGTCGGCCTGCGGGTCACGCGATACGCCCGCGCTGGCGACGAGGTGCAGCCACCGACTGTTGTCGGAGACATCCTTCCGCTCACGACAGACCGTACAGAGTTCGTTTGGCGTCGTGAGCCAAATCCGCGTCAGCACCGTATTCGGGCATTGCGCGATGCCGTCGGTAATCGTACGCAACACCGCATCAAGCCCACGTTGTTGAGCGGTGGAAACCATCACATGAGGGAGTTTGTTGGGGTCCATAGATTTTTTACAGACTACGAGATCTCATGCCAACATGCAACGACTATTCGTAGATTACGACTAGTCGTAGCGGCTGTCAGTCGAGCAAAATAAATTTAAGTCATGTTTTTTCAATATCTTATTAATCAGTGCCGATCAGGCACGCCCTCTGCTCAACGAAGGCTATCGAACGCTGGTACAACGAATCAGATCCACTCACAAAGGAGGAATGTATGAATCGCATCGCACACCTTGATCCCGCAACCACGAACGGCCCGGCCAAGCAACTCTTCGATGCCGTTCTCAAGCTCGCACAGAGCATCGTCGTCCAGCGCGGGGAACTCGGCCCGACGGGCCTGGATCAGGCGCGCGCGGCCGGGCTGACCGACGGTGACATTGTCGAAACCGTGGCCCATGTCGCGCGGAACATCTTCAGCAATTACCTCAACCATATGGCCGGCACGGTCATCGATTTTCCGGAGGTTCCGCTCGCGCAGGGGCATGCCGCATCGTCTTGCGCCTGCGGCTAGAAGCAAAAGCCAGTGCTATTCAAGGGATTCCTACTCATCAACGCAGACGAAAGGATGCTGTCATGACCATTCTTACTCGCTCGATCATCGCCGCGGTGGTCGCCGTCATCGTCGGCTTGACCCTGACCTCGTCTCTGGTCGCACAGAATGCAAAACCCACGGTGTCGCATTATGCCGGACCGCGAGAGGATGCGCCGGTTCCTCGTCCGGGCCTGACGCCGAAAAAAGGTCGGGTGGCCGTCGTCGTCACCGACCCGCAGAACGATTTTCTCAACCCCAAGGGAGTGGCCTGGGGCGTCGTCGGACAGAGCGTGCAGGAGAACAAGACGGTCGAGAACATCGAGAGCCTTTTCAAGGCCGCCAAAGCCGCCGCTGTGCCGGTCTTTGTCAGCCCGCACTACTACTATGCGCACGACCATCAGTGGAAATTCGGCGGCGCGCTCGAAGTGCTCATGCACAACATCGGCATGTTCGATCGCAAAGGCGCCCTGACGCAGGAGGGCTTCGCCGGGTCCGGCGCCGATTGGCTCGACCGCTACAAGCCGTATATCGAGGACGGTCGGACAGTGGTCGCGAGTCCGCACAAGGTGTTCGGGCCCGAGTCAAACGACCTCATCTTGCAATTGCGCAAAGCCGACATCAGCCAGGTGATCCTGGCAGGCATGTCCGCCAATCTCTGCACGGAGTCACATTTACGCGAACTGCTCGAGCAAGGGTTTGAAGTCGTGGTCGTCACCGATGCCACGGCCGCAGCCAAGCTGCCTGGATTCGACGCCTATGAAGCGGCCTTCGTGAACTTTCGCTTGATGGCCAGCGACGTGTGGAGCACGGCCCAGACGGTCAAGACCCTCACGAGTCTCAAGTAATCCACTCGGACCTCAGGATGGGGCATCCGACCGTGGTGACTGAGAAAAGGCTGATGGTGCAGGTGATCGTTTTGAGAGTTCTGTCCATTCGAACCGATGGGGGAGGAGAACATGCATACGTACGAAACCGCGATCGTGACAGGTGCGGGAAGCGGAATTGGCTTAGCCGTGGCGGAATCCTTTCTCCGCGAAGGCATGAATATCGTGCTCAACGGGCGCAATGAAGAGAAGCTTGTCCGTGCCGCAGCCCAGCTCGGTCAACCTGATCGGCTTGCGATCGTCGCCGGTGACATCACTCGGCCCGAGACGTCCACCCGGGTTGTGGAGGCGGCGGTCAATCGCTTTGGCAGTGTTTCCGTGCTCGTGAACAACGCCGGCATCTTCTGTACGAAGTCATTCACTGAATACGCCGTCGAAGAGCTTGACGGGTTTCTCGGCTACCTGCGGGGAACCTTTGTTCTGTCGCAAGCGGCGGTTCGGCAGATGCGTGGGCAGGGCCGCGGCGGGTCAATCGTCAACATCGGGACGATTCTCGCCTCGAACGGTGTGAACGGGATTCCTTCCAGCGCGCCGATCGCGGCCAAAGGGGGAATCATGGCGCTGACGAAGAATTTATCCGTTGAACTGGCGAGGGAAAATATTCGCATCAACGCGGTAGCGCCCGGAGTGGTTCCCACGCCACTCTATGGTGACCTCACCGACGAGCAACTCGAAGCACTCCATGGGATGCAACCACTCGGTCGTTATGGGACGCCCAAGGACATTGCAGATGCCGTCCTGTACCTGGTCAAGGCAAGCTGGGTCACCGGAGTGATCCTCCCGGTGGATGGCGGAGTAAATGCCGGAGGCGACGGAACCTACCACGGAGTGAGAGAACACGCCGGGACCGTTGCGGCATGAGAGTCGGCGAACGGCTCGCATGAACAATATCGTTAAACATCGATATCACCACTCACGGATGCAAAGGAGGAACTATGAAAACAGCAATCGTCATACTCTCTGACCCAAAAAGCGGCGCGGAGGAAGCGCTTGGGCGGGTATTCAACGCGCTCGCCCTGGCTGCTGAATCGAAGCAGAAAGGCGACGAGGTCGCCGTAGTCTTCAACGGCTCGGGCACACGATGGCCGGCCGAGCTCACCAAGCTGGGGCACCCGGCCAACGGCCTCTATAACTCCGTGCGCGATGTCGTCCAGGGCGCATCCTGCGCCTGTGCAGAGGTGTTCGGGGCGACGGACAGCGTGCGGTCATGTGGAGTGGCGAGCGTCAACGACAACGCCTTACCGGGAACTGCCGGTCTCTTGAGCCTCAGGCGGTACCTGGCCGAGGGATGGAGCCTGGTGATTTTTTGATCTGTCGAACAGGGGTGATGGAAGACGGTCTGAAACCGTTTTCCATTACCGGGCTGGCGGAGGGCAAGGCGATGGCGCGGAAATATCTCCATATGACGATGACTGAATCAGTGCGCCGTGCGCAACAGCAATTCTACGGGCATGCGGCGACGATCACGGATGTTCCTGAGCGCGATCCGTTAAGCGATGCGGAGGCTCAATTCATTGCAGACCGCGACAGTTTTTATCTGGGATCGGTCAGTGAGACCGGTTGGCCCTATGTCCAGCACAGGGGCGGGCCGAAAGGCTTTCTGAAAGTCCTCGATCCCGCCACCCTGGCCTTTGCCGACTACCGGGGGAATCGCCAGCTCATCAGCACAGGGAATCTCCAGGCGGACGACCGGGTGGCGTTGTTTCTCATGGACTACAAGAACCGGGAACGGTTGAAGATCCTCGGACATGCACGGATCGAAGACGTTCGAGACCATTCGGCTCTGGCGAAGCGGCTCGCGCAGGGAGACAGACTGGGCAAGCCGGAACGGATCGTCATCATCGATGTCGTGTCGTATGACTGGAACTGTCCCAAGTACATCACTCCGCGCTACTCGATCGATGAGGTGGAGGAGCTTGTCGCAGGATTGAAGACACGCATCGCTGATCTGGAATCGCAGATTCGAGCAGTTCACGCGTAGGAGCGTGTTGGGAGTAATCGGACTCATGCTGATTTGGCCATATAAGGAGGGACGACCCATGCAGGATCTATCGCGTCGACGTTTTCTGCAACTCGCGGTCGCAACGGGCGGAGTGTTGGTGCTCGGGGAGCTGGCGGACTGGCTCCAGTTCCCGCGGTCCGGACGTGTTGCCTACGCCTCCGAACCGATCAAGGTCGGGATCATCGATCCGCTCTCAAGCCCCTACAAAACCTCCTCGATCCACGACGTCCACGGCGCGACCGTGGCGGTGGATCGCTTCAACAAGGACGGCGGGGTACTGGGGCGTCCGGTCGCCATCATCGAGGCTGATGATGCGTCCACGGTGGAGACCGCCGTGCAGGCGGCCCGCAAGCTCATCACGGACGATCGTGTGGACTTGCTCATGGGCACCTTCAACGGCGACGTGGCGTTGGCCGTCGCACAGGTGGCCAAGCAGGAGAACCGGCTCTTCATGGTGACCGGGGCACATGTGCCGGAGTTGACGGGTTCGGGGTGCAACTCGCATACGTTCGTGTTCATGCCGAGCGCCCGAATGTTGTCCAGTGCCGTTGCTCCCCACCTCGTGAAGGCCTACGGGAATCGCTGGTTCATGATCACGGCCGAGACAATGGACGGCCGGGCGGCAGAACAGGCCATAGCGGCCGCGCTCCAGGCCGAGGGTGGCAAAGTGCTCGGCTCGGTCAGCACGCCCTTCGGGACAACCGACTTCACAGCAGCGTTGGCTCAAGCCAAAACTGCGAAACCAGGCGCCGTGATCCTGAATCTCTACGGCTGGGATCTTGTTCATGCGCTGAAGGCCTATACAGCGGCGGGGTTGGCCAAGGAGCAGATCGGAGTGGGCGGGATGATCGGCGGCGAGCAAATTGGCCGTCCGCTTGGCTATGCCAACAATGCGGGGATCTGGGGGTTGATCTGGGACCCGAAGATCAACAGCGAGAGCTCGAGGCGGTTCATTCAAGGCGTAATCGACAAGTACAACCATACCCCCACCTCACGCTGCTACCACGGCTATGCTGCGATGACACAGATTCTGGAGGCGGTTCAACGGGCCGGCACGACCGAGACGCAAGCGGTCATCAAGGCGCTGGAGGGACATGAATTCGACGGGCTGAAAGAGGGCCGGTCCTACTTTCGCGCCAGGGATCACCAACATGTGCAGGACGTGCTGGTAGGGAAAGCCTACGGCAAGGAACTGGGCTTGGGCCATTACCAACTGCTGGCCACAGTTCCAGGTAACGCCGTCGCCGGTCGTCAGGACGAGTCGACTTGCACGCTGTAGGAGCACGTCATGTCAACGATCCCGAATGGGCGTCCTCCTGTTCCACCCTTTACCGAGGAGACCGCAATCCGGAAAGTTCGGTGGCAGAGGACGCCTGGAACAACCGCAATCCTGATATCATCGCACTGGCTTACAGCGTCGACAGCCTGTGGCGAAACCGCAACGAGTTCCTGTCCGGCCGTGAGGCTATCGTGGCATTTCTCCGGCGCAAATGGGCGCTATGGCAGTCGATCGAGATGGGATCGATGAATCTCGACGATTCCGCAATCCGACAACCATGGAGAGCGGTCATGGGAAGGGGCCCTGGGACCATGTTGTCCCGGGAGAGCCACAATTGTAATCTACCTCACAGATTTTCCTTGTGCATTTCGGGTAACAGCACAAATTGCGCTGGTGTCTTCGGAAGGCCAGACGCGTCACGCGTGTCGGGATACCCCCCCCCGAGGACGCAACCCAGTCGTCGCCGTTCGGTATCGTTCGGTTGTGAACGCTCCAACCTGTGGCCGCGCAATTGCTTGGGTAACTGTTGATGACGTTCTTCAAATCATCAACGGGATGACAGCAGCCGACCTAGAAAAGAGCGGTGAGGCGTATTTGCCATCGAGTGGCGATGTGATTGCAAAGCTGTTACCGATTTCTTGTTAGCGAGAGCCGTCCGGGTGTCATGATGGCGTGCACTCATTTCATCCTGCGCGAAGAACCTTGACAGCCTGCGTCCGGAGACCGAGCAGGCCGTACCCATTGCATTGTTCGGGGCGGGCGATTAGTCTATAGCACGTTAACCGTGAGCTGACCTGATGGAACGTGTACAATCTGCCGCCCCCAACAAACTCTGGTTCCTCAAGCACATTCGTCTGTTCGACGGCATCTCTCCGTCTGAAATGCAGGAGATGGAGAAAATTACCCGAATGGAAGAGGTCAAGAAACGGCAGCCATTGTACCTTCCAGGCGATCCGAGCAGCAATGTCTATCTCCTCAAGAAGGGCCGCGTCAAAATCGCCAACACGGCGCCCAGCGGGAAAGAGGTCACCTTCGATATTTTAGAGCCGGGAGAAGTGTTCGGAGAACTTGAGGTTTTGGAAGACGCTCCCCGCTCGACATCGGCCGAGGCCCTTGATGACGCGCTGATTTGTGTGATTCCCCGGAAGGATTTCGATCAGTACCTGGCCATGCATCCGAACGTGACGGTCAAGTTGACCAAACTCATCGGGTTGCGGCTCAAGAAAATTCAGAGCCGTATCGAAGATCTGGTCTTTCGTGATGTGCCAGCCCGTCTGGCCCATCTGCTCTCGGAGTTGAGCAAATCGGATGGGGTCGCAGATAAGCAGGGGGTTCGACTCAAAGTGAAGTTGACCCACCAGGAAATGGCCAACTTGATCGGCTGCAGCCGCGAGACCGTGAGCGCCACCATGGGCCAGTTCCGGGACCAAGGCCTCATCCAGATGGATGGCCGCACAATCACCATTCTGAAGCCGGATGGGCTCTTACGCCTGATGTCATAAGAACTCTCCTATTTAATCCTGCACACCGGCCGCTTCGCGCCATATATTGACGGTTCCCTCCATATTTACAGTAGGTTCAGCCGGGCTCATGGCAGTGGGCCGCCGCATGAAGCGCATCGAGAATCGACGATCGCATTGGGGGTGGAGCGAGGAGCGGGGACCGGCATGTCGCCCGGCAGTAGACGGACCCAGCGTGCGGTGGGGTAGCGAACCACCAACTTCGGGACGAGGAGGAGCAGGGCTACCATAATCAATCCCAGCACGATCAAGAACCACTCCCCCGAGACGACTTGGCTGCCTGCATAGGTCAGTGCGAGCGTAGGAACAATCATCCCCAACAGAGTCGCGGCGGCGAACACGCGAAGCGACATGTTCGTGAGGCCCGCTCCGTAACTCACGAGATCGAATGAAAAGACCGGGAGCAACCGCGCGAGGAAAACGAAGATGGCCAAGTGCCGGTCCGAACATCGCTCGCAAAAGCTGATCTCCGTCCGGAAGATCCTAGTCACGACTTCCCGTCCCAGGGCTCTGCCGATGAGAAAACTGATAATGGCACCAAGTTCCGCGCCGGCGACCGCATAGGCAGTCCCTAAGGTCACGCCGAAAGTGGCGCCCGATGCCAGATCCAAGGGCAGACTGGGAATGGGAGTGATGACCACAGCCGCCGCCATGAGTGCCATGAACAGGATCGGCCCGAAGGGACCAGCCGCACGGAGTTGATCGGCGATCCTGTCCGGCTTGAGCAACTCCCCTACATCCAGCCAGGATACTGCTCCATAGCCCGCCACTAGTACGACGAGAAGCGCGCCGACCTTCAGCCAACGTGTTCTTGTGGTCATCGCCATATCTCCCGTCCGGTCAAAATAACCGAGGTGTAAAGAATGACACGCCTACATACGGCAGGACTCCGTTGATTCCAGTATTTCTATCGCCAAGATTCGAATTGGAAATATGATGGAGTCGCACGCCCATCGTCCAGGTGATCCGGTCCGTCACGAAATACTGCACCCCGGGGCCGGTCTCCAAGACGAATTCGAACTGTGTGCTTTGTTCCGGAATCCGCGGCGCCAGATTGGTCCAGATCATGCCGGCGCCGGCGTCCCAGAAGGGGACCCATCGGCCGAAGGAGAGAAAATTGTATTTCAGGACGAACGATCCTCCTACAGCTTCGGCAGCGAATGGCTTGATAAATCTCCCGAATACCGGTTCCACCAGGAGTTCGACATTGCCTTCCCACCAGCTTTTTCCCAGCGGATCGGTGAGCACCATCCCGACGCGCGGCATCACGAAGACCGCGCTCCGGTTGGAGGAGGAGCCGTTCCCGATCGCCGTCGTGCCCTGGGCGAATCCCACGGCCCCTCCGAGTTCCATAGTCCCCCGGGGCATGACATCGCGGGCCTCGAATGAGGATTGCGCAGACGCGACACTGCCACTGGCCCAGAGCATCACAATGGTGAGCACCGATGCTGAGAAGAGGGCGCCGATGTGATGCCGACGTTGACCTATCAGCCTTTTCGGAGTCCCCTGTCCTGCCGCAGTGTGACTCCGGCATCCCCGCCTGTTCCCCGTTCGCATGATCCCGCATGCACCCTTTCTATCCATCACTGGATGATTGCATGGTACGGCAGGCTTGAAGACGCGTCTGTGACACGCCTTACAAGCGACGGGAAATATGTTCGAGGAAGCAGCCGAGAGAGTGGGCTCTTGGGATGTTGGACAATCAGAGGAGTTGACAGATGATCTTGCGTGTCTCCTGCCCCTTGCCGGTCAGCGATCCAGCGCGCCGACCTGTGTGTTGCCCAGTACACAAGGAGCGGCATAGCCCATGGCATGCAGGACGGTGGGAACCATGCGGCATACGGCGATGGCCAATGACAGTTCGACCAGTCCAACTTCGCCGTACCGCCACAGGATGGCCTCGCGCCATTCATCTTCTGCGCCATTTCCAGTAGTCACGGCTTCGGCAAAGAAGAATACTTCCGCCAGGTCCGGGGAGAGCGAACAGGGGTTTTCATCGAGGATCAAATTAAGAGCGGCCGCGCTGACCCCTGCTTGTTTCGCGAGGTGCACCTCCATCTGGAGACACGTTCCGCAGTCTTCATGTGAAGCTGTTACGATCCGAGCCAGGTGATACGCTTCAGGAGGAACAGCACGACGAAACCGTGCGAGCGGCATCATCTTCATGAGCCTTAGGAAGTGCGGGGGCGACACACGAAGCACCTGCCGTAGATAGGCAAGCGGGATGCCTTGTTCATATTCCATGGCACGCAGGCGCTTCTCACAAAGCCAACGGATCATGGATATCATGGGGATCTCCCCTCCGGAATCTTGAATACCTGAGTGTCGGGGTGAAAGGCATACCAAGCGAACCAGAAACCCATGACTGAGGGGATCGGCATTCCCTTGGCATCGAGGACGGAGGCACTGCGGGATTGCTGGTTGAACCGTATCGTAATGGACCGGCCACCGACCTGATCGCTGATGGGAGGGCGGGCACTCTTCAACTCTGAAAAGGGATAGGCCTTGGTGACCCCATTGATCTCCACGCCGACGACCCACTCCTTGGGATGGTAGCGTGGATCGAAGTGCGTGGTGTCGAACATTAGGTCGCGACGGTCGGCATAGCCCAGGTACGGATCGTGGTCGTAGTTCCGGAATGATCCGGTCTTTGTGGAGAGGACCAGCGTAGCAGGATGGGCGGCGCGCCATTCTGCCCAGGTCGTGTGTTCGAGGAAGATGGGCCTGAGCTGTTCTCCGGTCAACGGGCCCGCCAGGGCGTGCATGCCGACTTGCGACCAGAGACTTTCCGTCTGGTGGTCGTACATGAGGAGGTCGCTCTGATACAGCAGTCCGGACACACCGAATGTGTGTCGTCGTCCTTGGATGGTGGCATCAAACGCGATGCCGGTTCCGCAGAGGGGGCAGTAGGTGACAACCACCGCGTGGCCATCAATCGCATCGTTGACGATCTCGTGCCAGTTCAAAATCTTGATCGGGTAGGTCTTGGCTTCCGCTCCCAGTTTGAGGCCTAATACCCGGTCTCCGTCGAGCAGAAACGTCGCCTCTGCGGCCGGGACGAATCGCGGATGAAGAATCGCGGGGATCCCATCCTTGCCGGGGCCTCCATCAACGATCTGATCGAGCGGCACGTTGTGGCGGGTCAGGTCGAACGTGGTCGTCGGATTTTTCCCGAGTCCTAGCCAGGCCGCAAGAATGAGGATCGCGCCGAGGGCAATGAACAAGGTCCAACGCCATTGCGGAGACGTGATGCGCTGACGGAACGTATTGCGAGAAACCGTGGGGGGAAAGAGATCTGGCTGCAGAGCGCTCATCAGATGAACCAGTAGATGCCCACAACGCACGACAGCAGGACGAGCATGATGATCATGCTCCCGATCCCACAGGCCGCACCCCGGTTTTCTTTTCGTGAGAGCGCGAACTGGCTTGCTCGCGTCGCTTCGTAACTCTGATATTCTTCACGCAAGCAATTGTTCACGAATCTGACGGTATCGGGGACAAAGGCCGGCATGATTCCAGACAGGTATCGATCAAAGGCCTTAAAGAAGCGAATCGTCGACACGATCTTGTCGTACGTCGCCTGCTCGAGCGCGTCCAGACGGAACGCATGGGGCAATGCCGTGATGAAATAGGTTCCGGCCTCGTTCGTCGTGATGGCTAAGGCGATGATCAGCTTGGTTCTCCGATCCAGACGTTCGAGATGCATCTCGTCCTTGAACAGTTCCCAGGCCGTTTCCAGATATGCCGGTCGATTGCGCATGCCTTCAAACAAATCGGGCACGAACGAGATGCCGAATGTCCGGGTGATATCCAGAAATACGGTCTGAACGGTAGCAAAGCGGGTGAGTTCGGCATCACTCATCGATGCGTCATCGCCTTCTGCCAGCAGGGTTGCGGCCCGTACTGTCGTGCCGGGAGCAACAGTAGACTGAGCCCTCATCGCTCCCCCTTCTCCCATGCACGCAATTTGGCCACAAGCCAGTCTTTCCTCGGAATGCCTGTGGTAAGGATACGACCGTCTAACAAGAAGGCTGGAAAGACCAGCACCCCGAACAGGTCCGTATCACCCGGTTTCGCTGTTCGGACGTCGATGTGCCAATCCGGAAGTTCACTCTGGATTTCCTGGGCCAGGGTTCGAGCCGATAGCTCGGACAGGCATCCCCCATGCACGAGAATATCAAGACGGGCCATAGCGCCATTCTAGAGGGGTCGCGCATGGCAATCTGTGAGGGGGCTTACACTTCTACAGTAAACGATATGTCGGGGAGCGAAACGGAACTCAAACCATGAAGCCCGTGCCGGGTCACCTCCAAGCGCACTCTCCCTACTCCGGGATGAGTTTGCAGGTCCACGTTACGCGATCCTCTCAGGGGATGGGGTGTATAAAACCCAGGCCAAGGCACAGACAAGGTTCTCCATTATCGACAGAGCATCGGTGAAAGAGATCCCAGGATCTTCTAGAACTTCCAAGCTTCGGTGTTTGAGCATGTTGTCAGCATTCCTTCCTCGTTCGGACCAAATAGCAAGCAACTCGGCAGGGAAACGCTTCCTCAAGGCTACTTCCCTGACTTCTCCGATGGCGGCAGTTGGCCTAACATTGCCGACGTACCGAAGGATGTGTTCAAAAGCTAGATCCAACCGGAGTATCGCGTCATTGAAATAGTACCCCGCTAGCCACTCACCTTGCTCCGGTGGTCGGTTGTCCCCCAGCATCCTGAGAACCATCTCCTTGGCTTCATCCAAACGTCGCCACACCCTACCTGATTCCTGCGATTGCCCTGGATATCCTAACTGCTCCGCTCGTGCGAGCGAATAGATCGCTCCGAGGGCGAAGTTGTAGAGGCTCGACTGCCGCGCGTCGGAACGATCCAACCGTAAATCCTTCATCTGACTCAGCGCTCTTTTAATCCTGTCATTCATGGGAACTACGCCACCTCAAGAGATCCTGATGCTCAATGCTGCCCCTCAGGGGGAGAGCTTGTCGAAGTCAAATCGCTGCAGCCAGGATCTTGCAACAATGAACGGCGAGCAAGATAGCCCAGTCTAAATACCGGCACAAGGGCAAGTCAGATAAGTCAGATATAGGCCATTCCTGCTGGCGTGCTTCAAGTCTGGTGGAGACCAAGAGATAGCCTTGACAGCCGTACCCCTAGTCATGTATCCATTGGATACATGACGCCAGCCGAACTGAAACAAGCCAGGACAGCCCTCGGATTGACGCAACAGCAGTTGGCCGACGAGCTGCAGTTGAAACGCTTGGCCATCACCCGCTACGAGGGTGGGACACGCCGTATTCCCGGTCTGGCGGAAGTGGCGATCCGGCAGCTCACCGCCCCGAGCCGGATTCCCCTGGTCGGCACCGTGGCAGCCGGGGATCCCCTGGAAGCCTTTCCGCAGACCGAAGTGGTCGAGGTGCCGCCAAGCATGGTGGGTCGGCGAGACACCTTCGCCCTTCGTGTGAAGGGGGACTCCATGCGGGATGAAGGGATCCTCCCTGGCGATGTCGTGGTCGTGCAGAAACAGAGCACAGCACGAAACGGGCAGACGGTGATTGCCCTGGTGAATGGGGAAGCCACGATCAAAACGTACTACCGCAAGAACGGGGCTGCTGAGCTGCATCCCGCCAACGAAAGCATGAAGCCGATCGTGGTGAAGGAGACCGATACCTTCCACATCGAGGGCGTCGTGGTGGGGGTCCTCCGTCATCTGCGGAAGTAGGTGTGCCATCGAACAGGCTGAGTTCGCACCATGGACCGTCAGATTATCTGCTTTGCCGTCCCGTCGTTTGAACTCGCGCTCGTTCGTCTGAACGACCCCACCCTCCGGACGCGACCTCTCGCCCTGGCCCCTTTCAATACCCCGCGTGCCCTGCTCCATGATGTCTCGCTCGAAGCCAAAGAGGATGGTCTCCATATCGGCATGCCCCTGGAGCACGCTCGTCGCTTGTGTCCATCACTGCATGTGCTTTCGCCCAACCCATACCAAGTCCGTAGTGCAGATCAATCGCTCATGAACGTCGTCGCCCACTATGCGCCCGTGTGGGAACCCTCTCAGCCGGGGTCCTTCGTAATGGATGTGACAGGCACCGCCAGGCTGTTCGGGCCTGCCTGTGATGTCGCCGCAAAGGTGCAGCAGGAAATCTTCGACCGGTATCGTCTCGATGGCTTGGCCGGTGTGGGGTGCAACAAACTTGTGGCGCAGACCGCCGCGAGGTTGATCGAGCCTTCCGAACTGTATGAGGTCCGGCCTGGGTCCGAACGCCCCTTCATGGCCCCGCTGTCGGTCCGACTGCTGCCAGCGCTCCATCGACCCTGTATGCGGAAGGTGCTGGAGCGGCTGCATGATCTCAACCTCTGCACCTTGGGCGAAGTCGCCGAAAGTCCACTCGACGCACTAGAAATCGCGTTAGGCGACTATGCGGGGCAACTCTCACGATGGGCACACGGCATTGATTCGGTACCGGTGCTCCCGCCAACCGCGCAACCCCGCCTCGAAGAGACAGTGCGGCTCGATCCCGACGAGACCGACGACTCAGTATTGATGGGGCGTTTGTTGGACGCGCTCCAACGGCTCTGCCGGACGCTGCGGAGTCAGCGGCGAGTCTGCGGAAGTCTCGCCCTTACGATCCGCTACAGCGACCAGCTCGAAGTGACGAAGCGGGAACGGATCAACCCCGAGACCTGTTGGGAATGTGATCTCTCGCCGATTGTCTCAGCCCTCTTTCGGAAGTGCGTGTGTCGCCGAATTCGGCTCCGAGCCATGACGCTGAGCATGACCGGCCTGACGGCCTATGCCGAACAAATCTCTCTCTTCGACGAACGGCTACTCGATGAACAGACCCAGCGGGAGCGGGCTCAGCGACTCGCGCTTGCTCTCGACAAGCTCCACGAACGGTTTGGAGAAAACACCATCCACTACGGGAGGACTCATTGACCGTCGAGGTGATTCGTGCAGTCGGCCTATGTTCATTTGCATACCCATTCGCTCTATTCCCCCATGCAAGGGGTCCCCACCCTGGAGGCGCTCTGCGAGGCGGTGCGCGCCCAAGGCCAGGACCGGTTTGCCCTCACGGACACGAACGGGCTGTATGGCGCCATCCGGTTCCTCGAGGTGGCGCGGGACGCAGGCCTCAAGCCCATCGTGGGCGCGGAACTGGTTCACGAGGCTCACCGCGCGGTGCTACTCGCGAAGACTCCGATCGGCTACGCCAACCTGTGCCGGATCCTCTCGGCTCGCCACTGTGATGAGGCCTTCGACTTTATCGGCACGATCGCCCGACATCGAGCCGGCTTGGTCATCCTCTCGGATGACCAAGCCGCTATGACCGCCTGGAGCCAGGACTCAGACGAAGACCTCTATGTGGAGCTGACGCCCGGCCCCACGATGGAGGCCGTCGCGTTCAGCCGGCAGCGCGGGCTTCCCCCGGTCGCCACCGCGCAAGCCTTCTTTCTTCGTCCAGCCGACTACCACGCGCACCAGCTGCTGCGGGCCATTGCAGCCAATACGACCCTCTCGCGGCTTGGCGCGGAGCACTGCTGCGCCCCGTCGCAGTGGCTCATGCCAGAGACAGTCCTGGCCCGCTATTTTCCCAATGTCCCTGCGGCGCTCACCAATACACGTCGCATCGCCGAAGCCTGTCACACCGACTGGGACTTCAAGGAGACGATCTTCCCCGCCTTTCGCCAGCTCTCCGCAGAGGCCGCCCTTGAGACGTTACGGACCAAGACTTACGAGGGTGCTCGCTGGCGCTATGGCAACCTGTCAGATGTGGTGAAGGAACGCATTGAGAAAGAACTGACCGTCATCCGCGAGAAAGGCTACGCCCACTACTTTCTCGTTGTCGAGGAAATCGTGAGGCAAGCGCCACGGACCTGTGGCCGGGGCTCAGCGGCAGCCTCCATTGTGTCGTACTGCCTTGGGATCACGCACGTCGATCCCATTCGCCACCACCTGCTCTTCGAGAGGTTTCTCAATCCCGGCCGCCACGATCCCCCGGACGTCGATCTCGACTTCCCCTGGGATGAGCGACCAAAGATTCTTGAATGGGTGTTCGCGCATTACGGGCCACGCCAGGCCGCAATGGTGGCGAATCAGAACACGCTCGCGACTCGTGCTGCATTGAGAGAAGTCGCCAATGTGTACGGCCTCCCAGCCGGTGAAATCGGCAACGCTCTGAACTTCCTGCAACGCCGAGCAGACTTCATCGACGTACAGCCTGGCATGACGGTGAAGAGATGGGCCCGTGAAGTCTGTGTAGCGTTGAAGCTCAGGGCTCCATGGCCGGAGATTCTCTCCTGGTCCGTGCAGCTCCAAGGGCACTTCCGCAATCTCGGTCTCCACCCCGGAGGAGTCGTGCTGGTTCCTGACGCGATTCGGCGGTATGTGCCAGTGGAAATTTCCGCCTCCGGCTGGCCAGTGATTCAGTGGGAGAAGGATCAGACGGAAGAGGCGGGCCTCGTCAAAATTGACCTGCTCGGCAACAGGTCGCTCGCCGTGATCCGCGATGCGCTGGCGGCGATCGGATGCAATACCGGCCGTGTGATTGACTATGCGACGTGGGACCCCATCAGCGATCCGGCCACGAACGAGCTGATTCGGCGAGGCGACACGATGGGGTGCTTCTACATCGAGTCGCCGGCGACACGGCTCCTGCTGAAGAAACTCTGGACCGGCGTGCCGCCAACCAGGCGCGCGCGCGCGGACGTGTTCGAATACTTAGTCGTCGTCTCCTCGATCATCCGGCCGGCCGCCAATTTATTCGCGGACGAGTTCGTCCGGCGAGCCCACGGGCGTGCCTACGTGTCACTCCATCCGATATTGGATGATGTGCTCGCCGAGACCCACGGCATCATGGTCTATCAAGAAGACGTGATGAAAGTGGCCGTCGCGTTGGGCGGGTTCACCGTCGAGGACGGCGATCAACTCAGGAAGGTCCTGAGCAAGAAGCACAAACAGCGACAGCTCCGGGATTACCAGCGGCAATTCTATGCCGGCGCAGCGGCGCGCGGCGCGCGGCAGCCTGTGATCGACCAGATCTGGGCCATGATCATGAGCTTCGCAGGCTACAGTTTCTGCAAGCCGCACTCCGCCTCTTACGCGCAGGTCAGTTTCAAGTCGGCGTACCTCCGAGCCCACTACCCTGCCGAGTTCATCGCGGCCGTCGTCAGCAATCAGGGCGGCTACTACTCGACCTTCGCCTATCTGTCTGAGGGGAGACGCATGGGGCTGACGATCCGCCCGATCGACATCAACGAAAGCGACTGGGCCTACACCGGATCGGGAAAGACCGTGCGCGTGGGGTTGATGCAGATCAAGTCCCTCCAGGAGGAGTTTGCGAAGCGGATCATTACGGAGCGGCGCACGATCGGCCCATACCGGTCACTGCGGGACTTCCTGGACCGTGTGCAGCCGGACCTCGCTCAAGCGAAGCTGCTGATCAAGGCGGGGTGTTTCGACTCGATCGCGGGGGAACTCACGCGCCCAGCGCTGCTGTGGCGACTCTTCGCGTCACAGGCAGCCAAGCCGCCAGGCTATTTGCCCATTCCTGCCGAGTACTCAGTCCAACAGACGCTCGCGCACGAACTGGGGCTCTTCGGCTTTCCGCTGAGCTGTCATCCGCTGGACCTCTGCAAGGAGGTGCTCGCGCACCTCCCGCATCTTCCCGCCAAGGAACTTGCGCTGCATGTTGGGCAAGAGGTGACGGTGGTGGGCTGGCTCCTCACGGAAAAGATCATCTCCACGAAGAAGGGGGAGCCGATGGAGTTCGTCACCTTCGAGGACCAGACAGGACTTTACGACGCGACCCTGTTCCCGGATGTCTATCGCCAGTACTGTCATCTGCTGGCGCCGAACCAGGCCTATGTCGTGACCGGACGGGTCGAGGAGCAGCTTTCAATCTTGACGCTCACCGTCAAAGATCTAAAGCTCTTGGCCTCTCGTGATGTGAAGGGTCAGCTGGAGCCCCTTGAGGAAGTCATCAGCTAACCGCACACATCGTTGGGAACACCGGGGAGGCATCGTAGGGGTGCACGGGAAATGGCGAAAGAAGCTTGTTCCTCACGGAACATTCCTCCTTCCTGCTTGAACCGCTTTGGGTAGACTTCGTACTCTCTAGCGGGCGCCGTAGGTAGGTCCTGAAGCTCCTTCCAGATGCGGAGTAGGAGCTGTACAAGAGAACGAAGCGGGCCACACAACGCCGCTGGTTATTCCTTGCTCTCATAGCGCCGTATCGCCGCTAACAACTCGCGACGCGGAAGTCTCACCGAGGCATCCTGCTCAAGCACACCCAGTGCAGTCGCCAGTGCTCTTGCGGTCTGAAGCCCATGGGTATGAATTTGATCCACAACCCAAAGCAGGCCGTGAACTTCAATGCCGTGTCGTGTAGCGAGTATCTTGAGACCGCCGTCACCGGTTACCAAGATGGATTCCTGGTGGCTCTCGGCCAGTGCAAAGGCAAATCCGTCATGAATGGAGAGTCGTGGCTTGGCGCGAATGACTTCCTGCGCGCGCAGCACACCTGGACCGGGTATATCGATCACCTTCAGTCCGCCTTCGACCAAGGCTTCCTTCTGAGCGGCGGTGAATTTTAGCAGCTCCTCTTCGAACAGTGTGTTGGGAATGCAGATCTCGTATGGCAGGCTCAAGAACGCATCAAGCAATGAAGCCTTCCTGAGATCGATTAAACAACTGCTGTCACTGACGATGATCCTCATCCGCGTGCGGCCCCTTCAGGCCCGCCTCCACATCAGGGACGGGAAGCCGCAACAACTCGGCAGCCTTCGTCAGTGAAATCAATCCTTCCGCCAGGGCGCGGTAGCACAGGCGCTCAAAGCGTCGTGGCCGTTCCCATTGCCCGCGCTGGGATTCGAGCTCAAGTTCCTCCGGCTCGTGCGTTCGCCACCCGCGTGCGATTCCCTGGAACGCGTAGACCAGCGTGGGCTCGCTAATGACGTTCAGTTGGCGGAGTCGCATGAGGAGCGCGGCGCCGCTGACGCGATACAGTCGCTTCAGATCAATCAGTTCCCGGTATCCTAAGGCATGGCGATGTTTGCCGACCTCGAGCAAGAGGTGCTCGCGCGTCATCATGAGGGCGCCCGCGAAGATCGTACCGGCCTTTTCC
The DNA here is from genome assembly GCA_039794185.1 of Candidatus Inralta sp. GTDB lineage: Bacteria > Nitrospirota > Nitrospiria > Nitrospirales > Nitrospiraceae > BQWY01. The sequence goes on along the minus strand of JBDIVW010000019.1, from coordinate 21,142 downwards.
TCGTCCTTGTCCGACAGGCTCTCAGGGTCGATGAGTCGATGCGCCAGTTCGTGCGCCAGCGTCAGGCGTCTGCGTTCGAGCGAAAAGCAGCTGTTCACCACGATGACGGGCAGTTTCCACTCGCGGTCAGCCCGCCCCACTAGACAGGTGAACCCGGAGATGCGGTCCGAAAGCGGGACCACCAGGACCTTGAGGCCCTTCTCCTCAAGCAACTCCGTCATGTTGGGAATCGGGTCGAGACCAAGTTTCCAGGCGCTGCGCACGTCGCGGGCCAACTGCTCTGCGTCCTCCACTCTCCGGAGCTTTCGAGGGCTCGACATGGGGCTCTGCCAGTGCGTACTGTCGAGTTCCAGGATGGATTCCACCTGCAAGTAGCGCTCGATCCATTCGAGCACTTCCGTCTCCACGTGTGCCCGATCGCGCGCGGTGGTGTTCGCCTTCTTCCTAAACTCGACGCCGGTTAGTTGAATGCCCTGCGTGTCGAGCAGATAGGCCACGGACACCTTGAGAGCCGCGGCAAGCGCAAGCAGGACACCAGAGCTTGGGACGTCTTCACCCCGCTCGTACTTGCCGATAGCCTGTGCCGTGACCTTATCCCCCATCGCAGAAGAGAGGCCACGGAGCGAGAGCCCAGCTTTTCGCCTGGCGACTCTGATGCGGTCTCCGATCATTTTCCCTCCGCGGTTTACACTTGCATACCATTCGTATGTATTGTAAACTGACCCCATGAGCAATGCAAGCGGATTCCAGTTGGGAGCTTTTACGCTATGAGTGAGCCCATCACATGAGCAATCCCGCAGGCGTGGCGCGTCAGTGCCGGCTGCCTCATAAAGACTTCACTCCGGCCTGGACGTCGATCAAGCTGGATGCGGGTGTCCGCGAGCGCCTGCTCGCCCAGGCCCTCCTTTCACTCACGGTGCGCCAGCAGCTCCCGTTCGCCGAGGCCCCGATCCACGGCCTGATCCTCCTGACCGGCGCACCCGGGACGGGCAAAACGACACTGGCTCGAGGGCTGGCCAACCAGATTGCCGAGCGCCTTCCAGGAACCAAGACCACGTTTGCTGAGATCGATCCGCACGCTCTGACCAGCTCGGCCCTCGGTCGCAGTCAACAGGCTGTCGCCAAGCTATTCGAACAGACGATTCCCGAACTGGGGATGGATGGCGTCGCGATCGTGCTGCTGGATGAGGTGGAGACCCTCGCCGTTTCCCGCCATCGCCTCAGCCTTGAGGCCAATCCCATCGATGTCCACCGGGCCACGGATGCGGCCTTAGCTGGCATGGACCGGCTCTCACGCGACCACCGTAACATCCTGATCATCGCGACAACTAATTTTCCGGGCGCTCTCGACGCCGCGGTCCTGTCTCGCGCCGACCATGTGGAGGAGATCGGTCTTCCGAACGCGATCGCCCGCTCAGAGATCATTGCCGATACGCTGAGATCGGTCGGCAGTGTGTGGAGAAACGTGAAGGCTCTCGAAGGGCAGGCAGACCGTTTGGCGAAAGCGGCTGATGGCCTCGATGGCCGGCGCATCCGCAAGGGGATTTTCGCCGCGATGGCCTCCGACATTGAGACCGCCAAGGATCCCAACCGGCTCACGGTCTCTCAGATCGAATCCTCGTTCCGGCAGGCCCTAAAGGCCCAGAAGGGAATAAGCCAATGAGAGTGCGGCGCGACATCAGTTCCATCCCTCACCGTTCCGCGACCGAGACATGGCAGCAGATTATCAGTCTCGTTACTGGCGTGGATTCTCGCGACATCCAGCAGCTGAAGGCCGCCAGCGGGGTCATGGGCTCGCTCATTACCGACGAGCACCCCGCGGCTCGTCCCATTGTGATCGAGGGAGTTGGCCCTCAGCTTCGCATCTACTGCCGGTATGGCATGGAGGCGATCGAGGAAGGAAGTGCGGTGGATTCTTTAGGTTGGAACCCAACCGCCGGGGACTGGACCATGCACGTCCCCTGCGACCTCGAGGACATGGCATGGGTCACAGCGTCACTGGCGAAGACGTCGCCCCGCATACGGGTGTTCGACGTGGCCGAAGAGGAGCGGGCCGAGACCGAGGAATGCAGCGCAGCCGGTAAGGCGAGCAGTCCCATCGTCGTTGATTGGAACCTGAAAGGATAACATGACAGTCGCGTACGCGCACACCACGACCTATACGCAGACCCACAGCATTGTCTTTCTCAGCGACAACCTTCGCAACACGCTCCGCGAGGTGATCCGCGAGAATGGCCTCAGCCCTGAAAAGCTGATGCAGGATTGGGAGACGATCGAACGCGGCATCCGGACGTGGCTGCGCAGCGGACACCTGACGAACGTCGTAGTCGAATTCTTCAGGCCAGGCGCGACCGCAGTCGCAGCACGCTGGGAATTTCCTGTTGGCTACTCTGGCGCAGGGGTTGACGACGATATGTGGCTGGACAAGAACTATCTCCGGCAGCTCATCGCGAAGGCAAGACGACCGACGAACGACTGCATCTATCGTATTGTGCTCTGCACGAGCGATGGGGCGCCCTGGGTGGAGGGCCTTTGCGAGTGTACCTTTCTGTCAACGAGCCATCTTTCGGCACGACAGGCCGGCACGGTGATCGCCACGGGCCATATGACGGCAGGCGTCACGTACTGGAGGTAGGGAGTCATGCTGACCACCACGCAGGCTTTCGACAAATTCCGGCAGCGCCTCGAGTTGAGCGAGACCGAGAAGAACGATGCCGTGAACCGGCAACAGGATGTGCGGGACTGCATTCGGTCATCCTTTGACCTGACACGGGATTTTCTCTCCGGTTCGTACAGCCGCCATACCAAGACCAAACCGCTGAAAGACGTGGACGTGATGTTCGTCCTCGGCCCGAAGGAGCGTTGGCGGCGCGAGAAGGCAGCCATTGACACGCTGCAGGCGTTCGAGAAGTGTCTGAAGCAGAAGTATGTCGAACCGGGGCAGGTGGAGATAGGGCGACGCTCGGTCACGGTGGAATTCGATAAGACCTACTATTCCGAGGAGCATGACGGAAAGGTGCTAAGCATCGACTCGGTCCCTGCATTTCAGTCCGGTAAAGATGAGTACGAAATCCCTGACAAGATCACCGGGACCTGGATTAAGACGAATCCGGAAGTGCACCAGGAACGATCGACGGCCAAGAACAAGGAACTGAACGGGCGCTGGGTGCCGCTCGTGAAGATGGCAAAAGGCTGGAACCGCGCGAGCGGCAAGCCGATCAAGCCTTCGTTCCTCGTTGAGGTGATGGCCCTAGAGCTCGTGGATGCGCCGTTCTCAAATTACCCTGACGAGATACGCAATCTCTTTGCGGCGATGGAGGCCAACATCAGCCGGACGTGGCCGGATCCAGCCGGTCTGGGGCCTCCTGTGTCGGACCAGATGACGCCAACCCTCATCGCCACCGCGAGAAACGCGTTTCAGGAGGCGCAGCGCAAGGCCACGCTCGCGCGACGGGCCGAGGAGAGCGGCTGTCAGGGCGACAGTCTACGCATCTGGCGTGAAATTCTCGGCGAGTACTTTCCCCTCTCGTAACGGGTTAATGAATGAACACCTGGTCGCTCTCGAAACTGCTGGCGAATCTCCACGACGACATCGAGCACCGCCTCGCGCGCGCCCGGGAGTCGTTCGGGCACTCGACGACCAAGGGTGATGCCAGCGAGCACGTGTGGCTTGAGCTGCTACAAAAGTACCTCCCCAAGCGCTATCAGGCCAAGAAGGCTCATGTCGTCGACAGCGAGGGGGTTTTCAGTCAGCAGATCGACGTCGTGATCTTTGACCGGCAGTACTCACCGTTTATCTTCGACTACGAAGGTCAGATCGTCGTCCCTTCCGAAAGCGTCTATGGTGTGTTCGAAGCGAAGCAGGCCATCAACGCGGGCGAGGTGCAGTATGCTCAGACTAAGGTCGAGAGCGTGCGCAAACTCCACCGCACCAGCCTGCCGATTCCTCACGCTGGCGGAACCTATCCACCGAAGCCCTTGCCGCATATCCTGGCCGGGCTGCTGACGTTTGAGAGCGACTGGAGCCCGGCGCTTGGGAAGCCGCTGACCGACGCCTTGGAGCAAGGCCAAGGGGATCGCCGTCTGGATCTCGGTTGTGTGGCGGCGCATGGGACATTCGGTTGGGACATGGTCGGGTGTTACACCATCACGCCCCAGGGAAAGCCCGCGACCGCGTTTCTGCTGGAGCTCATCGCACGACTCCAGAGCAGCGCAACCGTCCCGATGATCGATGTCCGGGCCTACGCCAAATGGCTTGCGACGTGAATTGAGGGTCGATCGCCTTCCTCCACCTTGCAATCGGATACCAGTACGGTAGGAAATTCGTATGATTCCACTTGTGTCGGAATCGTGGTCCCGAATTGCTAGTCGGAGTGCGGAAACTCAAACCGCATATCGTGCGTGCAATTTTCAGGAAAGCGTCCAAGACAATCATGTACCATTACCTAGTCACATTGTCCGGAATTTGGCCCAAAATCCTGGACAGGACAACTGCGATGCCCAGGTCACCACTTGTTCGCTTCGGCAGCTCCACTTGGACCTACGAGGGCTGGCAAGGCCAGGTCTACAAGCGGCAATATCCCAAGAGCCGCTTTGCGTCGGAGAGCTTAGGGGAATACTGCCAGTACCAGTACCACAGCGAACCCCTGTTCCGAACGGTCGGCAACGACAGCACCTTCTATCGTCCCGCGACGGCCAATCAGCTCCGGCGCTATCTCAACCAGATTCCCGAAGACTTTCAAGTGTTGTTCAAAGTCTGGGAGGAAATCACCATACATACGTATGCGCGCCAGGTGAGATACGGGGCCAAAGCCGGCCAAGTCAACCCGCGATTCCTCGATGCACAGGTATTCAACGAGCTCGTGCTCGCGCCGTACCGGGAGGCGAAGTTCGAACCGCATGCTGGGCCTTTCATCTTCGAATTTCAGCGCCACGGGATGTCCGCAGAGGAGTTCTGTTCACGATTGGATGGGTTCTTCGGGCAGCTTCCCAAGAACTTTCGCTATGCCGTCGAAATCCGGAATGCCGGCCTGCTTGGTCCTGACTACCACAAGGTCCTCGAGATGCACGGCGTCTCGCACGTGTATAACCATTGGAGCTACATGCCGCCATTAGCCGAGCAGCACAGGCGCATGGCAAGCTTCACCGCCCCATTCACCGTGCTGCGCCTCTTGACGCCGCTCAGAATGTCCTATGAGCAGGCCAAGAAGCGAGCCGAGCCGTACACGAAGATCATTGAGGAGCTCCCTGAGATGCGGCGGGATGCGGTGGAATTGATTCGCCAGGCCGTCAGAGAAGAGCGCAGAGCCTATGTCCTGGTCAACAATCGCGCAGAGGGCAATGCGCCGCTCACTATTCAGGCGCTGTCGGATCGCTTGCACACCGGAGATTAAGTACAAGGTGAGCTAGCCAAAGCCCTCCCCTCTCACCGGACGCGCTGCCACTCGGGCCAGCCCTTTCCTCAGCCCATCGCTGTTTAAGCCAGTTCCCCAAACACTTTCGTCTCCCGCCTCTGAAACTGCCGCGATCACTTCAGGAGCGGTAGGTTGCGTGATCACCACAACCTCTTCCCGACCTATGACTATGACACCGACTGCTCCCGATACTCCTCAGGCGGACCTGTATCGTCGTTCGGCCAGAAAAGCTCGATCTGCCAAGCTACAACCAGGCCAACATGCCTATGCGATTCCCCGCTACCGAGTGATGCTGGTGAAGGAGAGCCTGGCGCACCCCTCACCCGCCAAGATCATGGATTCCCAGAACGCGTACCGGCTGCTTGTACCGCTCTTCGATGGACTCGATCGCGAGCATTTCATGGTCGTAGGTCTCGACGCAAAACATGCTGTCATCGGGATCAACACCGTCAGCATCGGATCGGTTACCCTCAGCATCGTCCATCCCCGCGAAGTCTTCAAGCCACTCATCCTCATGAACGCGAGTGCCGTCATCCTGGCCCACAACCATCCGAGCGGCGATTCGACTCCGAGCCCAGAAGACCGTGCTCTGACTCGGCGACTTAAAGATGGGGGCGAGCTGCTGGGCATCGCCGTGCTTGACCACGTTGTGCTGGGCGAGGACCGGTACTACAGCTTTGCCGACCACCAAGAACTGTAGGGAGAATGAGTGCTCACCCTCAGTCCCGCACTGTTCTGATGCTGGCGGCAGGCTAGCGTTGACGGTCGGGAAAAGTGTTGAGCGGTCCGAAAGGCGTGTTGGGGTTGTACTTATTGATCGGGTTCAGCGGTTTGTTCGGGTTGACTTCGTTAATGGGGTTGAAGGGATTGTTGGGGTTGTACTGATTGATCGGATTCGCGGGATTCCCCGGATCGACGCTGTTGATGGGGTTGAAGGGGTTGTTGGGATCCACCGAATTGATCGGGTTCAGGGGATTGTCAGGGCGCAGTTGATTGATCGGGTTGAAGATGTTGTAGTCCCGCTCGTACTTTTCGTCGAAGCCGAACTCGGCCCATGACGACGAGACCATGAGAAACATCGCCCCAATGGAGAGGAGGACCGTGCGCATGATGCACCTCCGGCCTGGGAGGCACTTACATTATATCCCCTTATATCCCCTTTTAAAGGTGGGACAGATACTGGGCTGCTGGAGAGGCGGCGATCGATGGTGCAGGCCAGGACGCGTTGGGTAGTCCTCGACAATCGGGACGTACACAAACCGTCCAGTCGTCGCAAGGGGCGTTCCAGCCTCCGCCTGCGTTGGTCTGATCTGCGCCTATCCGAACCAACAGTCCGCGCATGAACTCTCAGGTATCAGTTACGGCCTAGGGAGTGCTTGGCAAGTTCGGGCCCGCCGCCCTCGCAGAAGCTCACCCTGCGATCATCTTGTCGTTTGGTGAGAACGGTCCATATCGTTGTTACGCTCCTCGATGCGAAAAACCTCCTGGACAAGATCGTGAATCTCACCTGGAGATGGCCCTGTGACATCTCCGTGCAGCACCCGGTTTCTAACCTGTCTGAGTCTATGCCATCTTGCAGCCGTGAGATCGTTGATGACCTTGCGCTCTCGCAGGGTGTTGATCATTTCCTTAATGGGACCAGTGCTTTCATCCGTCTCCCCCACTCAGGTTCCTAACATGATAATGTCTTTTATCATGTCTAGAACCTATCTCAAAATTGGCCGGACCATACGTGGACGATGAAGACCACAGAGAATTCAAGAACGTGACATTCAATATTCCCAGCAAATTGCGGTCTTGGCAGCTGCCGACTTGGCACGAACCAACGAGTGGGTGACCGTATAGTCGGCCAAAATCGATTTTGAGATAGGTTCTAGTCATCCCAGAAGCTCCGCCCGGTCCTTTTCATAAAAACAACCCCCTGCCGAGCCCTGCCCTTAACGTACTTTAAATCCCGTTTCGTGAGGCGCACCCAACTCGATCGCTTCGAGCGACATCTAACTCCCGTTCCCCCCTCGCGCCACCGCCACATCAAGCTCGGACCGAAAACCCGCCAGTCCTCCATCTCGAAGTTTCTGAAAGAAGACGTTGTAGCTCTTGGGCGAGATCATGTTGAATTGATACCGCGTTGCAATCTTCTCTTTTTCGAGCCACCCATTCAGCCGTTTGAAATGCTCTATCGCATACTCGTACTTCTTCACGTTATCGGCCGCAGGATCGCTGATCTCCTCGTCTCCCTTGACTTCTACAACGAACACGACCTCTCCCTGCTTGATGAAAAAATCAGGGCTAAACTCGCCACGTTTTGCCTTATTCCCCTTCTTCCACGCATATTCGATCGAGTAGAATCCCATTGGCGTGTTCTTCAGCCAGCCATCGATCTTCACCGCGTTCTCATGAACAACCAGCTCCCGAACAAATTTCCGCTCCGGCGTCGCGTCTGCGATCACAAGGTTCGCTGCCGTTCTGAAATCGACCGACTTTTCCACAATTACACGGCCCTTAACAAAGTCTCCGTCTTCATCGTTCACCTCCCGGAAAAACTCCCTTTGGTCATCCACAAGAGTCTTTTCGCACCCAGGAGCATAGAACACGGTCTTCGACCCTCGCCGCAGTTCCGCCGCGCTGCAACTCTCGTCCTGTCGATCGCCACTGTTCATCATGACTAGCGCCTTGGGTGCCAGTTTATACACAACACGCTTCGCCCTCTTTCGCCGGAGCGTACCGAGCGCCTGCCAAAACTTCTGTCGGTTCTCGTCGGTGATCTTCTCGCTCTTTATCTTCGCCCGCTTCAACGACGCCCTCACAATTTCCTCGCACTTCCCAAGCGGAAACAACTTCGCGTAATTCGTGCGATCATCCGGATCGTCGGCGTCTTTCGATTCTTCGTCTATTGCCTTCAGCTTCTGAAACATCTGCTCCGCAACTTCTTCCACCGTCCAGGTTTTGTGCTGGATCATGGTCTTGAACTTGACGTGCTCCCCTGTAACCGCCCGCTCAAACCCAACAGTCACATCCTCGGTCTCAACTTGCGTCGGAAGATCAACATAACCATCCTCAAACAGCTTGTATTCACCCTTTTTTGCGTACTCCGTTGCGTCCTCTATCCGCGTATAATCGAGATGGTGCATCTCGAAGTTGAAACCTGACTTCGAATCAACCGTCGAGGACAACCGCCGTTCAATTTCAAGCACCTCGTTTACCAAATGCTTGATCCGGCCCGACCACGCATCATGGTTGAACACCGTCACAACCGGCTCCTCCCCTTTCCATCCATCCGGCCGCCGCAGGCCGCGGCCCAGCACTTGCGCAATCAACAGCTTGCTGTTGAACGCTTTCTCCTCATGCGGCACAATCTGAAACACGTTCTTTACATCCCAGCCCTCGCTCAACATCGAGACCGATACGATCCACTCCACTTCGCTAGCCGGGCTATCGACTGTCCGCAGCTTCGCCACATTGGGCTCATGCTCGGGCGCCGAAGTAACACATAGCACCTTCCCCTCCGCCTTGGCCGCGTCGATCCCCTCCCATTCCTGAAGGAAATCTTGTAACTCCCCGGCAACCCGCTCCGCATCAACGATCGCCCTGGTCACAATGATCGTCAGCGGACGGATACCTCTCGGCTTAAGTCTCTTCTTCCAATCCTTGTGACGGTTATAGATAAGCTGCCATTTCTCCTCCGGGTTCTCGGCAGCAGCCGGAAGCTCGTCCACATACTCCACTTTCTTGACGAACTTCTCCTCGATGGCCTCCCGAAGGGAATAACGATGGACAACATCGGTAAAATAATCATCCCCCACATAGCAGGTGCCGGAAACACCCACCACAAACCGAAATCCATACTCAGGATTCTCAAGAAACTCTTTCCATTTCTTCGAGCTCTTTCCAGACTCATTTGCAACATGATGAGCCTCATCATTCAGCACGGCGACTCGTGCGCCCCTGCCTTTAAGACTCTCCCGGATGGACGACTTCACGTTCTCCAAGATCGCGTGGTAGTTCTCTACACAAATCGACCCACCCACGATGGTTTCAGACGCATTGATGATCCTCGGCGTAACAACTTTGGCGTCGTCTGGCAGTGCGTCCAAAAGGTCGCTCCTGCCGGCCAGCTCCTTGAATTTCTTCACGAGCCCGTCCTCGATTGTGTTCGACGGACACAGCACAACCACCCGATCGACAGCCCCCTCGGCCAGCAGAATTGCCGCAATTCCATACAGCACATAGCTCTTGCCACTTCCGGTGGCCTGATCCAGAGAACAGCTGAGCTGATCAGGCAGCTGCAACTGACGCTCCATCGCCGCCCACGACCCATACCGCTCTTGCAGCTCTATGTTCTTGTCGAAGTTCTCCTTCGCGAGGGCTCTAAGATTCTCGTACTTCCCGCCCAGTAGGTACCGCAGCGTCGTCCGAATCGCGTCTTTCTGGTATTCCCGATAGCCACACAGCTCATCGACAAACGCCTCGTACTTCGCCTCATCCCATTTCCCAGGGTCAATATCCTGGGATACCTTCAGAACGAGGTCTTCGTTGCGGAATGTGCGTCGATCACCCTTTGTGCTCACTGGTTCACTTCGTCTTTCTTGTTCTTTCTACTCTTCCCAACATTCACTGCTACCCTGCTTTTGCCCTTCACGAACCTACTGCCCGGAATCACCTCGCGTGCTTCGTTACCATAGATATCCACAAACACCGCCATCACCTGATTACCAATCGCTTCCACTGGGAAACGGACTTCCCATCCGGCTTTCTCGATGGCCTCTGCATAGAAAACCGCATCGAAAGCAAAGACATCGGTCCCACTATCAAAGTCGTAGTCCAGCATCACCATCGACAATGTTTCCCGGTTCCCCTTCTTCCGCATTGGCTCGCGCACAACCGCTTCGCTCTTGAATGTCTTGATCTTAATGAAGCCTTCCTCGCTCCCCTCGCCATTGCGCTTTTTCATACCCGCTTCGTACTCAAGATCTGGTCGCCGCACGAAATCGAAGCCGACCGCATCAACCGTGTCATTCACCGCAAGCTCATCGGCCGGCTGTTTAAGCGCCGCAAACTCCCGCTGATGCAGCTCGTGGATGATCGAATACGGAATACGCAGTGCATAGTAACGAACCCCGTCCAGCGTCAAATAGTCCTGTTGGAAGTCAAACACAAGCGCAGGAGCAATGACGAACATCCGGCTGCCGACCTTCGACCCAAGCGCCTCTTGCATGCTCCGAATGGTCTCTTCATCAATGCGAACGCCTGGCTGTTTCTGATGGTTGAACACCAGCACGCTAGAGCCCTTGAGATAACCGTCAAGCTGGATGCCGCCAATCTTATGCGGCGCATCACGACATTGAAACAATTGCAAGGCAAAGAACCGCCACGCATCCCACGGTAGCTCCTTGAGCTTGCTGAAGTCGTACAGACCAGCGTTATACAGACAAAACGGTTTTGGCCCGAGCGGTGCGCTCTTGTTGCCGTTCTCTGTTCGCAAATTCAGCATCCGCTTCTGCACCGTATAGATCGAAAGCTTTCCACAATCGATCGCGACCCACCGTCGCCCCAGTTTTTCGGCAACAGCGACAGTGGTTCCCGAACCAGCGAAGGAATCCAGCACCAAGTCTCCGGCTTTCGACGCAAGATTAAGAATTTCTCCGAGCAGTGCCTCGTTCTTCTCCGTAGGATAGCCATTTTCGTTCGCGTATACCGGCACCCCAGACCACGCCGTATCAGCCAATCTATGCTCCGCAGGCGCGCGCCAGTATTGAGGCTTTCCATCATCCGGGCTCGCCCGCACAAAATCGAGAACGCTGCCCGTGTCCCGCCAATACTCGGCAAGCGTGCGTCCTCCTCCTTCTTTCACATACCGCTTATAGTTTGCCAACGCAGTGAACGCACGCTCCTTTTTCCATGTCCATTGCCCGGTTTCCGGCAACACCCCCAATAGCTTATACCGCATCGTCTTTCTGTCAGCGGTGCTCCAGAAGTGATGCCAATGGCCCTCCGGGTTCCCTTGGTTGTGTTTCTCTATCCATAGCGGCTTAAAACGCGTACTGGGACGCTTCGAGTACCACAGCAGAGTATCGTGTCGCACGTTCAGCCGAGAGATGGTTTGGAACTGCTGCTGCAAGTTCTTTGAGGCCCGACCTGGCAACACAATCTCGTTCCGGAAGTTATGCTCGCCAAACACTTCATCGAGTAGAACCTTCAGGTAGTGAACCTTCCGTTGATCCATGTGCAAGAAGATGCTGCCATCCTCCGCCAGCAATTCGCGCAAAAGTACCAGCCGTCGTCGGACGAACTCCACAAACTGCGCCCCCACAACCTTGTCTTGATAGGCCTTTTCGTCTTGATTCCCGCGAAATTCCTGCTTGCTAGCAAAAGGAGGATCAATGTATACAAGACGGACCCCCGCAGTACCATCTGCATTGCACAGTTCGCCATTCCTCTTCATATCCAGCAGGCTCTTCATCACCTGCAGGTTATCGCCAAATATAAGCATGTTGTGCCAGCCGTCGCCGTTCTTACCAAACGTCCTGACTTTCTGCAGAGGCACGGCCAATGTGCTGGCAACAATGTCTTCCTCGCGCTCCTTCCCATAGTAGACGAGTTCATATTCCCGCTTTTCCGGGGGGAAAAGGACCCGCGCCCACTCTGGCGAAAGCTCCTCGCCCGCCCTCAACCGCCGAATCAATTCTTGTCTTTCTTCGTCGTTCATACCGCTTCCCAGCATCATTCTTCACGCATGAATCATATCCGCTACGGTCTTCACCTTGATTTTCTTCGCCCGTTCTTCCACCTGCGCCGCATCATACTGGAACTGCAACCGCATCCATCCCTCCGGCGTGCTACCAAATGCCTTCGCCAGGCGGATAGCCATGTCCCAGGACAAGTCGGCACTCTCATTCACCAGATGGCTCAACGCCGACCGTGACACACCAAGAACCTTCGCCCCTTCCGTGACCGTCAACCCGTGCGGCTCCAGACAGTCCACACGCACCGAAAATCCCGGATGCGGCGGATTTTTCATTTTCAACGTCTTCATAGCATGCTCCCTTTTCAATGGTAATCCTCCAAATTCACGTCCATAACATAGCCGTCTTCAAACCGGAACGTAATCCGCCAGTTTGCCCTTACCGTTACGCTCCACTCCCCTTTCCGGCCGCCTTTCAACGGGTGCAGCCTGTAGGAATGGACGTTCATGTCCTCAATCGCCTCCGCCTGGTGCAGCCGGGCCAGAATTGCCTTAATCCGGTCCGCCATGTCTGCCGGCACCTTCCGGGAATCATCCTCCTCGAAGAACCTTTTAAGCCCGCGGTGCCTGAAACTCACTATCATTTTTTAAGTGTAGCGTGTAGCGCCTCACTCGTCAACTGATTCGTTGCACCTCCATTTTCCCCCATCCTCTCCATCGCGCCGCCCTCGGATCGCCCTTCCTGGGCCAAATGCATGCGCCGCTTTTCCACCACTCGGCTTCAAATCCCGCTTTTTTCCCTTTCCGCCTCTCCTGCTCCGTTTCTCTGTAGCCTTCACGCGCCCTGCCCGACCGGACTGGATGCTCCCGCACGTCGCATCCCCCCTCGCGTGGCAACGTCTCACGCCAGCGGAGCCGTCATGGCCGTTGCTGTTCGTGCAGCGGGCACGCCGATCGGCCAGGCGCGCCTTCCTCCTGAAAAAGGCGCGTTGGCTCTCCCCTCCCTTTGAGAGAGCCAACTAACTTTTTCAAAGGAGGAAAAAACATGGCTACAGAAACGAAAACAGAAAACCAAAAGACCAAAGCAAAGAAAGCCGAACCTCACCATTTACGCGCTCGGTGAGCAGCGGGAAGTGCGACGCTTCGAGCGCCGCTAGATCCCGGCGGACCGTTCGAGGATGGCGGGGCAATTCCGGAGAAACTGCGTCTACCAATTGAGCCAGCGTAAGACCCTGCCGTGATCCACTCAGCCGCTGGAGCAAGTGCCACTGATGTGTGACCTGGTCATTGCGCGGCATGCCCTATCATCACTGGAGATCAATAGCCGGCGGACCCGTTTTCTCCCTGCGACGGGACCATAACAATGCCACAACTCGCTCACAGAGGAAAATCCCACACAGTAGGTGTCTTGCCTTACTTCGAACGTGGCAAAGGAACAGGCTCCGCCTGTACGAGGGCCGGCATGATCCAGACTGTCGAACCAGAAGAAGGCGGACTGATTCAGCCCCCTAACATGCCTTTCTAAGTGAATTATGTCTACCAAAGAATCTGCCTAACTGCATAGCACAGTGGCAACTTCCAGCCAGGCTTGGTTCAACCCGTCACATGGCCCAAAAAGGCCGACGGCACCTTCCTCGAACACTTCGACGGCTCATCACACAAGGGAAGGAGGCCCGAAGCGGGCAGCGATCCACTGAAATCGGTCTGTTCGACGAGGAGAATTGCCATGCGGGAGATCATCGGCAACCTGTGGAACTTTCACGATCAGGGTTTCTGCATTGGCGTGCCGACTAATGGAGACTGCCGCCGAAACGGCCGTGCGGTCATGGGTGCGGGAGTGGCCTTGGCAGCTGCCAACCGATTCCCGAACCTGCCGATTCTCCTCGGCGCGAAGCTCCGTGCTTCTGGAAACCATGCCTACTACTGGCATGAGTGCCGGCTCGTGACACTGCCGACGAAGGAAACATGGACGCAACCCTCGAATCTCGGCCTCATTGAGCGGACTGCCCGAGAAGCCGTCCACCTCGCCGATCATAACCGACTCACCACGATCTACTGCCCCCGACTGGGCTGTGGACTCGGCGGCCTCGCGTGGAAAGATGTCGCCTCTGTCCTAGGCGGTCTGTGGGATGATCGCTTCATCATCGTCCACCCGACTTCATAACGCTGTCCACAGCATCTCTGAAAAGTCACCACTTCACGATCCGCCGGTCAGTAGTACCCAGAATGAGCGCCAAACACGCGCGAGGGTGCACACCATGCACGGCCCATCAGATGAGGAGGTCAATTAGAAAGCCATGAATCCGCTGAAAGTCATCGAGCAACGCTATCCCGATCGGCCGCTGTGGGACCCTCTTCTCAAGGTCTTGCCCGAGAAAAGCCTCGCGCAATTCATGTTCATGGGAGAGGTGCTCTGCGAGAGTAGAACCCGCATCTTTCTGTACAAGCATATCTGGAGCTGGCGCTATATCAATCTGGATCAGCACGGACAGGCCTACCAGTTCCACGCTTCTGAGCAGGGCTCCCACTACGTGCCCGTCGAGCTTTCGGGGGCCATCCGTCGCGCCTCCTCTTTTTAGGCAACTGTCAACATAATATGTGGCGTGACAAAAACAATGGACACTTTGCCTTTTAGAAATCCTTGATATCACGTTGTTAGCGCTTCTTCTGAAAACAGGATAGATAGAAACTGTTGAGACCAACGTCAGCTATCTCAATCGAGCTCATCGAGAAATATATGGGAACTATTTTGTTGAGCTGCGGTCCTGCGAAGACGGTTGTGAAGGGTAGATTCCCGCGCCTCTACGGGCAGGGTCCTCAATTGACTACGAGAGGGGCTTGCCCGGCTACGGAAGACCCTGCTCTCACCCCCGTCTTCACAGACGGGGAACTCCCACTGGATTAGGTGTGGCCTGATTTTCTGGTTGTGGGTCAAGGGGTTCTGACCATGCGACTATCGGCTGATCTCGATGGACACTCTTGGGGCAATCATATTCACAACGGGCGTATAGATATCCACTTCAGTGGCTGGAGTCTTGATAGTAACTATCAGCGCATATCGCGCTCTTTCGTGCCATCGTTGGAGTTGAAATCGCTCACGCCACCAACCAATCACAGGGAAGACAGCTATATACCCACGTTCCGCAAGCTGAGCTGCGGTTCCAGACCATCGATCAGAGTGGAGGGAGCCGAGTCCACGCAGGTCTGGTCCAAGCATCCAGTTTCTCGCATCACTCTTCGAAGACTTGCCGGATTCTTCATCCCAGGCCGCCTGATTTACCCGCATCTTGAAGTCCTTTAGCGTTTCCTCCGGGGTCTTTACATCGAATCTGAGCCCGTGAGAGGCATAGCGATGGCGCCGTGATCTCCCGCGTTCAGACGGATTCGGCTCGATGAAGTAGGAGAGCGTGACCCTCATCTCGACGGGAATCTCGCCGAGTTGGAGGAGTACCTCGCGGGGCCAGGGGATGCTGTGGATGTTGAGTTCGCGGAAGCGATACTTGTCATCTATCCTGTCAAAAGGCTGGAGAGAGTCTTGAGCGATAAGAGTTAGTTTATTCCTTGCGCTCCACAACATCTCGGTAAGGTCCGGCCGACCGAATCCACAGTATCGAAGTAGGCGCCCCATTTTCTCACGAGTATCCAAGGGCTCGAAGCGCTTCTTCATGGCTGGCGTCCAGTCTGCAGAATGAACCAATAAGGCTCGAATCGTTTCTGGCCAGAGGTCGGGATATTGAGCTTGAACAATAGCTGCCATTCGAGCAGTCAACGCCGTTGCTGCACTGGTCTCCCTCATGACCGTAAGTGGTTTCACAACCACATTGTGAGCTGTGGATAGGAGCTGAAGACTCGGTACGTTGGCCGATTGACCATCGTCTGGTCGGCGCGCCATGTTGCCGCCCTCCATGACGATGTCCGGCTTGAGCGGCCACGTCTTTCCCCAGGTCAGTGATGTACAACTCGAAGGGCTGAGGTCTCCTACTGGAGCAATCGGATGCCAGTTCGGATAAGTGACTTGGTCGATCTGGACTTTCTCAGTGTACGCTCCCACTGTGAGAGCATTCCAGGATTGACCGGGATCATGTATCCCATCGGTCAAATTGCTGTCGGGAAACTGATGTCGCTGATCGGGATCTGTGTTTCCTCCCGCTACCAGGATGAGCCGAGGTGGGGCGTCGGTAGACCCTCGAGCCAAGGTATCGAGACTCGCTGACCACGAGGAGGGGCGTCCATTGTCTCTGGAATCTGTCGTCGAGACAGCCATACACACGATGCGCTTTCGTGTAGGGGCCGATATCTCTGCTCGGGCGATCGATTCCGCCGTGATCGATCCATAGAGACGGGGGTCATTCTCTGGCTGCCCTTGTGGGGGTAACATCTTGACCGACTCCACCCGATGTCTGAGTTCAATGGGACCATTCTGCGAAAACACATCGGTGAGGTCGCCATAGAGGGCTAAGCCCGCCATCTGGGTTCCGTGCCCATGATGATCGCTTCGCCCCCACTTCGGATCATAGGTATGGAGATCGCTGTCATGGCAGGCTGGCTCAATTAGTGGATGGGCGCGATTGAGGCCGGTGTCCAATAAACAGATCGCCGGACCGGTGGCATCCGGCTTCTTCAATCTCTTGACCGCATCCTCTACCCATTGCTCTTGTTCTACGGCTGACATATCGAGAAAAAACTCAGCCGTCTCTTTGGCTCTCCGAAGTTCGGCGATCACGTTCAACAGATCGATGGAGCGAGCCATTTGAGATCTAGTTGCTCTCGTGAGAAGGACGGCTCTATCAGGGAATTCAATCTGGTCCTGCCCAACCTGGATCTCCAGTTGGTGCGCCATGCGACGGAATGTTGCGATGTCTCCTTGGCGATCATTGCCTACACGCAGCCAGACTTCCCACCATACCGTCTGATCGTCAGGGGGTAGGTCGCGGCGGTCATCCATCCACAGGGCTTCCAGAGCAGCTTTGCGGATGCCAGCAATCGTGGTTACCACCGGCTGATGCTTGGGTTTCCCGGATTGTGTCTTCTCCTTGATATATGAAGAAATCAGATGCTCGAAATGCTTAAGTTTTCCCTCAGGAACAAAGACTGCTGCAAAGGTCTTGTTCCCGTCTTGTCGAACTGCGAGCAGTTCGATCCCTGAACGAATGCGTTCTAAGCTGTCGAGCTTCAGATCAAAACCTGGTTCGCTCTTGAATTCAATACAGATTCCCTCCTGCGCATCGATCCCTAACGCGGTTCGTTCTTGACCAAGGGCTTCAGCCTCTTTCGCAAGCTCCTGGAGCTGTCGAAGCAGTTTCTTTCCATGCGCTTGTCTATTTCTTTGTGGGAATTGAAATTCTCTTCCCCCCGTGGCGGGAGGCACATACTTCTCACTGGCCGCGGACCCACGAATGGTCAGATGTGGAAGGTGTGGATGCTCTGGTTCTGCCATAGTCGCCTATCCTCTCTTTAATCTGTCTGATTTCCGAGCCTGCATGAAACGATCAATGTCCTGCAGGTAGTGAAAACCAACGGTCGGATGGATGCATGGAACCACCCTGCATGCCGACTCATCACGCCGATGACAGAGAGGTCAGGTATGTGACAGAAATAACAGAGCAGGTATGTGATGGGAAACGACAGCAAACGAGTCTGTGCCGGAAACGGAGTGCAAAACTGAATGGCCGATTGCTGCGTTCTTCATATTGATTTCTAAGCCAAAATACGACTTAACCGGGCGTTATTTTACGTGGATTGCCCTTCTTTCAGCAAGGGGTTGCAAGACATCCTTGGTCCTGAGGGTTGATCGACCATGGAGGATCACGTCCTTAATCGCCTCTTCGCAAGCGCGGGTGATGTCTGCATAGCTGAGTCCCACAGCGAGTTTCGTGATTTGCTTCCAGTTGATCTGGGCCTTCTTGATCGTTGCCAACTTGGCCTGCAGCAGCTTCGTCACATAGACCTTCTGAGGCGTGCCATACTCAATCACATCGTCAAACCTTCTGAAGAGAGCATGATCGAGCAAGGTCGGATGATTTGTCGCCGCGAGGATGAGGCTGTCAGACGTATCCTGTTCGATGAATTGAAGGAAGCTGTTGAGAACCCGTCTGATTTCCCCGACATCATTGGTGGAGGTTCGTTTTGAACCGATCGAATCAAACTCATCAAATAGGTAGACGCCTCGCACTTGAGTAATTGAATCGAAGATCAGTCTCAGCTTGGCTGATGTCTCTCCCATGTACTTCGTGATTAGGCTATCCAACCGTACAATGAACAATGGGAGCGACAGCTCTCCTGCAATCACACCGGCTGACATCGTCTTGCCTGTCCCTGGGGGGCCTACCAAGAGCAGCTTTCTTCGGGGGCGTAGCCCGAAGGACCGAATCCGTTCAATGCCTCGTTGTTCTTTGATGACTCGATTGAGTCGATGCGCCACTTGCTTGTCGAGGATCATATCTGCTAGTTGCAGCTTTGGATAGGAGACGGAGAGGAGGCCGGATAGCTCGCCTCGAGGCTGAGCAATCAGAATTGGGCTCCGCGGGGTCTCTACGGGACGTGCGTGCGTCTTGGCTTCATCAATGAGAGCTCGAAGTTCCTGAGCGATTTTCGTGTGTCCTTGTCGCGCTTCTTCGGCAGCCATCTGCATGGCGACAGCATAGAAGTGGGACTCGTCTCCTTGGATGTGGGATTTCAAGAGCGCTTTGAGTTGTTCTGCCGTCGCCATAACGAATTCCAATCCACCAGTAACTCCTCAATTACTCTGCATCATAGACGAAAACAAACAGGATTTCCCGATGTTTCTTTAAGCCTTCCTCTTATGTCCGATTTAACAGTGCCCGCTAGGTAACATCTAGTACCAACTGCGGCAAGTTGTTGGCGAGGCCGAGGAGCAGTCCGCGAAGTTGGCTCGAGTTTCCCTAATGTCAAACAGATTCCTTGAATATTGTAATGAACCAACATATGCTTTCTCCAAGTCCAGTGCGGAGGCCTGATCGCCCTTGACGATTCAACGCCAGTAGCAGGATACTCGGCCCATGGATCTAACCGCCCCCGACCAAGCCGACCTCGAATCCCAGCTCGCAAGCCTCCTCCGCTCCGGTCGGGCAGCCGGATTCTCAAGCGAACGCTTCGATCGGTGTCTCCGCCTGATCACCCAAGTCTCTTCCCCTGCCTCACAGAAAGCGTGGTTCGATCTGTTCTACGACCAATGGTCGGATTTTGCCCAGACCCCTGAGTGCCTGCGCGACTCGCTAAAGGACTCATTCGAAGAGCGCATTGCCCGCCTTCGCGCCCAGATCGAGCAGAATCACCGCTGACAGTAACCCTTTCTTCTCCGCCACCATCAGGAGCCGCCATGAACGACATCCGTACCTGGATTACTGTTGTCAGTGTCCCGGTTTGGACCCGTATCCATGAATTCTGCCGCGCACACGATATCGCCAGGGGCGGAGCCCCCTGGCATATGTTTGATGCGCCGACCGGTGGCGCGATCAATTGCTGGACGATCGACGAATCGCACTGGCAACGAATGGGCGAACTGCGCGGCACGTTCTACCCTGAACGGTGGGATGGGCAGCATCCAGGCATGATTCTCCAGGACATCATGGCCGGCAAGGTGACGCCAGAAGCCTTTCTTCAAGGCGGCTTCATGGCCGGGGCCGAGGCTGTGATTGTCCGATTCGCCCCCGCGAACCCAGATCCCAAGATCGAAGCAGAAGCGCGCGCTGCCTGGTCGGTCGATCAAGCCCGTGCGTTCTTCAACAAGTTGCACCTGCGAGTTCTGCAACGGCCGTTGGCCGCCACTTCTTCGCCAGTGCCTTAGCCGCTCTGGGATAGGACCCTTTTGTGTTGACTGCCACTCAATCCTTGCCAAGCTCCAGAGACCGGGTTTTTCAGGAGGCAACAGCAGTTGCTTCTCGCTCATTGACGTCGTGGGAGGACCTTGGTACCCTTAGCCATGAGGTGAGCGATGGTTAAGACGATCAAAGCGAAATTCACCCACGGCTCGTTTACCCCATTGGAGCCACCGCCGGCCGAACTGGTGCACGAAGGCGATGAAGTCCTTTTGGCCGTTTCTCCGATTACACCAGCTTCAGGTTCCATCATCCTTGAGACTGCCGGATCCTGGAAAGGTCTGGTCGATGCTGAGGAAATGAAGCGGAATATCTACGCTGACCGTCTCGTTGCCACCCGTCCGCCGGTCACCTTCTAACGTGCCCCACCCCGCCTATCTCGTTGATACCGACTGGATCATTGACCACCTCTGTGGCATAGAACCTGTCACTCAAAAGCTTCACGAGCTGGAAGCCGAAGGCCTCGCTATCAGCGTCATCTCTTTGGCCGAGCTCTATGAGGGTGCCCACTATTCGCGGGACCCGATCCGGAGCAAGGCCTCACTGCAGAAGTTTGTGGCTGGTGTCATCGTGCTCCCCATCGACGAGGAGATTTGCAATCTTTTCGGAAAGGAGCGGGGACGGCTCAGGAAACTGGGGAGAACCGTCGGCGATTGCGACTTGTTCATCGCCTGCACCGCGATCTGCAACAACCTCACCCTGTGCAGCAATAACCGTCGTCATTTTGAGATGGTTGAGGGAGTCAAGCTGTTGTCGATTGAGAGATGAGTCCTCGCGGCCCTCGGCACTACGTGCACAACTGATCCTCGTACTCTCTCTTATTGATGCCCTGACGACCCGGTCAACTTTGTATCTATCTGGTCTTCTCCCTTTCTCATTCCTCCAAGGAACCTACCGTCTCCACTTGCCAAAGCGTTTCATCGCTTAATTCAGCGACCCCGCATCCGTCGCACATTTGAGCGGCTGTTCCACGTTTCGATCCGTGCTCATGCTCTCACCGACGCCGCACTAGGCATTTTTTACACGCCATTGGTTCATCCATTCACGTAATCGACGCGAGATGGAGCGCCTTGCAAGCTGTTCGGATGGCCCGCAAGCGGGCAGTGCTCCAGCCTGCCTGACATGTGTGTGCGTCCATGATCTTTATCTTTGTTGAAGGAGGTTGCCATGGCTGAGCAGGACATCAAGATTCTGACGCTTTCCGGTCG
>JBDIVW010000018.1:0-92394 GCA_039794185.1 Candidatus Inralta sp. | reverse complement strand
GATTGGGCGGCTGTCTTTGAACCGGAAGGTTGGGCGTCCGAGCCCGCATGGGAGGGTAACGGTCCATCTTACTTATACACGTAGGGCTTCGTGTCACCAATTGACAAGAGCCCTATTCATGGGAGGTGCTGTATGCATCGGCTCTCACTCGTACCAGGCATGGGCGGCGCGCTCGCGCTGACCGGCGCGATGCTGCTCACGGGCTGTAGTCAAAGTGGGGACGGGCTTTCAGCCTTGGGCCCCAATGAAGCCAAGGCAGCGGGCGGCACGCCGCTGGATCAGCAGATTCTGGAGTAGCTCACCGCCATCGAGCAACAGCTCAACCAGCAAGACCTCTCCGGGGTCACGCCGAACTGGGATAAGAGCCTGCCAAGCGCTTCGCGCTTCACGGTGCTTGCGGCGTTCAGCAATCAAGCGGTGCGGGACAACAATACGGTTGGTCTGGGAGCAGGCCCCCGATGCCACCGGCCGCCTTTGGGACACAGCGAGACGCTTTTGTCTCAACAAGAACGTCGGCGGCACGAGAGGCTGGCGGTTACCATCCTGTGGTGGAGTTGGCGAGTCTGATCGATCCGTCTCTGCCCGCGCCCTTTGTCCCGGCCAGCGTTTTTACCGGGTTCCAGTCGGCCAACTATTGGTCGGCGACGACGAACGCCGACAATTCCACCAACGCGTGGAACGTGAACTTCAACAATGGCAACGTGAACACCAACAATAAGACCAACACCAACGACGTCTGGTACGTGCGCGGTCCGATGCAGGAGTCCTTCTATTGAGCGAACGTGACACGTTTCTCGTGACGCGTAGATGATTTGGGGGGCGGGCACCCTCGCGGCGTGGCGTTGGCGGGTTCCTGTCCCCAGTCTGCCCAGGATAGAACCCTGATTACAGGGTTGCCGGAAGGACGATCTATTTCGGAGTTGGCGGAAATCGTCGTCAAAGGCGAACGCCGTGCGGATGCCGCACCGTTCCATAAGCACAAAACTCGTGCAGTCCACGAAACTGAAGCGTTTATCCCGGTAGCGACGAAACAGCGCCCACACGTGCAAAAAAGGGGTCTTGACTTTGCACCGTGCGAACGGCTGATCGAAGGGGCAAGGGGTGCCCCCGTCCCCGTCGGTCGGATGAAGGTGAGCGGACAGGGGGCCCTGCGCGCCCTGTCCGCGGCTGTTTGACCGCACCGCGCCCATCCTTTGCCCCATGTCATAGGGTTCCTTCACTCGTGCGGGTCCATATTCCTGATACACCGCTCCCGCCGAGTCGTTCGAAGTGCAACCGGCACGGCATCCACGTATAATGACAGTTGTGCTCCTGGAGCGATGGACTTTGCCGGAGGTGACTGATGGGAGAAAAAGCGGCCGTTCTCAAATTGCTTGAGCAGTTGCCGGACGAGGCGACACTCGAAGACATCCAGTATCATTTGTACGTGCTTCAAAAAATCAGAGCAGGGCAAGAGGCCATTGATGCCGGCCATGTGATCCCGCACGAGGATGTGATGCGTGAGCTGGCGGGATGGCTCGCGTAGTCTGGTCCTCCGCTGCGCGACAACCTCAAAGCACTGGTGTCCTTCATCAAAGCGGATTCCCCCGGCTATGCGCAGACCTTCGGATTGCGCATCCAACAGCGTGTTGAACAATTGCGACAGTTCCCTGAATCCGGCCGGAGGGTGCCGGAAGATAAGAACGGGACATATCGGGAGTTGATCGTCGGGAACTACCGGGTTATCTATCGAGTGGACCAAGACACCGTGACCATTGTGACGCTCATCCACGGGGCGCGGCTCCTGCGGTTGTAGATCCCTCTTCGTCACCTCCCCGCGACGCACTGACCAGAACTTGTCTAAAATTCCGTCAGTGAGGTGATCACACTGACAACGGACTCTCCCAGCGGGGACAGGCTTTCCAGCGGTCTGTCCCCGCCCAGTTTAAATTATTACACGGCTGGAGGGGATGAGCACGAAGGCTTTTGCCATGGCGGGAATGGCTCATCTGTATGGGTGATCGAATGCAGGGGAACGGCCAGCGGTAGGGCACGAGTAGGCTCTGCCTCGCAACAACGCATCGTGGCGGAGCCGAAGCTGCTCACCCCTCGCCGGACCTTTCAGCAGCAAGGCCTGCTCACGGCTCGACCGTCACATCCACAAACGCGGGCAACGAATCCGCGCCCTTCTTGTCCGTCACACGGAGTTTGAACCGATAGGTTCTCGGTTCCGACACCATGGGTGCGAGGAAGGACGCGCGGGGCATGTTGAGGTCGAGCAGGCCCAGTTGCGCGCCGCGAACCTGGCTCCAATAGTAGGACAGCGCTTCGCCCTCTGGATCGCGACTCTTTAATCCGTTGAGCTCAACTTTCTTGCCCGCCTTTACCCGGCGGGACTCTCCCGCGTCGGCGATCGGCGGTTCGTTCGGTTCGTCGGACAGTGCGGTGATAACCTCCAGCGTCGCGGATTTTCCTCGATTGGTCACGGTTAACGTCGTGCTGCCGCTGCCGGTGAGCCGTAACAACCCGACGGGTTCCACCTTGACGACCTTTTCATTCGACGAGGTGATGGTGGTTCCGGTTGATGGGGTCGAGATGGAGCGCGTCACGCCGTCGGCGAAAATGCCGACGACGGGCAGCTCGAGCAGTTTGCCCAATGCATCGATGTCCTCGTAATTGGCTCCCTGGCCGATGCGGCCGAGCTTGAACGGTTTCTCGGTTTCGAAATCGATGGAGACGAGCGCGCCCGGCGGTTCCACTTCGACGAATACCTCGTCGAACGTCGTCCGGGTGCCGAGGCGACCGCGGGAAATATCGGCGATGGCGAGCAGGCGCATGGTTCCGACCGCCTCCACCGGCACGGGGAGCTGGCCGCCGAAGGGCGGGGTGGAATTCGACAGTCCGACGAGCGCCGGGGTCGCGACGATCGGCTGCCCGGTGACGCTTTCGGTCTGGCTCGGCGCGACAAACGCCTCTCGATCGCTTTGCTCGATCAGCGCCTCACCCGATTCCGGATACCAATAGTAACGAACCTTCACGACCCCTTCGTCCTTGCCGAGATCGACGGAGACGGGGACGGTCTTGCCGGATTGCAGCGTTGCGCGCGCGGCCGGTTCGACGATCTTGAAGGCGTCGGCCGTCGGCGCCTGAGCTATCGCCAGCACGACGGGGGCGAACAGCAGGATGAAGGGGCTGGTTGGCGTGCGGTATCGCATGACGGAACATCCTTTTTTGGGGCCTGATCCGGAACCGCACGTATTGTACTGCGACCGGCGAGCTCCGGTCATCTACCTCGTGCCCGCCTCCCCCGGCGCTCGTGCCTCGCGCCATGGCGCCCCCGCGTGCGAGCGCCGTGGGGCGCACCCGAGGCCTTCGGTTCGTCTGCCGATATAGACAACCGGGCCGATCCCTAGCGATGCAAATGAAAGGGGACGTCGGTCAGCACCACCCGTTCCTTGAACAGCAGGGCCGCCTTCAGCATCAGGGCCCGTTGGTTGTGCAGGATGTTTTGCCACCACCTGGCCGGCAAGATTTCCGGCAGGACGACCGTCACCCAGCCCTCCTGGTCCTTTTGCAGCAGTTGTTCGATGTAATCGAGCAGCGTCTCGAGAATGGACCGATAGGGGGACGCAAGCACGACGAGCGGAACGCCGCAGCCCCATTGCGCCCACTGAATTTCGATGCGCGCCGTTTCACGCGGGTCGATGTCCACGAGCACAGCGCGAACGTCCGTGGACCGGTGGCGCGCGTAATCGACGGCGCGAATGACCGCCCGATTCACGCCGCTGATGGGAATGACGACCACGTTCGAGCGGGGCAGCGGCGGCCGGTGATCGCGCGAGAGGGCGACCTGTTCCGAGACGGCACGATAATGGCGACGGATGGATCGGAACCAGGCGATCAGGATCGGGATCAGCAGGATTACGATCCAGGCGCCCTGCGTGAACTTGGTGCCGGTAATGATGAGGGTGGAGATGCCGGTCGTCACGGCGCCGAGGCCGTTGATGGCCAGCTTCTTCCGCCAATGGGGTCCTTTCTTGGACCACCAGCGCAGCACCATCCCTGTTTGAGAGAGGGTGAAGGAGATGAAGACGCCGATGGCATAGAGCGGAATCAGCGCATGGGTATCGCCTTGGAAAATCAGCAGCAGCAGGCCGGCCATGACGCCGAGGATGATGATTCCGTTCGAAAAGACCAGGCGATCGCCGATGCCCGCCATCTGGTGGGGCATGAATCCGTCACGCGCCAAAGTGCTCGCCAACGGTGGAAATCCGCTGAAGCTGCTGTTGGCGGCCAAAATCAACAGCATCATGGTCGATCCCTGGACCAGGTAGTAGAGCGCGCCGTCGCCGAACACGTTCCGTGCGAGTTGGGAGACGACCGTCTCGTCGGGTTTGGGGACTACGCCATGGTAGTAGGCCAACCCGCTGATGCCCAAGAAGAGGCCCGCCAGGATCAGCGACATCGCGGTCATGGTGCGGGCGGCATTATCGGGCTCCGGCGGGCGGAACGCCTTCACGCCGTTGGAGATGACTTCCATGCCCGTCACGGCGGCGCATCCGGCGGAGAAGGCCCGGAGGATCAAAAACAGGGTCACGCCGTTCAGCACCGGATCTCCCGCCGAGGGAACCGGAGGCGGGGCGGCCGGTTGGCCGAGGAGGATGCGCCCGTACCCGATGATGATCATCGAAGCGAGCGCGATCAGCGCGAAATAGGTCGGCAGGGCAAAGAACCGTCCCGTTTCCCTGACCCCGCGCAGATTGATGACGACGACCAGGGCAATGGCTGCCAACCCCATTTCGACCCGATACGCAAACAACGATGGCCAGGCGGACGTGATGGCGGCGATGCCGGCGGCCGTGCTGACGGCGACGGTGAGGGTGTAGTCGATGAGCAGGGCCGCCGCGGCAATGAGCCCGGGATACTCTCCGATGTTCTTGACGGCGACGACGTACGCGCCTCCTCCCTCCGGGTACTCGTAGATAATTTGCCGATAGGAAATGTTCAGGATGAGGATCAATCCGACGATACCCAGACTGAGCGGGATGGACCACCAGAGCGCGACCGTGCCGGCCAGCACGAGAACCAACAGGATTTCTTCGGTGGCGTAGGCAACGGACGAAAGTGGATTGGGGCAGAAGATCGCGAGCGCCAGCCGCTTCGACAGCCGTTCGTGGGCCGCTTGCGCGGTCTTCAAGGGCAGACCAACGAGCACTCGTTTGAGCAGCATATCCAGTAATTATGGCACAATCATGGTGGAGACTCACGATGCATGTCGGAAACGATCCTGCAGGGGCCTACAGGGGTTGACACCAATGGCGTACTTCAGTATCTTTCGCTTCTCTTTTTTGGTGGCCGTGCGGGCTGGGTGTTTCTGCGCGGCGACTTCGTGCAAACAGGGAGCGTGGGGACATTCACCTGGTCCGCCTGTTGAACATCCCCGTGATTGATACATCTAGTCCTTCGTTGGTCCTCGTCTAGTGAGTTCCCGTTTACATCATCAGCAAGGAGGCCGGTCCATGTTTACACCACACCACCAGACGCAACCGCTCCGCGGTTGGGTCAGTCTACTGGCGGCGGGCGCCATTGTGGCGCTGCCGCTCGTCGGCGCGGCCGAAGACACGTCCCACGAGGGCCATGCTTCGGCTCACAAGACCGCGATGGCCCATGCCACCCCCGAATGGGCGGAACAGCTCAAGGGCCAGACGGTCGTCGAAGACGCCATCTCCGGCCGTCCCGATCGGGCCGCGATGGTCGAACTGCAGCACCAGCGCATCATGGAGCAGATGAGCAAGGATCCGCAGGCCCAGCAGGTCAGCACCGGCGGCTACAACAATATGAGCATGATGCACCAGTACGGTGCCGGCGGTCAGGATCTGCTGTTGATGTCCGATCCTCGCCGCGAGCCGGTCATGGAGGGGGGCGGCAAGTGCCCCGCCTACGCGCCGGTGAAGCAGTACAACGTGCAGGCGATCAACGTCGAAATCACGCTCAATCAGTGGCTCGATTACTACCCCGGCTACATGTATGTGCTGGCGGAAAACCTGGAAAAGGTTCGGGCTGAAGAAGAGAAGAATGCCCAGGCGCGCGAGGTTGAGGGGTACGATCCCGGGGCGGTGCTGCCCGGCGTCCAGGCCACCTATATTCAACCGCTCGTGCTCCGTGCCAACCAGGGGGACTGCGTGAAGATCAAGCTCGAGAACAAGCTCGAGGGGATCGACGAGGTCAGCCTGCACATCCACGGCTCCTACCCGGTGATCAGTGCGACCGGGAAGGCGGCGACCACCACGAATCCGGAGTCGATCGCTGCGCCGGACAAGCCGGTCGAAATGGAATGGTACATCCACCCGGCCGCTCAGGAGGGCGTGAAGCAGTTCCATAGCTTCAGCAACGACCGCGAATTGACCGTGCTGGGTCTGTTCGGGGCGTTCGTCGTCGAGCCGCGCGGATCGACCTATCTGGAAGCGCTCGGCGATCCGACGAAAGGCGAGGATCAGAATGCCCCCAGCGGGTGGCAGGTCATGATCGACAACGGCTCCGGTCCCGACTTCCGTGAATTCGTGCTCATCTATCATGAGGTCGGCGACGAGGCCTTCCGCCCCGTCAACAAGAAGGGCGACTTCCTCCCGCAGCGCGACCCGCTGACGGACGTGTATCGGCCGGGCGCCCGCGCGATCAACTATCGCAGCGAGCCCTTCGGCATCAACAACATGCATGTGCAGCACGAGTATTTCGGTTTCGAGGACGAGTCGATGGGGTATAGCTCCTATACATTCGGCGATCCGTCGCCGACGATCCCGCGCTCGTATCTCGGTGATCCCGCCAAGTTCCGGCTGGTGCACGGTGGATCCGAGGTGTTCCATTCCCACCATCCGCACGGCGGCACGATTCGGTGGCCGCGCAGCCCGCGGGCGATCGACGACATGAACCTGTGGGCCGTGTCCGTGAACGGTCCCGTGAAGTATCCGGTGATCCGCCACAAGACCGACCGGGTCGACGTGGAGGTCATCGGACCGTCTGAAGCGTTGGATCTCGAGACCGAGTGCGGCTCGGGGCTTTGTCAGCAACTCGCCGGAGACTTCCTCTTCCACTGCCACGTCGCGCACCACTATGTAGCGGGGATGTGGGGCTACTGGCGCGTGTACAACACGCTGCAGCACGGCGATCACCGTAACGACACGATGCCGGATCTGCGCGAATTGCCGGATCGCAAGGGGCGGATCAAGCACCCGGTGAGCTCGGATCAGTTGGTCGGCAAGACGGTGGATTGGTTCGGCAAGACCTTCCAGATCGTCGAGAAGGGCAAGAGCAACTGGAAGGGCAACCCGGCCGTCATCAACATCAAGGACTGGGTGGAAATGCAGTTGCCGACGCAGGGCAAGCCCGGTCACAAGGATGACGAGAAGGGACAGATTCTGTCCTACGACGCCACCGTGTTGGATTGGATCTGGGACGGCAATAAGGCCATGTCGGAAAAGGAAAGCACGTTCGACAATCCGAAGTACAAGTCCACGCATCCGGGCAAGCGGCATCCGATTACGTTCGAGCCGACCACCGGCCGGGTGGCCTGGCCGCATCTGACCCCGCATTTCGGCAAGCGCGTCATGTTCTCGCCGAATCACGTCGGCGCGCCTTGGTTGGAACCGATTCGCCGCGACGAAAACGGCGACGAGAGCCTCGATCAGGCGAAACCGGGCGAGAACGGCGTGTGGAGCTTGTGCCCGGAGAACGCGGGCTACAAGCATTACAACGTGCACTTCATCAAGCTCCCGATCAAGCTGGCGAAGGCGCAGGGCAAGGAACCGCCCGTAATCGACCAGACCGGCCTGATCTACGTCTTGCACGAGGAAGAAGCTGCGATCCGCGCCAACGACGACCTGAAGTTCCCCTTGGTCGTTCGCGGCAATATCTATGACTGTGTGGACTGGACGTTGACCAGCGAGTGGGAGGACGACGATTACACGAACTTCCAGGCGTCCAAGATCAACACGCATTGGCACTTCCTTCAGTTCGACAACCAGGCGTCGGACGGGGTGATCACCGGATTCTCCTATGAGCAATCGGTGCGTCCGTTCACGATGCTGGAGAAGAAGGAAAAGAAGGGACTGCCGGTTCCGATGAACACGGTGCTGACGGCGCCCGTGAAGAAGGGGGCGACCAGCATCACCGTCAAGAACGCCGCCCAGTATCACCCCAAGATTCTGATCCTGGTGGGGGCGGATAACGTCAAGGGCAACGAGGTCGCCCGCATCAAATCCATCAAGGGCAATACGATCACCTTGACCAAGCCGCTGAAGCACGATCACCCGGTCAAAGATATCGTGACGGTCGAGTTCGTCCGTCAACGGTTCTGGGTGGATGCGGATGTCGGCACGGTGTTCTGGCACGACCATGCGTTCGGGGCCACGACCTGGCCGCACGGCGGGTTCGGAACGTTCATCGCTGAGCCCTTCGGATCGACCTATCATGATCCGAAAACCGGGAAGAAGATTTGGAGCGGTCCGGTGGCTGACATTCATACCATCGAGCCGGTCGGCCACAACGTGAACGGGAGCTTCCGCGAGCTGATGGTCCAGGTCCACGATACCGTGCCGCATACGGTGAATATCGTGACGGCCGGCAATCCGCCGGGACAACCGGTTGAGGTTGCGCTGGAAGCCGGGAAGACCGTGTCGTTCCAGATGCCGGAGAAGATCTATATGACGCCGATGCCGTTCCTGAACGGGGGGACGCATACGACCGGCAGCGGTCTGAACTTCCGGGCGGGACCGATCGCGCAGCGGTTGGCGGCCAACCCCGACGTTCATCAGGTCTTCAATAGCGCCATCCATGGAGATCCGTATACGCCGCTCCTGCGGGCGTATGTGGGGGATACGATGGTGTTCCGCCTGTTGCATACCCTCATGAACGAGTCGATGGTCTGGACGCTGTCCGGCCATACGTTCCTCACGGAGCGGTATGCGGGGGATGCGAATCGGAAGAATTCGATTCACATCGGTATCGCCGAGCGGTACGACTTGGTCGTGCCGAAGGCCGGTGGTCCTCGCGCTCAGGCCGGCGACTACATCCATTTCAATGGACGAGCCTCCAAGCTCTCCGAGGGTGGGTGGGGAATCGTGCGGGTTCTGGATAAGGAAGTCGCCGACCTTAAGAAACTGCCCGCAGGTTATTCGGGTCGGAACGAGATGCCGGCGGCGATGCCGGTGTGTCCGGTCGATGCGCCTGTGAAGACCTTCAATGTGGCGGCGATCGACTATCCGAACATGAAGTTCAACTCGAAGGCGCCAGAGTCCATCGAGGTGGACTTCGAACGGAAGATCCAGATCACCAACCCGGACGCGAAGATCTACGTCCTCGAGGACGAGGTCGCCGCAGTCGCCAATCTGCAGCCCATGCCATTGACATTACACGTGAATGTCGGGGACTGCATCAAGGTCAATCTGAAGAACAAGATGAAGAGCAGCCGGGCCTCGTTCTCTGCGATGTCCTTGGCTTTCGACCCGAAGGATTCCCTGGGGTGGAACGTCGGCAATAACGCGGGCGATCAGACGATCGCGCCGGGTGGGAGCCGGACCTACACCTACTATGCCGACCCATTTATCGGCGAGATTACCTCGCTGGTGTGGGACGGTGGCAATCCCATGACCAACCCGCGCAACGGGCTGTTCGGCGCGATCGTGGTCGGGCCGAAGGGATCGAAGTACCGCGATCCGAAGTCGGGCGCCGACGTGTCGAACAAGAATGCCTGGTTGGTGGACGTGATCGTCGACCGCACCATCCCGGGCAATGAGTTCAAGCCGAACTACCGCGATGCGGCGCTGTTCTTCCAGGATGAGGACAACATCATCGGGACGAGCTTCATGCCGTACGTGCAGAACGTGGCGGGGTTGACCGGCGTGAACTACCGGTCCGAACCGTACAAGTATCGGGAAGAGCAGGGGTGTTCCCTCGGGAAGATGTTCCAGCCGTGTAAGGTGGATGCTCCCGAAGATCCCGCCACCCCGTTGATCGAGGCCCATGCGGGGGATGCCGTACGCATCCACATCTTGGGCGCGACCAACGAGCAGAACGGGATGTTCAGTGTGGAAAAGCACGAGTGGCCGATCGAGCCCTACATGCGCGGTGCGGATATGATCAGCGTTGTCGAGTACTCCGGGTCGGAGGCGATCGACGCGTTCATTCCGTCGGCCGGCGGGCCGTATCGCCTGGCGGGTGACTTTACGTACAGCAACCAGCGACTGCCGTACTCGCAGTCCGGTCAGTGGGGGTTGCTGCGCGTGCATCCGGTCGGTGATCAGCGGCTGTTGCCGTTGTCCGGTGCGGCCATGGGTGTGAAGAAGGCGGAGACGCCGTCGGAGCCACGCTCCACGCCGGTCGCCTCCCGTTAACGTTTCCGTTCGGGTCGGTGTGTCCGAGGGGAGGGGGAGCCAACGTGTTGGCTCCCCCTTCTTTTTTTCCACCTGTTTGAGTAGAGTACAAGAGCGGAACCGTTCAGCACCGTGCGGGTCCGAACCTGGCCGGAGGTTCAGGAATGAAGCGATTCATCATTGCCGTATGTGTGTCCGTGTGTGCCTGTGCCGTGACCGCCTGGGGGTATGAAGAGGTTCCAGTCGAGGACGGAGGGACCATCAAGGGGCAGGTGACTCTATCCGGGCCCAAGCCTACACCAAAAGGCTTTAACCTGGTCACCTTTCCGGATCCCGTCTATTGCGGTCGAATTTCAACCGGGACCGGCTGGCGCATACTTGAGGAGTTTGGGGTCCGGCCGGACGGGGCGTTGAAGGATGTGGTCGTGATGCTCGCCGAAGTCAAACGCGGCAAGCCGTTCACGTTCTCTCCGCCGACGATCGAAGCTCGGGACTGCCGGTTCCTGCCGTTCGTGACGGTCGTACGGGATCAGTATGATGTCAGTGTGGTGAACATGGATCCGGTGATGCACGATATCCAGGCCTACGAAACGTCGCAGTTGGGCCCTCGGGTTCTCTTTAACGTGCCGTTGCCCATGAATCCCCACCACCCCAAATCAGGCGTGGGAGCGGAATACCATAAGCATATTCCCGGGGAGCCGTCCGTCCAGAAGGTGCGGATGACCAGGGGACGGAAGATTTTCGTGATGCAGTGTGGATTCCACGCGTACATGGAGAGTTGGGGGCTGGCCGTCGAGCATCCATACTATGCCATTACCGGTGAGGACGGCACCTTCACCCTCACGGATGTACCGCCGGGGGAGTATACGTTGATGGCCTGGCACCCACAGACGGGCCCGAGCGTGGAGCAACGGATCGTGGTGCAATCTAAACAAGCGGTCACCGCGAATTTCGATTTGAAGGCGCCGGTCGGTCGGCGGAGTGCGCACGAAATTGTGGAGAATCCTCATTTCGGCTTGGAGGCCTTGGGCCGAACGTTGGATATTCGCCCTACGTTGGAACTGCAACATCCGTAGCCTGCGGGAGGGATGGTGATGCGAATGAGGTGGTCGTCCGCGAAAGTGCCGACGATGCTGGCGGGATACCTGACCGTCGTCCTGTCGGGGGGGTGGTGGTCGGATGCGTCGGCCTACGACGTCGTGGACGTGCAAGACGGGGCCACCATCGAAGGCCGCATCACGCTGAGCGGTCCGGTTCCCGAGCCAAAGGGCTTCAATCTCATTACCTTTCCGGACCCACAGTACTGTGGGCGTATCTCCAATGGGCAGGGGTGGCGCTTGTTGCGAGATTTCGTTGTGGACGGCGAAGGCGGGCTTAAGGATGCCATCGTATTGTTGGAGGGAGTCCAGGCCGGAAAGCCCTTTGAGTTGTCGGTGCCGTTGATCGAAGCGCGCGATTGCCAGTTTATGCCGTTTGTCACGATTGTGCGTAATGGGCATGCCGTCGAAGTCGTCAATATGGATCCGGTCATGCACGACATTCAGGGCTATGAGACGTCGCTCCAGGCCGGGACTCGCGTATTGTTCAACACTCCCTTGAAGATGAATCACGGCCATCGACGCGGCGACCTGACGGCCACGCACGATCACGATCCGGGACGGTCCTTGGTGGGGCCGATCCTGCTCAATCGAGGGAGGCGGACCTTTTACATGCAGTGCGGCTTTCACGCCTATATGGAAAGCTGGGCCATGGCGGTCAACAACCCTTATTATGCGGTGACTACCGGGGACGGCACGTACCGGATCGATCAGGTGCCACCGGGAACCTATCAACTGGTCGTGTGGCATCCGCAGTCGGGTCCCGGTGTGACCAAGACGGTCACGGTTGAGGCCGGGGGGCGGGTGGTGGAGAACGTGGCGCTTCCGGCGCCGACCGGCAATCGTTCCGCGTTCAAGGTGATGGAGAACCCGCGGTTCGGCAATGAATCCCTGGGTTACCCGATTGAGATCAAGCCACTGGTCGAGTTTCAGCACTAATCAAGCGGTGCGGGACTGTCGGTCCGAGCCGCGATGGCGGGAACATACGTCTCCGTGTCCTTCCCCGTAAACCACCTTGCTGCAGCGCTTGCCGTATGGCTACTACTCTCCGTGGCGCGGTCGCCCGTTGCGGCGGGGGCCAACGGCGCTCCGACGGGCGACTCGCTGCGAGTCGCCCAACAAGCCATGGCCGAACATCGCTACCAGGCCGCGCTGGACATCCTGGACAAGCTGACCCAAGCGGATCCAGCGCCGGTGGAAGCGCGGCGCCTTCGAACTCGTGCGTTAGTGGGAGTCTCGCGGCCCAAGGACGCGCTGGAGGAATACGAGCGTTATGCGCGTGCCGCAGGGCGAGAAGACGAGGCGTTGCTCGAAGAGGTCGCGTTCCTGTTTATTTCTGCCATGTTCAAGGACATGCGTGATCAGATGCGCGGCGCGGCCTATACCGCGGTGAAAGAACTCGAATCCGACGCCCTGGTGCCGCAGCTCGAAGACGGCCTCAGCGATGGATCGGGATTGGTTCGTGCGCTGGTGGCGGAGGCCTTGAGCCAACTGCCGAAGGGACGGCAATCCGCCCGCTTGCGGAAGGCGATCGACGACCAGGCGTCGATGGTGCGCAGCAACGTCGTCCGTGCGGTCGGACTGGCCGGCAATAAACGCGAAACGGCCTTTCTCGAGGCGGCGCTCAAGGATGAGCAGCCGATGGTCCGGGTGCAGGCGATGGGGGCGTTGCTGCGCTTCGGCAAGAAGGAAGCGTGGGACGCGCTGGTCGCGGCGGCGGCGACGCCCAATCCGGAGGCGCGAGGCACCGCCCTGCGGGTGATCGGGGATCTCAAAGATCTGCGCGGGCTGCCGCTTGCGATCGCGGCCAGCAAGGATTCCATGCCCTCTGTGCGGGGCGCGGCGGCGGCGGCCTTGGGGATGTTGGGCAAGAAAGAGGGCCTCGAGGCTCTGACTCTGTTGGTCAAGGACAAGATCCCGGCTGTGCGATCGAGCGCGGCGGTGGCGCTCGGTGAACTCGAGACGAGCGAGGCCGTGCCGGTTCTGGAGCGGGCATTGGAAGATAATGATCCTGGCGTGAGGGGGGCGGCGATCGACTCCCTGCTGCGCCTGGGCCGGCCTTTTCCCGAGGTCGAGCCCGCGATTCGGTCGTTGCTCATGGCGAAGGATCCAGGCCCGCGGTCGGCGGTTGGGAAGGCGTTGGCGCGAGGCGAAGGCCCGAATCGCCGGGCCGCGCTGGCGTATTTGGACCAGTTGATTCGCGACCCGCTTCCCCGGCCTCGCATCGCCGCAGCGAGATCCCTGGGGCGGATCGGCGACCGCGATGTGCTGCCTGATCTCCAGGGCTTGTTGCATGACCCGGATCCGGCCGTGCAGACCACCGCGGCCGCGTCGCTGATCAGAATCCTTCGCCAAGGCCAGAAGCCAAAGGATGCGCGCTTATGAACGGAAGCGACGGTGGCCCACGCGCTCCAGCCGGTGAGGGGAGCGGGTTTTCACACGGTTGACTAGGCGTCCACGGTTCTTGTATAAACAAACATCTTTTGGGAGTCGGTACAGTCTCTCCGTTTACTCGTGTGTCCAAGAAGGGATAAGGTCCGGCCTGCCAGCCTTAACGACCCCTCCCTTGTGGGGCGTCGAAGCACCGAGTAGAATTCCCTGGGAGCTGGTCGGCCAGGAAACCGAAAGACATTGTTCAACCATTAAGGTCAAGGAGGCAGTCACATGAGAACAGGTGCACTACTAGGTATGTCCGGTCTGATCGCGGCCTCCTTTCTGGCGGCTCCGCTGATGTCGTTCGCGGGCGGCACCGTTGCTGGGAAGGTGACGACGACGGCCAAGCCCGAGAAGAAGGAGTTCTTGTTCTCGAAGTTCCCCAATCCCAACTTCTGTCCGAAGCACCCGAACAAAGAGTTGATGGACGGTGACAAGCGGTTCCTCCCGACCATTGAAGTGGCGAAGGACGGCGGCCTCAAGCATGCCGTGGTTGCGATCAAGGGCATCGAAGACAAGGCGTTCATGGACAGCTACGCGGGCACGGATGTCGTCGCCGAATTCTGCGAGTTCCTGCCGTACTCGGGCGTGGTCGTCAACAAGAAGATGTTCCGAGTCGAGAATCATGATGCGGACCCCGACGATCCCAAGTCGGTGAAGGGCGTGCTCCACAACCCCCACTCCTTCGAAGTCAAGGGACCGAGCTCCTCGACCATCTTCAACATCGGTCTCGCGGAAAAGGGCGCCAAACTCGAAAAGCCGATTACGCTGCGCCAGGAGAAGGCCGGGTCCTACTTCCGCCTGCAGTGCGACCAGCACGAGTTCATGCAGTCCTTCTTCCTCCCGGTGCAGAATCCGCACTACGCCGTGGTGAAGGATGATGGCAGCTTCGAGATCAAGAACGTGCCGGCCGGCAAGCACAAGCTGGTTGTGTGGCATCCGTTTGTGAACAAGGGCAAGGCCACTGAGATCGACGTGGAGGTGACGGAAGGCGGCACCGCCAACGTCAAGGCCGAGCTGAAGTAATCGACGCGAACGTCACGGGCGACGTCGCCTGCGAGGAGGGCAGTGGTCAGAACGGCCGCTGCCCTCTTCGTGTTTTTGGCCCCGGTGTGTCGAGGGCTCCTCAGGGTCGCCCGGCCGTGCCTCGGGTCTTCGACGGCGTTCCTCGACGGTCGGGAATGCTGCCGGATGGACGCGGACACGAGAAGACGATGGCG
Source organism: Candidatus Inralta sp. (assembly GCA_039794185.1). Lineage (GTDB taxonomy): Bacteria > Nitrospirota > Nitrospiria > Nitrospirales > Nitrospiraceae > BQWY01. Next base: position 77,298 of record JBDIVW010000018.1, on the reverse strand, counting down.
GATGCACGGATGTCGCCTTGCCTTTCGATTCTTGAACTCTGTAAGATTGCCGAATTAAAGATCTCGGCCTTCGAAGGGTCGTTTCACGTCATTGCTACAGAGGATCGATGGCGCGCGATCTCTCCCTCGCAGAAATATTTCAACTCGGCTATTACTGGGAAACGAAGATCCTGCTGACCGCGGTCAAGCTGGAAATCTTCTCCCATCTGGCGGCGCGTCCTCGCACAGGTTCCGAGCTTGCCGCGCGGCTGCGGGTCGACCCGCGCGCCCTCACCCTCCTCCTGAACGCCTTGGTGGCGATGCGGATCCTCTCGAAGACCAACGAGGCGTTTGCGAACACGTCCGTGGCGCAATCGTATCTGGTCAAGACCTCCTCTCAGTATGTCGGCCATCTGCTGGTGTTGCACGATGCGGAATGGGAGCATTGGGGAAAGCTGGAGGAGGCGATTCGGACGGGCGCGTCGCCGGCCGCGCGGCATATGTTTGCGGACAACCCTGAACTGGGGGCCAACGTATTGGCGGTGCTGCACCGTATCGGGCAGCAATCGGGGCCGGCGCTCGCCAAGCGCCTTCAACTAGAGGGTGCCCGCAGCATGCTCGATCTGGGGGGCGGAGCAGGGACCAACTCGATTGCGTTTTGTCAGGCCTACGCCGAACTGTCGGCCACGGTCTTTGATTTGCCGGATACGCTGCGATTGACGGAACGGGTGGTGAAGGAGGCGGGGCTCGAGAGTCGGATCCGCCTGCAGGCCGGGGATTTCAATCAGGATGATCTGGGCGGACCCTACGATCTCATCCTCATGTCCGACATCCTGCACTATCAAGACTTCGCCACCAACGCGGTGTTGGTGCGAAAAGTGTTCGCGCACTTGACGGCCGGCGGACGGTTGGTCATCAAGGATCGATTTCTGGACGAGACGGGTACCGGACCTGCGTGGACCACGGCGTTCGCCGTCCACATACTCGTGAATACCCCTCGCGGGGCCTGCTACAAGACCAGCGAGGCGATGGAGTGGCTGGCCAAGGCGGGCTTCGCCCACGTCGAAGAATTGGAGCCGACGGCCGTGGTCTGCGGCCGTCGGGAAAGCTGATCCCCGATGGGAGAATGGTTGGGACAACCGGGCTTCTTCGGGACGCACGCCACGATCGGCGCCGACCTGAGCCAACTGATGGCCACTCTCTTTACCGCTTTGTTCGTGGTGGGCTGGGTCCAGGCCAAGCGTAAACAGGGTAACGCCCATCACTCCTTGATGCTGGGCGGCATGGCGGCGATGCTGGTCTTCTTCGTCAATTACTATTTGTTTCGTTCTCTGGGGGTGCTGGCCTACGAGGGGAAGGAAGGCTTCGGCGGCTCGCAGGAACTCTACGAACGGGTGTTCATTCCTCTTCTCATCTTCCACATCATTTTGGTCATCATCGGGATCGTCATGGCCGTCTACATGATCGTCCTGGGATTTCGCTCACAGGTCATGATGGACGGGCAACGCAGGCTCCGGGACGCGACGTTGCAAACCTCGTGGAAGAAGGTCGGCATAGTGTTCGGCTCGATCACCGGGGTTCTGGCCCTTTTGTTCCTCTCCCGTGTGGCCACGGCCGGATTTTCCATGCGGAAGCTCGAGGTGTATCTTGGGTTTCTGATCCTGCTGGTGCTCGTGTTCGGGCTCGAGTTGCTGATTCAACGAATTTGGCCGAACGGGGAGCGGCGCCATCGCGCCTTGGGCACGTTCACGATGGTGGTCTACTGCATCTTGTTTGTGACCGGCAGTGTGACCTATGCCCTGCTGTACGTCTTCTACCCGGGAAAAATCGGGTAAGACCGTTTGATCGAAGGCCGGCGGCGGGGGATCGACCTCGTGGGGAACCGCTGACCGCCGCCTGATTGGAATGTGCGCGTCCGCGAGGTGGCGAACAAGCGGGTGGCGCCGCAGGCTTTCGAGATGGCCGCGCGGGGTTTCAGCCATCCACGTCCCGTCGGGCGCAGATGCCGCGGGATCGCGGCCACGTCGTTGTTGTCGTCCTCCGCACTACGGCGCGAGGCCGCGGACGGTCGACGGACCTGCACTGTATTTTGTCGAGGGTGTCATGTTGGTCTGCGGGTGTGGGCGATGGATGCATACGCAAGGCATCGAGGAACGTCTGGATGCCGCGGGGGCGGCGAGTTGGTTCGTGCGCTCCGAGTGCTGGGGATGTCGTTGGCAAGTCGGTGTCGATGTGGCTGCGGGAGAGGCTTCGGGCTTGGTGGATCGCCTCATCTGGACCGATGAAGCCGCGCATCGATTGGCTCGCCTCCCCCCCTATGTCCGCCCGCTAGTGAAAGAGGAAGCCGAGTCTTACGTGCGTGCGTCGCAGGATCGAGTGGTGACGTACGATCTCTTGATGGAGGCCCGCCACGGCTCGACGGTGGAGTGGGAGGAGGAGGCCCGGCGCCGGTTGGACAAGGTGCCCGGTCCGGTTCGTGCGATGGCGCGGGTGGAATTAGAGCGGACGGCGGCGGAACGCGGGCTGCCGCGTGTGACGGTCGGATTGATGGAAGAAGTCAAAGCCCGCTATTTCGGGTTGGCTGCGCAAAAACAGTCCTGAGTGCCGGGGCAAAAGGTCGCATCGGAGTTGCCCCGTTGTTCCTCGCGCCTGGTGTCCACGGAACTGGGTTCGGAATACGATGTTGCATCGACTATCGCTGCGAGTCTTACCGCAATTGAGCCTGGCCGTGACGGAGCCCGACATCCGCATGCGCAAGCGCATCGTGATGTTCGTGGTCGGGTTGGTGGCATTCGCGGCCTACCGGGTCGGCAAGCTGCTGCTCCCGCTGTCCGACCCATTGATCCTGTTGGTCTTCACCGGAGTCGTGGCCGCGGTAATGTCAGGCACCTCCTACGCGGTCGGCCGACGGCTGCCCATGGGATCGCTCCTGTCGGCTGAGTCGCCTCGGCGGTGGGTTTGGCTGCTGGGCTGGACAGGGGCGGTCTATGGGATGCAGTTGGCGTTGCTCGTGCTTTCGCTGCTGCAACTCGGTGTCAATTACGATTTTCTCGCGCACCCGGATGGTCCCGCTATGATGGCGGTCATCATCTCCTCCACGGCGGTATCACGTGACGCGGTCGAGATCGGACACCTGCGCTGGAGAGAAAGTCAGGGGAGCTCGTTTCTCACGTTTCCGGACGGTGGGAGCCTGCGGGGCCTGGTATTCCGGGACGGTCGCGCAGTCCTCCAGTGGGCGCTTGCGGGATTCACCGTTTGCGCGGCCGGCGCGTGGCTCCTGGGTGCGTTTCCCGCAGGAGGGACCTCCGCGCTCCTGCACGTGTTGCTCGCCACCCTGCTCGGGGGGTCGGTTGCACTCTGCGCCTATTTGGGCGGTCTTCAGGCCCCCGGCTCCTGGTGGGACCGGTGGCGACAGAGCCGGTGGTTGGAATTGGCTAAATTCTGGTGGTGGCCTGGATTGGCGTTTGCGGCCACTTACTTTCTGGTCCTCTATGGCTTTCTGGAGTTCATCGTGCAGGGCGGCGATCGCTCGGCGGCGCAGTTCGCGCTCATGGCTGGGCTCACCGGAGGGCTGATGGCGGTCTACTGTTATTATCTCGGCGCCCGGCGATCCTTTGAGGATCGTATTCACTCGACGGTTCCCTCGTCCATGCTGCGATGTCCCTTCATCACGGGCCTGTTGGGCAAGCAGGGCGGTGGGCGTGCGGCCGGTCCACCTGATTCGGTCGCCCTGCCGGAGTCCCGGCATCCCGTTGTGATGGAGCGAGTGCAATGAAGCGCAACTTGTTTCTGGTTACCACTGTCGGATTGGTGCTGGTCTTGGGAATCGGCTTGGTGGGCGTTCTTTCCAGCATCGCCCCTGGGGTTTCGGCGGACTCGGCATCTGGAGTCGATGTGTATTTCAAGACGGCCGGGTCGCCAAGTGGTCCCCCCGCTCCGCAAGCCGAGGACATCGCCTATCCGCGTCTCGGCTCGCTCGACAGTCGACTGATCGTGTGGTTTGTAACGCAGCAACATACCTACTTCGCCGGCTTCGTGCTGGCCTTGCCGATCTTTTGCATGCTGATCGAATTTTTAGGGCTGCGGAGCCGCGATCCCAATCTCTCGGCCCGGTATGACCGACTGGCGCGGGATTTCGCCCGCGTTGCGGTCTTGGCCATGTCGATCACGGCGATCGTCGGAAGCGTCATGCTGGGGCTGTTCATTTTCTTGTATCCCCACTTCATGCAGTACATGGGCGGCACCTTCAAGAGTTTCATGCCCTACTATGCGCTCGTCTTCGTCGGTGAGGCGTCCATGTTGATTGTGTACTACTACACGTGGGATCGCTTGTCGTCCGGCTCGGGGAAATGGTTGCATGCAACGATCGGCGTCCTCACCAATGTGTTCGGTGGCGTTCTGTTGCTGCTCGCCAATGCCTGGGCGGCGTTCATGATGTCGCCCGCAGGGGTCGATGCCGAGGGGCATTACCTCGGCAACGCCTGGCATTTGTTGCACTCGGCCTTGTGGAACCCGCTCAACGTGCATCGATTCCTGGCCGACATCATGTCGGGGGGCGCGGTCGTCCTCGCCTACGCCTCGTACCGATTCCTCTCCACGAAGTCCTTGGAGGAACGGGCCTACTACGATTGGGTGGGATACATCTTTCTCTTCGTGACGGTGTGCGCGCTGTTACCGATGCCGTTTGCCGGCTATTGGTTGATGCGATCGGTGTACGCCTGGCGTCAAAGCATGGGGGTGACCATGATGGGGGGGCTCCTCACGTGGCTCTTCGTCGTGCAAGCGCTCCTCATCGGAGCCCTCTTTCTCGGCATCAACTATTATCTGTGGCAAAGCTTGGCCCGATTGCAGGGCGGTGACCGCTATGTGCCCTATACCCAGTATCTGGTGTGGGGCTTGATGCTGTGCGTGATGGTCTGGTTGACTCCTCATACCATGATTATGTCGGCCAGCGAGGTGAAGGCCATGGGCGGCGCCCAACATCCCGTCGTGGGCAACTACGGGGTCATGTCAGCCAAGAACGGGGCTGTCAATCTGATGATTTGCCTCACGGCCCTGAGTTTCATCTTCTATCGTCGCGCCAATAGGACCATCGAGGTTCCGTGGAGCCGCCAGGGCAATGTGGTGCTCGCCCTCCTGTTCCTCGGCGGGATGGCGCATATTCTTTGGCTGTCGATCTACGGGTTTTATGTGCCGGCGAGTATTCGGGTGGCCTTGTCCGGCCCTCAGGCGTGGACGACACTGACGGTCGTGCTCGGCGGGCTCTTACTGAACCGCGCGATGCTGAAGGGGGCGATCGTCCACGGACCGGTCCGCTGGGGCCTGATGACGGATCGAGGCATGGTCGTGCTGTTTGCCATTGCCGCGTCCTTCACCTGGGTCATGGGGCTGATGGGGTATATTCGCTCCTCCGGAAGGCTGGCCTGGCATGTGAGCGAACTCATGCAGGACGTGTCCCCTTGGTCGTTTACGCCCACGTTGGGTTTCGCTGCCAAGATGGTGACCTTGAATATGATCGTGTTCTGGGCTGCGGTCTTGGTCGTGTTCTGGCTCAGTGAGCGCAGCCTCCCGTCGTTGGAGACGCGGGTTCACGAGTCGGCGAAGGCATCGGCCTGGGTGCCCTCGCCCTCTCGAGAGGTCTAGCCCGCATTATTCACGATGACTTCTCCTGCAACCGCCGAGACGCCGCTGCGACAAGCCTGGATGCGGCCTGTTGGCATCCAGGCGGGCAGGCTCGCCGCTCGGTCCCTCGACAGACTGTTTCAAGTCTGCCTCGGGCTCTCGCGACTCCGCATGCCCGTCTGGCCTGGCGTCTCCGCGGTTTCGTCACGAATTCTCGTGAATAATGCGGGCTAGCAGCCGGTTGAAATCCATCTTGACAACCTGTACCAATAGGGTTGGGACAGGCTCGTCGAGTTCTGGCGGCATCCCGCAGGTCGTTCAGCGCGGCACCGTTCTCTTTCACCCAATCATCGGGTGCCATGACGTGCCGGCCTGTGCGGTGGCCAGCCAGGGTGGCTGTCTTGCGTCACGGCCAGGGAGCTCGCGGAGGAACTGGGTGAAGGTAAGTCTTTAAGAATAGGAAGGAGTAGCTGTGAATCGTCGGTTGAAACTGTTTCTCGTGCTCTGGGGTGGGCTTGTGGTTGGGATCGTCGGCCTCGTGAGTGCGGGGTCGGCGCAGGCCCAAACCGGAGGGCGGCTGATATTGGAAGACTTTCAGTCAAAAGAGGCCGATGGCTTTCCATCCAATTGGGAAAATGAGAGTCAGCGGAGTGCGGCACGTGCGCGTAGCGCGTACAAGGTTCAGTCGGATCAAGATGGCAGCTATCTGGCCGTTCGGGATGCGGACCAACGCATCAAGAAAAAGAAGATCGATTGGGATCCGAAAGCCTATCCGGTGCTCAGCTGGCGCTGGCGCTTACACAAGGTTCCGGCGACCGGCGACCCGCTGGCGATTCTGTATGTCTCGCTGGATACCGACTTTCTTTTTATTCCGGTCTTTACGAAATACGTATGGAGCGTCGCGAAGCCGGTGGGCACGCTAGCCGAGGGCGGGATGTTCAGCGGGTCCGAACTCGTCGTGCAAAGCGGGACTGCGCCGATCGGCGAATGGGTGGAAGAACGGGTGAACGTGTACGAGGATTTCAAGCGCATTCACGAGCACGAACCGGCCTCGAAAGCCTGGGGTATTTCGATTTTCTGTCCGCCGGGTGTGGAAATCGATTTTGGCTCCATCGTGGCGTCTGCGCAATGACAACTCGCCTCTAAGAGTGTGGCTGTGAGCGCCAAAGTGATCGATATAGCTCTTGGTGCCGTCGTGATGGGAACCGTCGGGGTCTTGATCGGGGAGAATCTGGGAACGGTTTCGATCCCCGGCGCTGCCGGGATGGGGGTCGCGCTCGGCGTGGTGGTCGGGGTGCTGGGCGGACGGCGGTTTCTCGTCAGTATCCTGCTCGGGACCGTGCTCGGCGGAGCGTTGGCCTGGGTCCTTGCGGGGGAAGAGCGAATCTCGGTCGGGGCCGGAGCCGGGGCGGCCATGGGAGGATTTCTGGGCGTGCAGATTTCGGCGCTGTTGGACACCTGGGCTGAACGGAAACGGGCTGCGGCGTCGACCCAGGTCGAGCCGCCTGCATCGAGCGTGTGATCGATTCTGTGACGTAGGGGCTTCACGACATGGATAACGACAAAGTCCTCATCGGATCGATTATCTTCGTATTCGGCTCATTCTTTCTGATGATCTTTGGGCTGATGAGTCAGTCCTACGATAACAAGAAGGCTCGCGAGCAGGCGCTTGCCATGGCCAATAAGCCAGAAACCAAGGCGGTCGAGGTCCTGCCGCGACAGGACTATTCGATCTATAAGACGGTGGTGGGAGATGATGGCCGAGAGATGGTGGAGATCCCTGCGGGGCAGTTCAGGATGGGCAGCACGGAAGGGGACCCCGACGAGGCGCCGGAGCATCCCGTGTACCTGGATGCCTATTACATCGACAAGAAGGAAGTGACGCAGGGAGAGTACCAGCAGTATGTCCACATGACGAAACGCGGTAAGCCGTTCATTCCGGTCTTCGAGGATGACATTTCCAAGATCACGGGACCAGAATTGCCGGCGGTGGGCATGTCGTGGCGCGATGCCGTCGAATTCTGCAAGTGGGCCGGGAAGCGTCTGCCCACCGAAGCAGAGTGGGAAAAGGCGGCGCGCGGTGAATCGCGACGTCGGTATCCGTGGGGTGATGAGTTCGGGGTGGGGCGCGCCAATACGGACGGAGCGGAAGATGGATTTAAGTATTTGGCCCCCCCGGGATCGTTTGAGCAGGGGCGGAGCGTCTACGGCTTGTACGACATGACCGGCAATGTGGCCGAGTGGGTCACGGATACATATGACGAACACTATTACGCTAAATCGCCCTATCGGAATCCACCCGGTCCCCCCGAAGCCGAGGTCAAGGTGATTCGTGGAGGGTCTTGGCGAGAAACCGCACATGGGGCGAGGCTTGCCAAGCGATTCCAAGCCAAAATGCTTCGCACTGACAGCACGATCGGCTTTCGTTGTGCGCGAGATGGCGATCGGCAAACGACGAAGCAGCCTTCGTCGCAGGGCTAACACTCGCCTTTCGCAACGGAAGGGTCATGTTAGAGACCAGATTCAAGGTTGCACTTCTGGTCGTGGTGGCGCTCTTCGCGAGCTTTCCCATCATGGGGATCCTGCGTGGAACCTCGCTCACCCCGTTCGAGACGACGGGGTCGTCCCCTGTTTCCCAACAGGAGGATCCCCTGCCTTTGGATCAAGAAGAACCGCTGCCGGACGAGATGGTCGTCATACCACCTGGCCCGTTCATTCGCGGGTACGATCGGGGTGGGTATGACGAAGCTCCGCAAGGGCCGGTGGTGCTCAGCGGATACCTTATCGATCGTTATGAGGTCACGAATCATCACTATCAGGGGTTCGTTGCAGCGACAGGGCACCGTAAGTCAGGGCCTCCGTCACGGTACGCCAAAAATATGATGCGAATGCGCGGGCCTAATCAGCCGGTCGTATACGTCTCCTACGATGACGCTCAGGCCTATTGTCGATGGAAGGGGAAACGACTACCGACTGAGGCGGAATGGGAGAAAGCCATGCGTGGCCCAGACGGTCGATTGTGGCCATGGGGCAATGAAGATCGACCTGGTGCGGCCAATTGGGCCAGAATATCCGATGGGTACGATGCGTCTGCTCCCGTCGGACAGTTCAGCGAGGATCGAAGTCCCTACGGTGTGATGGACGGAGCAGGGAATGTCATGGAATGGGTGAGCGACTGGTACCTGGAAACGGCCTACCGTGAATTGCCGGATCGGGATCCGATCGGGCCTGAATCCGGGACCTATCGCGTTTTGCGGGGCGGGGCGTATACCACCACTGGAGGAGACTTGCGGCTGACAAGCCGAAGCAAAATCGTCCCAGATTTTCGCGACGAGACAATCGGATTCCGGTGCGCAAAATCGGACGAAATTGTGGGGAAGTTAGGGTATGCAGATGCGGGGAAATCTATAGAAAATCAAAGTAGTAGAGGATCAGAAATACGGCCAAAATGATATTGACAACCATTCCGGCCAAAACTATAATGTCAAACAATTTTGAGTTTTTCTGCTTCATCGAGGTCCTCGTCGTGGTGAAAACCGCGTGATTTTTTTAACACTTGCCTACCAGTGTGTCAAGATTAATCCCTTACAATTTAAGTACTTGTGGCTGTAAACGAGAAGGAGATTTGAGCCATGGCAACCGACGTTGTCGAACCTGAATGGAAACTGAAACTCGGCAAGATGATTTTCTACGTCACGCTCGCTATTAGCTTTTGGTTCTTTTATTGGTTTGCCGGTGTTCAGTGTCCCTGCTGAATCCGCAATCACCTTAAGAGCTGTCGCGGCATGATCGTGGATCTCAATCTGTCTCAAGATCCCAGGAGGAGCGGACAATGACCAGTCCTTATTTCTGGTTGGCGACTTTGATTGCCGGCCTTGTTCTATTGTTTGTCGGGGCGAAGTCCAAAACGCTGCTGAACAATACCGTGTTCGCGGTGGTGGTTTCGATCATGATCGCTTTGTCTTATTTCACGCTGGTGGACCACTATTTCATGGACATGCAGGGGTTGGACTACTGGTATCTGTTCAGAAACTAGGCTGATGACTCGCGATATGCTACAGGTCTTTGTCGATTTGTCTAAGGAGGTAAGCCATGGGCAGTGTCACGCGTAAAAAAATTCTGTCGATCATGGCGCTCGGCGCGATGGTAGGCCTCCTTCTCGTTCCTATCCTTACTTCGCTCCCTGCCTTGGCCGGTGGTGGCGGGCCGGCGGCAGGGGGGCCTCCACCTGAGGTGGCGGCGGCAAAAAAGGACGGTGATAAGAAGGAAGAGGCCAAGGTCGAAAAAGGGCGCGATGTCTACTACAAGACCGAAGGGATTGTCAGCGGTGCTCCAGCGCCGATCACCACTGACGGCGAGAAGGATTATCCGCGGTATAACTTTGAAAGTCGCGTGTTGATCTGGTTCGCCAACCAGCAGCATCTTTATTATGGCAGCTTTGTCCTTGCCGTGCCGATCTTCTGTATGATCATCGAGTTCATGGGGGTGGTCGCCAAGGACAAGGCCCTCGGCAAGAAGTACGATCAGTTGGCCTACGACTTCGTGAAGATCAGTCTCACGGCCTATTCTCTGACGGCCATCTTGGGCGGGATCCTGATCTTTACCTTCCTCACGCTCTATCCAGCCTTCTTTGGATACTTGTCTGGCATCTTCCGTCCGGTCATGCACATCTATGCGCTGATGTTTGTAGCCGAAAGCGGCACCCTCTATATCTATTACTACGGTTGGGACAAGATGAAGACGGGTTTCCTCAAGTGGATTCACTTGAGTATGTCGGTCGTGTTGAACGTCATCGGAACGGTGCTGATGTTCCTTGCCAATTCATGGATTGCCTTCATGATGTCCCCTGCGGGAGTCGACGAACAGGGACGGTTCCTCGGCAACATCTGGCACGTCATCCATACCGCGCTATGGAACCCGCTGAATGTGCACCGTATTCTCGGCAACATGGCCTTCGGCGGCGGTGTTGTGGCGGCGTATGCGGCTTATCGTTTCTTGTCCTCGAAGACGGATGAAGATCGGGCACACTATGACTGGATGGGCTACATTGCGATGGCCATCGGGGTTGCCTTCTTGATTCCGCTTCCCTTCGCCGGCTACTGGCTGATGCGAGAGGTGTATGCCTATCGCCAACAGATGGGGATTACGTTAATGGGTGGCCTGCTGGCGTGGTTGTTCATCATTCAGGCTACCATGATCGGGATTCTGTTCCTCAGCACCAACTACTATCTCTGGCAGGCGCTGGGTCGGATGCGCGGAGCCGAGAAATACTTCCGCTACATCAAATACCTTGTGTTCATCCTCTTCTGCGGGTTCTTGATCTTTATCACTCCGCACACCATGGTGATGACTCCGGCCGAGCTCAAGGCGATGGGTGGCCAGCAGCACCCAGTCCTCGGTAACTATGGAGTCATGTCGGCCAAGAACGGGGGGATCAACGTCATTATCACCACAACCGTCTTGAGCTTCGTCTGGTACATGCGGGGCAATAAGGTGTCGACGGTTTCATGGGCAAAGTTCGGCAACATTTTCATGGGCGTGTTTTTCGGGCTTGCCTATATCAATATCGTCTGGCTTGCAATTTACGGCTACTACATTCCGGCCAACGTTCGCGTCGGCTTGTCAGTGCCACAGGTGGCGACCACTCTCTCCTGTCTCTTCTACATGTTCGCTCTCAACAGCGTCATGATGAAGGGTGCCAAGCAGTTGGGGCCAATCGAATGGGGAAAGATTTCCGCCCGCTCACAGTATGCCCTGATCATGCTGGCAACAGCCTTTACCTGGATGATGGGGTTGATGGGATATATCCGCTCCTCCGTCCGTCTGTTCTGGCATGTCAATGAGATCATGAGGGACAACTCGCCGTGGGCCTACACCCACACGGTCGGATTTGCGGCCAATATGATCTCGGCCAACGTATTGTTCTTCTGGATTAGCATCTTGTTCGTCTTCTGGGTCGGCTCTCTCACGAAGAAAGCCGCTCCTGTGGAGGCGAAAGTTCCGGTTCCCGGTGGGGCCCCGCAGCCGGTTGCTGGCCACTAACACATAGTCCTGAATTTGAGGCTGGGGCCCTATGGGCGGCAGGCTTGGGCCCCAGCCTGAATCCTGAGGAGGAATGAGCTGTGGGTAATCTTATCTCGACTGCGCTGGACATGGGGTGGCCGGTTTTGGCCCTCCTCGCCGGCCTTCTGGTTTATTTTCAGGTGGGGATCTCCGATCCGGTCAAGAGGAAGCAGGCCTCCTTCAAGACTTTCATCGGGATGATCGCGACCGTCCTTTTGTTTATTGCCATTGCCAACTACAAGATTAACTTCTTTGCGGAAAGCCGCTTGTTGCCGGTCTCCTTGGCAATGATCACAGCCATGACGCTGATGATGGGCCTTTACTTTGCCAATCTCAGCGCTCTGTTCAAGATTGGCGGGATGATGTTCTTCGTCGCTGCATTCCTGTCAGGGTATGGGAATTGGTTACCTCAGGTCGAAGGTGGTTTTCCTCCGCCCGTTGTCAAACTTGACTTCGCTTCCATGAGTCCCCAACAGCTTGCTGACGAAGGGGAAAAGATCATTTTTGGCGGTGTCGGACAGAGTAAGGTTCAAGGAGCGATCGGCAAGGGGCAGTGCCCCCTTTGTCATGGTTTTCAGCAGGGATTCCTTAGCGAGCGGGCTCCCAATCTGTGGGGACTTCCCGGAAGGTTGGAGGAGCGGCTTAATGATCCCCGCTATCACAAGGGGAAGCCCGCAGAACGTGATACCGTCGAAAAGGAATCCTTCCCTGGGGCCGGAACCGCTGAAACTGGTCAAGAGTATATCGCTGAGTCTCACGCTTGTCCGAATTGCTATGTGGTGGCTGGCTTCGGCGTGAAGGGAACCAACGATAAAGAAAGCCCGATGCCAAAGATTCACAAGCCGCCAATCTCCCTGTCCATCGGTGAACTGGCTGCGGTGGACACCTGGATATACGTGCGTGAGGGTAAGGAACCACCGTCCTATGACGAGATTGCCAAGTCGTATGAGAAGTTCATCCCGGAGGCAGATCGTCCTAAGATGGCGGAGGACGATGATAAGGACAAGGCTGGCGGTGGGGGGGGCGGGTTGCTCGCAGACGGAACCGAGCCCGTCGATCAGATTTTTGCCAAGGCCCAGTGCGTTGTCTGCCATACGATTCCAGGCATTCCTGGCGCGACCGGGGCAGTGGGGCCGAAGCTCGTCGAAGGCACAAACGCGCCAGCCAGAATCAAGGCGGCGGATTACAAGGGCACTGCGAAGTCCACTCGCGAATATATTATGGAGTCCGTGGTGGCACCGAGTGCTTATGTGGTCAAGCCTTTCCCGGACGGGGTGATGCCCAAGATTTTCGGACAAAAGCTCAGCGCGGGGGCGTTGAACAAGATTATCGATTACCTCGCGCAGGTTCAGGAGGGTAAGGAGCCACCGAAAATCAACTAAGCCCTGATTGAGCCCAAGAAGGAGATTTTAGTTATGACGTGGTTAAAGTTGGTCGAGGGGTACATGCCAATGCAGATGGTGGGCGAGCTCGCCCTCTGCGTGTTGACATTTTCCCTTATCAGTTATCTTTTGAACAAGAGCGGGCTCGCGGTGCCGCGATTCTGGCAGGGGATCCTGTTTTGGGTCTTCATCCAGATGTATCTCAAATATCGTATCTATCCTCCTATTCCATTCAGCGTGCGCGCGATGTATGGCACGGCCTCACTTGTGGCTGTGTTTATGTGGATGTCGAGCAACCAGGAGGATTGGAACAAGTTCAAGCAGCCCATCATCAATGTCATGGATGGGATCAGCGGTTTTCACAAGGCCCTTCGTTCCTTGTTCCTGGTTGCGATTCCAATCCTTGTAGGAGGTTTCGCGTACAATTCATTCCTTCCCAGCCTTGAGGAGCCGATTGAGTTGCGCACGGTCCATCCGGCACCCCCGCAGAATACCAAGGTGCATGGCAAGACCGTGACGCTGCAAACCGCCTACAACCCTTTCCGCGCAAATACCGAGGGGAAGTTCGACGAAGAATTTGCCCGGAAGTTGATCACCGAGCAAAGCATGGGGCGGTTGATGCAGACGAAGCCGGAGGCAAATCCCTGGGATCCCAACGCCCAAGGATACATCAAGTATGTGCGGGAAGGAGGAGAGATCTTCTTCCAAAACTGTCACTTCTGTCACGGCGACAATTTGAATGGCCGCGGGCTTCATGCCTTTGCCTTTAACCCGATCCCGGCTAACTTTACCGATCCGGGAACATTGGCGCAGCTTCAAGAAACCTTCGTGTTCTGGCGCGTAGCCAAGGGCGGCATCGGGCTTCCCCCAGAGGGCTTCCCGTGGGCATCAGTGATGCCGCCATGGGAGCAACACTTGACGACGGATGAGATTTGGAAAGTCATCCTCTTCGAGTATTGGCATACGGGTTACTATCCCCGTACGTGGGACTGATGACATGGCTAGGCCAACGAGGGACACAATCATGAAAACGCATACTGTAAATGCTGGAAAGATTACGCTGGGTTTTCTCGTGGCAGGGAGCCTTCTGCTGTCTAGTCACGCGGCGGTTACCAGTTTAGCTCAAGAGGCAGTTCCAGAGGGGTTCAAACGGCAGGAGCTTCCGCCGGCCCCTCCGGCTGAAATGATCGAAGCGGGGAAGCGAGTCTATTTTACCAAGTGCGTATGGTGCCACGGAGTCGATGGCGCAGGCGACGGGCCAGGAGCTGATCGTCTGTGGCCAAGACCCAGAAATTTCAATCAGGGTACCTTTAAGATTCGTCACACGGCCAGCGGAGAGTTACCTCTGTTCAACTACAAGGAGCAGGCTCCTGGAAAAAACGATCTCTTCGAAACGGTGACGCACGGTCTGCCCGGATCGGCGATGCCTTCATGGGAAGGCATTCTCACCGAGGAGCAGCGGCTTCAGGTGCTCGCCTTTGTCACAACTCAATTGGTAAAGGATCGCAAGTTCGACGATAAGGAGACCGAAACGCAAACCGTATTGGATATGGCGGGTTTGAAGCCGAAGCCGGCGACTGAAGAGAGTCTGAAGCGTGGGGCCGAGCTTATCGTGGAGAAGAAGTGTATCGAGTGCCATGGCGTCGAAGGCCGAGGAGATGGGAACGCCTTCAACCTTAAAGACGACTGGGGATTCTCGATTCAGCCGGCCGACTGGCATAAGTGCTGGAACTTCCGTGGAAGCCGGCAAGACCCGTACAATGTAAAGAACATTTTCCGGACCTTTTCCACAGGTGTGAGCGGCACCCCGATGCCATCGTTTGCGGACACCACCACCATCGATGAACGTTGGGACATTGCCAATTTTGTGAATTCGCTCTGCGAGCGCGACAAAGATGGCAATCCACTCGACATTGATCCCTTGACGGATAAGCCAAAGATCAACTTTGTTGTCCGCTCCGGGTTTGTGGAAGGTGACATCTCAGCCGATCCTGCCGATGAAATGTGGGCGAAACGAGAACGCCGCATCGTCGCGATGGGTGGCCAGATAACTCATAAACCACGCAATTTCGTCAATCGTATCGATGACATCTGGGTCAAGTCGCTCTACAACAACGATCATATCGTGTACATGTTCCAATGGGATGATCGGACCAAGAGCGTGGCAGAAGGCGAGTTGCCGTGGGATCCTACGGCCGTCAACCTCGATGAGTACGGGGTGAAGGAGCAGGCACCCAAGACTGGGGAAGAGGGTTCGATCGCCGCGCACCAGAATAATTATACGGTGTACAATGACGGGCTTGCCTTCCAGTTTCCGATCAAGTGGCAGGAGCTTCCACCGCCAGCCAAGCCCCGATATCTTTGGGGCGATGATAAGTATCCGGTGGACATCGTGAAGTGGGACGCGGACGGAAAGGTGCGCTCCTTCAAGGGGACTGGCTGGGATCAGGACTTTGAAGAGCGTGACGACTTCGAGGAAAAGCTGAAGGTCCTCAAGTCGGAGTGGAAGAATGGTCAATGGACTGTGATGGTACAGCGTCCTCGGAAGGACGACTACGAGGAATACGCTTACTTTGAGGTCGGGAAGTATATCCCGACCGTCTTCTTCGCGTGGGATGGTCACAACGGGGATGCTGGGCGGAAGATGGCCGTTTCGGCTTTCTACTATAGCATCCTCGAGCCTCCGATTCCGAAGGAGACCTACATCTATCCTTTCGTAATTGGTGCCGGGGTAGTCTTGTTGGAAGGGTGGGTGCTGGTCCGTCGCGCCAACCGGCGAAAGGGCAAGACACTCTAGTTCGATCCGTACGGTCGATCGGACAAGGGGGTGGGTTTCGACCCACCCCCTTTTTTTGTTCCTACTGAGCCTCAGTCCCTTATGACTCTGCCACAAGACCAGCGGCACTCCGACGTGTGCGGCGTCCTTCTTGCCGGGGGACGGAGTAAACGCATGGGGGTCGACAAACGATTTATCAAGGTCGGGGAGCGGTCACTTTTCAGTCGCGCCCTTGATGTCCTCGATCGATGCTTCGGCACGGTCGTGGTTTCGATTGCAGATGCAAGTGTGTCGCTGCCGGCCGGTCGCCATCGTGTTCTCGTGGATGCGATTCCGGGCTGCGCCACGCTTGGGGGTCTCTATACAGCGCTCAAGGTGATGGATGCGGAATGGATTTTTGCCGCGGCTTGCGACATGCCGCTTCTCAGCCCAAAGGTCATTGAGTATCTCGTCGACCAACGGAATGAGCATGATTTCGTGATGCCGCTCTTGTCGACCGGCCCACAGCCGATGTGTGCCTGTTATCGGAGGACGTGCCTCCCTGCGGTGGAGGGACGAATTCAGCGAAAAGACTTACGACTGCACGGGTTGTTGGAAGAGCCGTCTTTACGCGGGCGGCTGATCCCGGAAGCGGAACTCGTTCGTCTGGATCCCCACCTGGTTTCCTTTCTCAACGTTAATACGCCTGCCGATCTGGAATTGGTGCGCAAGTTGCTTGGATCTCAATTCGGCCAGGGTTCCATGCCGAAATGATGGAATCGGGTCGCACAGGACACTGGAGCCCGAGCGGTTCCGTCAAGCTAGGAATCGGACTAGTCGCCCTTGGTAGGCCGATGCGAGCGACTGTTTCTTTCAGCCAAGGCTCATTATGCACGTAGATTCACGAGCAATTCATGTCAGCTCGTCTGCCAGTAGCTTGTGGGACATGCGGCCGTTGTGGTACGTTAAAAAATTCATTTTGTCTCGTGAAAAGGCCGACTTAGGAGAGCGAAGGTGCCGAGGGGAATTGTCCAAGAAAAGATAGAGAACTTGTTGCAGCTTGCTATGCGCCAGGCGCAATCGAAGGGCCAACTCAAGCTCACTCTCATGCCCGCCATCACGCTGGATGCCCCGAAACGGGCTGAATGGGGAGACCTGGCGTCTACCGTCGCGATGACTCTCGCGTCGGCGGAACAGAGGGCTCCGCAGGACATCGCGCAGATTATCGTCGACAATATGGCGGAACGGGATGCGTTGCTCGACCGCGTGGAAATCGTCCGACCTGGCTTTTTGAACATGACCGTGAAGCAAACCCTCTGGCTCGAGGTCTTGCGTGAAATTGAAGCGCTGGGCGTCCGGTACGGCACCAGCCGGACTGGAGTGGGGCGGAGGGTGCTCATTGAGTTTGTCAGTGCAAATCCCACGGGACCGCTGCATGTCGGGCACGGTCGAGGGGCGGCGGTCGGCCAGGCCTTGGCCAATTTGCTGGAGTCCGCGGGATACGAGGTGGTCCGGGAATACTACATTAATGACGCGGGTCGGCAAATGAAGCTCCTGGGAGCGTCGGTGTATGCCCGCCTCCGACAGCGACGCGGTATCGAAGCCACCTTCCCCGAAGATGGGTATCAGGGATCATATATCGAGGACGTGGCCGCGGAAATCGATCAACGTCAGGGGGCCTCCCTTCTGGAGTTGCCCCGCGAAGACGCCGAGCGGCGGTGTCAATCGTTGGCGTATGAGCGCCTGCTTGGAGCGATCCGCCAGGATCTGAGTCGCTTCGGCGTCGAATTTCAATCATGGTTCAGTGAGGCGTCTCTACTGCAGTCGGGGGCCGTCTCTCGGGTCATTCAAGAACTGAAAGCCAGGGGGTTGATTGTCGAGCAGGATGGTGCTCTCTGGTTTCGCTCCTCCGCGTACGGCGACGAGAAGGATCGCGTTGTGCGCAAACAGGACGGCGATTTTACCTATCTGGCCTCCGATATCGCTTACCATCGAGACAAACTCCTTCGAGGGTACGACCGGCTGATCAATATCTGGGGCGCAGACCACCATGGATACATTCCGCGAATGCAGGGAGTGGTCGAGGCGTTCGGCTCCCCGAAGGATCGTCTACGCGTGGTGCTGGTCCAGATGGTCAACCTGTTGCGGGGAGGACACAAGGTCGAGATGTCGAAGCGTGCTGGCATGTTCGTCACGTTACGGGAAGTACTGGACGAGGTCGGGGTGGATGCGGCCAAGTTCTACTTTCTCATGCGACGGAGCGATACTCACGTCGATTTCGATCTCGAGCTGGCGAAGCGGCGTTCCTCCGACAATCCCGTCTACTACGTGCAGTATGCCCATGCCCGTGTATCCAGCATTTGCCGGGTCGCCGAGTCGCGGCAGATGCCGATTCCTACCACGGCTGAGGCGGACCTGGAGCTGCTTCAGGACCCCGATGAACTGGGGCTGATCCGCAAGCTCTCAGCTTATCCCGTCATTGTCGAGGGGGCGGTGGAGCACTTGGAACCGCATCGGATTACCTTCTACCTGCAAGAGTTGGCCGGGCTCCTGCATGCCTATTATTTCCGCCACCGAATCCTGCCCCCGGCCGCGGAACCGGAGCTGGAGGGGGATCTGGCTTCCTTCGCGCCTCTGGAGCCAGGCTCTATAGCCGGCCTCTCTTCGTGCCATCGGGAGGTGCTGACTCCCGGGCTGACGGGCGCACGCTTGGTCCTCATGCGGCAGGTTCAGCAAGTGATTCGGAACGGATTGGCGTTGCTGGGGATCTCGGCCCCGGATCGGATGTAGCATCACCATGGGGTCCCTTCATTTTGAGGTCACCAAGAGCGGGGCCGGACAGGCCGCGCGATGCGGGCGACTGTCGACTGCGAGGGCCGTGATTGACACCCCGATGTTCATGCCGGTGGGCACCATCGGCACCGTCAAGGGGATTGGGCCGGAGGAACTGCAGGAGTTGGGCTTTGGCCTGATCCTGAACAATGCTTACCATTTGTATCTTCGCCCTGGGGTTCCCATCGTACAAGGTCTCGGTGGCGTCCATGCCTTCGCGTCTTGGCCGGGCGCCATCTTGACTGACAGCGGAGGCTTCCAGGTGTTTAGTCTCGCCAAACTCAGAAAGGTGACGGACGAAGGGGTGACGTTCCAATCGCACCTTGACGGTGGCCTCCACCACATTACCCCCGAGCGTGCGATCGAGATTCAGGCCGGTCTCGGCGCCGATATCATCATGGCCTTCGACGAGTGTGTCGGGCTGCCAGCCACGCGCCACGAGGTGGAGACTGCGGTCACGCGGACGGCCGTCTGGTCTCGACGCTGCCTTGCCGCACATCGACGCCCCGACCAGGCGTTGTTCGGCATCGTCCAGGGGGGGCTCGAGGTGGACTTGCGTCGGCAGGCGGCTTGTGATCTGGTCAGCATGCCGTTCGACGGGTACGCGATCGGAGGCCTTTCGGTGGGGGAAGACAAGCCGTCCATGTATGGGATGCTCGATGTAACGGTGCCTGAACTGCCGGCGGACAAACCCCGTTATCTCATGGGCGTCGGGATGCCCGAGGACCTCGTCGAAGGGGTTGCGCGAGGCATCGACCTTTTTGATTGCGTCGTGCCGACCCGGCATGGCCGGACTGGGTGGTTGTTTACGTCGCAAGGACGGGTGGTCATTAAACAGGCTCGGTACGCGAGGGATCCGCGGCCGATCGACCCAGCGTGCCCCTGCCGCGTCTGCGCGACCTACTCGCGGGCCTATCTCCACCACTTGTTTCATGCCAGGGAGATGCTCGGACTGCGGCTGAACACCTTGCACAACCTGGCGTACTTCGCCTCGTTGATGCGGCAGATCCGCGCCGCGATTGCGGCCAACCGCTTCGAGGAGTTTCGCCGAGCCTTTCATCAGCGGTTGGAAACCGAGCACGTAGAAGGAGGCAAGGACGATACTATGCACCCAACCCAACCGGCCGCTGCGGCGGCTCAAGGACCGCACTCATGAACACCCTAGCTTCACTCGCGTGGGCGCAATCGGGGGGCGGCGGCCAATCGTCGCCCAATCTGATTCTCTCCCTGGTACCGTTTCTGCTGATCTTCGCGATTTTCTATTTTCTCCTCATCTTGCCGCAGCAGAAGAAACAAAAAGAATTACGCCAAATGCTGGAGACCCTGAAGAAAGGCGATAAGGTCGTCACGGCCTCCGGCATCTGGGGGACCGTGACCAATCTTGGCAAGCAGACGGTCACGCTCCAAATAGCGGATAACACGAAGATCAAGATCCAGCGCGAGCATATCGCCCGGGTCCGTACCGAAGACGATGACTAAACGTCGGGAAAGCGCGATGATGGTGACGTCGATGAGGGTGGCATGAAAAAAGTCGGTGGTCGATTGGCGTTGTTGGCGATGATGGTCGTGGTGTCGGGTGTGTGTTTTCTCCCATCCGCGCCCTCTCTGTACGGCAGTCTGCCCGAGTGGATGAAGAAATTCCTGCCGAGCAAAGGCATTACCCTGGGCCTGGACTTGCAGGGGGGCATTCATCTGGTCTTGGAAGTCGAGGAGGATCGCGCGGTTGACATTGCCGTCGATCGGGCCGTCACCTCGCTGCAGGACGCGGCGGCCGACAAAAACGTGGTCTTGGAATCCGTGAAGAAAACAGGGCCGACGCAAGTGACCCTGACGCCGGCGAACCCGGACGCGAAGGCCGCGGCGCAAAAACTCATCGACGACTTCCCTGCCTTCGTCGAGGCGGAAGGGTCCGGAGCGGCCACCAGCGTGGTCTGGAATCTGCGCGACGCGGAAATCAGTCGCATCAAAGACACGGCCATCAATCAGGCCTTGGAAACCATTCGGAACCGCGTGGACCAGTTCGGTGTGGCGGAACCCATCATTCAGCGCCAGGGCCTGAAGCAGATCGTGGTGCAGTTGCCCGGAATCAAGGATCCGAAACGCGCCAAAGACCTGATCAAGGAAACGGCTATCCTCGAGTTCAAGCTGCTGGACGACGGCAACGCGATGGGGTTAGACCTGCCCGGACGCATCGAGAAGGGGAAAGAAGCGGAATTGCTCGCCAAGGTTCGGGACAAGATCCCGGAAGGCGACGAAATTCTCTTCGAGCGGGTGGTGGATAAGGAGCTGGGCCGGGAGTATCGCATTCCGTTTCTCGTGAAGAAACGGGTGATGTTGACGGGGGATGTGCTGAGCGACGCCCGGGTGGCCATCGGGCAGTTCAACGAACCCTACGTCTCGATCACGTTCGACGCCAAGGGGGCCCGGGAATTCGAGAAAATCACGACCGACAACGTGAAGAAGCGGATGGCGGTGGTGCTGGACAACACCGTGTATTCCGCGCCCGTGATTCAAGAACGGATCAGCGGCGGGCGCGCCCAAATCACGGGCACGTTCACGACGCAAGAAGCCAACGACCTGGCGATCGTCCTGAGAGCCGGCGCGCTTCCGGCCCCGTTGAAAATCATTCAAGACCTCACGGTCGGTCCGTCTCTGGGCCGGGATTCGATTGAGAAGGGGATCCGGTCCACCATGATCGCCGGCATCATCGTCGTGGTGTTCATGGCGATCTATTACCGGTTGTCCGGCGTGATCGCCGATGCGGCGCTGGCTCTGAACCTGATCGGGATGATCGGGGCGCTCTCCGCCTTGAACGCTACCCTCACCTTGCCCGGTATCGCGGGGATCATTCTGACGATCGGGATGGGCGTCGATTCCAACGTGCTCATTTTTGAGCGCATCAGAGAGGAGTTGAGGCAAAAAAAGCCCGTCCGGCTGGCGGTGGACGGGGGCTATGACAAGGCGTTGCTGACGATTGTCGACTCGCACGTGACGACGCTGATCACGGGCTTTGCCTTATTCTTGTTCGGGACCGGTCCGATCAAGGGGTTTGCGGTGACCCTGTGCATCGGGATTATCATCAACCTCTTCACCGCGTTGGTCGGCACAAAGGTAGTCTTCGATCTCATCAACCGACGGGCGAAAGTGGAGCACTTGAGCATCTAACACCTGAGCCAGTGAAACGATGCAGACGAGGAGCGGCATGTTTGAGATTCTTGGAAAAACGAACATTGACTTCATGGGCAAGCGGAACATGGCCTTTGCCGTCTCGGGTGTGTTGGTGCTCCTGGGGATCATCGCCCTGGTGCAAATAGCCCGCGGGCAGGCCAATCTCGGGATCGACTTCGCAGGGGGGACCGCCGTCCAGCTCAAGTTCGAGAAGCCGTTTGCCATTGAAACGGTGCGGAAGCACTTGGAGGCCAACGACCTCGGGAGCGCGGAACTCCAGGAGTTCGTGGCCGAGAACAAATTACTGATCCGCGTGAAGACGTCCACGACGATCGAGGAGAAGGTGGCCGAACGAGTCGTGGCGGTGTTTGCCAAGGAGATGGCCGACAACCCGTTCGTCGTCGACTCGACGACAGAAATCGGCCCCACGATCGGACAAAAGTTGCAGCAGGACGCGTTGATTGCCGTGCTGATTTCATTCGCCGGCATCATTCTCTACATCGCGGTGCGCTTCCGGTTCGTGTTCGGCGTCGCGGCCGCCCTCGCGACCTTCCACGACGTGCTGGCCGTTCTAGGGGCCTTTTTCCTGCTCGACAAGGAGATTACCCTCTTGGTGGTCACCGCCTTGCTCACCTTGGCAGGGTATTCCCTAACGGATACCGTGGTGGTCTTCGACCGGATCCGGGAGAATCTGCGGAGTCGGCGTCGGGAGCCGATGGAGGCGGTCATCAATGGCGCCATCAACCAGGTCCTCAGCCGCACCATCGTCACCAGCTTGACGGTCGTGCTGGTTCTCGTTCCGCTGGCCTTTGCCGGAGGGGAGGTGCTGCATGACTTCTCCCTGGCGCTGTTGTGGGGAGTGGTCTTTGGGACCTACTCGTCGGTGTTTGTGGCGAGCGCGCTCCTCATCGCGTGGCCGGGAGGCGCGAATCAACTCGTCAAGCGAGGATAGGGGTCCGTTTCCGATCGTTCGCGTGTGGCATCACGGTGGGTTCGCCGGTGGTCCAGCGAAGGAACACCATGGGAGTCTGGAGCCGGTCCCATAGCCTTCAGCGCAAGATCATCACCGCGATTGTGATGGTCGGTCTGCTACCCGTCTGCCTGTCCCTCGTCCTCACCTACGTGGAAGAACGTCGCGCCCTGCGCGAAGTCATCGGGGTCAACTTCAAGGAATTGTCGCTCGAGGTCGCCCGTCGCGTCGAAATGCACGTGACGCGCGGGATGAACGAGGCGCAGCAGTTGGCCACGGTGCCGTTTGTCCGCACGGCGGTCACGGAAGCCAACCGGAGTTATGAGGGGAAAAGCGACGCCCAAGTGCAGGCCATGATCAAGGATTGGCAACAACGCTGGAAGAGTCGCGCCAAAGGGAGCGAGTTCCCGATCTTCATCAATCGCATCGTCACCAACTATCTAATACGGTGGCACGACATACGGAAGGCGGACTACGTCGGAATCCTGATCACCGACAACCGGGGCGCGCTGGTGGTCAGCTCGATCCCGCAGGTCGAGTATGACTACAGCGCGGCCGGATGGTGGCAGGCGGTGAAAAAGGACGACGGGAGGCGCGTCTACATCGGGGACCTGTACTTCGATCCGTCCTATGGCACCCATGTCCTCAACGTATCCGTGCCGATCCTGGACGAAGCCAGGAAGGATTTCATCGGCACGGTGACGGTGTTGCTGCGACGCGACAGCTTGTTCCATGCCATCTCCGAAATCATGGTCGGGAGCACCGGGCACGCGATGTTGATGGCGGACGACGGGACGCCGCTGATCTGCCCGGTGCTGGCGCTGGAGGAGCATGTCGTCGGCCCGGATTTGGTACGTGCGATCGGGGCGGGGACGGCCGGATGGACGGAGGCGGAGAACGACTCGCATGGGGGGCGCAACGGACTGGTGGGGTTCGCCCCCGTGCGCCTGGGGGAGGACTTGGTGCCAGGCAGCCTCGGGGGGCATCGATGGGTGGCCTTCGTCCGGCAGGATCCGGAGGAAACCTATGCCCCGCTGAACAAATTGGTCTGGCAGGTGGCGTTGTATGGCGTCGGCGTCTTCGGCGTGCTGTGGGGGACCGGCATCCTGGTGGCGCGGAGAATTACCAAGCCCATCCGCAGCTTGCACGAAGGGGCCCAGCGGATCGGAGGCGGCCATCTGGATCACCGATTGCACGTGAAAACGGGAGACGAAATCGAGGACCTGGCCGGCGCGTTCAACACGATGGCCGACAACCTGCGAAGTTCATTCGGCGAGCTCGAGCGCAAGATGGGGGAGATCCGCCAATTGGAGGAACGGTATCGAGATCTCATCGAGAACTCTCCGGAAATGATTCACCAGTTGGACAAGGCGGGATGCTTTGTTCATGTCAATAAAACCGGGTTGGAGAAACTGGGCTACACACTCGACGAGATGCTGGGGATGCATGTCTGGGAGATCGTGCCACAAGGACGCGAGCGCGAGATTCTGGCCTATCTGGAGCAACTGATGGCCAAGGGGCGGAGCACGATCGAAACCGTCTTTCTGTCCAAGTCGGGCCAACCGATCGACGTCGAGGTCCATACGACGGCCCTGTTCGATACGGAGGGCGGGGGGCTGGTCTACTCGCGGTCCTTCGTGCGTGATATCACGGAGCGCCGGCAGTTGGAACAAAAGGTGCAGCGCTATACGTCGCAACTCGAGCAGGAAGTCGCAATACGGACACGCGAGTTGTCGTCGTCGCAGGCCCGTTACAAGGCGCTCTTTGACCTGGTCGCCGACGCCGTGTTCATGGTGGACCACGCGGGTATCGTCGTGGCCGTCAACAAACGGGAGGAGCAGGTTCTGGGCTATCCGGAGGGAGAAATCCTGGGTCGTCGGATTCTCGATATTGTACCCCCCGCGTATCACGAAGAGCTCGTCTATCGGATCGGGAAGCTCGTTCAGGGCGAGCGACGAGTCCCCACGCAGGAAATGGACGTCTTGTCCAGAGACGGCCAGGCCGTTCAAGCCGAGATCGACCTGATTCGAGTGGAAACGGGAGACCGGCCGTCGGTGTTGGTGCAAGTCCGAGACATCACCGAGCGCAAGCGACTCGAACGGGAACTGCAAAGTCATCGCGAGGAGTTGGAAACCAAGGTGCGCGAGCGGACGCGCGAAATCGAAGACACCAAACAATACCTCGAGAATCTGCTCGAGAACGCCAACGACGTCATCTATACCCTGGATGTCGAGCAATGCTTCACGTATGTCAATGGAAAGGTCGAGGCATGGGGGTATCGGAAAGAGGACCTGCTCGGCCGCCCCTATCTCTCGTTGCTCTCAAAACGACATCGCGGGCGTCGGCTCAAGAGCACGCTGGATATCGGGACGAAACAGGTCTACGAAGTGGAGGTGGTCAGCAAGTCCGGAGAACCCCGATCGGTCATGGTCAGCGTGTCGCCGCTGTGCGGCTCCGACGGACGCATCACCGGCGTGCTGGGAATCGCCAGGGATATGACCGACATGAAGCGATTCGAGCAGTATCTGCGCAGCTCCGAGAAACTGGCGTCAGTCGGTAAGCTCGCGGCTGGCGTCGCGCACGAAATCAACAACCCCCTCGGCGGTATTCTCAATTGTCTCTACAACATTCGCAAGGGGATGCTCCCGCCCGCCAGGCAGGAAGAATATCTTTCGGCGATCGAAGACGGCCTGCGACGTGTCCAGAAGATCGTGCGCCAGCTTCTGGATTTTTCCCAGCAACACCAACCCGAGTTGGCCCCGACAGAAATCAACAGCGTGGTCGAACGGGTCCTGGTGTTGACGAACCATATCTTTGTCGGCAACCAGATCTCTCTTGAGATTCAATACGGCCGCGATCTTCCTCCCGTGATGATTGATCGGCATATGATCGAGCAGGTGCTGATGAACCTCGTGCTCAATGCCGTGCAGGCGATCCGGAGCGGCGGCAAAGTGACGATCACCACCCGTGTTGTCGAAGGGCTGTGTCTCGTCGAGGTTCGCGATACCGGCTGTGGGATTCCCCCTCAGGTGCTGCCGCGCATCTTCGATCCCTTCTTCACGACCAAGGGGACGGGCGAGGGGACCGGGTTAGGATTATCCGTCAGCCTGGGGATCGTCGAACGGCACGGGGGAAGGATTCTGGTGGAAAGCGACGTAGGGAAAGGGTCGACATTCACATTGTGCCTGCCGCTCGTCCGTGATCCCTATCCGATCGGGAATGCCTCATGAACGCGCCTTCGATCTTGCTCGTGGATGACGAGCCTCTGATGCGGCTTTCGATGATGGACGCGTTGACGGCCACCGGCTATGAGGTTCAAGCCGCCTCCACCGGGATCGAGGGCAAAGCGCTCCTGCTGAAGGAGTCGTTTGATATTCTCATTACCGATCTTCAGATGCCCGGTCTCGACGGACTGGGATTGTTGCAAGTTTGCAAAGAGCAGGCTCCTCGGACGGAGGTCATTCTCATCACGGCCCACGGGTCCGTCGAAACGGCGGTGAGTGCGATGAAGCTTGGGGCCTACGATTACGTGACGAAACCCTTTCAGATGGAGGAGCTGTTGCTGACCGTCGAGCGTCTGGCCAAAGTCCAGGCGTTGAAGCGCGAAAATCAGCATCTACGCCAGGAGCTGGAAGGCAAATTCAACTTCAAGGGGATTTTGGGCCGCAACGAGCGAATGCGGGCCGTGCTGGAAAAGGTCAAGCTCATCGCCGGATCCGACTCCACCGTCTTGGTCGTGGGCGAAAGCGGCACCGGGAAGGAGTTGGTAGCCAATGCGATCCACCACCACAGCCCGCGGCGGGATCAGGCGTTTATTAAGGTCAGTTGTGCGGCCCTTCCGGAAACCCTCTTGGAGGCCGAACTGTTCGGCCACGAGAAAGGTGCGTTCACGGGGGCCATGCGGCAGCGAAAAGGGCGATTTGAGATGGCGCATCGGGGTACGCTGTTCCTGGACGAAATTGGTGAGATCTCCCCGGTCGTCCAGGTCAAACTGCTGCGTGTCCTGCAGGAGCGGCAGTTCGAGCGCGTGGGAGGGAACGACACGATTGAGTCGGATGTACGGGTGATCTGCGCGACCCAGAAGGACCTGAAGAAAGAGGCGGCGCAGGGACGGTTTCGGGAGGATCTGTACTACAGGCTGAACGTGGTCCAGATCGTGTTGCCGCCGCTCCGGGAGCGGCGCGAGGACATCCTCGTCATTGCCGATCATGTGCTCGAAACCCGATCAAGCCGCGCGAAGAAGCCGGTGAAGGGATTTTCAAGCCCGGCCCGCGAGTTGCTCTTGCGGTATTCGTTTCCCGGGAACGTGCGCGAGCTGGAGAACATGGTCGAGCGGGCGGTGACGCTGGGGCGGGAGCATGAAGAACTGCAGGCGTGGGATCTCTGCGGATATTCCACGTGCCCGTTCCTGGGAGGCGCACCTCAGGAGGGCTGCGGGTTCTGCAGCGAAGGACTGGTCGGCCGGGTGGACCGCAAGGAGGCGAGCGATTCGTTGGCGATGGCACGGGAACGGTTCGAGCGGGACTACATTGTGTCCGTGCTGGAGCGGGCGGGTGGGAGCAAGTCCATGGCCGCCAAGATTCTCGGGCTTTCCCGCAAGGGGCTCTGGGAAAAGTGCAAGCGGTACGGCCTCAGTGCCGGCCCCACCGAGCCCGAGGAAGAGTAGCGACCGATCCTTCCGGCCATGTCCCGCGGTGCATGAGTCGGTATGTGGTGCATGATCGATATACGGCGCAACCTTGGGCGAGCGACAGCCCTCCCTACCGATCCGAGCGAAGTCCCTCGGGTAGATTAGAACTCCTCGGGGCCACCGTCCCAGAGCTTCACCACCCGGTCCCATCCCGCGCTGGCCAGGCGTTTACCGTCCGGAGAAAACGTGATCGCACGAACGGGGCCGGTGTGACTCTTCAGGGTCTTGAAGTGTCGGCCGGATTCGACGTCCCAGAACTTGATGGTGTTGTCGTCGCCCGCGCTGACCAGCACGCGGCCGTCAGGGGAGATGGCCAGCGAGCGGACCCAGGCGGAATGCCCCTTCAGGGTTCGGACATCGGCGAGCGTCGGCATTTCAAAGAACTTGATCGTGGTATCCCGGCTCCCGGTGATCAAATATCGGCCGTCCGGGGTGAAGAGCATGGCTCCGATCCAGTAGTCCATGGCCTGCTGGAAGCCGCCGTCATCGTCGATAAAGTAGCCACGAGTGTCGGTCGAGTCTTCTTCGTTCTCGCGCCAGTGACCGTGGACCTCGAGGCGTTCCTCACCGTTCGGGAGGACTTCCCAGAGCTTAATCTTGCCGATGTCGTTTCCGCTCGCGAGATGAATGCCGTCCGGTGAAAAGGCCACGCAGACCGACCAGTGGTGATCGAACTGGTCCTTGCCGAGGAGCGTCATGAGGTCGGTGCCGGTCGTGACCTCCCAGATCTTGATGTCCTTGTTGTATGCGCCCCTGGCCATCATCAAACCGTCCGGCGACATGGACAGGCTGACCACGTTATGATCGTAGCGCGTGAAGAGAAGCTTGCGGGGTTCACCGGTCTTCGGGTTCCATAGTCGAATGGTCCGGTCATCGCTGCCCGTCGCGAGGGATTCGCCATCGGGCGTATACACGGCGACCCGGATATCCTGCGTATGCCCCCGGAGAGATCGCAGGAGCCGGCCCGTTTCGATGTCCCAGATCCTTACGAGCCGATCTACGCCCGCGCTGGCCAATGTCTGGCCGTCCGGGGCAAAGGCCACCGTCCAGATCCCGTGCGTGTGCCCACGGAAAGTCCGGTTTTCCCGAACGCCCGCCTTCCAATAGTCCAGGAAATTGATCGGCTCGGTCGACTGGGCTTGCTCACCGGGGAATCCGCCCGGCGACGTGACTGGTGACATGCTGGTGGTGCGCTCGTTCATGACCGTGGTCCTTCTTTCTTTCCGGAGGATGAACACCGAGGGTCGGTTGCCTCGACTCGACAGTCTCCGTTTGCAATCTGCAAAAACCGCTCGCTATAATTGTGCGTTCCGCCTGAATGCTCAGATCATAGGCAGCAGGCTGAAAGCAAGTCAAGGTGACGGAGAGGGGCGGCCGCCGAACCCTTTGACCGGGCACCCGGAAATCCCCAACTCCGCGTTTCTTGAGGTTACGTCGTCATGGATATTCGATTTCAACCGGCATTGCTCCAGGAAGTCATCGATTCGTTTATTGAAAAGACCGAGCGGGAAGGGGACCCGACCTATTACAAAGAGTTTCATGAGCTGGCCGACCCGATCTACGAGAAGTATACGCTCGAGGATCGGGAGGCCGAGTTCAAGAAGCTCTATCAATACCTGTTCGGAATTTGGGGCTTTGCCGACATTATCCGAGGCGCCTTCGACGAGTATCCGGAGCTGAAAAAGAAGGTCGGCATTGTGCTGGTGAAAGGGGTGCTCAAGGAAGACCAGGAGGGTGTCGACATTCTTCGCAAGTGGGGCGCCGTCGAGCAGGACCTGGCCAAGCAGTTCGAGGCCCAGGGAATGAAGGGGATGGGGATTAAGTTGATTCCACGGCGGTTTTACGACCCCGCCCTGTCGCGCTACTGTCGCCATGAGCTGATGCATATTTCGGACATGCTGGATCCGGTGTTCGGGTACGACCCCGACACCAAGGTCGGACAAAACCCCGGCGAAGAGACCTTGATCTTGCACCGCTACCGGGTCCTGTGGTCGCTGTCCGTCGACAGCCGCCTGGTTCGGATGGGCAAAGAGCCGATGATGAGCAAGGAAGACCGGTACAAGGAGTTCCGGTCGTGGTATCGCAAGATTCCACCGCAACAACTCAAGTCGGCCTTCGAAGGTCTGTGGCAGACCGAGGGCTTTTCCCATTCGGAACTCGTCGAAATGGCCTCCGATACGCTGCGGGTGCTGGACCGGGCGATCGACGTCGAAGGGGGGGAGATTCCAGAGGTTCAGACCAAGGTCATGCTGATGCCAGGATTTCCCTGCCCGCTCTGTCGGTTTCCGACGTATTCGTGGGTGGAAGACCTCCCGAACAAGGTCGAGGGATACGTTCTCGATTTTATCCGGGAGAATCATCCTGGGTGGGACGTTGAGTATGGAGCGTGCGATCGATGCGTGGAGGTGTATAAGCTCCGCGCGGATGGGGTGGTCTAGGCGGGAGCGACCTGGGCATGGCGACTGATAAAGAATATGGCCGTCGCCAGTTTTTCCGCGATTCGGTGACGTCCGTCGCCAGGGCCGCCTACGAATTTCACAAGCAGGTCGACGCTCCTCGTCCCACAGAGGCTCCGATCCAGTCGTTCCGGACCGATTATCTCCGCCCGCCCGGTGCCGCCGATGAAGCCGTATTTCTCGAGCGATGCACGCGCTGTCAGGATTGCGCAAAAGCCTGCCCTCACGAGAGCATCGTCTTTTCCCAGGTCGACGGTACGCCGGTGATTTTTGCTGACCAGGCCCCATGCTATCTTTGTCATGACCTTCCGTGCATCGCAGCCTGCGCCACCGAGGCGTTGGTTCAGCCGCGAAGCTCGGAGGAAGTCCGCATGGGGGTTGCCGTCGTGTCCGAGCGGTTCTGCACCGCGTCCCAAGGATGCCATGCCTGTGTTTCGAAATGCCCGGTCGAGGCGTTGGCTATGGATTTTGGAGACATGCGGCTGAGGGTGGACGATCGCCACTGTGTCGGGTGTGGGATATGCGAGCATGTGTGCGGGTCGGTCAATGACCGTATCGCCATCCGGGTGCGGAGATCGACAGAAGCCGCCTCCCAGAGCGGACTAGGCCGATTGGATTAGAGACGGAAGCGAGCCGGGTGGGCGAGTGCGAGATGGTGAATCGGCAGGAAAGTCAAGAGGATTCTTGGGGTTGGAAGTGAAAATGCGAGAGGCTAGGGCTTTTGGGCGTATCCTGCTTGACTTGGTTTTCACCTTTACCTATTATACGCACGCCTTGCCGAAGGTTTGTGCGCTCGAAGGGTGTGAGTAGCAAGGAATTTCCGTCACTCGAGTGTGAGACCCAAGGGGGGAAGTAAGTTATGACCGTGAAACAAACCATGTCATCGACCTCACCGACAGTTGCCCCGACTCCAGTTGCCATAAAAGATTCACCCGCAGTCGAACGGGCACTCAACCGCAGCAAGCTGTATTTACTCGCTTCGTGGAGTCTGCTGTATCCCGAAGATGACGAGTTCTTGGATTATCTCCAGTGCGGAGAATTCGTCGAAGACGGGCGCGCCGCTCTGCAAGGGCTGGAAACGGTGCTCCACGGCAAGGGCGGGGATCGTGCGAAGCAGAAGCTTCAGGCCATCGCGGGGGTGCTCACCGAGGTTGAGCGGTGGGTGGCCGCGGAATGCGCCAACTGGAAGCTTGAGGACCTTCAGGCTGAACACCGGCGGGTCTTCAGCAACGTGATCACCTTGGATTGTCCGCCTTATGAGACGCTGTTCGGGAACGACCACGTTTTTGCGCAATCCCATACCATGGGTGATATAGCCGGTTTCTACAAGGCCTTTGGTGTCGAGTTGTCCAAGGATATCCATGAGCGACTGGATCACCTCTCGGTCGAACTGGAATTCATGCATTTCCTAGCCTACAAAGAATCCTACGCGTTGTGTCACGACGGGCCGGAGAAGACGCAAATCGTCACCGATGCTCAGGCGAAGTTCGTCAAGAACCACATCGGGCGCTGGGTGCCGCTGTTCTCGAAGATGTTGGCGAAAAAAGCGGACTCCGGTCTCTTCCGCTATGTCGCCGATCTCTGTGCCGCCTGGATGGACTTCGAAGCTGCCTATTTGAACGTCACCCCGCAACCATATTCAGAGACAGATTATCGGCCCGCGACCTTCAATGCACCAGAAGGGCAATCGTACGAGTGCGGGGCGCAAGATCAGGGTAACGAGTTGAGCATGCTCTTGAACGAAGTGGGGGCTTCGTCATTTTTAGATAAGGACAAGCAAGGAGAAAAGGAGGAGAAGGGGCCGTTCGGTACGGCGTAGACGCGCCGCCCCGCAGGGGGCAAACGTCAGCACTTATTCCCAGTGTAGTTTTTGCGGAGTTGCAAGAAGTTGTGAGGGTTTTTCAATTCTTATCATCGAGAGGAGGGCATATTCATGAGGCTCGTGCAGACACGTAGCAAGCGCTTAGTGTTTGGCATTTTGGTCTCTGCCCTGCTCGTCGGCGTCATGCTGACGGTCGGGCAGATCCCTCTAGCAGTCAGCCAGCCGGTCACGATTCCAGTGAAGGCCATCAAGGGACCCGTCCCAATGGATGGAGCGAATCCGATTTGGGAAGGTGTCCCGGGCGTGGTTGTTCCCTTGAGCGGGCAGACCATTACAACCCCGATGCATCCGAACTTCGCCGTGAAGGCCGTGTTCGTCAAGGCCTTGACGAACGGAAAGGACATCGGGTTCCGCGTTGAGTGGAACGACCAGACCAAGAACGACACCACCATTGGTCCTCAGGACTTCCGTGATCAGGCGGCCATTCAGTTCCCGGTCAACACCTCGGGTGCGCCTCCGTTCCAGTGTATGGGACAGTCGGGCGGGACGGTCAACATCTGGCGTTGGAACGCCGAGTGGCAGAAGGACCTGGGAAAGGACAGCGCTGGGATGTGGGACGTGGACGACCAGTATCCCGGTATCTTCTGGGATTACTACTTTGAAGAGCCGGCCGGCGGGGTGACCTATCCGGATCGGATCGGTCGGAGCCTTGGGCCCTTCAACCCCGGTATTTGGTCCGGCAACATCCTGTCCGATCCGACGCTTCGAGTCAGCTCCGTTGAAGATTTGAATGCCAACGGCTTCAGCACATTGACGACCCAAGCCCATCAGGATGTCATCGGGAACGGCGTGTGGGAACCGTCTGGTGCGACCAAGGGCGGAGGGTTCAGTGGTCCGACCTGGCGCGTGGTGGTCAAGCGTTCGTTGGAGACGCAGGATCCCAACGATGTGCAGTTCAAGGCGGGGGCCACCATCCCCATCGCGTTTGCGGCATGGGACGGGACCAACGTGGAACGGAACGGCATGAAGGGGATTTCCACCTGGTACTCCATCAAGTTGCCGTAAGTTAAGATTCGACGGTCCTGTTCGAGTCGACGTGGTCGGCTTGAACAGCAGGCGGTTCGGTATCGAGCCCCGAGGGTTGCAGAACCCTCGGGGCTTTTTCTTTTTTTGGCCGGATGTGTCCCTTAGGACCTGCAATGGATCCATCCACAGGCCAGGATAGACGCGAATCCAAGGGTTGCTTTTGGCTCGAACCAGGGTGTATAAAAATTTGTTATTTCTTTGAAAATCATAAGACCTACGCTGACCAGCGAGGGGTCGGGGCCATACTTATTATGAAGATCTCCTTGCTCTTCCCACCGACCTGGCATCCATCACAGCCTTATTTGAGCATTCCGTCGCTGACCGGTTTTCTGCATGCGAACGGGGTGCGGAATGTCCAGCAGCGGGATATCGGGATCGAACTCCTGGATGGGCTGCTTACACACGATTACGGACAACGCATCTACCAGCGGTTGCAGGACACCGTGCGTCACCTAGAACGTCACCGTCAGGGTGAAACGGGGCCCGACAGCGAGGAACATTATGCGCAGGTGGTCCAATCGCTCGAGCGATTCCCGTACATGGTCGACAAGGTCGAATTGGCGAAGGACCTGCTCCGCAGTGACGAGTTTTACGATCTCGAGCAATATCGGGACTCGCTCTTCCTCATCGATAAATGGCTCGAACTCATCTCCAGCATCTACTTCCCGACCCGGTTGACGGTCGTCGACAACCAGTTCAGTACCGTGTCGATCTACAATTCGAAAGACTTGATGCGGATCATCCGCGATGAGTCGCAGAATCCTTATATCGAGCTCTTCCGGGAGCGCTTTCTCCCGTCCATTGTGAGCGAAGCGCCGGACCTGGTCGGCGTCTCGATTACGGCCACGTCTCAGGTTGTGCCCGGCTTGACCCTGTGCCGTCTGATCAAGGAGGCGAGGCCCGACGTCCACCTGACGATCGGGGGCAGCATTTTCACCCGTCTTGTGGACAATCTCCGACGATGCCAGAGCCTGTTCGATCTCACCGATGACTTCATCGTCTTCGAGGGAGAGACCGCGTTGCTGGAGTTGGTCAATCAATTGAGCGGCAAGCGCGACTATGCCAAGGTGCCGAACCTGATCTATCGTCAAAACGGCAAGATCATCGTCAATCAGCCCTTCTACTCCGAAAACATTGCCCAGTTGCCGCCGCCTGACTACGATGGTTTCCCCTTGGACCGCTATCTTTCCCCAAAGCCCGTGTTGCCGGTGCAGTTTTCACGCGGCTGCTACTACAAAGACTGCGCGTTCTGCGCGTTGACCCTGGACCACCAGAACTTTCGGCAGAAGGATCCGGGGAAGACGTTGGACGAACTGGAGTCATTACGAGACAAGTATCAGACCCCGTTCTTCTTCTTTACAGATGAGTGCTTGGCCCTGTCGCCGACCAAGCGGTTGTGTCAAGGCATGATCGAGCGCAATCTTAACGTGCAATGGACGGCGGAGATGCGTTTCGAAAAGAACCTGGGGCGAGAGTTGCTGGAGTTGATGCGCGACGCCGGTTGCAGGAAGATCGTGTTCGGTCTGGAAACCTTCAATCAGCGCATGATGGATTTCATGAAAAAGGGCATCAAGCAGGAGCATGTGCGGAGGATTTCCGAGGACTGCGTGGATCTGGGGATCGCCGTGCACTGTTATATCATCGTCGGCTTCCCGACGGAAAAAGAGGAGGAGGCGCTGGAGACGATGAATTTCATCGTCCAAAACGAGAAACTCCACCGCTCTCCCGGATTCTCCTGCCAGCCGTGCCTGTTCGACCTGGAGAAAGAGGCGCCGATCATGAATGATCCTGGGAGTTATGGGATCCGGCGCATTATGCGCCCCTCGTCGGAGGATCTGAGCCTCGGGTACTTCTACGAGGTGCAGGAAGGCATGACTCCGGAGCAGGCCGAGCGACTGTATCAGCATGTTTACGGGAAGATCAGCGAGGTGGTCTGCGAGTTACCGTATAACTATTCCATGGCCGACGGGCTATTGTACATCGTCCGAGAACGGGAAAAGGCGTTGGCCGCTCAAGCGGTTGCGTCCTGACAAGTGGCACCCAATGGTTCCCGAGAACGCCGACAAAACAGCCGGGCGTGTGGACGGGCAGGGCCTGCTGCTCGAGTACACCATCAAGCTGACCTTGGTCGCCGGCCTGATGGAATTGATCCTGTATCGGCTGACCTCGCGCCTGGGGATGCACTTCAGCAAGGTCGCGCAGGACCATGAATGGGTTCGGCTCTTCTTCTACGGGCTCTCCTCGGTCGGATTCATGCTCCTCAACGTGGTGGCGCTGTTGGTATTTCTGGCGCTCGGTATCCTGGTGTTCCGGGGCTTGCGGGGCGGGTCGACCTCCTGGTACGAGCGCCTGCTCTGGCCGATGGTGGCGCTGCTGATGGTGCTGACCGTGGCGTTTGTCGGCTTAAGCAGCATGCAGATCGACCTCGGCATGCTGAGCGCCGTGGCCTACAATCTGATCGCCCTGGCGGTTATCGCGTGTTTGGTCGTGCACTACCTGCGCACGCATGACGACTGGCTCCAACGAATATTCGTGACGTGCTTCTTCCTGGGCATCGGAAGCTGGATTTATTACCAGAGCCTGTCCACGATGTACGGCGCATTCGGGATTGCGGCCGCGCCGCCGTTTGTGCACGAAGCGAACCGAGTCGGTGAAGCGCTCATGGTGCTGGCGAGCATTCTGACCTTCGTTGCGTTCGGCGCCGAGGGATTCCTGAGCCGGAATCGCCGACAACGGCGGCGCGTGATCTGGTTTGCGGCCGTTGGAGGAGGGATCTTCACGGCGCTCCTGTTTATCGACTATTTTCTTGGGCTGTATGATCCGGATCTGGCCTATCGCATTCGCAAAGGAGGCGAGGGGATCAGTTGGATTTTTCAGATGGGCATGGGCTACACGTTCTATTTACCCTTTGTGCTGTACCTGGCGGGATTACTCTGCTGGTCCTATACCGTCATCAGATTAGTGAACAGGGGGCGTCTCGCCGGGTATGGAATGGGTTTGATGTTTATCGCCGGCTACGCGCTGCAACTCTCGCATTTGACGTTGATGGTCGTCCTGGGCCTGCTGTTGCTCGGTATCGATCGGCTCCGGCTGCCCCTGGGTGCGGCCGAGCCGGCGTCTCCGAGACTGATGGGCTCCGGCGCCCCGTTGTTGGGGGAACGTTCCTAGTTTATTCACCACGAGTAGGATATTAGCTATGGATTCACACACGACACCGCAGACCCCAGATCCGACCGGAGCCGTTGCGGACCCGGGGGAACATCCGTTTTCTCCAGACGAAGAAATCGCCGAACTGGAGAAGCATCTGTCCACCGAGTCGGATGACTTTCAGGCGCGTTGTCGCCTGGGCGAGCTGTACTTCAGCCAGGGACGTCTCGACGACGCCTTGGCGGAGGTGAAGAAGTCGATCGAGATGGCCGAGGCGCTTCGAACGGAAATGAACCGATCGCTGGCGATGTACTATTCGAATCTCGGGACGATCTATGCGACGAAGGGAATGATGGACGAAGCCGAGGCCCAGTTCAAATCGGCCCTTCAAGTCTTCAGCGGCGACGTTCTGGCTCTGTTCAATTTAGGGCGGCTGTACTCCGATCGACGGCACTATCTCGAGGCGAAGAATCACTTCGAAAAGCTGGTCGAGATCACGCCCGAGGATCCGATCGCCTGGTACAACTTGGCGACCGTCTATGCCGAACTCGACAATCCCCAGGTCTCGGACTACAACACGATCGAGATGGCGATTCAATGCTATTTGCGAACGCTGGAGCTGGATCCCAAGCACCTGGAGTCGAGCTTCAAATTGATGGAGGTGGCGTTGGCCCACAACAAGACCGATCTGGCCATCAAGGTCATGGAAAGCGCCGTGGAACAAAATCCGGACGAGCCGCTGGCCCACTACAATCTCATCAATGTGTATGATAAGTGTAAGATGTTCGACCAGGCCGAGGAAGCGCGCAAGCGACTCAAGGAGCGGTTTTCGAAGCGGGCGCGCGAGGCGAGCGCCGGCTAACACCTTAGAGAAGGAGTACCCTGACCATGTTTGGAAGTATGGGATTCACAGAGCTGATCCTGATCCTCGTGATCGTGCTCATCATCTTCGGTGCCGGGAAGTTGCCCCAATTGGGAGAGGGCCTGGGTAAAGCCATTAAGGGCTTCAAGAAGTCCGTTCATGAGGCCGAAGCCATCGAGGCCGAGGCGCAAGCCCAGGCCCAGCAACAAGCGGCGGCCACCCAACCGGGCGCGCCCACGGCGATCCCGGCTCAACCGGCGTCAACGCCAGTTGCGGATGTGCAACCGGCGGCGGCTTCCTCGGCGCCCCGCGCCTAACCGTACGCGTTCCGCAGGACGCTGGAAAGGAACGGGTGATGACCACTCAACTTCAGGTGCCAGTCGGTTGTATCGAGCGCTTTGCAGGCAACGGGAAGGCTCGCAGCACGGGGGACGGAAAGCTGGCGGTCAAAGCCGGCATCCCGCTTCCGCATCATGTGGCGCTCGACAATGCGGAGCAGTGGCTCTATATCGCGGAGTCGGGGTCGGACCGAATTCGCCGTGTGAACCTGCAGGAGGGCACGATTCACAATTTCGCCGGCATCGGCGAAACCTGCTACAGCGGCGATGACGGACCCTGCGCGGAGGCCGGTCTGTATCTTCCCCTCGACGTCGCATTCGACTCGCAGAACAACCTCTACATCTGTGATTCCGGCAGCAACCGCATCCGCAGGGTCGATCATGAGACCGGGGTCATCACCACCGTGGTCGGGACGGGCGAGTTCGGGTTTAATGGAGACGGGTCCGCCCTCAAGATCAATCTGACGTATCCGGCCGCCATCGCGTTCGGTCCGGCTGACGCCCTGTACATCGCCGACACGCAGGCGCATCGTGTCCGCCGCTTCGACCCTCGCACCGGTTTGGTGGATACGATCGCGGGCCTCTGGACGACGGCGGACGACGCTCGTGAGCAGCCCCTTGTGGCGAAGAACCTGGTGGTCTTGTCGGGCGACGCGATCGGCATCGACTTCACGGGGGATGATGAGTGGCTGAAACCGGCCTGCGACGGCGGGGTGGACCTCTCCCTGTATATGGACGACGGCCGCCCGGCGAAGGAAGCCCGTCTCTATGACATCGTCGGCCTCGCCGTCGATCCGCAAGGCGATGTCTTGGTGGTCGACAAGGGCAGTAATCGGGTGCGTCGCATCGATCAGCGTTCAGGCGTGATTTCGACGGTGGCCGGCATGTGCTTTTATGGGTATGACGGAGATCAGAAGCCGGCGACCAAGGCGATGCTCCATGCCCCGGAAGCGGTTGTGGTGGATGCGGCGGCCAACCTGTACATATCCGATACCATGAATCATCGTGTTCGCAAGGTGGATGCCGAAACCGGGCTGATTTCGACGGTGGCCGGAAACGGTGACAGCGGATACGAGGACAAACACATGGGCGGATGCGGCGCAGCGCGCTTTGTGGCCAAGGATGACGTGCTTCAAGTCAAGGCCGGCGAGGCGTTGATTGCCACGGAAGCCGTGTTGAACTCCCCGGTGGGGCTCGCGCTGGACCGCCAAGGGCAACTCTACGTCTGCGAGCGCGGCGAGAATCGCATACGCCGGGTTCGCCTGTGGTAATGTGACGCGATCGTCGGCAGGCCCCGCCGCGGCAGGGCGCAGGCCGCGGTCGAACGCCGTCAACGATATCTGCCGCGATCGTCGTGTAAGGTGCGAATGACCCGGCTGTCTTCCTACCGTCTTTCGTCGGTCCTGCTTGGGTGCGGTCTCCTCGGCGCAGTGTCCCTCGCCTGGTTCGGCATCCCGCTGGTCGGCTCGGAGGGCATGGTGATTCGGTCGCATCTCGTGGCGGGCGAGATCCCCGGCTCGCCGGAGGATGCGGCCTGGTCCACGGTGCCTCCCATGACGCTGCCCCTCAGCGGGCAAGTGATCACGAGGCCTGTGTGGCCGGATCCGACGGCTCGGGCGCTGACCGTCCGGTCGGTGCACAACGGGTCTGAAATCGCGTTCCTGCTGGAATGGCAGGATAATACCAAGAACGATCGTTTGACCCCCGGCACCTTCCGCGACGGGGTGGCCGTTGGGCTTCCCTTGGGGGATGCTCCGGCATTTTTCTGCATGGGTCAACTCGACCACTACATCAACATCTGGCATTGGAAGGCCGATTGGCAGAGTGACGTCGATCGGCGCGCAGCCAAGCAGGCCGAATCAAAGAAGGGCGAGGTCCGGCGCTTCGAGGTGATCCCGCGGCGTGCGTCGTCGGTTGAGGATCTTATCGGGGGTGGATTCAGCACGTTGACAAGCAAGCAGAACCAGGGGCGCGTTCAGGGTAAGGCGATCTGGAAGGATGGGGTGTGGCACGTCGTCATGAGACGACCGCTCACGGCGGCCGATCCGGAAAATGAGGCCAAGTTAGTTCCGGGACGCGTGCAAACCGTCTCGTTTGCGGTTTGGAACGGGGAAAACAAGGAGCGGAACGGCCAGAAGGCGGTCGCCCCCTGGTTCCAACTGGCGCTTGACGTGGCCGCCCGGTCCTAGGCCGGCGGCGTGTCGCCCCGCCGGAGGGCCGGCTGGGTCCGTAGTCGTCCGGTGGGCAGGATAAGGAGATTGTGAACCTCAAATCGAGCGATGGATGGTGGAGAAAAGCCCTTCCAGCCGGTGGGGCTTTTTTTGTGGCCTTGCTGGTCGTCGTGGCGGTGACGGCTCTCCTGCCGTCCGCGGTCATGGCCCAG
The DNA here is from genome assembly GCA_039794185.1 of Candidatus Inralta sp. Taxonomy (GTDB): domain Bacteria; phylum Nitrospirota; class Nitrospiria; order Nitrospirales; family Nitrospiraceae; genus BQWY01. The sequence continues at coordinate 37,743 of JBDIVW010000018.1, read as the reverse complement.
GTCTCGATCAAAGGATGCGAGATCAAGGACGAGGAAGCCGTCCAACTGGGTGAGCAATTCGGAATCGCCGTCGGAGCCGTGGACGAGGACATCCGAAAGGAACTGGGGCTTCAAAAAGCCGAAGGGGTGGTCGTCTTCGAGGTGATCGGGGGAACTCCGGCTGAATTGGCCGGGATTAAGGTCGGGGCCGTCGTCAAGGAAATCGACAAGGTGGATGTGAAATCCTTGCGGGATTTCGGCTGCGCGCTCAAACGCGCCATGCAAACGGAAAATTTTACGGTGGGGACCTATGAACCGGCGGACCCGGGTGATCCGGTCGGCTGGGGCGTGAACTTCCATTTTGTACGGATTTTGAAGGATTGACCGGCAGGAGAACGAGGTGAGGAGGAGGATGAACAAGACATGGGTGGCGCTCATCGGCGGCATGGTCCTTGGCCTCGTCCTGTTGGCGATGGCGGTCGGCTCCGACCGGGCTGCGGCTCAGAAGTCCGACGGACCGTCCGAGGACTCGGGGCGCGGCTGGATCGAGGAGATTGAAAAGATTTTTATACGATCGGAAGACTGCAAGCAGTGCCATGATCGCCACTATGAAGAGTGGAAAGGAATTCGCGAGCAAACCCCGGATCTCAAGACGTTCGGACGTGTCGATGCGGCCCTCCTGCATGGGACGTCGCTGGAGTCACCGGTCTTCAAGACCGTGTTGGGGCTGTGGCTTCAGACCAAGCCGACCGCCGAAGAGCGCGCACGGTGCCTGTCCTGTCATGTTCCGTCGACGACCGTGTATCCCCAGCACGCGGACAAGATTACCGATCAGGTGCTTGCCGGGAAGGTCGAGGTCGAGGGCATCGGCTGCGCATCCTGTCACCTGATTCAATCCGTCAATCCGGACGGGGGGGCGCCTCCTACCTTCAGGGTAAAGCCGGGGCCGACCATGTATGGGCCGTACACCGATCCGGAAGAGAATCTCGTGCACCCGGCCATGCAATCCGACCTCTATCGCGGAGTCAATTACTGCGCCTCCTGTCACTTCGACAAGGTGAAGGATGTGACGCGCCGGGATCTACCCGGCGAGATCCTTCAAGGGACGATTTGTCAGGACTGCCACATGGAGCCGTCCACGGGAAGTTCGACGTCCAAACGCGGGGCGCTGACGAGGTCGATCGGGCGGCATTGGTTCCGCGGGGTCGTCATTCCGGGCACCCTGCTCAAGAATCGCAATCTGCAGGCCGAGTGGATGCCCCGGATCGATGTGGACGCGAGCAGATCGGCGGGAGGGGTCGAGGGGACGATCTTCGTCCGCGTCGGCAGTTTGCCGCATAGTTTCCCTGATGGCGATCCGGTCTTGAAACAGTTCGCCGTGGAGATTCTGGTCAAGGATGCCAAGGGGCAGGTTTTGTCGCGGGAAGAGCAGCGGCACGGGCTGTCGTTCGAGCAAATCCTTCGCGGGCCGATTCCCGATCCGTTCATCAAGGGCGGGACGACACGCAAGCTGCCGTTCAAGGCTGCCATTCAGTCCGGCGAACCTGCGACCGTGGAGGCGATCCTCAGGTATCAGCTGATCCCCGACCCGTCGCCATCGTTGCGGGACCAGTATCTTGCGACGTTGCCGAATGATCGGGCTCGGCAGGAAGCCGCGGCGATTCTCACGGAATATAGCCAGCCACGCGTGCTGACCTATCGGGTCAAAGCGCTGTAGCGACTGGTCGACAGAGGGACGGCATGGCCGTCGAAAGGCAAAGGGGGCCTTGTGAGCTTGTCTTCCAAGACGGTCGGGAAGGTAATCGTAGGACTGGCCATGACGACGCTCTGCCTCCTGGGGCAGGCTTGGGAGTGGGGGAGAGCGGACGAGGTCGGTAAGAGGAACAAAACGGCCGTAACATTGGAGAAGGCTTTCCCGGCTGCGGCCAAGTGCAAACGCTGCCACGAGCGGGTTTTCGAGGAATGGGAAACCTCGCCCCTTTCACGATCGATCCATACACCCACCTTTCGGGCCGCCCTGAATGAATACCTGACCTTCTCCGGAGGTAAAGACAAGGCGCTGTGTCTGCGTTGTCACGCCCCGCACATCAAGGAGTTCATGGATCAGACCGACGAGTTTATCAAACAGATCCAGTCGGGGGAGCCGACCATTGATGGGGTGGCGTGCTCGCAGTGCCATTTGATCAGAGAGGTCGATCGCAGCGTGCATCCGCCGGTGCCCAGGTATGATATCGGCAGCAAAACGCTGTACGGTCCCTACAAGGACGCGGCACCGAACCTGGCTCACCAATCCATGGAGTCCGAATTGTTCCGTAAGTCGGCTCTGTGCCTCAACTGCCACCTGACTGTCCCGGCGGCGGCCAACTTGGGAACCAGCAATGATCTACTGGGATCGTGGGAAACGAGCAAAGCCATCAAGGCTGGCAAGGAGTGTCAGACCTGCCATACGCCAGAGCAGACGGGCGAGTCCGCGAACGGGGAACAGAAGCGGAAGATTGCCAATCATTCCTTTCCGGGCCGCATCGGCAAACTTCGTCAAGAAGCTGCTGAACTCTTGGTCACGACCCAGATCCAGGGTGAGAAGACGACGGTGACCGTCAAGGTCAAAAGCCTCGTTCCGCACAATCTTCCCACGACGCATCCGGGATGGGCGAGTGTGGTCTTGGATTTGAGTATTCAGGGGAAGAACCTGAAGACCGTCTTCAATGAGAAGCGGATCTATGGCCGTCGTTACCAGAGTGCCAAGGGGCAACCGACCGTGTTCGACTTCGAGGCGGTCAAGGTTACCGAGGACACCGTGCTCAAGCCTGAAGAAGTGCGGACGGAAACGTTCACCTTTCCGACTCCCAAGGACACCAAGACCTTCGATGTTGAGGCCACGTTGAGCTATGCGCCAGTGACCGGACCGGCCGCGTTTCTGCAGCGTATCGAAGCGGAATCGCCCAAAGGGGCCCAGGATGCGGTGTTCCAGCCGATCCCGATCGCCAAATTCGCGGAGAATATTGCAGTCGTCAAATAGCGGATCCTGATTCGGATCTGACGCAAGACTCGAAGCGCCCGACGAACGCCCGACTAGTCGGAGACGATAATGGAGCCGGGCGACTTCATCTTGAAGATCTGAATCGCCGAATAGACGTGCTTGGCGGGTTGATTGAGAATCAAGCGGGAATTCGTGACCCGCGTATCGAGCAGTTCGAATGGCCCTCCGCTGTAATGCACGTCGCAATCGTCGATGGAGCAGCTCTTGTAGACGTGATTGTCGAGCGACAGCTTGGTCTTGGAGAACGTCTGCCCGTCGATTACGATATACTCCGGTGCCATCCCCATGGCGCTCCCTCGATGTCCGTCGACTATACCAAGACCACTGCCCCCGCGCAAACCTCGCTCTCGCCGGCCTGAGCCGATTTTCCGCTGACTCAGAGTCCAGCGCGGAACTCGACCGGAGCGGTCGTTCAGAAGTGGACAGATCCGCCGTCCCCGCCTTGAGGATGCCGTTGCGACGACCAGCCGGGTAGAATCATTTCATTCTGTAGCACTCAGAGGATCCGGTCCGGCTCCCCGCAGGTGTAGGGACCTATGTTCCGCTACGGCGGCCATGCACCAAAACAGAACCGTCCTGGCTCGAGCGACACGACCGACGCTCCACGTATGGAGGGGCCCGATTCCAGCCTCGCATGGGGAGGTTGGGATGTCTCCACCGACCGCCAGGAGCCAGACACCGCCATCCGCGCAAGAGTCTCCTCTGTCGTTGATCCGCTACCGACCGGATGGTGGGCGCGCGGATCTCTGCAACTGGAGCGGCGGTTTTTCCTCCTTGATCCTTCCAGGTTGAGCGTATAAAATGGTGCGATTTTTCCTGTAGTTAGCGTCTATCGCCAAGCCAAGACCACCCTGCGGTTTTCCCTTCGCAGCGATGTGCGTACCGACGTGTGTTGGATGGCTGTCTGGGGAGGGGTGTGAAACAAGAGCTCCCGCAACCAATGAGGAGGAGATCACTGTGAGCGACTCAGCCATCGTAACGTTTGCCTTGATCGCGGCGGCGGCCGGAATCGCCTATGGCCTCTATCTGGCCGTGTGGGTCTTCAAATTGAATCCCGGCAACCAGAAGATGCAGGACATTGCGAAAGCCATTCAGGAAGGGGCCGGGGCCTACATGAATCGACAGTACCGGACGGTTGCAATGGTGGCGGCGGTCCTGTTTGTGGTCCTCTGGTTGGCGGGATCGGTTTCCGACAAGTTCGGACTGCTTACGGCGATCGGATTCTTGGTCGGAGCGGGCGCATCCGCGATCGCAGGCTACGTCGGCATGATCATTGCGGTGCGCGCCAACGTTCGGACGGCTCAGGCGGCTCACAACGGAATGAACGCGGCGCTGACCGTGGCTTTCCGCGGCGGGGCGGTGACCGGCCTGCTCCTGATCGGGCTGGGGCTCCTCGCCATCACGGGCTTCTATACCCTCGCTCAGAGCATCGCTGGGCCCGAGAAGGCAATTCATGCCCTGTTGAGCCTTGGGTTCGGAGGGAGCCTAATTTCCGTCTTCGCCCGCGTCGGCGGAGGGATTTATACGAAAGCGGCCGACGTCGGGGCCGACCTGGTCGGGAAGGTGGAGGCGGGGATCCCCGAGGACGACCCGCGCAATCCCGCCGTCATTGCCGACAACGTGGGCGATAACGTCGGTGACTGCGCCGGGATGGCGGCCGATCTTTTTGAAACCTACGCCGTGACCACCGTGGCGGCGATGGTGTTGGCCTACACGCTCTTCAAGGGAGCAACCGCGCCGGTGCTGTATCCGCTGGCCCTGGGAGGGGTGACCATTTTTGCCACGATCATCGGCATTCTCTTCGTGAAGGTGAGCGCCGGCGGAGAGATCATGCCGGCCCTGTACAAGGGCCTGTTCGTCGCCGGGGGGTTGGCCGCGATCGCATTCTTTCCCATCACCAACTCCATCATGGATGGGATCGGCGGAGTGAGCGGCGTCAGCTATTACATTGCCGCGCTGCTGGGCTTGGTGGTGACCCTCGCGATGGTGTTCATCACCGACTATTACACCTCAAAGAGTTTCGAACCGGTCAAATCGATCGCTAAAGCCAGTGAAACGGGTCATGCGACGAATATCATCGCCGGCCTGGCCGTGGGCATGCAGTCGACGGCGGCGCCGGTCGTGGTCATCGGGGCGGCGATCCTCGGCAGTTTCTGGATCTGTGGGGGAGCGGAGTCAGGCGGCTTGTACGGTGTGGCGGTGGCCGCGGTGTCGATGTTGTCGATGGCGGGGATCGTGGTGGCCATCGATGCCTTCGGCCCGATCACGGATAATGCCGGCGGGATCGCTGAGATGGCTCATTTGGGCAAGGAGGTGCGCGACATCACAGACCCGCTCGATGCGGTCGGGAATACGACCAAGGCGGTCACGAAAGGGTACGCGATTGGTTCGGCCGGACTGGCGGCCGTCGTGTTGTTTGCGGAATTTTCACGGGAAGTGGCGAAGGGAAGGCCGGCGGGGACCCTCAGCGCCTTCGACCTCTCCAACCCGTTGGTGATCGTGGGACTGTTTCTCGGTGGGATGCTGCCGTTCATCTTCGGCGCGCTCTGCATGAAGGCGGTGGGACAGGCGGCGGGACTCGTGGTTGAGGAAGTGCGTCGGCAATTTCGCACGATCAAAGGGATCATGGAAGGCACCGGGAAGCCCGAGTACGGCACCTGTGTGGACATCGTCACGCAGGCGGCGATTCAGAAGATGATGGTCCCTGGGTTGATTCCCGTCATGGCCCCGATCTTGGTCGGCGTGATTTTAGGACCGCAGGCGCTTGGGGGGGTCTTGGTCGGCTGCATCGTGACGGGCTTGTTCGTCGCGATCTCGATGACCAGCGGCGGTGGCGCCTGGGACAATGCCAAGAAGTACATTGAGGAGCAGGGGTTGAAGGGAACCGAAACCCACAAGGCTGCGGTGACCGGCGATACGGTCGGCGACCCTTACAAAGATACGGCGGGTCCGGCCATCAATCCAATGATCAAGGTGATCAACATCGTGGCGTTACTCATCGTGTCGCTGATCGTGTAAATTCGTTCCGCGGCTTGACGTCCCGAGAAATGCGGGAGTAAGCTGCCTCTAGATGATCCACCCCGCGGCTCAGGCGCTGGCTGACGCCGCGTGCCACACGGAGGTGCATCTATGGAAAAACAGGAACGGAGGCCGGAAACCAAGAAGGAGCCGCAGGGGAAGGAAGACGTTAAGGCCAACCCCAAGGTGGTCGAAACCGGGAAAAAACTCAAGGAAGATATCGACAAGCTCGTCGATGAAATCGACGATGTACTTGAGAAAAACGCCGAGGAGTTCGTCAAGAATTATGTGCAAAAGGGGGGCCAGTAATCGCCCCCCTTCGTGTTTCTCCCGCCTCCTCTCCCGTCGGTGTCCCCGATTCTTCATCGGTGAACGTGTTTCCGTGTGGCGTGTCCGCGGTTCGGCGCTGTCGCGTGGTTGTTTGACAACGTCCCGGTACGCCGTTAGACTCCGCACGCGCGTCACCCCATGCGAGGACCGGCGCCACGCGGTCATTGCCCAGATAGGACTATGCGACCGCGCCTGTGGATTTTCTCCGAAATTGACGCCGACGACCGGCAAGGCCTGGCGGAAGCCTTGTCAATTTCGCCAGTCACCGCCTCCGTGTTGTTGGCCCGTGGGGTGTCCACCCCCGGGGAAGCCAATCGATGGCTGCAACGCGATGCGGACGTCCTCCACGATCCCTTCTTGCTCCCCGATATCGAGCCGGCGATCGATCGGCTCCACCAAGCTCGGCAATGCGACGAACTCGTGTGCTTCTATGGGGACTATGACGTCGACGGCATGTCCGCGACGAGCCTGTATCTGACTCTATTCCGATCGATTGGGCTTCGCGCCTGCGCCTACATTCCTCACCGCATGCGGGAGGGGTACGGGCTCAATGGGCCGGCCGTCGAACGGCTTCGCGCCCAGGGCGTCTCCCTGCTGGTCACCTCCGATTGTGGCACGACCTCTCACCGCGAGATCTCGCTCGCCGCGTCCCTGGGTCTGGATGTCTTGGTGACGGACCATCACCAGTCCGACGAGGCCATGCCGCCGGCGCTGGCCGTGATGAACCCACATCGGAAGGGCGCGAGATATCCATTTACCGGCCTCTGTTCGGGTGCGCTCGCGTACAAGGTGGCCGAGGCGTACCTCACCAAATACGGAGGCGATCGAGGCCTGCTGGAACAGCAGCTCGACCTGGTGGCTCTTTCTACCGTGGCGGATGTGGTGCCGTTGGTCGACGAAAATCGGGTGTTTGTGCGCGAGGGACTCGCGCGGATCACAGCCGGTGGTCGTCCAGGTCTGCGAGCCCTCAAGCGTGTCGCGGGCATCGATCGCCCCTGCACGACGGGCATGCTGTCCTTCAAGCTCGTGCCCAGGTTGAATGCCGCCGGCCGGCTCGATCACGCCCTCCTCGGGGTGGAGTTGTTGACGGCGGAGCAGGACGGGCAGGCGCATGCGCTGGCGAACCGGCTCGATGTCCTCAATCGTGAGCGCCAGCTGATCGAAGACGCGGTGATGCGAAACGTGGAGGCGACCGCTCCGACGGCCATGGAGGATCCGGCGGTGGTGACGTGGTCTCATGGCTGGCATCTCGGCGTGGTCGGCATCGTGGCGGCTCGAGTGGTGGAGCGCTACCATCGGCCTGCCGTCATCCTGTCTATCGACGAGCAGGGGGTGGGAAAGGGCTCGGTCCGAAGTATCCCCGGATTCGATGCCTATCACGCGCTGGCCCACTGCCGAGATTTGCTGGAGGCGTTCGGGGGGCACCCCGCTGCGGCCGGCCTGACGATTCGGGAGGAGCGGTTGCCGGCGTTTCGGGAGCGTTTTCAGGCCCTGGCGGCCCAACACGAGGCCGTTCGTCGGGATCCAGCACTCCGGGTCGATGCTGAGGTACAATTGGCTCAGGTGGACCTGGGGCTCATCCGGGAGCTGGACCGACTGCACCCATTCGGTGCGGGGAACCCGGAGCCGACGCTCGCTGTGCGCAATCTCAAGGTGCTGGATGCCCGGGTCGTCGGGTCCGGGCATCTTAAATTGACGGTTCGGCAGGGGCACTCCTTCCCGTTTGCGAGTATCGGATTCCGGATGGGGGCCTTGACTGAACGGGGCGTGCTGAAGGACCGTCCCGTGGACCTGGCCTTCGTCCCCGAGGTGAATCGATGGAACGGCATGGAGCAGGTCCAACTCCGCATTCGCGATCTGCGCCCCAGTGACGCATCCTGAGGTGTGCGATGCCCTACAGCACGGCGACCGACATCGATGGCCTGATCGCCCGCATCCAAAGCTACCAGGCGGAGGCGGACGTCGAATTGGTCCGCCGGGCCTACGAGTACTCCGCGAAAGCGCATGAGGGCCAGCTCAGAAAATCGGGCGAACCCTACCTGCAGCATCCCCTGGCGGTCGCTAGCATCCTGACCGTGCTTCGGAGCGACGTCAATGCCATCGTGGCCGGCCTCCTTCACGACACGCTCGAAGATACACTGGCCACGCACCAGGAACTGGAACGCCAATTCGGGAAAGAGATCGTGCACCTCGTCGACGGTGTGACGAAGATCGGCAAGATCCAGTTCAAGAACTACGAGGAAAAGCAAGCCGAGAACTTTCGCAAAATGGTGTTGTCCATGGCGGACGACATCCGCGTTGTGCTGGTGAAGCTGGCCGATCGTCTGCACAACATGCGGACGCTCCAGCATCATCACCCGAGTAAGCGCCGGGAGGTTGCGCAGGAGACGCTGGAAATTTACGCGCCGCTGGCAAATCGACTGGGTATCGGCTGGATGAAGAACGAGCTCGAGGATCTCTGCCTCAAGTATCTCAAACCGGACGTCTACGAGATGTTGGTCCAGAAGATCTCCAAGCGGGAAGAGGACCGCCGCCAGTATATCGACGAAGTGGCCGCGATCGTCCGCAAGGAATTGGCGGAAGTGGGGTTGCCCGGTGACGTCCATGGACGACCGAAGCACCTGTTCGGGATTTATCAGAAGATGCAGAAACAGGGGATCTCGTTCGAGGAGGTCTACGACCTCACCGGGTTGCGGATTCTGACCGATTCGAAAATGAACTGTTACGCCATTCTCGGATTGATCCACTCCCTCTGGCGGCCGGTGCCGGGACGGTTCAAGGACTATATCGCCATCCCAAAGTCCAATTTGTACCAGTCGCTGCACACGACGGTGCTCGGGCCCAAAGCCGAGCACGTGGAATTTCAGATCCGGACGGAAGAGATGCATCGTGTCGCGGAACAAGGGATCGCCGCGCACTGGAAATACAAGGAACAGGGGGCGATCGACGAACGGGACGGAAAGGTCTTCAGTTGGTTGCACCAGTTCGTCGAGTCGCACCAGGATCTGCCGGATAACCGCCAGTTCATGGACTCGGTGCGGCTGGAATTGTTCCACGATGTCGTCTACGTGTTCACCCCGAAGGGCATGGTGAAAGAGTTGCCGCGCGGCTCGACGCCGGTCGATTTCGCCTTCTCGATTCACACCGAGATCGGCAACCATTGCGTGGGTGCGAAGGTCAACGGCAAGATCGTGCCGCTCAAGTACGTACTTCAGAGCGGGGATGCGGTGGAGATCCTGACCTCCGCGACGCAAACCCCGCATAAGGATTGGTTGAAGTTCGTTCGGACGTCACGCGCCAAGACCAAGATCAAACATTGGATCAAACAGGAGGAGCAGAAGCGGAGTCTCGAGATCGGCCGCCGTCTGCTCGAGGTCGAATTGCGCAAGCACGGCCTGCCTCCCGCGCAAACTTTGCGATCAGAGGCGATGTTGGAACTGGCTCGCGCATCGGGATACGACTCCATCGACGAGTTGGTGGCTGCCGTCGGGTATGGGAAAATGGCCAGTGCGCAAGTCGTCGGAAAGCTGATCCCTCAGGGGGCGGAACCTGCCAAGCCCATTGCCGAACCGACGCCGTCGGGGAAGGCAGCGCCCCCGAAAGGGGAGGAGCGGGGAGTCAGGGTCCGTGGCGCGCGCGATCTTCTCATGCAGTTGTCGCGTTGCTGCAATCCCGTTCCCGGCGATCGTATTCTGGGCTACATCACTCGCGGCCGTGGCCTGACGATCCACGCGGTGGGATGCCCTAATCTGGAAGCTCTCGACTACGACCGGGATCGTTTGGTCGAAGTCGAATGGGATCGCTCCGACAGCGGCACTCACGACGTGAAGATCTCCGTGATGACGGTCGATCGGACCGGGGTGTTGGCCAATGTCACCTCGTCCATCGCCGGCTGCAGCGCGAATATCAGCCGGGCGGAAATCACGACTCGTGAAGATCGCAAAGCCGTCTTGGACTTCGTCATCGAGGTCACGGATACCGAGCATCTCCACCGGGTCTTGCAAGCTGTGGAGCGGGTCGAAGGTGTCATCTCGGCCCGACGGGTACGCACCTGGCAGGAGCGATAGCGGCGGTGCGTCACCGGCCTTCCTCGTGCGATGCCGGCAGGTCACCCCACGCACGGTATGAAGATTCACATGGGGTCGGGTGAAGCTGCGGTGACGACCGCGGCAATCGGATTGCCGCCCGGTCGGCCTCCTGTATCTCGCCCGGCGCCACCGCGTCGTCTGAGGGACCCTGGGGACACGCTGCCATACCGGCGATCGTGCTGGAAGCAGCGCAGTCTGCTCCTGAGTGACGTCTTGCCGGATCGCGTCGATTTGTGGGAGCCGTAGGGCGTCGTGACCGCCGAGGTCGGCGCCGCGCCCGAATACCGGTACCTCGCTTCACCTTGGGCGCGTCGGGTGTCGTGCGATGGTGGAGCTCGGGAAAGTCGGGCCCTTCGGTCGAAGGTTTCCGGATGGGACTCCGACCGTTCGACTGCCGGGCACCGTCATGAATCACGTGCGCTAAAACCGTAATTTCGTTCCCCGGGCCAGTTTCAGGGCTGCCGCTCGCCCCCCTCGCAGTTCCAGAACGTACGTTGCGGGATCGTTTGGTTGGTACTGCGGGCAGGCATTGCCGGGGAGCGTGCACATCGGAAGATTGGCTTCGATATGGACGATTCTCTTCTGGTCGTTGAGCCAGATGATATCGAGTGGAATCCTGGTGTTTTTCATCCAGAAAGTCCAGAGCTGGGCTTCGCCGAAAATAAACAACATCCCACGATCGTCCGGTAGTGACTCCCGATACATGAGCCCTAGAGCCCGCTTCAGCGGGGTATCAGCAAGCTCTGCTTGGATGATGAAGCCATGAGGCGTGCGTATGGGGATGAGGACTTCCGACTCGGATCGTCCAATCTCGGCAGCGGCGATCAGACCTCCCAGGAGAAGGGGCCAGACGGGTATGGAGCGTCGCGACCAAGTCATCGCCAACTCGTGATCGGCAGCGTAGGCAGGGAGCCGGTCCTTGTCAAGCCGCTCCCCGGTTACCTTGCATTCCGGGCCGGCGGTATGCAATCCTGCGAGCCAGTCTGAGGAGGTTTCCATGAGGGAAAAGCGTCGAGTGCTGTACAAGAAGGGTGTGTTCGTCTGCCCGAAGTGCCGGCAGTCCTACGTGCAGGAGAAATGGATCGAGGAATTTCGTATCCGTTGTCATAAGTGCGACTACCGAGGTACCCTCACGGAGGTTTCGGTGGAGGAGCACATGGATGAGGAAACGATCCGCTACTAGTAGTAGACCGGCCTGCGGCGCGCCCGTACCCATGTCAAGTGCCTCCTGGCCGGGTATCCCTGCTGCCTCGAGCATCGTCATGCGATTGGGTCTTCTCGCCGCTGCCATCGTGTCCCTCCAACTGCAATCCGCTTGTGCCTGGGCCCAACCGAGCCCGGTACCCGTCACGGTCCTGGTGGCGTACCATTCTGGAAGCGGGCACACCGAAAAAATGGCGCGAGGGGTTGTGGATGGCGCAACGAGTGTGCCTGGCACTCGAGCGATCCTCAGGCGTGTGGAAGAGGTGACGGCGGAAGAACTGTTCTCCTCGGATGCGCTGGTGTTGGGGTCGCCCGTCTATTGGGCCAACATGGCGGGGGAGGTGAAGACGTTCATCGACAATTGGCAATTCAAGTTCGGCGTGTGGCCGGACCTAAAATTGAAGAACAAGGTGGGCGCAGCCTTCACAACGGGCGGCCAAGTTTCAGGTGGGAAAGAGCTGACGATGCTCGGGATCCTCGCCGCCATGCTTGGCAATCAGATGATCGTGGTCAGCGGGGGCGGGGCGTTCGGTGCCTCGGCGACGACCGAGGGGGACAGTCCAGGTATCAATGAGCAAGAACTGACCGATGCCCGCGCGCTGGGTCGACGGGTGGCTGAAGTGGCCTCCATGGTTGCGCCGCGCCCTGTTCCCTAATCCCTCCCTTCTCCGAAATCTCTCAACGGGCGCTCCTCAATCGGCTTGAATTTTCCCGCGGCCGCAATAATCGCATGACGCGAATGTCGGCACGGTGAGTATAGTGCGGCACAGGGAAGTAAAGAGAAGGGAGGACGGACCGCCCCCCGATGCATGAAAGGCAGTGGGAGGAGAGGGGTTAGGCTTGGGCCAGTTGGTCAGCGGCCAGGGCCACGAGTTCACGGATGTTTTTAGCACAACGGCCGCAGCATCCCGTGTCTTTCAGTCCGAAGGTGGCGATCAGCTCGGCTCCGCTGACCACTCCGTTCCGGCCCGCCTGCTGCACGTCGCTCTCAGTGAGACCCTTACAGAGGCAAATGTACATCACCACCTGCTTTCTGTTATCGCGCGTCGCGGGGCCCAGAAACGATTATGATAACCGTTATCAACTGAACCAATTGTACTCGCGCGCTTTAAATCTGTCAAGGGTTTGGGCAAGGGCAGGAAACCGCTGTGATGTCGAGGCAACTAAGTGTGGAACCAACTATAAAATCAATGACTTGACGGTTCGATCCTAAGCCGTTCCTTCGAGTTCTTCGACCATCTTCTCGATCATGTCGAACCCCGCCTGCCAAAAATCCTGAGATCGCATGTCCACGCCCATGCCCCGGAGAAGGACGGACGGGCTCTCCGATCCGCCCATCGCCAAGAGGTCGAGGTAACGCGGGACGAACGCCGCGCCCTGTTGCTTGAACATCCCATACAGCGCCAGCACGAGGAGATTGCCGAAGCTGTACGCATAGCAATAGAACGGAGTCGCGTAAATATGCGGAATCGTGATCCATTCCCATTGAAACTCGTCCTGGACGGCGACGGCTTTGCCAAACTGCTGCCGGAGCAGGCGACGGTACTCCTTCGCCAATTCCTGGACGGTGGCGCCGGAGGCGACCATCTCGTGTGCCGTCCGTTCGAATTGTACGAAGTAGGCCTGGCGCATGACGGTGGCGTAGATGTCGTCGAGTTGGCCGAGTAAGAGCCCTTGCTTGATGCGCGGGTCGCGCTCCTGTTGCAGCAAGGCGTCGGAGAGGATCCGTTCGCCAAAGACCGACGCGGTCTCCGCCAGCGGCAGCGTCGAATGAAAGGTGAAGACGGGATGATGCGCGGCCATCATGCCATGGACGGCATGCCCAAGTTCGTGCGCCATGGTGGCCACGTCCCGGGCCTTCCCCGTGTAATTCAAGAGGACATAGGGAGTCAGTCCGGGAACGACGCTGTAACAATATGCGCCGCCGATCTTGCCTGGACGGATCTGGGCATCCACATGCCTCTCGGCGAACACCTGCTCGGCGAGATCGGCGAGCCTCGGCGAGAAGCTTCGATAGGCGTCCAGCACCAGTCGCACCGCGGCTTGGTAGGGAAACGCCGCTTCCTTGCCGCGAAACGGGGCGTAAATGTGATACCGGTTCATCTTGCGAAGCCCGCACAGTCTGCCTTTGAGTCGGAAGTAGTGCTGAAAGACGTGGGCGTTCTTCATGCACACGTCGAGCAAAGTGGTGACCGCTTCGTCTGGAATGTCGTTGTGCAGGTTGCGCGATTCGATGGGGGAGGCGAAGTGACGGAGCCCCAATTGCTCGGCTTTCCAATCCGTGACTAGGGCCCTGTACATCTCGCCCAGCACGTCGCGGTGCTCGGTGAAGACGCGATAGAGCTCCCGGTAGGCGGCTTCCCGGATGCAGGCGCGGGGATGGCGAAGGTAGACCGACAGCTCTTCCCGGGTCATGGCGCGGCGCGTGCCACCGACGGTCAGCGAGAAGGACAGGCCGTTCGTCACGATGTCGTACAGTGTGCTGATGGCCGTTCGTCCTGTGGTGTTCTTGACGTTGAGGATCTTTTCCTCCGCCTCGCTCAGGGTATGCGGGGTGAATCGCCGGATCGTGTCCAAGTGATAGCGATAGCGCGGTGCTCCATCCGTCAGCCGCCGCGCGTCGTCGGGATTGACGCTCTGCCACCAGAGATCGAAAAATAATAGGCGGTTCTGCAGCGCGGTGAGGCGGTCTTCGACCAGGGACTTGTGGGAGCGTGCCGCTCCGTGGGTCGTGTTCTCGGAATACCAGAGATAGGCGTGCGCGCCGAGCTTGGCCGCGTCGATCGCAATGTCTTCCTGTTGCTCCAACAGGCTGGCGAAGGCGTCGGTTCCCAGGGCCGTGCTGAGGCTGGCCCGCACAGATTCGAACCGCGCGACCTTGGCTTCCAATCTTTTCATCGCGGGGTCGAAGTCCCGCTGTCGATCGGCGAGAAGCGCCGACAGGTCCCAGCGGTCCGAATACCGCCGGGTGGAATGTAAGCGGGGAGATGTCGACCCAATCTTCATAGGCGAAACGGGCATCGCAGGGTCCTCCTTCAAGCGGCTCGACAGAAACGAGTCAACCTCTTGTATCATAAGTGGCGTGGATCCGGGAGCGTTGACTGTACCCGGGGCGCTGCAAGATTCGTCTGATATTGTGCGCACACTCATGGGGGAAGGATGACGGAACAGGAGATCAACCGGGCCATTCAATATGTGACCGCGGCCACCTCCTACGGCCGCGAGACGGTCGAGGCGGTCGTCCGCACCTGCCTGGCCGAGCTGGCAGCCTTGGGAGCCGAGAGCGGCCCGGTCTATCCACGGGACGCGTTGATGGAGTATGTCTGCCAGTGGACCATGAAACGCACGGGACAGCCGGAGCCGCTCGTCCGGGAAGTCCTCGGCTGTGCCGGGCGCTGGCTGGACGAGCTGTGCGAGGAGCTTGCGGTTCAGCGTCCGGACTCGATGGGCCGCGACGAGGATGGCGGCGAGGGGCGGACCACGGCCTAGGACAGGCCCGGGAGCGAGCCATGGACCCACCCGCATTGGAGCGGGATGCCGAAACCATCGGAGCCATCATGCCGGATCGACTCGGCGGAGGTTCCTCGTTCCACTCGCCGCGAAGCGCCCGTTTCTGGAAACAACTGGAGGGAGAGTGGCGGGACGTGCTGCGGCACTGTGGCGATCGGGAGGGCCGTCGGCGGCTCGAGTATCTCCGGCGGAGACTGGCAACCAGTCATCGCGGTGTGCGGGAGTCGGCGATTGCCGAACTGGAAGTGGCGGCGAAGCTGGCCAGGACGGGGGGACGGGTCTCTTGGCTGCCTGAGTCCCGAGCTCGCACGGCGGATCTTGAATGCCGGGTCGGGGAGGACCGCTTTTTCGTGGAAGTCACGGCCATGATCGGGGCCTTTCGCGAGACGCATGGGATCCCGGCTCATCGCGCCCTTTTTCTGCACGACCCGGATGGGCCGGTGACCGGCGGTGACGTGTTGATTCATCGAATTCTGGCCAGGATCGCGCAGAAGGCGCGCCAACTCTCGGGCTATACCGCTCCGGTCGTGCTCGCAGTATCGGTGCCTCCGCAAGACGAGACAGCCGGCCGACTCCCCGCTGTCGAAATAGAATTGGACTTGCGACGGTTGGCCGGAGCGATGACGTCCATGCTCCTGCGCCTCGGGCATGTGAGTGGCGTGTGGTTGTCTCTCTGGGACGTCGTTCCGTTGCCAGCCTCGTCCGCGGTGCGATTGGCTAATGTCGGGCTGGTCGAGCGAAGTCTCCGCCAGCGAGACCGCCCGCAGGTCGGGTTGCTTGTGCGCAATCCGGGCGCACGCGCGCCGTTGACCCGCCGACAGGGAGACCTGATCAAACAGAATCTCTAGCCCGCATTATTCACGAGAATTCGTGCCCCTTCGACCTACTCAGGGTCCCAAGCCCAGTCGAGGGACGAAACTGCGGAGGCGCCAGGCGAGACGGGCGTGCGGAGTCGCGAGAGCCCGAGACAGACTTGAACCAGTCTGGCGAGGGACCGAGCGGCGAGCCTGCCCGCCTGGATGCCAACAGGCCGCATCCAGGCGTGTCGCAGCGGCGTCTCGGCGGGTGCAGGAGAAGTCATCGTGAATAATGCGGGCTAGCGCGATCCGGTGACGTGATGGCTGAGCGCGGACGGGGCTCGGCCCGGACATAGCGCCCAGTCAGAGGGGAAGCGAGCTTTTGAGCGACTCCAGATTCTTCGTGACCATGGCGTCCCCGTTCTTGCGGGACACCTCGATGCCCGTCTCACATACCTCCCGGCAACGCTCGAACCGCCTCAATGTCTGGAGGGATTGCGCCAGGGCGTAGTACGCGGCCGAGTAGCTGGGCTTCACGCGAATGCAGCTTTCCAGGGCGGCGACGGCCTCCTCCCAATTACCGTCGTCCATATACGCCTTCCCAAGGCCGAACCACGCCACGTCGTCATCCGGCTCTAGGGCCAGCACCTTCTTGAGCGGCTCGATACGGGGATTGGGCATGAGAGCTCCTTATGACTGCCTGAACAAGTGCACGTGCTGCGAACCCTAGCACGCGTTTCGTTTGATTGTCTACGCGGTTTCCTGCGTGCTAATGTGACGATGTACGCCGGAAGTTCTCGCGCGAATTCGTCGAGCGTGACGGTGTCGGGTCCGCTCGCGGCGGCCACGCCGTCCATCACCCGTTCCGGGCCATTTGTATGGGTACAATCGGGTTCGTCTACGATCCGCGTTACCTCGACCACGACATGGGGCAGGGTCATCCGGAGTCGCCGGACCGCCTCCGGGCCATCCTCGCCCGGTTGGAATCGGGCGGGATGATGTCGCGTTTGACGCGGATCCAGCCAGTTCCGGCCGAAGACGAATGGGTTCTCCAGGTCCATGGGCGGTCGTATGTGGAGGCGCTGAAGCGGCATCGGCCCGTCTCCGGTCGGGTGCAACTCGATCCGGACACGTCCATGTCGCCCGGGTCGCTTTCCGCAGCGTATCTCGCGGCCGGCGGCGCGCTCACGGCCTGCGATGCCGTCATGCGCGGCGATGTCGAGCACGCGTTTTGCGCCGTGCGCCCGCCGGGGCATCACGCGGAGCATGGACGCGCAATGGGATTTTGTCTGTTCAATAATGTGGCGATTGCGGCCCGATATCTTCAGAAACGTCATGGGCTTGGTCGGATCCTGATCGTCGACTGGGACGTCCATCACGGGAACGGCACCCAGCACAGTTTCGACGCCGACGCTTCGGTCCTCTTTTTCAGCACGCATCAGTATCCGCACTATCCCGGAACCGGACGGCCGACCGAAACCGGCGAGGGCGCGGGGAGGGGATTCACCATCAACGTCCCCATGTCAGGGGGCGAGGGCGACGACGAGTATGTCGAAGTCTTCGAGCGCGTGCTGGTGCCAGCCGCGGACCGGTTCCAGCCGGAGGCCGTGCTCATTTCGGCCGGGTTCGACGCGCATCGCGACGACCCCCTGGCCGGCATGCGATTGACCGAAGCCGGATACGCCGTGTTGACCCGCATCGTCGCCGGGATCGCGCACCGGCACAGCCGGGGGCGCCTCGTCTCGTGCCTGGAGGGTGGCTACAATCTCTCGGCTCTTGCCGCCTCGGTCGAAGCCCACCTCGGAGTGTTGCTCGACGCATGAGACGGTGGATGACATGGACTCTCACGAGTCTGGGACTCGCCGGGCTGGTCTATCTCTACTATACGGAGGTCAAGCCGGTCGTCATTTTCGGCCTCCGGGATGATTATGCCCACGCGATTCCGTACCAGGACGTCCCCAGCGGGATCGACAGTCTTCGAGCGGAATCCTGCGGCGCCTGCCACCGGGAGATCTATGAAGAGTGGAAGACCAGCATTCACGCGCAGGCGTACGACGATCCGTTCTTTCAGGCCTATTGGAAAAAGGACAAACACATCTGGGTCTGCCTCAATTGCCACACACCCCTGGAGAATCAGCAGCCCACCTTGATCAAGGACATCCCGCGGGGACGGGTGGAAAAAGCCGTGCAGGAGCCGAATCCGCGGTACGATCCGGCCTACCAGCGCGAAGCCATCACCTGTGCCGTCTGCCACGTGCGCGACGGGGTCATCCGCGGCCCCTATGAGGATTCGGCGGCGCCGCATCCGACACAATTCGATCCCGCGTTCCGCACGGCGCAGACCTGTTATCGCTGCCACAACGTCGTGTCCGGACCGGCCCAGTTCTATAACGTGGGCCCTTGCGGCACCTATGCCGAGTACGAGGGCAAGTTTTTCATGCAGGAACGGGGCTACATCTGTCAGAGCTGCCACATGCCCGAGATCGATCGCCCCGTTGCAGTGGGCGGGCCCATTCGGCGCGGGCGCCGGCACCTCTGGAGGGGTGGTCACGATCCGGACATGATCAAGCAGGCGATCGCCGTGGAGGTGAAGGCTGACCCCGTGACCCCCGCGCCTCGATCCACGGTCGCCTTCACGCTGACGGTGCTTAATGCCGGAGCCGGACACAAGATTCCAACCGGCGATCCCGATCGGCACTTCACGGTGGAGTTCGAGGTGGAGGATGCTCAACGCCGAGTGGTGGCCAGGCAATCCGATACGATAGGGCGCTGGATTCTGTGGCAACCGGCCATCATCGAGCTGTATGACAATCGACTGCTCCCGTTGGCCAGCCGTGAATATCGCTTTACCTATCGGATGCCGGACTCGGCTCAGGGGCTGACCTTGCATACGCGGGTGCGGTACCATATCCTCACCGACGAGCAACACGAGATGTTGCGAACGAAGTATGGTCTGACGGCCGATGACGCGTACAGCTTCGTCGTGTACGAGCGGTCTTTCCCTTTGTCGGGAGCACTCGAGACGGCCTTGCGTCACGAGGGCCGTCCGCTGACGGCCGACGGTCATTTCGATGGGCGAACGGGCTGTTCGATGAACCCCGCGAGCTGATCGCCAGGAGGAAAAGGACGACCATGGAACATCCGTTTTTAGTCGACACGGAAACCTTACAGCAGAATCTCGGCAGACCGGGATTGGTGGTGCTGGACGTGCGCGGCCGCGCCGCCTATGAGTTCGGCGGGCATATCCCGGGGGCGGTGCATTCCACATGGCACGAGTACAGCGATCCTAACTCCGTGGCCAAGGGCGTGCTCGATCCCAACGTGGCGAATCTCGAGCAGAAGATTCGCGCCTTGGGGATCAACCAGGACAGCGACATCGTGATCTACTCCAACCCCTTCGACAACTGGGGCGACGAGGGACGCATGTTTTGGATGCTCCACTACTTGGGGCACGAGCACCTGCGCATCCTGGACGGCGGGTGGGTCAAGTGGGTGGAAGAGCGTCGCCCGTTCGAGCACGGCCGGACTCGGGTCGCCCCCGGGAGTTTTCGCGTACAACCTCGCCCGGGCGTGGCGATCCTCAAAGAGGAGCTGAAGCAGATCGTCAAAGGGCCGGACGCCAGAAAAGTGGCGATTCTCGATGCCAGGAGCTACGAGGAGTTCCTGGGAAAGGAAGTATCGGGGATCCCACGTCCGGGCCATATCCCCGGCGCGATTCCCATCCCTTGGAACGGATTCCTCAATCCAGACGGCACGCTCAAGTCGAAGGACGTCATCCTCGAGCGGCTTGCCAAGCAAGGCATGCATGATCACGAGGACACGGTCTGCTACTGCACCGGGGGAGTCCGGTCGGCCTGGCTGTGGTTTGTCCTCAAGGTCGTCGGGTTCCAGCGGGTCCGGAACTATGCCGGCTCCTGGTGGGAGTGGAGTCGGGATTTTGCCTGTCCCGTGGAGAAGGACCCGAAGATGCTCCAAGAATTACTCGGGCTGGACGAGGCCGAGCAGGGCGTCAAATCGGGAAAGACGCCGCGTCCGTCTTGACTCTCAGGGAGACGGCCGTTAAGGTGAAACCTGGGGCTAGGTAGTTCCCATGGCATGAGGTCATCGGAGCGGACAGGCCACACAACCAAGGAGGAAACAAATGAGCAAGAAGGTCATAGTCGCGCTCATGGCGTTGGCGTTCATCGGCGGCCCCATGATGGCAAATCTCGCGGTGGCGGCGGCGAATCCTCACGTGGCGGAAGCTTTACAGCATGCCAGCGGGGCGGTGACGCACGGAAAGGAAGGCCATGCGGCCGAAGTCGCGAAGCACGCCGAGGAAGCGTTGAAGCATGCGCAGGCGGCCCAGAAGGACATGAAGAATCCTCACTTGGATGAAGGCGTGAAGCATTTGAAGGAAGCCGTCGAACACGGCAAGGCGGGTCACGCCGATGTGGCCACCAAGCATGCCGAGGGGGCGGTGACGCACCTTTCCGAAGTCAAGTAAGTCGTTCTCCGAGTCGCGTCAGACGGGCAGGTTCGTCCTGCCCGTTTTTTTTGAGGCCTACCATCGTGCCGGTTGACTTCGGTACAATTCACTCAGCATGAAAGTCGGCTACTGTCAGTTCGATCCCGTGTTCGGGGATGTCGCCCGCAACCTCGACCGCGTCGCCCAACGGCTGGAGGCGGTGGAGTGCGATCTCCTGGTGCTGCCGGAACTCTTTACTTCCGGGTACCAATTTGTCAGCCGGCAGGAGGTCGCCGAACTGGCCGAGCCGATCCCCGACGGTCCCACGACGCAGGGCTTGCTCAAATTGGCGCGCGCGCGGCGGATGCACCTGGTGGGAGGATTACCGGAGCGGGCATCGGACGGGTACTATAATTCGGCGGTGCTCGCCGGCCCAGACGGAGTCATCGGGGTCTACCGCAAGACGCATCTCTTCTTCGAAGAAACACTGTACTTTACCCCCGGCGACACGGGATTTCAGGTATGGGATGTGGGCGGCGCCAACGTGGGTCTCATGATTTGCTTCGATTGGTTCTATCCGGAGGCGGCCCGCTCCCTGGCGTTGAAGGGGGCGGACATTATTTGCCATCCGTCCAACTTGGTGTTGCCGCATTGCCCCGACGCCATGGTGACCCGCTGTCTGGAAAACCGGGTCTTTGCGGTGACGGCGAACCGGATCGGCACGGAAGCCAGAGGGGGCAAGGCGACCTTGACGTTCATCGGGAACAGCGAAGTCGTCACGCCGCGGGGGGTGGTGCTCCAGCGCGCGCCTCGCGATCGGGCGGCGGTGGCGGTGGTGGACATCGATCCGGCCGAATCGCGTAACAAGCAGCTCAATCCCTATAACGATCTCCTTCGCGGGCGTCGACCGGATCAGTACGTCGGCATCGAGCCATCTGCGACGACAGAATCAGGACGAAGCCCACACCTATGAAAGAGCATATGCAGCGCGCACCGTTGGGAAAGGGCATCTTTTTAGTGGCGTCGCCGGCCCTGCGGGATCCCAATTTCCGCCAGACGGTGGTCCTGTTGTGCGAGCATAACGCCGACGGCGCCTTGGGTTTCGTCGTCAATCGTCCGACGGCCATGAACCTCTCGGAGGTCCTGCCCCAGGTCCCCATTATCGAAGCCCAAAAGCATGTCTTGTTCTCCGGCGGACCGGTACAAACGAATCAGGTCATGCTGCTGTATCGGCTCAACGAACTACCCGAAGGCAGCCATGCCGTCTTGGACGGCGTCTGCCTGGGGGGCGATGTCACGATTCTCGACCGGATTCTGACACAGACGGACAGCGGGGAACGCTTTCGCGCGTTCGCGGGCTATTCGGGATGGGGTCCCGGCCAGCTCGAGAACGAAATGCAGGGCGGCTCCTGGATCACGATCCCGGCCGATCCCCAGATGGTATTCGATCGTGATCCCGCCGGCCTCTGGGCAGAGATTCTTCGTTCGCTCGGCGATCCGTTCCGGATCTATGCCGAGATGCCAGCCGATCCCACCTTCAACTGATCATCCGGCGATTTCCAAGAGCGGGGCGAGGAAGCGACCGGTGTGGGACGCGCGCACCTGCGCGACCTGTTCGGGCCTGCCTTCCGCGACGATCTCGCCCCCGGCATCGCCTCCCTCAGGGCCCAGGTCGATCACCCAATCGGCCGTCTTGATCAGATCCAGATGATGCTCCACGACCACGACCGTGTTGCCCGCATCCACCAGCTTGTGCAGCACCGCAATGAGTTTCTTGACGTCGTCGAGATGCAGACCCGTGGTGGGCTCGTCCAGAATGTACAGGACGTCCCGCGTTGCGGAGTCCTTCAATTCGGCGGCGATCTTCAGCCGTTGAGCCTCACCGCCGGACAGCGTCGTCGCCGGTTGCCCTAGCTGCAGATATCCCAGTCCGATCGAGGCGAGGAGGTGAAGCGATTCTTGAAGTTTTGGAGCGCCAGAGAAAAACGGCAAGGCGTCATCGACCGTCATCGTGAGCACCTCGTGAATCGTCTTTCCGCGTAGCCGCACGTGCAGCACGGACGGTTTGAATCGTCGACCGTTACACTCCTCGCAGGTCGCATAGATGTCTTCGAAGAAATACATCTCCAGCTTCTCGTACCCGTTCCCCTCGCAGCGGGGGCATCGACCGGCGTCGGTGTTGAAGGAGAAATGGCCGGGCTTCAAGCCGTGTTTCTTGGCCTCATACGTGTCCGCAAAGAGGGAACGAATCTCGTCGAAGAGTTTCAGATACGTGGCCGGGTTCGACCGGGGCGTCCGACCGATCGGTTCCTGGTCGATGAGACGCACGCCCCTGAGCAACTCGATCCCCTTGATCGCCGTAAAGCGCCCGATGGGCAGCGAGTCGACCCGGAAGGCGCGAGCGACCGCCCGGTAGACCGTTTCCTCGACCAGCGTGCTCTTGCCGGATCCCGAGACGCCGGTGACGCAGGTGAGGCTGTGCAACGGGATCTTGATGGTCACGTTCTTCAGGTTGTGCGCGCAGGCCCCTCCGACCATGAGCGCCTTGCCCGTGATGCTGCGCCGTGCGCGAGGCACGGCGATGCGTTCCTCGCCTCGAAGGTAGCGGGCCGTCAGCGCGCGACGATCGGCGAGGAAGTCCCGCCGCGCCGCCGCACAGACGACCTCGCCGCCCTTCTCACCCGACCATGGTCCCATTTCCACGATATGGTCCGCGGCCTGAATCATCGAGGGATCGTGTTCCACGACCACCACGGTGTTGCCGGCCTGGGCCAGGTCCCTGAGAATCGCCGCCAACATGCCCGTGTCCCGAGCGTGCAGGCCGATCGTCGGCTCGTCCAGGACATAGAGCGTGCCGATCAGGGTCGAGCCGAGCTGGTTGGCCAGCATGATCCGCTGTGCTTCTCCGCCCGACAAGGTGCGGGTTTGCCGTGACAGGGTCAGGTAGCCCAGCCCCACGCGCAGGAGAAAGCCGAGTTTGTCGCGAAGTTGCTTCACGATGTCCTTGGCGACATGGGCCTCGAAGTCGGACAAGGACAGGGTGGACAGCCATGCCTGGGCATCCACCACCGTGAAATCGGAGACCTGGCTGATATCAAGGCCGGCGATCTTGACGTAGCGGGCCTCTTGGCGCAGGCGCGTCGTCCCGCACGATGGGCACGGCACCGGACTTCGATACCGGCTCAACAGGACCCGCACGTGTAATTTGTAGCGCTTCCCTTCCAGATACTCGAAGAAATCGTTGATCCCATCCATCTTCTTGCCGTCGCCCTCCCATAACAGGCGACGGATCTCCGCGGACAACTGCGCGTACGAGGCGGTCAGGTCCACGCCGAGGCGTTTCATGTGCAGCAACATCTGCTGCTGCCACCAGGCCGCGCTCGGTTTGGACCATGGCTCGATCGCACCGTCCGCCAGCGACCGCCGGCGATCGGGGACGACCAAGTCCTCGTTGTACTTCAACACGTTGCCGAATCCCTTGCACGCGGGACATGCGCCCAACGGATGGTTGAAGGAGAAGAGCAAGGGGCGGGTGGGCTCGAACGTGTGGCCGCAGGACTGGCAGCGAGACTGGGAGCTGAACGTGTGGCGGCCGTGCCCGATGATGTCCACGAAGCAGACGCCGTCGCCTTCCTGGAACGCGGTCTCCACGGCCTCGACCAATCGGACGCGGCTGTCGGCGCGCAACACGAGCCGGTCGAGGATCACCGAGAACGCCGGGCGCCTGGTCTTGGGCAGCGTGGTATCCGGCTGAAGGTCCACGATGTCGTCGCCGCATTTGAGTCGCACGAATCCTCGGGTGAGGAGGGATGCGACGAGGGCGTCATCATGGGCGGGCCCGCGGTCGTTGAGCGGAAACCCGATCATGGCCCGACCATCGGGAAAGCGTTCGAGTATTTCGTCAGCCGCGCTCCCGGGATCATAGGCTCGCGCGGGGACTGTGCAGTCCGGGCACACGGGCTTGCCCACCTTGGCGAAGAGCAGGCGGAGCAGGTCCCCCAACTCGGTGGCGGTCCCGACGGTGGAACGGGCGGTTCGTACGGGATTCTTCTGCTCGATCGCGATAGCCGGGCGAATATTGATCAGCCGATCGACATCCGGACGGTCGACTTTCTCAAGAAACATTCTCGCGTAAGTGCTCAACGACTCCACATAGCGCCATTGGCCTTCGGCAAACAGCGTGTCGAACGCAAGCGACGATTTGCCTGACCCGGAGACCCCGGTCACGGCTGTGACCTGATTGTGTGGGATACGCAACGAGATGTTCTTCAGGTTGTTCTGTCGCGCACCCTCGACGATGAGGTCGCCGACCTGATAGGGGTTCGACGTGGGGTGGAGGTGGTCGCCACTGGCGGGCATACCGTGCCCTTGGTCAAATGGATAAATGCGGTATCGTAGCAAGCGTGGATGGGCAGCGCAATCCTCCGGGAGCCCGTGTCTGTGGGCGTCGTGAGGCGGGTATCTCCGGCTACCTTCCTGCGCTCGACGTCTTCGAGGAGCCGAATGCGCGTCACTGTCCGGACGGCGCGCCCTCGGCTTGGAGGCTGCTGCGCATGAATCAGGCCGCGATCGCAGCGTTGCCACCGGCGCGAACCCACAAGTGGGATAAGCGACCCGTCGGGCCCGACCGCAGTACCGGGAGGAGGCGTCACCGCGCCGTCGCCGAGAGCCGCGCCGCCTCCGCAGGACTGGCCGCCGCATGCCGGAATGGGCCGAGACGACATCGCTCAGCGCTTCGGGAAGCTTCTTCAGGTCATCACGCAGGGCCGCGAGGAGATCTGGAATTACGGGGATAGCGGGCTGAAGATCACGTTCGGTCCAGACGAGACGCTGATCAGCTGAACTTTGGCCGGAAGGCCGGAACGGCAAACCGATTCGCCCTCAGGTTCGGACGAGGTGAAGACCGCCCATCCGAAGAAGCCGGCCGATCGCGAGAATCACGCTCCCAAACCGGGGGCAGTGAGGCCGCCATCCCCCATTACGCTCCCACCGCCCCTGTCTTGACGAGGAACCCGGTCGAGGAGGGGCGCAAGCTGTTCAATGGCAAGAGCGCGCGTGCACACGAACCATGGGCGCGATGCGGACCGGTACACGGATGTACAGCAGGAGGTGCGGTTCGGGTGACACCTGGGTACCTCCCACCCGTCATCACGTCCTTTGCAAGCCCCTCGCCGCGGCGGCTGCCGCCCGATCTGAGGGACTGGTTCGTGCTCGAAATCAGGACCGATTTGGAACTCTACCGTGCAATCACAGACGGCATCGGCGGCTCGATCATGACTGGCACCCGGCACCTGTCCGATGCCGAAATCGCCGATCTCATCACGTATCTCAACTCACTGCGGTCGCCGGCGGCCCTCACTGGAGAGACAACTTGATCGCGCCCACGGCGCCCATGTACAGCGCCAGCGCAAGGCCGGTCGCGGGCCAGAAGCCGATTCGCGGCACCCCGAGGATCATCGCCGTCACATACACCATCCATGGCGGCACGAACCAGAGCAGATGCTTGGCATAGTTCACGATCGCGTCGTTCCCGCCGTTCAGGTACACCAAGATGAACGTCGCGCCCGTGATCGCGGGGAACGTGCTGGCGAAGGCCGCCAGAAACGAGCGCCCTTGTGACCCCAAATAGGTGGACAGGCTGACAATGGTTCCCCCCAAGAGAAAATAGATCCCATACTTGAAGCCGTCGGTCATTCCTGCCGCCTCCTTCGGTCTTCCGCCTCGAACGCCGTCTGGGCTTCCTCTTCGATGAGCGCTCCGAGTCCCGTATATCGCGGTGAGAAATGAAATACGACCACTTTCTGGGCGCCGGCTTTTCGTGCCATGCAGCCGGCTTGCCGGGCCGTGAGGTGGTACCGGTCGTGTGCCTTGGTCGCGTCGCAATCCAGGTAGGGCGCTTCACAGTAGAAGACGTCGGCACCGCGCGCCAGCTCGACGATCTTGACTTCGTTCTCCGGGTCGTATCGCGTATCGACCACGTACACGATCTTCTGGCCGCGCGAGATTTGCACGAACCGGTTTTTTACCTCCCCCAGGACAAACTCGCGCGTCTCGCGCCGGTGCTCGAAGTAGAGCGTCGCGGTGAATCGGAAGTCGTCCGGCTTGTTTTGCCAGATGTACTGCTTCACGTCCTTGAGCCAGGATCCGACCGGGAGTCCGTCCTCGTGGAGCCGTTCTTTCAGAATATTGATATGGAACTGCTCTTGGAGCGCGTAGGCGAAGGACGGAATGCGATGGTTCAGCGGCACCGCGGTGACCCGGAACTCCGTCTCGTCCAGCACCGTGAAGGGCCGCTCCATGGTGTCGTGCGGACCGGGACTCGGGGGGATGTCGCGGCGAGAAAACCCGTCGGTGGCGGCGAACGAATTGACCAGGATGACCCCGGCATGGAACTCACGGACCTCGATGGTCAGCGGGTACCCGTCGACGAGGTTCCACGTGTAGCCGCGCAGTTTCCCCTCCACGTTGTCGGCCAGCCCCGGCGGTCCGTACAGGCGGATCGTCTTCCCGCGGCCCAGGTGCACGCGCAGGAGCCGATCGAACCCGATGAAGTGATCCATGTGGGTGTGCGAAATGAAAATGTCCTCGGCCCGGAGGAGGCGGGTGGGGCCCAAGGTCGCGTTTTCCCCCAGATCGAATAAGAGGGCGCGTCGAGCCCATTTGATGTCGACGTAGAGGCCGGGATCCCCGAACAGGTCATTGACCAGAAAGCTCGAAAAAGAGGGCCGCATCGGGAGTGTGTCAGTGCTCCAACCAGGCGCGCACGACCGAGTACAGGATGATGACCTCGACGGCGTGGGCGACGATGGAGATGTACAGATTGCGCCGGCGAATCCACACGGCGCCCCAGACGAGCCCATCCCACAGGGCAATCCAGTGCAGATGTTGGAAGGTTGCCACCAGAAAGGGGTCGAACGCAAACGTCACGGCCGAGAGGATCCAAGCGAGCGCCGTGCCCAGCTCCTGGGCTCGAGCGGGGCAACAGCCGCGCGCCACCAGCAGGAGCCGCCCCAGGAGAAAACCTCGGAAGTTTATTTCGACGAACAGCGCAATGAGGCCGATGAACCAGGGCACCATGACCCAGAGGGGAACCTTGGCGTGCGGGG
The DNA here is from genome assembly GCA_039794185.1 of Candidatus Inralta sp. Lineage (GTDB taxonomy): Bacteria > Nitrospirota > Nitrospiria > Nitrospirales > Nitrospiraceae > BQWY01. The sequence goes on along the minus strand of JBDIVW010000018.1, from coordinate 10,225 downwards.
TCTCTCGGAGGAACGTCACGTCTCGTCCGAGGCGGGGAACGAGCCACAGGATGACGGCGAGATTGAGAAGTCCGAGGAGAAGTCCGATTACGCTCCCGGTCCGCCATCCCTCCCCGAGCTTCGCATAGTCGAGGCCGAGCCGACCGAGGGGACGGATGTTCAACTGTGCCCAGCAGGCCAGCGCGAAATAGGCCACGAGTTGGGGAACGAACTGGACCGCCGTCACGTCGCGGGCGGATCGAGGCAGCAGATGATACCCGAACGTCGCCAAGACCGGCAGCAGGGCCAGCCAGGGGACCTCTTCGCGATTCAGATCATGGCCCTGGGGCGCAGGTCCTTCCTTTCGGACTGGCGGAACCATGCCGGGGCTTTCGTGGACGCCGGCGCCGGGGCCGGCGTCCACCTACTGCAGCACGATCTTATACTGGTCGAGCGAGGTCGACTTCTGGCGCGCCAAGTTCGAGAGCGATTTGTTGTAGTCCACGGTGGCTCGCAGTTCGTTGCCTTGCGCCGTGGCCAGGTCGCGTTGGAAGTCGAGGACGAAGCGGGTGGTGCTCAGTCCCACCTTCAACCGTTCCTGTTCGGCTTGCAGCTGTTTCTCCGCCATGATGCGCGCGGAGCGTGTGGTTTCGATCCGCTTGAAATCGGTCTGGACGCGGCGGATAGCCTCCCGGACGTCGACGATGATCTGCTGCCGCACATTCAAGAGCGTGGCTTGGGCGTTCCGTCCTTCGAGTTGGCGCTTGTTGAGATTGCTCCAGGCGGAGCGATTGCCGAGCGGGTAACTGAGGATCAACCCGGCGCCGTAGTTATAATAGTCGCCGCCGAAGTTCCGTTTCACCGAGTCGGGGTAGTCCGTTCCCAAACCCGCCAGCCCCGTCGTACCCTGAAACGACAGGGTCGGGAGGAGCTGATTCTTGGCGAACTTGGTATTGAGGTCGCTCGTCTCCACGTTTTTCTTGGCTTGCAGGATCTCGGGGCGGTGCTCGAGCGCAATGTCGATCGTTTCCTGGGCGCTGAGCGGCTCCAACGCCGTTTGCGGCCGGTCGATCGGGATCAGCCGGACGTCTTGGCGTAGGACCTCCTCGCCGGGATTCAACAGCCGGCGCAACTGGTCGCTCTGGTCCACGATCGCCTTGTCCGCGACCAGCACTTGTTCGACCCGCGAGGCCACGGCCGCCTCCGCCTGCAACACGTCCACGATCGACATGACCCCCGCCTTCGCCTTGGCGCGATTGCTGGCCAACAGCTCTTCCGCGGCCCGCAGCGCAGCCTTCGCGACCTTCAGGTTCTCGATGGCGAAGACCACTTCCCAGTACGTTTGCTCGACCGTGGCGAGAACGGAAAGGACCCGGTCCTTGAAGACGTTCTCCTCCACACGCGCATTGTTCTGCGCCACCTTGATGAAGGTTTGGTTCACCTCGACCCCGGCGTTGCGCAGCAGCGGCTGAGTAAAGGTCAGGGCGAGCCCGCCGGTGTACGAGGGGTTGAACAAGAACCCCGTGGCCACGTTGGCGTTGATATTGGTGCGCTGCGGGCTGTAGTTCAGATCGATATTGCCGCCCGTAAGGAGGTTCGAGGCAACGTCGACGGTGACGGCGTGGTTGCGCTGGTCGAAGGTTTGGATATCCGTAAGTTGGCCGCCCGTGCCTCCGAACACCGGGCGATTCAAGGGATTCACCGTTCGGGTATAAGTCCCGTTCAGGCTGATCGTTGGATCGAATTTAGCTTGTTCGATGATGATGTCGGCCAAACGGCTCTCTTTCGTGTAGCGGCTGATGGAGATGTCGAGATTGTTCTCCAATGCCCGCACCACGGCCTCAGCGAGCGGAATAGGCTCCTGAGGTTCCCCCGGGACGGCCGTCTCCATCGCGCGGGCCACAGGTGCGCGTGGCTCGGCGGCGCCGGCGATCGAGGACAAGCCTGTCGGGAGACCCACAGCGAGCACGAGCGACAGCATCTGAGTCAGTCCAAACGAATTCAGCATGACCGTCTCCTTCGGTGAGCAGCTCCGTGATATAGTATCGAAGAGATGACTAGCTGTCACGGCATAATCTCCTGTATCATGCCTGGGAGTAGTGGTGTGGATGTTCCGATGACACGGATGAATCGCACGGTCGAAATCGACGCGCTCGCCTGCCGCCGTGTGCGCGTGGTCGTGATGGTCGCCTTGTGGGCGTACCTGACCGCGTTCATGCCGGCAGCGTCCGCACAAGTGTCCGGAGTGCGCTCGTTCGACGGCGGGGTGGGGCCGCTGTTCAAGCTGGTGGGGCCCGGGAATCTCTATCTCGACAGCTCCGGCACTCAGGGCTATATGTACAACTTCGGCGTCTTCGAATCCTATAACTTTCGGTCGCCCGGCGGACAAGCATGGAGCGGAGCCCTGGGGACGCTTGGGCCGCAATTGTCCATCGGTCTCATCCAGGGCGCCAATCAAGTCGGATCGCCGGTGGTGCTCCCGGCTCCCCCGCGCCAGGTCCTCCCTGCTCCCCGAATCCAGTCGTCGTTGCTCGAGTTTCTGGACGAGATCCCCTAATCGCGAGGGCGTCATGGCCGATCAGTCGCAGCACTCATTGCAAGATCGAGTCACAACCGGGCTCGCCAAGATCGCCATGGCTATCAAGAGTCGGGCATGGCGGGAGGGGGGACAACAGTGGCTGCCACCTCTGCAGGCCCAAACCCTTCGGCTGCTTCACAGCCGGCAAGAGCAGGAAACCATCGTGTCGGTCATCGCCGGCGAGCTGGCCGTGACGATGCCGACCGTATCCGAGATGCTTCGGGTCTTGCTCGCCAAGGGTATGGTGAAGAAGATCCAATCCAAGGACGATCACCGCGTCTATAAGATCGAACTCACGCCGAAGGGGCGACGCGAAGCCGCTCGATTGTCGGAATGGCCGTACCTCCGCGCGGCGACGGCCGAGCTGTCGGAGTCCGAGCAGGTGACGCTCCTGCGGGCGGTCGTCAAAATCATCCGTGGGCTTCAAGACCAGGGAGAAATCTCCACGGCTCGGATGTGCGTCACCTGCCAATATTTCCGTCCCAACGTCCACAAGGACAAACAGCATCCGCACCATTGCGACTATGTGGATGCCCCGTTCGGCGACCAACTGCTCCGCATCGATTGCCCGGAGCATCTCCTCGCGCCGGACAAGATCCAAAAAGTCAATTGGAGCACCTGGCTCAAGACCGGGTCGTGACCGGTCGAGCTACCGAGCCGGGGTCGTAGGGTCGGTCTCGTTGGCAAGGCGAATCGCAAGCGCCAGAACGTAGCGCGCGGTCGTCAGCAACACCTGCGGTCGTATGGTTTCCAGCGTGTCCGTCGCTTGGTGGAAATGGGGGTGTGCCCCCCCGCTCACGACCGCGACGGTCGGGATGTCGGCTTCCTTGAACGGCACATGATCTCCGCCAGGAAAAAAGCCGAACACATCGAGTTTGTCCGCCAGTCCCGCCGAGGCTGCCGCCTGCTGCACGACGGCCTTGGCTAAGCCCGTCACCCCGACCGTCAGGCGCTCGTTTCCAATCCCGGCATGATCGATATTGATCATCGCCATCGTGTGCGTGAGGGGGCGCGCCGGCCGAGCCATATACAGCCGAGATCCCAGGAGGCCTTGTTCCTCGCCGCTGAAGGAGACGAAAAGCAGCGATCGCTTCGGCGCGCCGGCGGACGTCGCGAGTGCCCGCGCGACTTCCAGCACGACGGCCGTGCCGGACGCATTGTCGTCGGCTCCGGCAAAAAGGAGACCGGCCTGTGTTCCGAAGTGATCCCGATGAGCGCCGATGACGATCGTTTCGTCCCGCAAGCTCGGATCGCTCCCTTCCAGGAGTGCCACGACGTTATGCAGGGTGCCCGGGCGCTTCGATTGTTCCCACTGGAGCCTGGCTTCGACCCCAGTCTGCCGCGACTGCGGCTGTGGGTCCCGATTAAGGGCGTTCTGGAGCGTTGCAAGACTTGACGCCGCACCGGCGGCCGGGTCGCGGAGGATCCGGTCGGCAGCGGTCACGCTGATCCAGGCGCCGGGGAGCGGTATGGACGGACGCTCGTCGGTTTCCCGATCGCCGTAGTAGGCCAGAGGCGCAGTGCTGACGCCACGTCGTGCCTCGTAGGCCGTCAAGACGGGTCCGGTGACGGTGAGAAATCCGGCTGCGCCACGCTGGAGCGCCAGTCGCACTTTCGTCTGATGGGAAGCGGATCCTGGATACCAGGGAGGTGTTCCGCGCACAAACATCACCACGCGCCCGGTGACATCCACACCGCGATAGTCATCGTAGTCTCGAGCGGGATCGGCCAGTCCGTATCCGACAAAGGTCACCGGGGCGGTCAGGTCCACCGAGGGAGAATCGAGTATCGGCAGAAAGTCCGGTCCGACCTGAAGTGGGACCACGGTCGTTCCGGTGACCAAGGCAAGGGTGGCGGGCGGCGCTATGGTCGGGACGGTGACGGAGCTCGACATCATCCAGGGTTGTTGGATGCTCGCATGGAGGGGATTCGGGGCGGCCGGTCGGAGTCCTAGAGCGGCGAATCGGTCGGCCACCCATCGTGCCGAATGGAGGTCGTCGACCGTGCCGGTTTGCCTGCCGTTAAACTCGGGACCTGACAGGTGGCGGATGTCCTCAATCATCCGTTCGGTCGAGAGCGGGGCGGGGGCATCGGGGCCGGTGGTGCCGGTGGCTGAATCCGCCGCCGGCGCCGGGACTGGGGCCGCGATTCCCAAGTTACCGCACCATATGGCGAACAGCAGTCGTGGCCACAACGGAACAAAACCGGTGGGTCGAGCCATGGTTGAGCCGAAGCCTAGCACGCCTCCGCTCGGGTTCCAAGCCCAGGACTACGATGGTTGGAGATACGAGTGAGCATGTCGCTCGGCCCATCCGCCCTTGCGATCGATGTTTGCCGAACGCTATAGTTTTGTATCGCATGCCGCGCTCTCTGCATGGGCGAGACGAGGACGCGCACAGCGAGGTCCGGATGAAGGAGAGGGAGACGTGGCCGATCCGACCAAGGGGCTGTACGATCATCTGTACCGTCGGTTCTTCGAGAACCGCGACAAGCACCAGGGCTATGAGTTTCAACAAAGTCCCGTAGGGAATCTCCCGCCCCCCGTCACAAGTTTTCCAGAACGAATCAAGTGGTGGACGTTTCGGGGATGGCGAAGGAAGCGAATTCTGGCCGAGCGGGACCGAAGGCAAGCCCAGATTGTCGAGCTTAAGAAACAAGCCGCGGAGTGACATGCCGCCTCAGCGGACTTTCCTGGGAGCCGATTCGTAGCTCCTCGAAACGGGCGTGCCGCTCCATGGAGGCGGTGCCGCGTCGATTTCACCCGAGAAGGGAAGCACACTGTGGAGAGTGCAGCCGATAGAGCGCTGATTAGGGGAGGACTCGGCGTCGGGCGAGCGCGGCCGAGGTCCGTATCGAGTACGAAGGTCATCGTGATTGTCCTGGCAAACCTCCTCTGGCCTTGGGACTCGGAAGCGAGAGGGAACGCGGAGACGACTCCGGCCAGCGCGCCCGCCGCTGTCCCGGAGGGGGAGATGAGCCTGTTCCGGCAGTGGAGCTTTGACGGGTTCACCCCGCATGAACCACCTCCGGGTTTTTCCAGCGCTTCCTTTGGCATGGAGCGATCCGGGGAGTGGAATGTGCGTCCGGAACAGTTGGCGCTGTCTCCTCCGAACGTCATGGTCGGAGCTGCCAGTTGCGAGGGAGCTTGTATCCGGATGCTGGTGGCCGATGCGTTGCAGTACGAATATCCCGATGTGTCGGTCCGGCTCCGGCCCCCGAGGGAGGGGGGACGTGCGGTCGGAGGGATGGTGTTTGCCTGGAAGGACCCGAAGAATTTCTACTTGGCGCTCGTGGACTTGGAGGCGCATGAGGTGGAACTGAGCAAGGTGGTGGACGGACAAGAGACCAAGCTGGGACGGGCGACGGTCAAGCCGAAATCGTCACCCTGGCACGTGTTTCGTGTTCAGCGGAGTACCATCTTGAGCAAGGACTTTATCGAGGTTTCCTTCGACGCCCAACTGGCGGTGTCGGTCCAGGACCAGTCCTTGGGGATCGGTCAGGTCGGTTTGGCCACCCGGGGAGAAACCGAGGTCGCATTCGATAATTTCCACGCCTTTCCTCTCTTCTCGCAACGTCCCCTCTCGGGCCCGGCTGCCTATTAGCGAGGAGGGCGGAACCGAGCCCTTGCTTGCAATTGCCCCGGCCCTGCGCTAGCATAAGCGTGCTTCGCGGTGGATGGGCCACCTCGTGAAGCGATGAGGCGTAGGGCCCTGAAGTGATGTTGTTTGGCCGGGAATCAGTTCGGAAGCCAGACCAAGTCGCCGCACCATCCGCGTCTTCGGCCCGCTCCTTCCCAATGGATCTTCGTTCTCGCGTCCAATACAACGTGAGCATTTCGTAAGGGAGGAAGACCCCCATGGGTGCCAAAGTGTATGTCGGCGGGTTGCCGTATTCGACCACGGATCAGCAGTTGAATGACCTGTTCGCCCAGTACGGGGCGGTGGCGTCCGCACGGATTATTACGGACAAGTTCACCGGCCAGTCTCGTGGCTTCGGGTTTGTTGAAATGGCTACCGAGGGAGATGCCCAGAAGGCGATCACGGCGCTGAATGGTACGCAATTCGGCGGGCGCACCTTGACGGTAAACGAGGCGCGTCCCCAGGAACCTCGTTCGGGGGGACGTGGGCCCGGCGGTCCTCGGTAATCGATACGTCCATGGTTCGTTGTTTGCAGCGGGGCAGCGAACCTCGTTGCTTTGCGTGATGTGGGTCGCTTGGGAATGACCTTCCAACACGTTGAAGCGCCCGATTCTTCCGGGCTTGCCCGATCGGCCGGAGCGTGAGAATCCGCGGTTGGTGAAAACAACCGACCGCGCGCAAGGAGATGTCGAGTGCGAGAATACATCAGTCGGTTCGGTGTGTGGAGTGTGGTCGCCCTATTGCTGTGGGGCGGGGCTGCCCGGGCTGACTCATCACAGGCGATCGCAGATGGGATGACGGTGTCACTGGAATACACGCTGTCCTTGCCTGACGCCACCGTGGTCGACAGCAACGTGGGAGACGCTCCAATTTCCTATGTGCATGGGGCGAATCAAATCGTTCCGGGTCTGGAGCGAGCCTTGACCGGGATGAAGGCGGGCGATAGCAGGCGTGTTGAGGTGGCGGCCGCGGATGGATACGGCGCGTATGACATGAAGAAGCGCGTGACCGTCGAAAAGACGAAATTGCCCGAGGGCATTAAGGAGGGGGACGTCCTCCAGTCGCCGGACGGCCAACTCGTCCGCGTGTTGCGGGTGGGGGAGACGGATGCCGTCCTGGATACGAATCATCCCCTGGCCGGGAAGAATCTGACATTCGACGTCAAGGTCCTGAAGGTCGACCGCGGCGAACCATCGCCGGCTCACAAGTAGTCTCCGCTCGTCTCTTACTCACTTTTCTCCTTCGAGTCCGTCGTCGGCCCCTTGCGTTGCATTCGGCCTTCCTCGTTTGGACCCTAACCCTCGTGCGCGGTATGATGCCAAGAAGAGCGCTCCATGTCTTCGTTTACCCTGCACGCACCGTTCAAACCCTGTGGTGATCAGGGGGCCGCGATCGAGCGATTGGCACGCGGGGTCTTACGCGGCAATCCGCACCAGGTCCTCCTAGGGGTGACCGGATCCGGGAAGACGTTCACCATGGCCAACCTGGTCGCACGCGTGCAGAAACCGACGCTTGTCCTGGTGCACAACAAAACGTTGGCCGCGCAGCTCTATCAGGAATTCAAGCAGTTCTTTCCCCGGAATGCCGTCGAGTATTTCGTCAGTTATTACGACTACTACCAGCCGGAAGCCTACCTTCCCCAGACCGACACGTACATCGCGAAAGACTCGTCGATCAACGATGCGATCGATCAGATGCGCCATGCCGCCACGACCTCGCTGCTGCAGCGGAACGATGTGCTCATCGTGACGTCCGTGTCGTGTATCTACGGCCTCGGCTCCCCGGAGGTGTATCACGATATGCTCCTCTATGTGGAGGAGGGGATGGAGATTCGTCGTGACAAGATCCTATCGAAGCTCGTGGAGATTCAGTATGTGCGCAATGACATCGACTTTCACCGAGGAACCTTTCGCGCCAGAGGAGACGTGGTGGAAATCTACCCCGCGTCGTCCGACGCCGCATCGGTGCGGGTAGAACTGTTCGGCGACGTCGTGGACGCGATTCATCGCATCGATCCGTTGACCGGAAAGTCGCTGGGGAAGCTGCCGAAGGTGGCGATTTATCCCAACACGCACTACTTGATCGCCCCCGATCGGTACGAGCGGGCGATCAACGGGATTGAAGAGGAATTGGATGAACGCATTGCCTCCTTCCGGAAGGCGGGGAAGCTGGTCGAAGCGCAACGGATCGAGCAGCGGACGAAGTTCGACCTCGAAATGATCCGCGCCATGGGCTATTGTCACGGCATCGAGAACTATTCGCGCCATTTGAGCGGACGCAAACCCGGTGAGCCGCCTCCGACGCTGTTGGATTATTTTCCCAAGGATTTCCTGCTGATCGTCGATGAATCGCACGTGACCATCCCCCAAGTTCAGGGCATGTACGAGGGCGACTATTCTCGGAAAAGAACGCTCGTGGAATACGGGTTTCGGCTCCCCTCGGCTGTGGACAACCGTCCCCTGAAGTTTCACGAGTTCGAGGCCTGCGTGAACCAGGCGGTCTACGTTTCCGCGACGCCGGGGCCTTATGAACTGGCACATGCCGGAGGGGAGGTCGTGGAGCAGATCATCCGACCGACCGGGCTGATGGACCCCGTGATGGAGGTGCGTCCGGCGCGAGGTCAGGTCGACGATCTCCTGGCGGAAGTGCGGGTGGAAACGGCGCGGGGGAATCGCATTTTGGTCACCACGTTGACGAAGCGCATGGCCGAGGATTTGACGGAGTACTATCACGAGCTCGGCATCAAAGTTCGCTATCTCCATTCCGATATCAAGACCCTTGAGCGGGCAGAAATCATCCGAGATCTTCGACGAGGGGTGTTCGATGTCCTGGTGGGCATCAACCTGTTACGAGAAGGGCTGGACCTTCCGGAGGTGGCGCTCGTCGCGATCTTGGATGCGGACAAGGAAGGCTACCTGCGGTCGCACCGGTCGTTGATACAAACGGCCGGTCGTGCGGCGCGGCATGCGGAAGGGCGTGTTCTGCTGTATGGGGACCGGGTGACGGAGTCCATGCGCCTGGCGATGGAAGAGACGGCGCGTCGCCGGCAGATCCAAAGTCGGTACAACCTGGAGCACGGCATCACGCCGACGAGCGTCCGGAAGGGCATTCCCGAACTCGAGTACAACGTGGCCGAGCGGGATTATGTACAGCTGGACCTGGTGGCCGAGCCCCCTGCCGGTTACGAAGGACCTGGGGTGTCCTGGAAGGATACGATTCATCGGCTTGAGGACGAGATGAAGGCGGCGGCGAAGCAGCTCGAGTTTGAGCGGGCCGCCGCGCTACGAGATCGCGTGCGGGCGTTACGGTTGCAGGAGTTGCAGGCGAAGGATGCGGCGGACTAGACCTGTTTGTAAAGATAGATGCCGAGCAGGATGCCGATAAACGAGAGCACGTTCATCTTGAAAAGAAATCCGATCGTCAGCTTGAGCAACACCAGATCGACGGTCAGTGGCGGGTGGATGCCGGGGGTGACGTTGGTGGCAAAAATCGACTGAATAGTCCCGTGGGGGGCGATCACCTGCAGAATCTCGCCCATCACGCCTCCGAGCAGCCCCCCTACCAGAACAAACATGACGAGCACCCACGGGGACTTTCTCATGGTGCTGCTGCGTAGAAGCTCCTATGGGTGGGCGTGCATCGCATCAGTCGCACAATAGCGAAACCCTTACGGAGTGTCAACAAATCGGCGCTTTGGAATCTCCCTCGTATGATGTGGGTGAGCGGCGGCGGGGCGGGTCGGTCTGTTGCGATCTTAAGCGGGCATCCAAGGGAGCAGGCCGCCTATGCGCGGCCCGTGGGCTTCCGCCTCGGCGGGAAGCTGGACCGCGTGGACGGAAGCAGATGTGCGGGCGAAGTTCCTTCATAACTTGGGGCGTCCATTCGTCGAATGGGCGACCGCACCTGTAATCCCAAAATGATAATGTCCGCTTTCACCAAGATAGCAATGTCCTCTTCATCGGTCGACTGCCGGCTTTCATCAGGAGGGCCGGATGGTCGGAGAGGACAGCGTGATCAGGAGTGGGGAGGA
>JBDIVW010000017.1:0-94230 GCA_039794185.1 Candidatus Inralta sp. | reverse complement strand
ATAGGGGCGAACGGTCCGGGTGGTCATCGTCGCGCCTCCTCTGGTGCAGCTAGATGCTTGTACCTATATCGGACTCGAAGGGTCATGACAAGGAGTTGCTGGAGCAATGTCGGACAGGCTCCTAGACGTTAATGCCGACGTCATTGTCAATGCGGCGAATAGTCACGGCATCATGGGCGGTGGGGTCGCGGGCGCGATCAAGCGGGCGGCGGGTGTCGGTGTCGAGCAGGAGGCGATGGCGCAGGCGCCGATTCCGATCGGGCAGGCCGTGCTCACCTCCGGAGGGCGGACGACCTTCAAGGGCATCATCCATGCGCCGACCATGCCGGAGCCGGGCATGCGCATCCCCGCCGAGAACGTCGCGCAGGCGACGAAGGCGGCCCTGGCGCTCGCGGATGCACGGGGGTTCGCCTCCCTCGCGATCCCCGGCATGGGAACCGGCGTCGGGGGCGTCGATCCGGCCGACACGGCGAGGCAGATGGTCCGAACGATCCGAGCGTTTGGCGCACACTCGTTGCAGCAAGTCATGTTGGTCGATATCGATCCGGCGATGATCGCCGCCTGGCGCAACGAACTTGTTCAGGCCGAGACGGTTGACGATTGACATCTAATGAATGACGGGACCCTATGCCGCTGGAAGACGAACTCTCGGACATTCTGAAAAAGGCGCGACACGGGCAAGGGCTCTCCGTGGATCAGGTGGCCTGCACGAGCGGCTTGCCTGCGGCCGAGATCTCGGCCATGGAGCGGGGCGACCGCCCGAAGAATCGCGAGGCGCTGGCCTTGGTCGCGCGCGCGCTCGGACTACGACCGGACCCGCTCGCGGCCATCGCACTCGACGAGTGGCAGCCTGCCGCGCCGCCGGCGCTCGCCGGGGTGGAAACCGTTCGTGGTGACATCGGCGGCTACGAAGTGAAAGGCTACGTCCTCTACGATCACGGGGACGCGGTGCTGGTCGACACGGGGTACAACGCGCCGGCCATGCTCGAGGCTTTGGAAAGGCTGAACGTGAGACTGGTCGGAATCTGTCTCACCCACGGCCACGCGGACCATGCCGGGGGGATGGATCGTATCCTGGCGACCCATCCGGTGCCGGTGTATCTGGGAAAAGGGGATGAGCCGCTCTTGGAATGGCAGCCTCCGAAGGGCACCCTCGTGGTTCCGAAGGACGGACACAGCTTGCCGGTGGGGCACCTCACTCTTCATTGTATGGCCACGCCCGGCCACACCCCCGGCGGGATCTGTTATCGTGTGGAGCACGGTGGACGACCGATCTGTTTCGTCGGTGATACGCTGTTTGCCGGATCCATCGGCCGTGCGAATCCACCCAGCCTGTATCCAGCTCACCTGGAATCGGTGCGGACGCGCGTGTTAACGTTGAGCGAGGACACGGTGCTCTTCCCGGGGCACGGCCCGAGCACGACCGTGCGGGAGGAGCGGAGCCACAACCCGTTTGCCGCGCTTGTGTGAGGAGAGCCGATGGATCAGTGGGGTGCTGCAGACCCTCGGAGCCGGCTGCCCGATGGGGCCCCCTGGCCCGAACCGGTCGTGCGTTCACCGCCGCCCGGCTCGGCCCCCGACGAGACTGAGGCATTCGTCGAAGACGACGAGGCTCCGCGCCCCGGGCTCGTGGTACCGCTTTGCCTGTTTGCGCTCACGGTCTTCACGACTCTCTGGGCGGGCGCCTACCAGACCAGCACCAATCCCACGCTGGGGCCCTGGCAGTTTTTGAAGGCCGACCCCTGGGTGCTGGTGCGTGGGATTCCGTTCGCGGCGACCCTGCTCGGCATTCTCGTCACGCATGAGTTCGGGCACTATCTCCTATCGCGCATCCACCGTGTCCCGGCCACGCTCCCGCTCTTCATCCCCGGTCCACCGCATTTCATCGGCACCTTCGGCGCGATTATCCGTATGCGCCCCATTCTGAACCGCCAGGCCTTGTTCGACATCGGGGTGGCGGGTCCGATCGCCGGGTTCGTCGTAGCCTTGCTCGCGCTGGCCGTCGGCCTGAATCTCTCCACGGTCATTCCCCGGGAAGCGAGTTTCGGCCTGCAACTGGGCGAGCCGCTCCTCCTGCAGTTCATGTCCTGGCTCGTCATCGGGCCACTCCCGGAGCGGGCGGACGTTCTGCTGCACCCCATCGCCTTCGCGGCCTGGTTCGGCTTGTTCGTGACGTCCCTCAATCTGATTCCGATCGGCCAACTCGACGGGGGACACGTCGCGTATGCGCTCTGGGGAACCCGGCAGCGCCGCATCGCCCTCGTGGCGGTGCCGATCCTGATGGTGCTGGGCTTCATCGGCTGGCCCGGTTGGTTTCTCTGGGTCGGGATGGCCAGTTTGCTCGGGGTGTCCCATCCGCCGGTCATGGATCCGCATCAGGAGCTGGGGCCGCTCCGTGTCTGGATCGGGTGGCTCGCGCTCGCCATTTTCGTGGTGTCCTTCGCGCCGATTCCGTTTTCACTCGGGTGACGGCAGCATCGAGGAGGTCTCGTCATGTGGTGGACCGCTCGAGGGGTCGTGGCCTGGGCGCTGCTCCTTTCTCTCTGGAAACCGGCGCCGGTCGATGAGCGGTTCACGCTCGTCCATAACGGGGAGGCGGTGAAAGACAATCGCACCGGCCTCGTCTGGGAGCGGGAGCCGGATCGGGAGCACGACGTGTGGAGCCGGTCCCTCTTGCGCTGCGCGACCAAAGAGGTCGGCGGACAGAAGGGGTGGCGCCCGCCGACGATCGAGGAGATCAAGCCGCTCGTCGACACCGACCAGAACGACCCCTCGCTCCCGGCGGGTCATCCCTTCGTGGGCATTCGGTCGGAAATCTTCTGGACCTCCACCCCGCATCCGACCGACGACATCGTGGCCTGGCAGCAGAGCTTTCTCACCGGCCAATCGGTGACCGATCAAAAATCCGGCATGCGCCGTCTGTGGTGCGTGCTGGGGAAGTAGGTCGCGGGTCCAGCTCGATTCGCCGCGTTGGTGCCTTCGCGAGTTCCTCTTGGTTCACTTCTCACCCGGATGCCTTCCAAATTTCCGGTCAGCCGAGGCCTCCGCGATCGCGATGCCTTGGTCGGTTCGGCTCCCCCCCCCCCGCAGCGGCGTGTGGTGGCGACGGCCCTGTCACGGCTGACTGCCGCGAGATTCGGGCTGGGCAGAGTGTGGGACGGTCAAATGAGGTTTTCATTCTGCAAATCCGGAAGGGATGGTATGCATAGGGGAGTCATGGAGAACCTGCGATCAGCTATTGCTCTGTGCCCGAACTGTCGGGCCGAGCACGATGGGCTTGAAGCCGAGTGCCTGCGCTGCGGGGTGATCTTTGCGAAGTTCAGGCCCCGGCCTCGGCGCCGCCCATCGTCCGAGGCCCCGGGGGTGGACGTTTCGACTAAAGCCGTTCCGTTGCGCTCAGGGCTCTGGCTGACGGTGAAGGAGGCAGCGTTGACGGTCGAGGAACGGGTCAATCCCTTCGTGCTCGGCGGGCGAGTGATTGTCTTCTTAAGCCTGCTTGTCTGGGGTTGGAAACTGATGACGGCCTCGATCGCGTCCAATTACGCCGGCGAGTCGTTCCTGCATCTGATCAATCTTCCGTTTCACGAAGCCGGGCATATCTTCTTCGCTCCTCTCGGGCGGTTCATGCAGGTGCTCGGAGGGAGCCTGGCACAGCTCCTCGTGCCGGCGGTGTGCCTGGGGACGTTTCTCTTTCGACAGCGGAATCCGTTCGGCGCATCGGTGGCGCTCTGGTGGCTGGCCGAGAGCCTCATGGACCTGGCCCCCTACATCAACGACGCCCGAGCGCTGGACCTGATCCTGATCGGGGGTGTGACCGGGAAGGACGTCGAGGACTACCACGACTGGGAGTACATTCTCCGAACCCTCGGCTGGCTCGAACACGATCACACCCTGGCGGTTCTGGCGCATGCCACGGGCGCGCTCTTGATGATCGGAGCATTCGTCTGGGGCGGGTATCTGCTCCTGCAGCCGCGCAAGCGGGTGGAATAGCTCTCCGTCGGTCACGGGGAATCCAGCGTCCACAGAATCCCGAGTATCACCAGATGCTGCGAGCCGGTCAGGCCGGGGATACCCGGTGCGATGTCGCCTCGCTTGAAGAACCCCCCGTCCGCCCCTGTCGATTCGTCCCAGCGATGCTCCAGGCGCACGCGGGTGTTCGTCCATGTGAACGGCATGGCGTATTCGAGAGTCGTGGTCATGGCCTTGACGAACTGCTCGTTGCCGGTCCAGCGCCCGTTGCGATCCCAATAGAACTCGGGCCGGACCGCCGCCGCCCATTGCGGGGCGAACTGCCACCGGGCGGCGAAGTTGCCTCCCATGACGAAGGCGCGCGGGTCGCCGGGACGGTCGGCGATGTTTTCGGTCCCGATGTCATAGGAGAGCTGCAGCAGGATGTCCCCGCTGACCCACTCCACGATGTTGTTCAGGTAGTAGCGCCAGAACTCCAGCGCGGTTCGTGACTGTTCGGGGCCGGCATACAGCGTCTGCTTGACCGTCAGACCGAGTGAGGGGTGGTAGGCCACCTGCATCCCGTAACTCGGCTGATCGTTGGGATGGGAGAGGTGGGCGTAGCCGTTGACGACGAAGGCCGACAAGGTGACGGTCTCGCTGACTGGGTACTGGGCATTCACGCCGAACATCAAGTAGGGGCTGTAGTCGGCGGTCCAGGTGCGGGTGTAGTGGAAGTTGTCCTTCGCATAGAGGCTTTCGGCACCCAGAGAACTGTCGAAGAGGCCTCCGGTCACGGTGAGGCCATTCCCGATCGGAGCGAGGTAGGAAACCTTCGCCTGGCCGATGTGCCGCAGCGTGTCGGCTCCCGAGACCTTTCGCTCGCCGGGCAAGAAGGCAAAGTCCTTGGTGTCGTACCCTCCCTGCAACGCCAGCTCCATCCCCCAGCGCGATGCAGTCGACGCTTCCTTGCTGACGAAGCCCAAGGCCATGTTCGGAGCGAACTCGTTGTGCCGCGGGACGGTGGCCCGGCTCCGCCACAGGTGGTTTTCGGGAAAGTTGAAATTCAGCGGGTAGCTGACGTCGAGGTACGCCCCGTAGTGCCACCCTGCCGGGGGCGTCCATGGGTTAGGGGCGAACATGTCCTGCGCCAGGGCAACGCTCGAGGCCATGAGGACGAGCAGAAGGACGAATAGCGGGGCGGCGGGATGTCCGGGATCGGTCAACCTTCGAATGCGAGGCAACACGGGGGCGCATGGTACCAGGTCCCTGCGGCGATGGACAAACCTACGACGGCTCCGTGCCCGCTCCCCCTCTTTATGGAGCGGTGCGCGAGAGCTCTTCCAGGGCCAGCGTGAGCGCTTGGGTGCCTTTGCGTCCGTGGCCCAAGCGTTGAACCGAGCGGTAGAGTCGGTGCGCGAGGTCGAGGCCCGGAAGCTGGAGGCCCATCCGGGCGGCCTCCTCGAGGGCAAGACCCATGTCCTTCACGAAGTGATCGACGAAGAATCCGGGATCGAAGTTACGGGCCAGGATGCGAGGGGCCAGGTGGTCCAAGGTCCAACATGCCGCCGCGCCGCCTCGAATGGACTCCAGCATCTGCGGAAGCGACAGGCCGGCTTTGTGAGCATACAGCAGACTTTCGCAGACGCCGACCATGGTCGAAGCGATGACGATCTGGTTGCAGAGCTTCGTGTGCTGGCCGGCCCCGGGGCCTCCCTGGTGCACGAGGCGGTTGCCCATCGTCTCCAGCAAGGGCCTCACGGCTTCGAACGCGGCGGTTTCGCCCCCCACCATGATCGAGAGCGTGGCCTGTCGCGCGCCGACATCCCCGCCGGACACGGGCGCATCCAGCGCATGGGCTCCTCTTGCGGAGGCGGCCTGGGCAATGTCCCGCGCCAGGGTCGGGCTGGTTGTCGTCATGTCCACGAGAATCGAGCCAGGGCGGAGGCCGGCGAGGAGGCCCTGCGCGCCGAAATAGACCGCGCGGACCTCGTCCGGAAAGCCGACCATCGTGAAGACCACTCTGGCTCCTTCGGAGACCTCCCGAGGCGAGGCCGCCCACCGGCCGCCTTGGCCCAGGAGGTGCCGGGCTTTCGCCTTGGTCCGACTGTGGATCATGAGTGAATGGCCACGCGCGAGCAGATGCGCGCACATGGAGGCTCCCATGACTCCGGTGCCGATCCAGCCGATCGGAATGGACGCGTGGAGGGAGAGAGGTGAGGGCGCTAGCATGAGATCCGGCCGGCCATAGTCGTGGCGGTCAGGCGCTATTCGAGCATCGACGCGAAATAATCCTTCAGCGCCACCATCGCCCGGCAGTCGTCCTCGTTATAGTCGAGGATCCGCGTCAGCGCCGCCTCATTCGCGGGGTTCGCGAGATACTCGTTGTACCAGGCGATGGAGTTGGCACCGGACGGATCGCTGTCCCGCCACTTGAATCCGATCTGTTTGGCGATCTGTTTGATGCCGTAGGAGTACGTCGGCCAATCGGAGTAGGCGACCACCAAGTCATGGTAGAGGTCATATTCACGGGATTCGTATCTCGCGAGGACCTCGGGATCGAGCCCGTACTTCTCGCGTAACCGCCTGAGCGTCGTGCGCTCCTTGGGCGAGTAGACGTAATAGACGTCGTCCTGCGCCGACGCCAGAAAGTCCCAGAACGCGCGGACCGTGCTCTCCTCTTCCTCCGGCTTTCTCGCGACGAAGTACTCAAAGCGCGGCTGCCGTGTCCCTTCCTTGATCAGCATGCCGAAGAGGTAGGTCAGCCCCTGGGTGGGATCGTCCTCGATGTCGAAATAGACTTCCCGCTGCCGCGCGGGAAAACTGTATCCCGGTCGGACGAGCGGACGCCCGTCCAGCCGAACCTGCGCTCGCGTCTTCATGCGCTGCAACGAGGCCGCCCCCATGCGCGGAATCTTTTTGGGGCCGCTTGCGAACTCCTCCACGTTCATCCCGGCAATGTCGGCGATCGTGCGGAGCCCCGCGGCCTTGAGCGCAAATTTTTGCTTCCCGACGAAAAACAGTCCCGTCGGGTCCGCGGTGTCGCGGACCCATCGTTCACAGTGATTGAACCAGGAGCAGAGGTGGCAGTGACTGCCCAGGACGGGCTCCGAGGTCTCCCGAGCCTCGATCAGGCGCCGGGCTTCGGCGAGGGCCAGGGCAAACTCGCTCTCGAACTCGGCTGGATTGAACTCTTCCAACGCGAGGTCGACGTTCACAATGTGTGCGGTGGGCGGAAGCGCGCCTTGCACCCGCTCCAACAGCAACCGGTAGAAGAGCACCTGGAACGCATAATGCACCTTGAACCGCGTGCGCTTGCCGTCCCGCTCCTCCCAGCCTTTGCCCGCCTTGATGTCGATGGGTTCGTAGAGATACGGGCCGAACCGCGACGCGCCGTCACGTTTGACCAGCAGATCCGGCCGGCCGACCAGGTCCTCATCCTGCAAGCAGCCCTGATAGATGAGGGGAACGCCTATGCGCATCAGGCGCAAGGTTTCTCGGGCGGCGCTGTCCAGCGGGAGCGCCTGCAAATCGGCGACCTGCCCCGCTCCTTGCGCGGCAAGATAGGTCCGCTCGGTTTGGAGGCCGAGTTCCCAGAGGAGCTTCACAAAGGGACTGACTTCCACCTTTTCCGTTTGATCGCCGTTGGCGTCCAGGTAGACCCGATGCGCGCATTTGGTCAGATTGTACAGGTCGTTCGCGGTGATGGATCGTGTCTGGCTCATGGCATGACGAGTGGGGCGTGGGAGAACCGTACCATAGGCGGGGATCGCGCTCCAGAGCGGAAAGCCACGGACCGCTCGGTGGTCGTCACGTGGTTTTGTGTCGGCGCCGCCGAGTTGCTAAAATTCACCCTCTCGGATGGCATCGAGCCAGGGGGACCACCGATGAAGCGATTGCAGGGCAAGGTCGCGATTGTCACCGGCAGCAGCAGCGGCATCGGCAAGGCCATCGCGCTCCGGTTCGCCGAGGAAGGGGCTCGGGTGGTCGTGGCGGCACGGCGGCTCCCGCTCTGCGAACGCACCGTCGAAGGGATTCGGGAGCGAGGCGGCGACGCCCATGCCGTCCGAACGGATATCACCGACGAGCGACAAGTGGACGCGCTGATGGAGGCAACCGTCGAGCGGTACGGGCGCGTCGACATTCTGGTCAATAATGCCGGTGTGGTCTCCAGCGGGCGCCTCGTCGAGACCTCCCTGCGGGAATTCGATCAGGTCATCCAGACCAACCTTCGCGGGACGTTTCTCTGTTGTCGGGCTGGATTTCTCCAGATGCGCAAGCAGGGCGGCGGCGGAGTCATACTCAATATGTCGAGTGTCGCCGGCGTACAAGCCTGGGCGGGTATCGGCGCCTATAGCGTTTCGAAGCATGGGATCGTGGCGCTGACCAAAGCGCTGGCAGACGAGGGGCGGCCGCATGGGATCAAGGCCAGCGCCATCTGTCCGGGCGCGGTCGCCGACGAGCTGGTGGATGCCTCCCCCGAGGAAATCGCCCGATCCGAAAAGATCAGCCCCTATGATGTTGCCGACACGGCGGTGTACCTGGCGACGCTCGGGCCCTACGCCATCGTCCATCAGGTGGTCGTCGACCGCCTGGGCGCGGATTGGTGAGCCTGGTCGAATCGCAATGATGGGCCCTCGTCATGTTCCTAGGGCCGATCGCCTCTTGGCAGGCTCCGCCGTCGGTGTGACAAGCCGTGGAGCACTACCACTCAGCAAGGAGGAGTCGATGGCGATCGATTCTCAGAAGTTGGATGCGTTTGTCGGACGGGCGGTGAACGACCTTGGGGCGGCGGTGTCGGCCCTATTGCTGCACATCGGGGACAAGCTCGGTCTGTACAAGGCCATGGCCGGAGCAGGGGCGATGACCTCCGCGCAACTGGCGGAGAAAACCGGAACCGCCGAACGGTATGTGCGCGAGTGGCTGGCGAACCAGGCTGCGGGCGGCTATGTCTCCTACGATCCGACGGCGGACACGTACTCGTTGACGGAAGAGCAAGCTTTTTGTCTGGCCAATGAGGACAGCCCCGCGTTTTTGCCCGGAGGCTTCGAAAGCATTGCAGCCTGCTTCGCCGACGAGCCGAAGATCACCGCTGCCTTTCGCAGCGGAGGCGGGGTCGGGTGGCATGAGCACGATCCGCGGCTCTTTTCGGGTACTTCCCGGTTCTTCCGGCCCGCCTACCATGCCAATCTGGTCAGTTCGTGGATTCCGGCCCTCGAGGGCGTCGACGCGAAGCTCAAGCGGGGCGCGAAGGTGGCCGACTTGGGCTGCGGACACGGGTCTTCGACGATCGTCATGGCCGAGGCCTATCCGAACTCGACGTTTGTCGGATTCGACTATCATGCGCCTTCGATCCAACGAGCCCGAGAGGCGGCCGCCGCTGCCGGACTTGGCACTCGAGTCACGTTTCAGGCCGCGGGTGCCAAGGACTTCCCCGGCGTCGACTACGACTTCGTGACCTTCTTCGATTGTCTGCACGACATGGGCGATCCGGTCGGAGCGGGGCGGCATGTGCGACGGGCCCTCAAGGCGGACGGAACCGTCATGCTGGTCGAGCCCTTTGCCGGAGATACGGTGGCGGACAACCTGAATCCGGTGGGCCGGGTCTACTATGGGTTCTCGACGGTGGTCTGTACCCCGGCATCGTTGTCTCAGGAGGTCGGATTGGCCCTGGGTGCGCAGGCCGGGGAGCAGCGGTTGCGGAAGGTCATGACCGAGGCGGGATTCACGCGGTTTCGCCGGGCCACGCAGACGCCGTTCAATCTCATTTTCGAGGCCCGGCCGTAACGAATGGTCGGCCAGATGCCGCCCGGGCTCCGCGGGTATCGAGGGGAGAAGGCCCCGTCCTACAGTTCGCGCTCCGTAGAGCCTTGCAGCGCACGATAGGTGCGGAGGACGTTCTGCACGTATTGCTGGGTCGAGGCGAACGGAGGGATCCCCTCGTAGTAACGGACCCGACTTGCCCCGGCGTGATAGGCGGCCAGGGCCAACTCGAGATTGTCCTCGAATCGATCCAGGAGATAGCGGAGCTGCTTGGCGCCGCCGAGAATGTTCTGGCGCGGATCCATCGGGTCCGTCACCCGAAGCGACGAGGCCGTGCGGGGCATGAGTTGCATCAGCCCGAGAGCGCCCTTGTTCGACACTGCAAGGGGGTTGAAGTTCGATTCCACCCGTATGATGGCGGTGAGCAGGGCCGGGTCGAGACCGTACCGCCACGCATATTGGTGGATCGTCGCCTCGAAGGCGGCCGGGAGGGTGAAGCCCTCAAGCTGTGACCGTTGACCGAGCGAACCGAAATGGGAGGGATCGATGGCGCCAGGGATGGTCAGGACAACCGCCAGACAGAGGACGAGGACGACCATGGCTCGCGTCCATAGCCGACCGCGTCGGACGGTCCCGCGATGGCGGACCGGACGAGTGATGCCGTAGATCTCGAGGTCGTGCAGCATAATCGAATCCGCGAAGCTGTTGGGCGCACCGGAACGTTCGTCACTGTCGTTGCTGTATCCTACCCCCAGTTCTTATCCCAGGCAAACAGAATATCATTGGGCGCAGGAGGAGATCGGGCAAATTTTTGGCGCGAATCGGCTCCGAGATTCGCATTGAACCCTGTCCGGGGGGTCAAAATCCTCTGCCTCCTCCCCCCCCGAATCCCCCTCCGGACGACCCGCCACCTCCGAAGCCCGACCCTACGGAGCCGCGCGGGGCGGAGGCCATGGTCGAGCCGGCCCGCGCGGCCATGTCGCTCATGTGGCTGGCGAACCCCCGCGAATTGAAGTGCGCAGGGTCGGCGCCCGTATACCATGACGGCGGGGTCTTCACGATCGATTCGAACGCTCGCGCCCAGTTTTTCTCCACCCCAAGGGCCATCGCAAACGGCAGGAACTTCTCGAACAGCTCCGGCGTCTTCACCACCCGGTCGAACCGATCCGCTTCGACGCGCGTCAGGAATTCCTCGAACCCCAAGACGCCCTCGAGCGCCCGTGTGCCTCGGAGGGTCCGGGCGGGCATGATGCGGCCGAACCCCACAATGATGACCCCCGAGAGAAGACCGGCCCCGATCGAGGCCAAGGGAGCCATGCCCCACCGTTCCGCCAGTGCGGACAGGACGAAGGCCGCCCCCATCCCGGCGGCGATGCCCCCGATGAGATAGTGCTGCCTCACCCGATCTGGTCGGTGCGCATAATAGCCGCGCCCCTGGAGCGAATCGAAGATGGCGTCGCGGATGCCGGACAGGGATGTGTAGAACTTGTTCTCGAGCGCGCTCAGCGGGATGCGTTCGACGCTGCCGCCGCCGAACAGCGCCGCCAGCAGGAGGCGCTCGTGTTTCAGGAGCGAGGCCCAGTCCTGGACCGGCCTGATGAGGTGGAACACGTATTCAGTGTTCGACCAGAGGCCGAACCATTGGTCGACGCGCTGTTCCTCGATGCGCAGGTATCCCCGCACTGCGAGGTCGACGACCGTGGCGGTGATGTCGCACAGATCCGGAGACTCGTCGGCCAGCGTGCCGACTTCCGCGGGGGTCAACCGGTCCGGAGGGTCGTAGGTCACGGCGATCGGCCGTAGGTGGGGATCGCGGCCCCGTGTGTACCAGAGGCGGAACATGATGCCGAAGACGACGAGGGGCAGCCCCACGGGCCAGTTGGCCGTTATGAAGCGGCGTGTTTCGTCCCAGCGCGTCGGCGCGGCCACGAGGCCCTTGTCCCACCCGACGACGGCGGTGAGGCCTTCGCGGAATCCGAGGGCACGCATCATGTTCATTTCGACGATCGGACCGGCGACCTCGACCGTGGCGGCGTGCTCCCGCGCGCCATAGGCCCCGGTGAAGGCCATGGCGCGGACGCCCGTCGCCTGTGCCGGGAGCACGATGCGGGCGCTGGCGTGCTCGATGGGGACGTCCCACTCGTCACCCGTCACGTTCCAATACAGCTCGTCATGGTCGTCGAAGAATTTCAGCCCGTTCCGCACGCGATACTTCAACACGAAGGTCCGCGTGGCGTCGACCGCGCCGGGAATCCAGATCCGGAAGTTGCGATAATGCCGTTCGCGGCTGCTCTCGAGTTTCAGCGGCGTGCCCCGCTCATCCGTGGCCGCTACGTCGTCCAGCAGGAGCGTGTAATTGAATCCTTGCGGCGTGCGGTATTCGACGGGAATTTGCCGCTCGATTCCGTTCCAGGCGCCTTCAAAGCGAAGCGTGACTGTTTCGGTCACGAGGAGCTCGCCGTTCGGGAGGACCTGCAGCTCGACGTCGAATCGGTTCAGGACAAGGGAGCGCGCCCCGGCCGGGAAGGCGCTCGTGAGCAGCAGGACGCAAGCGATCGAGACGAGGGTCAGGCAGCGAGGGAAGGTCGGCATGGCTGGGACGGGCGCGAACGGCCGCCGGGGTGACGCTCGTTAGAATTGCACCTTGGGCGGCTCGCGTTGTTCGGTTTCTTGGAGTTCGAAAAACTGCCGCCTGGTGAAGTTGAACAGACCGGCGATGAGATTGGTCGGAATTTCCTGCGTCTTCGCGTTGTAGTCCCGGACCACCGCGTTATAGTACCGCCGGGCGTTCTGCACGGCCTCCTCGATCTGATTCAGGCTGCCCTGGAGTTGCGTGAAGCTCTCCACCGCGCGCAGTTGCGGGTAGGCTTCGGCCAGGGCAAAGAGCGACTTCAGCGTTCGGCTCAGCATGTTTTCGGCCTCGGCCTTCGCCTCCGGCCCCTGTGCCGACATGGCCTTGGCCCGCGCGCTGATCACGGCCTCCAGCGCTCCCTTTTCATGGGCGGCGTAACCCTTGACCGTCTCGACAAGATTGGGGATGAGGTCGTAGCGGCGCTTGAGTTGGACGTCGATATCCGCCCACGCGCTTTCACTGGCGGCGCGGAGACGGACGAGCCCGTTGTACATGCCGACGGCGATCATCACGAGCACGACCAGCGCGGCGAGCACTATCCAGCCCATCGGCATCTCCTTCTGGCTTGGGGAGAGTTACGTATTGACTCGATGGCGATGATACCCCGGGCCCTCCGGATCTGGCAAGCCGTCGGGTCGTCGGGAGCGGCGGCGGGCGAGCGGGTTACGGAAGCGTCTGCGAGACGGCGGGATCGTCTGCCGATGCCGCGGCATCCCTGTCGGAATCGGTCCAGATGTTGAGCGCGACGCCTTGCATCTCGCCCGTGTCGCTGAAGGGCATCTGCCGGCCGTCGAGCGTCAGAAAGAACGTCCCTTTCCCCGGAGCGTGGGCCGTGACTTGTGCCGTCAGGACGTCCCCGTCCTCCACGTCCGGATCTTTGACGATCGGCACCCCGCACATCCCCATGACGATGACGGGGAGCGCGCCGGTCTCGTCAATCAAGCGAAAGGAGTAGGCGCCGTAGCAGACGCTGCCGGCCGGCAGCTTGTAGGGATCGAAGGCTCGTACGTCGCGAGCGGTGCCGCGGACGATGACCTGGTGCAGGTGATAGCGCTCCGGATATTCGTGCAGCTCGCCGATGGGAAGAGGGTCGCCGCTCTGCGCTCGCGCCGGACGCTCGGCGATGCCGGCGACGGACAACGCCATCAGAGGGGCGAGGAGACACCAACGGAGCGGGGATCGTCGTCGGGGCGTGCTCACGACCGTATTGTAGCAGAGCGCAAGCGAGGTGCAGCAGAAACCCTTCAATGGTTCGTCCGCGCCCGTTATAATGCCCCGGAAGGCGAGGGAGGGAAGCCGATCATGAGCGATTTCGACCGACATCTCACGCAGTACATCGCCGAACAGCGTCCGAGATTCGAGGATCTGCTCGGGCGCATGGTGGGCATTCCCTCCGTGAGCATGGATCCCGACCATGCCAAGGACGTGCGCACGATGGCGGAATTCGGTGCACACCTCTTGCGAGAGCACGGGGCGACAGCCGACGTCGTCGAAACGGGCGGGCACCCGTTGGTGTCCGGAGGGTGGACGACCGGAGCGGCGCTTCCCACGGTCACTGTCTACAACCATTTGGATGTTCAGCCGGCCCAGGAGCCGGAATGGAAGCACCCGCCGTTCCAGTTTCGCAACGACCGGGGTGTCTATCACGGTCGGGGTGCCACCGACGACAAAGGACCGGCCCTCAGTGCCTTGTTGGCCGCCAAGTTCGTGATCGATCAAGGGCTGCCGATCAACATTCGCTTCTTGTGGGAGTGCGAGGAGGAGATCGGCAGTCCGCACTTCTTCGCGACGTTGGCGAAGAGCGGACTCATTCCGAAGCCGGATTCGGTGGTGATATCCGACACGATTTGGATTTCGAACGACCGGCCGGCGATCGCCGTGGGGCTCCGGGGTCTCTTGGCCCTGCGCTGTTCGGTCCGTACGGGGACCAAGGACGCCCACTCGGGTGTGACCGGCGGCGCGGCCCGCAACCCGTTGGCCGAACTGGCGGAAGTCGTCGCGTCGTGTGTGGATGCGCGAACGGGGCGGGTCAAGATCCCTGGATTCTATCGCGAGGTCCGTCGACCCTCCGCGGCCGAAGTGAAGAGCTTCTTGCGGTCGGGCTTTCGCGTCGACCGCTTCATGAATGCCTATGGCTTCGAGACGCTCCGGACCCGGAAGGCGGCGGAGGTCATGATGCGCATTTGGGCGCAACCGACGTTCGAGGTGCATGGCTTCACCGGAGGGTATCAGGGGCCGGGGGTGAAGACCGTGGTGCCGTGGCAGGGGGAACTCAAATGCAGCATGCGCCTCGTCCCCGACCAGACGCCCGAGCAGGTGTTTCGACTGTTCAAACGACAGGTCGCCAAGCTCAACCCCTCGATTTCGGTCGTTGCGGACGGCATGTTGCATCCGTTCAAGGGCGTCTCCGCGGGGCCGTACGTCGAGGCGATTCAAGCGGCCATCCGGGCCGGCTTCGGAAAGGATCCGGCCTTCACGCGCGAAGGCGGGTCGATCGGCGCGGTGGTCAGCATGCAGAAAGCCTGGAACGTGCCGATTCTGTTTCTTGGTCTGAGCCTGCCCGAGCACGGCTACCATGCGCCGAACGAGCATTTCGATTGGCACCAGGCGGCGGGAGGGATGCGCGCGTTCGCGACCTATTTTCAACAGCTGGCGGTCATGAGACAGCGGACCTGAGCGGCGTGCCTCGCAGGCCGAGGCACGCGGGGGAAGGAGAACCCATGATCATGAAGGCAACGCGCCGGAGCCTTTGGGTGATGCTCCTCGCGCTGTGGGCAATCGGCAGCGCCTGGCCGGCAGCGGGCTCGGCATCGGAGGTCTCGGCCACCGCTCGTATGTTGCCTTCGGGTGACGGCATTGAGCTGGAGTATCAGGCCGATGGGGAAACGTGGACGGATATCCTCCCGCTCCATCGGAGCGGCAACCTGCGGTATTTCAGCGCAGGAGTCGGGATGGGAGAACGACGAGCCCAGTATCCTCCCTTTCCGCTGAAGATCGTGCTGACCGCCGGAGGCAAGCCGTTTCTTGCGCATGTCGACGTGCACCTGGTGCAACAAGACGGACCCCTCACGCTCTCGATTCCAGCCGAGCATGTGACGGGGCCGTGGCTCTTCGTCGATCTGCCGCCGGGGGTGTACGAGATCACCGGGAACAAGGGCAGCGACAAACCGCGATTGGGTTCGGTCAAGGTGTCGGCGAGCGGCGTGCGGACGGTCTATCTTCGATTTGCGGAAGATCCGGCTCCGTGATGCGCGAGCCGCCGGAGCATCGGCCGGAGGCGATCGGGTGCCGGTTTATCGCAATGACGCCAAATCGATGACAAACCGATACCGGACATCTCCGAGGAGCAGGCGTTCGTAGGCGGCATTCACGTCCTGGATGGGAATCACCTCGATGTCCGCCGCTGCCCCGTGCGCCGCGCAGAAGTTCAGCATGTCCTGCGTTTCTCGAATGCCCCCGATCAGGGACCCGGCCAGCCGGCGACGGCGAAGAATCAGGGACATCGCTTTGACGCTCAGCGGTTTCTCCGGCGCCCCAACCAGGATCAGAGTCCCGTTCGTCTTCAGGGTCTCCATCAACGGGTCGATCGGGTGCGGCGCCGAGACGGTGTCCAGCACGAAATCGAACGACCGTGCGAGCTTCGAATAGTCGCCGCCCGTCGGCACGTACTCCGCCGCCCCGAGGCGCAGGGCGTCCGTCCGCTTTTTCTCCGATCGGCTGAGCACCGTCACGTGGGCGCCCAACGCGGCGCCGAGTTTCACGGCCATGTGTCCGAGCCCTCCGAGGCCCACCACGGCGAGCCGGTGCCCCGGACCGACCTGCCAATGCTTGAGAGGAGAGTAAGTGGTAATGCCCGCGCACAGCAGCGGGGCGGCGCGGTCGAGCGGGAGCCCGGCCGGAATGCGGAGGACGTATCGTTCGTCGACCACGATCTGATCGGAGTAGCCGCCGTAAGTGGGCGTCCGCCGGTCGCGTTCGTAGCCGTTGTAGGTCCAGGCGACGTGGTCCTCGCAGTATTGTTCGTCGCCTGCCCGGCAAGCCCCGCAGGTCCGGCAGGTGTCGACGAAACACCCGACTCCGACCGTGTCGCCGGGGGCGAAGGATCGGACCTCTGCCCCTACCTGGACCACGGTCCCGGTGATTTCGTGCCCCGGTACCATCGGATAAATGGATTCGCCCCATTCGTTACGAACCTGGTGCAGGTCCGAATGACAGATCCCACAGAATCGGACCTGGATCAGCACGTCGCGTGCGCCCACGGCCCGACGGGAGAAAGAAAAGGGGACCAGCGAGGATGTGGCATCGTGAGCGGCGAATCCTCTGGTCGCGAGCATCGGCAGTCTCCTGGTCGGTGGCGTCGGTGTAGCGGTACCTGCTTCCGGCGGCGCGAGTGCGCCGTCCTCAGCCCTGTTTGTCTTCGCTCGCGGCCACCAGCGGTCGAAACGTCGGATCGGCGTCGAGCACGGCCTTCAGGGTCTCACGGCCGAGGGCGAACTGCCAGGCGGCCGGGGAGGCCCCCGCCGTCTGGTCGAACCAACGCTTGGCTTCCGTGAGGTTGGCCAACATCAGCCTGGGATCCCGTTGCGGCATAAAGACTTGACTGTAGGCCATCGTGTAGGCGGCGATGAATTTCTCCAACGGATCGCTCGTCAGCTTGAACGCTTCCTCCGCCTCCCGGTAGGCCTGGGCGATATCGGGGTCGTCCAACTGCCGATTCCACGCCACCTTGCTGATCCGTGACCAAGCGAGTTCGTTCAGGGCGCGCGCTCGCTGATCGCCCCGGGCGCCGGCCAGGTCCTTGTAGAGCTGTTCGTGGGTGTGGATGGCCTGAACTTGATCGTTGTTCCACCGATAGGCGATGCCCAAATACAGGCGGTTGTCCAAGTCCATGGGGCGGACCTTGGCCAGCTTCTCCATGGCCGGAATCATTCGGTAGAGAAAGTCGGCGGCGGTCGGCTTGTCAAACCCCCCGACTTCCATGTTCAGCGAGAGATCGGTCCTGGTCGTCTGGGCGTATTCGTTCCAAGACAATTCGGCCAGCCGCCGGGCCATCGACGGATCTCTGGTGAGGGCCGGCGGGGCCGCATCGCCGGTCGCCAGCAGGCGCAGATAGAGATCGCGGTAGAGGGTCGTGAGCGCTTCAGGTTGGAGCGGGTCGATCAGCAAGACGCGGTTCAGCATGCCGACGCGGTCTTCCAACTCGGGGAAGTGCTGTGAGCGCGCCACGGCGGCGATGAGCAGGCCAGGCACGTCGGCCGGCTGCCAGCCCACCAAAGACTGCTCGATGGCCCGACTCGATTCCGTGACGAACGGGACGGCCTGTTGCAGCCCCGCGTCGGTCAACCCCACTGCGGAGACGGGCAGGTTGAGCACGGCCACGTCCGTGGGAAACCCGTGACGTCGAAGCCCGCTGAACACGACGAACTGCACGGAAACGGAGCGCACCGCAATCCGCGGCCGCTCGACGGTGCTGGTCCATTGAAAGGTTCCCGGCGCGTAGGCCAGGGGGGCGCTGAGCGGGTCCTTGTACGAGATCTTGAGTCGAACCACGGTCGTCGGGACCGACAGGGTTCGCCGCCGATCGGCGGAAGGGAAGGACCCCTGCGGGAGCGCGCGTTCCTCTTCGAGCTGCACGTCGAATCCGCTTCCGGGCGGGGACTGCCCGATCAGATCCATGACGAACGCCGAGGCCGGGTACTCCTCCAAGGGCCTCGAGAAGAAAACGGTGCGGCCTCTTCCGGGCCACTGGGCATAGATCCCTGCGTCTTTGGTGAGGATGGCCTCGGCATGGACCTCGTTCAACCGTTCCCAGCATCCGCCGGGGCCGGCCGTAGAGGATGGAGGGGTCGCCGGTGCGTTCCCCTGGCGTTCGTACAAACAGGTGAAGTCGAGGGCGACGAAGCGATCGATATCGCCCTTTCCGATGGCATTGGCATACTGGATCGCCGCCTGAGCCGCGGGGGACGGCTTGGAGGGGACGGATCGCTTCCCGGCCCAGGCCACGGAGGGCGATCCCTCGACCGCGAGACCGAGAAGGAGTAATCCCAGCAGTGGCCACCAGGTGGCCGGGCGAACCGCACACGAAACAAGGTGTTGCATGGCATCCTCACGTACAGGGATCGGAGTGAGTCGGGATTCGAAGTCGGAAGATTCAATCTACCACGCGGCTCCAGCCGGGGAAAAGGGGCGGCCACCGAGGGCGCGAGCCGGTCAGCGGGTCGGCGCGGAGGGTGGTGTGGAAGATGGCGTGGCGGGGGACGACGGGACGAAGCGGACGAGCGTACGAATGTACGCGAGCACATCCCGCCGTTCCTCCTCCGTCAGGAGCTCTTTCCAGGGGCGCATCGCCGTGTGCGGCTTTCCTTCCGCGATGATGTGCAGCAGCTCCTTGTCCGACTTGGCCGACGTGGCGGCTGAGACGAGGCTGGCGGGCCGTGGGGAGAGGCCGAGCGCGGCGCTGCCGTCGCCCCGCCCTGTCGGTCCATGGCATAGGAGACAGTGTCGGTCGTAGACGACGCGACCTCGGTCGGGATGTCCGGCCGGGACGGCGGTCGATGGACGAGGAGACGACAGGGTGAGGACCAGAAGGGCCAGGAGGAGGGCCCCGACCGCCTGGAGCCGGTTCCGCCACGGATCAGCTTTGCGCATGATCGGGTGTCCCTCGGGCGGGCACGGAGGCCCACGGATTGCGTTGGGCCTGGATCCAGCGCTGCAGACGGGCCTTGAGCTCCTCAGGATGCGGGATGCCGCGGATGGTGCAGCATTCTTCCGTGGATCGGCTGGCCAACTCCAGCGTCCCGAGATCGAACCACCGATTGAGCAATTCGTAGCGAAGCGTGATGTCCGAAATGTCCTTGAGGAGGAGCTCCTGCAGCAGGCGGCCGTTCCAGCCCGAACGGACCTGAACGCGCACCGACGTCAGGCGGTAATATCGCCCGTAGTGGAACCAGGCCGCGATGCCCAAGAAGGCGGCAATGGCCATCGCATACAAGACGGCCACCATCCACTCGCCCCCACGCACGGCCACGAGACCGCGCACGAGTGCGAGCGCCAGGAACACGAACAGCACCGCGTGGTCCATCCAACTCGTGCGCCCTTCCCAAATCACACGTTCCTGATCGGCGTGGCCGTCGGCGCTCATTCGTAGATCTCGATCAGAGCCTGCATCTCATGACCGGGCATATCGCAGATGTACTGAAACGTGCCCGGACGTCGAGGGATGAACTGCAATTCGGCATGGCCGTCCGCGGGAATGATCACCCGGCGAAGGCCGTCTTCGCCGAATTCCGGCGCCCCATTGCCCGTGACCGACACGGTGACGCCCGCCAGCCATTGCTGGGGCACGACCGCGTGGAGCTCAGAATCGTGGTTGCGGAACTCCAACCGGGTACGCGCGCCGGCCTTGAGTCGAACCACCGGCGGGTCGAACGATCGGCTCTTGATCGCGATCTGATGTGTCGGGACGACGGGCTCGGACGGCTCGCCCGCCTCCGCCTCGGCGCGGCCGAAACTCGCTAAGAGCAGGACACAGGCCCATGTCCGGAGTGCCGGGCGACGGAGTTCTCGGGGGTGGCCACGCATGCCGTATTGTATCATCCGAAGGCTCTGGTGCGTGGGAGGCAAGTCCGAGGCTGACGGAGGGGTGGCACCCGTCAGACGCTGCGGCCGGCCGCGGCCAGAATCCGTCGCCGCAGGTCGGTTTTTGCGGACGACGTCAGCGGGGGCGGCGTCGCGTGTCGGCAGAGTGACACCGTTTGGCGCAAAGAATTCACGAAGGTTTCGCAATTGGGGCATGCGCCCAGGTGGCGGCGGATTTCGTCGCAGACGTTGGCCGAGAGTTCCTGATCGAGGTAGTCGGAAAGCTGTCGGAGAATGCTCAGACAATATCCTTTGCCCGGTCGCTGCGCCGCGGAGCGTCCGGACTGTGGTCGGCGTCGCTTCATCGAAGTCTCCTCCAGTATATCCTAGGCCGGGTGCGAGTGGGCATGGGGCCGCAACGGGGCCCCCAATCCGCGGGCGCTCAATTCTCGGCGCACGAAGAGGCGCGCCCGATGGAGGCGCGATTTGACCGCGCGTTCCCCCAACCCCAGGATTGTCGCGACCTCCTTGGCGCTGAGGCCCTCCATGTCGCGGAGGATCAGAACCATGCGATAGCCGCCCGGCAATCTGCCGATTGCCTGGTCCAGCGCCTGCCGCAGTTCCTTGTTGGCCAGGGCCTCCTCCGGCGTGAGGCCGTCGACCGGGATTTGCAAGTGCAGTTCGCCATCGGTGGAGGGGACGAAGGCCTCGAGCGAGAGGTTGTGCGCCGGCTCTCCCTTGCGGCGCCGCCGCATGCGCAGGCAGGCGCGCGAGGCGATGGTGTAGAGCCAAGTCGAGACCTGGGCGTCGCCCCGAAATCCTCGGAACGCCCGGTAGGCGTTCAGAAACGTGTCCTGGACGATGTCTTTGGCCGCCTCCGACTCCCCGCAAAGCCGGTGGGCATACCGATAGATCTGATCGACGTGCTGGCGATAGAGCTGATCAAACGGAACCGCAACGCGATTGTTCGTGTGGCTGGCGACCGGCTGCTTGGACACGCGCCGCGACATGAGAGGCGGCAGTCTACGTAGGATGCGCGGACCCTGTCAAGGCAAGGACGGCAGGCGGGAGCGAACGAGAAGGAGTTAGTTGCCTTTGCGGATGTCCTGCACCGCGCCGTCGGCGCCTAAGCCGTGGCTGCGCCGGGCTGACCGAGGAAGGCGGCGACGTCGCCATCCTTGCGAAAGAGGGTGCCCCCGCCGTGGCCACGGTTGAGCACATGATCGCCGTAGCCGTCGCGGGAGCAGCGGGGATTCGGGGCGTGGGGCGCTCGCGAAAGCAGTTGGTGACCGTTCTGTCCCACCGTCAGAGAAAACAGCTTGCAGGAAACCGAACTGTGCAAGCACAGGCACCAGCCGAAGCGTCCCTCCGGCAACGATGCAAAGCAAAGTGATGGCCGAAGCAGACGCCGCGATGCAACCCCCAAGATCGCTGTATTCGATGTATCCAATCCGATACGCTTCCAGAAACAAACGGATACAATCAGCAGAATCCCCTCTCGTCTCCTTCTTTTCCTTCTTTGCGTGTTCGCGACCATCGCTGCCGACTGCCACCTAATTCAGCGAGGGCGCACGCAGGACGTACTTCTTCTGAGAACGAGTCAACAAGTGGCATAGGGGTTGCTCCACCCCTGGTAGGCTCACCAGAAGGTGAACACCGGCAATAACAATCTGCCGCCAGAGGAGCATGTCTTCCTGGGTGCCGACGGATTGTTCGCGGACGCTGCCGTTGAGTATCACAATCCCGCAAGTAGTTAGCGGGAGCGGTAGACCTGATAAGCCGCCTGCTTTTCAGGACATTCGCCATGCGACCCAACCCTTCATACGAGATTCGCGCGATGCGGTTGGAAGAGGGTTGTCGGACCGGATGCGTCTTTGTCGTCAGACCTGTGTGGTGGCCGCCATTGATGTGATGCTGAGCGACCTGAATGATCGAGGGCACCGGGCTGCCCTGTTGGCCTGCCAGCGCCCCTGCACCACGTCTCCCCATGACGCGGGCTTGGCCTGAGTGGATTGCCAGCGGTCTCAGGCCAGAGTGGTAGCCCCCTCGGGTCGCTTTTGGAACAGGCACAGCCGGTAGCTTCGGGATTTCACGAAGCGCTCGCGGCGATCGATGAATGTGGTCCGTTCGAACTTATCGAGGGCTTCCCTGAGTTGCCATTGCAACCAGCGCATCACCCACGGGTGCTGGGCGGTGAGATGAGATCGCACCAACTCATAGGCCGGCTTAAGCGCGTTGGCATATGCCTCTTCGATCAGCGTGAAGGTCGGGCTGATGGCGCTCGTCAGATCGATGTCTGTCTGCGGCACGAAGGGCGATCGCGCCATCAGGTTTCGAAACTCCGTGAGCGTTTGTCCCTGACGGTCCGGCTGCCGCTTGTCTGCGTCAAGGTAGAACCGGTCACAGAGCAAGAGGTACCCGCGCTGATCGAGCAGATCTTTGGACTTGCCCACGGCCACGGCGGCTTGGATGAATTGAAAACTCTCGCTGAACATGACGAGGTCGTAACGCCGACCAACCTGCAGGTCTTCGAACCGGCAGTCGAACACGGTTCCCTGCGCCCCCAGTTCCTCGCGCACTCTGGCGTTCAGGAACACATTGGGCGACACACAGTCCACCACATAGCCTTGCTTGATGCATTGTCGCGCCAAGTACCCGGCCCCACAGCCCACATCAAGAACCGTCTTCACTCCGTGTGGAATATGGCTCAAGAGAAATGCCGTATAGGCATGTTGCGCTTGGGGGAGGTTCTGAAGCGTAACCGGCAGACCGTCGGGCCACAAACCGTAATGGAGGTCGCAGAGGTGTAGGAAATGTCGGCCTAGTAGAAACTCGAGCGCCAGGACGAGCTCCTGTCTAGAGGCAGTCTGTGGAACAGGCATGGGCTCCCTCTTTACAGTCGGGCCGACAACGCGCTGGAGGATACAAGGACGCAACCATGAAATCCACCCATGCTCGTCGGCACTGTTCGAAGGCCCGATGGCGGAACTCCGTACAAAGAGCCCGGGGAACAGCCCGGCGCGGATTCTTCGCGGCGATGCTCCTGTGTTTGCTCGCCGTGGTCGCTCAGCCGGACGTGCTCTCGGCTGAAACCGTGTCTGAGCCACAGGACCTGGCCGAGCCCCTCGAAACCCTCCGGTTCATGCAGGAAGAGACCGTCGTCACCGCGTCGCGACTTCCACAACCCATCTCGCAAGCGCCCTCCAACATGTATGTCGTTACCGATGAGGACATCCGCCAATCCGGCGCAACCGATCTTCCGACCGTGCTGCGGCGGATTCCGGGCTTGGAGGTCATGCAAGTCACAGGCGCGGACTTCAACGTGAGCGTGCGGGGCAACAACCAGCTCCAGGCCAACAAGTTACTCGTGATGGTAGACGGGCGAGCGATCTACAACGATGCTCAAGGCTTCGTGCTGTGGAAAATGGTTCCCGTCACGCTTCCCGAAATCAAACGCATCGAGGTCTTGAAAGGACCCGCATCGGTCCTCTACGGATTCAACGCATTCGACGGCGTCATCAACATCATCACCAAAGCGCCTGAGGAGATGCGAGGCACTACGCTCCAGTTCGGCGGCGGCGAGCTGGGGACGATCTCCAGCGCGGCGGTGCATGCCGGAACCGCCGGCAAGCTGGGCTATCGGCTTTCGATCGGACGAGAGCAAAACCAGCAATGGCGTGACCGTGACAGCCTGGCCTTTCGAGCGCACAAATTCCATGCCGATACCCAGTATCAGCTATCGGACGAGGCCCTGGTGAAAGTTTCGGGCGGGATGGTGGATGCGAACCGCTTCGACGGCATTGCGTTTGAGACGTCGCTCCCACGATCGAATGCGTCGCAAGGATACGCCAACGCGTCCTACGAGAGGAGCAACCTGTTCCTTCGGGCTTGGTGGATGCAGACCGTGTTTAACTCCGAGTTTCTCTCTCATCCCCTGATCCCGAATCTCATCACGGTGAGCGATCGCAGCAGGACAGGAACAGCCTCGACTTTTACGACCAACACCTACAACGTCGAAGGGCAACACTCCCTGGAGCTAGCGCCCTGGTTCCGATTCACCTATGGCGTCAATTTCCGTCACAACACCCTGTCGAGCAATTTCATCGAGCGATTCACCCGTGAAAATCGACTCGGGCTGTATGTCCAAAACGAACTCTCCCTCTCCTCGAGGCTGAAGTTCATCTCCGGGGTGCGGTATGACATGGATACGTTCATCAATCCCACCTGGAGCCCTCGCGGCTCGGTCGTGTGGAGTCCCGTGGACGATCATACATTTCGGGCGTCTGTGACTGTCGGCTTTCGACCGCCCACGCTCGTGGAAACCCGTCTCGATCAATTGCTTTCTTTTCCACTGTTTCCAGTCCCTCCCCAACCCTTCACGGTGAACCCTGATCTCAAGCCGGAGTCCATCATTTCTTATGAGGTGGGATACCAAGGGTGGTTCCTCAAACACCGGCTGCGAGTCCGCACCGACCTCTTTGCCAATCTCATTCGCGATCTCATGGATCCTGGCGAATCCACCGTGGGCACGATCCAGTTTCAGAACGCCTTCCCAGGGAAAGCAAAGATCTACGGTGTGGAAGGAGGTGTGGAGTTTCTGGCCACGCCCTGGCTGAGCGGCTTCGCCAATGTCTCGTTCCAGAACGTGGACCAATCGTTTGTCGGCACCGTCGAGCGCGTCGGTCCTCCCTGGAAGGCCAACGTCGGTCTACGCGGTGAATGGGAGTCCGGACTCAGCGGCGAAGCGGCGGTGCACTTCGTGGATGCCACCAGTTACCCGCTCAGCAGCCAATTTGGATTGGCGCCCCTTTTCGGCAATGTCCCTCCGACCAGACGGCAGGACAGTTACACCTTGCTGAACGTGCGGGCCGGATACCGATTCTGGGAACAGAAAGCGGCGGCGGGGTACCTCCGAAATGCGGAGGTGGCGATCAGCGTGTTCAACGCCTTGAACGACCGGCACAAGGAACATCCGGTGGGAGATACGATCGGCAGCCGGGTTATGGCATGGCTGACGGTTCGGTTATAACTGGACTCCCCGTCGAGACACCGTACGCGATGTCAGAAGATCACTTCCCATTCGGTTGTAAGGCGCTCTTTCCCATGGTGGAGACGTGTGGGCAGGTCGTCTGGGATGACAGCCTACCCCCTTTGGTTGTCCGACCGACAGAGGCCCCGCTCACGCCGCCCTGCGAAGCGGGAGTTCGGTTGGCACTGGTCGAAGCGCGGACGACCGACCGCAGACGGACACGGTGCTGGATTCAGAGGGGGACTCAAAGGATTGCGTGCCAGGTGCTGCCGTCAGCATCGCGACACCTCCCAAAACAGACCAAAACGGGGACGGGCTACTTTGGGGGAGATTTTCTAGGTCGTCCCCGATGGCGCAGCGCCGAATCTAGCCCAAGCCAAGAGTGGCAGACCTGGTCGTGCGGTAGGCCGATGAGCCGAACGGCTGTTGCTGAAGCTGGTCCCGTTCTGAAACCGAAACACCTGTAGCAAGCAGGTGGGTGGGACGGGGGCGGAACACGATGCGCAGCGGTTCAGTTGCCCTTCCGGATCTGCTGTATCGCGCCGTCGCCGTCCAATGCCACGATGATCGGCACGCCCTCCTTGAGGGAGGCCGCGCTTCCTTTCACCTGATCCACGGGAATCGATTGCTCTCCGTCCGGCGTCCACAGCAACAGGGTGGACTTGTCCGGGCTGCCGTAGGCCAGCTTTCCGGAAAGGAGCCGCGTGTCCGGTGTGCGAGACCCGGGGGCGTATAAGTCGATGGCGATGGACGTGTCGTGAATCCAAAGCGTGAGGTCTTGTCCGACTTTGGCGTAACAGCGCTCTTTCTTGTGGCAGAGCCCGGTCTTGAAGGTGATCGGAAGGACGCCGACATCCGTCTGGACATGCACGTATCCGTTTTTAATCTTCGACACCGACCCGGTTACCTTCATCTCGGTCTGACTGGAATGCGACGGGAGCTGACTCACCTGGAGGTCGAACTGCAGGTCGTGCACTCCGAGGATTTTCCCGCTGTCGTTGACCTCGATCGTCACCTTGCGGCCGCTGGGCACCGAGGCGAGTTTGGGCGCCATCGAGTCGACGGCGAACTGTTCCTCCCCTTCGGGTGTCCACAAGGTCAGCTGTTTCTTGTCCGGGGTCGAGTAGGCGACGGGGCCCCAGAGGTATCGACGCGATGGAGCCCCGGCCCCTCGCGGGGTGATGTCCACGGCTCCGTGCGGTCCGTTGAGATACAGCGTGATGGTCGGATTCCCGCGCAGGTCGCGCAAGCAGGTTTTGCAGGACAGCGTCATGAGGCCGATGGGAGTGCGGAGAAACACCAGCCCTGGATTCATGCGCCAGATGTTTCCGGAAATCCGCACGGACGGGGTGACCGAGGAGTCCTCGGAGTCGAGAGAGGCCGACGATTCGGCTTCGGTCGGAGCGGCAGGTTCCGCTCCCGGCTCCGCCGTGTCGGCGGCGGGCGCCGACACGGCGCTGTCGACCGCCGGCGCGGTGGGGGAGGGCCGACCCTCCTCCGCCGCGATCGCCGGGCCTCCGCTCAGGACTGAGAGCAGGCCGACCACCGAGGCCGCGAAAGCAATAATGAATCGTCCGGCTTGCACACGCGCGTTCGTCACGATCACCCCATGTGTATGTGAATGATCTGCGATTAACACGCAGGTTCCGACCTGTCAAGCAGAAAGCCAGCACGCGCTGCGCCGGCCGCGAGCTCCAGCGATTGGAGCGTCACCAGAATGCGCGTTTGCGGGAGCGAGGCGCGGGAGGGAAACACGGACGCCTGCATGCCATGCCTCGCTCGCATGTCCGACCGTGCGAGCGAGCTCGACGGGTGCCAGTCGTTGCGCTCGCTCCGATCGGCCAGCGCCCGCTCGACTTCCTCACAGACCCGCTGCACCGACGTCGGCAGCGCGCGTTCGTCTACTGCAGTTGGATCGTCGGGAGTGTGCAAGGTCCTCAGTCGCGAGCGCAATGCCGCCGCTTCCTCATTCGTGCGCAGAACGGTGTGTGTAGCCGAGAGCACGAGGAGCCCCACTCCGGCGGCCGGGTCCGGCACGGCGAGCGATCCGTTCGGCGCGGTGGCATCGAACGGAAGCTTTGGCGCGGGCCTGGTCGATGAAAACCTGCTCGCGTAGGGGTTGGCCTACAGGCGCTCTCGTGGGACCGTCCTTCCTGCGATGATCGTGCGAGTCGTTCATTCATATGGCTGTCCCGGACTCTTCCACGCAGGTCGGTCTCGCCCCGGCCGGAGGCCGCTTGTCGCTGCTTTGGCCCTGGTTCTTCGTCGATCACGCGGAATGTCCACGAAACGGAAGCAAGCGATCCGGCGAGCATGCCGGCAAAGTCAGTCGGCACAATTCGAACACGGGAAGCAAGA
Source organism: Candidatus Inralta sp. (assembly GCA_039794185.1). Classification (GTDB taxonomy): domain Bacteria; phylum Nitrospirota; class Nitrospiria; order Nitrospirales; family Nitrospiraceae; genus BQWY01. Next base: position 66,922 of record JBDIVW010000017.1, on the reverse strand, counting down.
TCCACGCCCGTCGACGATGATGCGACGTGATTGCACGACGAACGCGGAGACGAGGAGAACGAAGACCGCCTACCAACTGAAGCGATGCGCGAACGCCTACTTCTTACGAACGAGAATCCGAATCGGCGTGCCGCTCAAGGGGAACGAGTCGCGCAATCGGTTTTCGATGAAGCGGAGATACGCCGGGGTGATGCTGTCCGGGTGCCCGACGAACAGGGCGAAGACCGGCGACTTCGTGGCGACCTGCGTGATAAAGGCGGACCGGCTGGTCTTGGTGATCTTGCCCTTCTTCACCGGGAGGGGGTGGGTCTCCATGAGGGTTTGCAGAAATTGATTCAGGGGGCCGGTGGCAATCCGGTTGCTGAAGGCTGCCATGGTGCGGTCGATGAGCGGGAAAAGCGGGCGAAGGGAGTCGGGCCGAAGCGCCGACGCATAGACCACGGGAGCCCAATTCAGGAAGGCGAACCGCCGCTGCAGATCGCTTTCATAGCCCTGTCGAGCGCCGGCCTCATGCTCGCGCAAGTCCCATTTGTTGACGAGCAGAATGCAGGCCCGACCCTGACGCAGGATCAGCCCGGCGATCTTGGTATCCTGCTCGGTAATGCCTTCGGGACCATCCAACAGGAGGATCGCCAAGTCCGAACGGCCCATCGCGCGCAACGAGCGGGCGATACTGTAGCCCTCGATGCCGCGCTCGATCCGGCCTCGACGGCGGATGCCTGCGGTGTCGGTGAATAAGTACCGGCGCCCTTCATACGTAACGAACGAATCGATGGCATCGCGCGTGGTGCCCGGGACCTCGCTGACGACCATTCGGTCCTGTCCCAGCATGGCGTTGACCAGGGTGGACTTCCCGACATTCGGACGTCCGACGATGGCGACGCGAGGGATGTCGGGCAGGTCGGCTTCCGGCGGGGCGTCGGGGAGGTGGGGATAGATCGCTTCCAGCACGTCGTCCACGCCGATCCCATGTTCGGCCGAGATCGGATACAGCGATGCGAGCCCCAGTCGGTAGAAATCCGCCACCAGCGGATCGGACTTGGCGGTGTCGATCTTGTTGACCGCATAGACCACGGGCTTCTCGACCCCGCGCAACAAGGTCACCACCGCTTCATCGGCCGGGGTCAGGCCGGCGCGCCCGTCCAGGACCACGATCAAGATGTCGGCTTCCGTGATGGCGACCTGCGTCTGTTGCCGGATGAGGGCCAGCATGCCCTCCTTGGCGGTCGGGTCCAGTCCGCCGGTATCCACCAAACGGAAGGGCCGTCCGCGGAACGTCGCCTCGGCATAGTTGCGGTCCCGCGTCACCCCCGGGATATCGTCGACGATCGCCGACCGGTGTCCGAGGATCCGGTTGAACAACGTGGACTTGCCGACGTTGGGGCGGCCGATGATGGCGACGAGCGGCCCGCTCTCGGAGGGCGGCGTCAGGAGGGTCGTTTGGCTGGAGAACGGGCGGGACTTCTTCACGTCGGGCAAGCTAACACAGCGGTTTTGACAAAGACAACGCGCCTCGTCTTCCGATTCCCTGCTCCGCTATAATTGCCACGATGACTCAGCATCTCGTATCCGGTCCTCAGGAGGGACTGAACTGGAACCATGTCGACGACGTGCTGCTCGACATGGACGGCACCCTGCTGGATCGTCATTTCGATAACGTGTTCTTCGAGGAGGAGCTTCCCAGGCGCTACGCGGCGCTGCACGCCCTGACGTTCGAGGACGCGCGCGAGCGGCTCATGCGTATGTATCGATCGGTGGAGGGTGAATTGGCCTGGACGGATCTGCATTACTGGAGCAACCGCGTGGGGCTCGACGTCGTGGCGATGCACAAGGAACTCGATCATCTGATCGATTTTTTGCCCGATGCGGTCCCCTTTCTCGAATCGTTGCGCGCGCGAGGGAAGCGCGTGACGATCGTGACCAACGCGCATGCGAGCGGCGTGGCCGTCAAATGCGCCAAGACCGGACTCGATCGTTACGTGGACCGGATCGTCGACGCCTTTCAGGTGGGGTATCTGAAGATGCGGCCCGAATACTGGCCGACCTGCCAACGATTGATCGGGTTCGACCCCGCGCGCGCGCTGTACATCGACGACGACGAGGCCTGTTTGCTCGCCGCGCGGGACTTCGGGGTGGCGCATGTGTACCACCGGTCCAAATCCAGCTCGCAGTTGCCGCCGGAACCTTCACGGGCCTTCCCGTCGCTCGAGCGGTTTCACGCGTTGATGTAGGCGGACGATCGGAGGAAGGTCAGCGGGCGGCCTGTCCGCGGTACATGGTTCCCGCCAGGCGGGGCACGCCCGGGAAGAGGAACCGATCGAGCGAGGCCAGCGACAGTCCCGCCTCCGTGATCAACCGATCGATCCGGCGATTCAGATTGCACCCGCACGCCAGCACGTTCTGAATCGGATTCAATCGGTCCTGCCAGCGCGCGACGCGCGGATCGTCGCTCCGGCCGTGCTCCGTAAACAGGAACCGCCCGCCTGGTTTCAGCACGCGCGCGATCTCCTTCAGTGCCGCGATCGGATCGGGGACGGTGCACAGCGTCCAGGTGCTCACGACGGAGTCGAACCGTTCCGCGTCGAACGGGAGCGCTTCGGCGGTGCCGTGCACGATCTCGACCGGGAATGCGACCGCTCGAAGGCGCGCGGCCACACGGGCGGGCAGCATGTCGGCGGGGTCGACCGTGACCAGCGTGGTGACCGAGGCGGGATAATGCGGCAGATTGAGGCCGGTGCCGAATCCGATCTCCAGCACCTCCCCCCGCGCCGGCGACAGGACGAGCCGGCGTTCCGCTTGGAAGGCGTCGCGCTGCATGGCCCAATCCATGACGCGGGGGAAGAAATGGCGCGCGTACCATCCCATGAGCAGGCTCCGGCCGGTGAGTATAACAGAGTGGACCCTCACGCCGGTCGCCGGCTTGAGGGGGTCGGGTGTCTATGTTAGATTTTCATGTTTATATCGTGTCCAGTCGCATTCCCTGTTCAGCATGACGTCATGAGCCGTCCGTACGACGTTCACACCATCGAATCGAAGTGGCAGGACTATTGGGAAGAGCAGCGTCTCTTCCGGGCTTCCGACGACACCACGAAGCCCAAGTTTTACTGCCTGGACATGTTTCCCTATCCATCGGGCTCCGGCCTGCACGTCGGGCATTTGGAAGGCTATACCGCCACCGACATCGTCTCACGCTACAAGCGCATGCAAGGCTTCAATGTGCTGCATCCGATGGGCTGGGATGCGTTCGGCCTGCCGGCGGAACAATATGCCGTGAAAACCGGCGTCCATCCCGCCACCACCACGGCGCAAAACATCGCGACGTTCAAGCGGCAGATGAAACGCGTCGGCCTCTCGTACGACTGGGAGCGCGAACTCAGCACGACCGATCCCGATTATTACCGATGGACGCAGTGGATCTTCCTCAAATTGTACGAGCGGGGCCTCGCCTACGTGGCCGAAGTGCCGGTGAACTGGTGCCCGGCCCTGGGCACCGTCCTTGCCAACGAGGAAGTCATCGACGGCAAGAGCGAGGTGGGCGGGTTCGACGTGGTCCGCAAGCCCATGCGGCAATGGATGTTGCGGATTACCGCCTACGCGGATCGCCTGCTGGAGGATCTCGCCCTGGTCGAATGGCCGGTGTCCACGCTGGAGATGCAGAAGAACTGGATCGGGCGGTCGATCGGGGCGGAGGTCGAGTTCGCGCTCGACGGCATCAACGGGAACCTCCGCATCTTCACCACGCGTCCGGATACGCTCTTTGGCGCCACCTATATGGTGCTGGCGCCCGAGCATGAACTCGTCGATGTCGTGACCGCCCCGGATCGGCGGGGCGAGGTGGCGGCCTATCGCGAGGCGACCGCGCGGAAGAGCGATCTGCAACGGCAGGAGCTCGATAAGGACAAGACCGGCGTCTTTACCGGTGGCTACGCGATCAATCCCGTCAACGGAGAGCGGCTGCCGATCTGGATCGCCGACTACGTGCTGATGAGTTACGGCACCGGCGCGATCATGGCCGTCCCCGCGCACGACGAGCGCGATTGGGCGTTCGCTCGCAAGTACGGCCTCCCGATCCGTGAGGTGGTGGGGGGGGGCGACGTGAAGAAGGAGGCTTTCGTCGAGATCGACCGAGGGACGGTCGTCCACTCGTCCACGCCCGACGGGTCCTTCACCATCGACGGCCTCAGACCCGCCGAGGCCATCACCAGGATCATCGACTGGCTCGAAGCCAAGGGAAAGGGGCGCAAGACGATCAAGTACAAACTTCGCGATTGGCTCTTCGCGCGGCAGCGTTATTGGGGCGAGCCGTTTCCGATCGTCTGGGTGGACGGTCAACACCGCCCGTTGCCGGAAGAGCAGCTTCCGCTGGTCTTGCCCGAAACCGACAATTTCAAGCCGTCCGGCACCGGCGAGAGCCCGCTGGGCAATCTCGAATCGTGGCTCAAGACGACCGATCCGGTCACCGGGGCGCCGGCGCGGCGGGAAACCAACACGATGCCCCAGTGGGCCGGATCGTGCTGGTACTTTCTCCGATTCATCGATCCCAAGAACCCGGATCGGCTGGTCGATCCCGACAAGGAACGGTACTGGATGCCGGTGGACCTCTACATCGGCGGCAGCGAGCACGCGGTCCTGCATCTGCTCTATTCGCGGTTCTGGCACAAGGTGCTGTTCGACATCGGGGTGGTGAGCACGCCGGAGCCGTTTCGGAAACTCGTGCATCAAGGCATCGTCCTGGGCGAGGACAATCAAAAGATGTCCAAGTCCCGCGGCAACGTGGTAAACCCGGACGAAATGATCGAGCGGTTCGGGGCGGACGCCGTGCGGCTCTACGAGATGTTCATGGGGCCGTTGGAGGCCATGAAGCCATGGAGCACCCGAGGGGTGGAAGGCGTCACCCGGTTCTTGGATCGGGCGTGGCGCCTGGTCGTCGCCGACGACGGCGCGCTCAGTCCGACCGTGGCGGCCGAGGCCCCGACGCCGGAGGTTCAGCGCGTCCTGCATCACACGATCAAGAAAGTCACCGAAGACCTCGACGCGTTGCGGTTCAATACCGCGATCTCGCAGATGATGGTGTTGACCAACGAGCTGACCAAGCTGGAACGCCGGCCGCGCGCGGCGCTCGACGCCTTCGTCAGGCTGCTCTCGCCGTTCGCGCCGCATCTCGCGGAGGAGCTCTGGGAGCGTTTAGGCGGGGCCCCGAGCGTCGGACAGCAGGCCTGGCCGAGCTACGACCCCGCGTTGACGGTCAGCGAGCGGCTGGAAATTCCGATCCAGGTCAACGGCAAGTTGCGCGCGAAGATCGACGTGTCGGCCCAGGCGACCCGCGACGAGGTGGTGGATCTGGCGCGCGGGGACGCCAAGGTCCAGGATTCCCTCCAAGGCAGAGAGCCGAAGAAGATCATTTACGTCGAAAAGAAGCTCGTGAATTTCGTCGTGTGAACAAGGGCGGCGTGCCGGGGGGAGTCCGGAGACAAGCGTCTCAATGTTGTTTGGCCGATCTCGATACGCAGCACGCAGCCGTCGACGCTCGTCCCCGTATCTCGGTGCCGCGCTGGCAATGGCGGTCACGGTGGCGGCCGGATGCGGATATCAGTTCGGCGTCGAAGGGCCGGGCCCGACATTCGGCGGCACGGCCGAGGAGGCCAAGGCCGGTGAGCAGTCGCCGCGGCTCAGCATCGTGAATCTCGTCAACAATACGTTCGAGCCCAATCTCGAGATCAAGTTCTCGCAGTATTTGCGCCAAGCGTTCAGCACGGGCAGCGGGGCCGAAATCGTCAACAGTCGGGACGCCGCCGACTACGTGTTGAAGGGGTCCATTATCTCGGTGACGATCCCCACGCTGAGTTTTTCCCAGTTTCAAACGTTGGAGAGTCGGGTGGAAGTCATCGTGATCGTCCAGGCGGAAGACGTCCGGAAAAAGAAGACCGTCTGGGCCCAAACGTCGCAGGGCGCCTCGGAATTCTTCGTCACCAACGACCTGCAGTTCAATCGCGTGCTGCAAACGCGGGCGCTTGAGCAGGCCGGCCGGTTCGTGGCCAGCGATCTCTCCTCCCGATTTCACCTGTTCCTGGAAGAAGTGCGCGAAGGCAAGACGCCTGCGGTGAATCTGCCCAGCGGCCAGTTCGTGCCCACGCTCCCCGGCGCCGGGGCACGCTGATGGAGCCGGGCGCGATCCGCGGACGAGGAGGTGCGTCATGCTCGTGAAAGCCATCGGTCTGGGCGCCGCGCTCGCCTCGCTGTCCGTGCCGCGCGTCTGCTTGGTGGAAGGGGAGGAAGACGAGTTGCGCGCTCGAGCCGTGGCCGTCTTGACCCGGTGGGTGCTCGGTGACGATGCGGACGCCGCATTCAACTGCGATGTCTTCTACGCCGACGAACACGAGACCGCGAGGATCCTCGGCTGCGCGCTCGAGCTTCCGGTGTTCGCCGCTCATCGGATGGTGATCATCCGGCGCGCCGAGAAGATTACCTCGCGGGAGAGCGAGCCCTGGTTGGCCTACCTGGCCGACCCCAACCCCGCCTCCACCGTCGTCTTCGTCGCCGCCAAACTCGACAAGCGGTTGAAGTTGTCGCAGGCGTTGCTCAAGCAGCCGCTGGTGGTCGACTGCGGGTCGTTGCCGGACGGCGCGCTTTCGGCCTGGATTCGGGAGGAGGCGGCGCAGGAGGGTGTGCGGGTGGAGGAGGAGGGCATCCAACTGTTGCGAGAGTCGGCGGCGCACTCGCTTGCCATGGTTCGCCGAGAGATCGAGAAATTGGCCTTGCTGGTTCCCGCCGGGGCCGCGGCGGAGGCCCGGGACGTCGAAGCGGTGCGGGGGGTCCAGCCGGGCGCGTCGGTTTTCGATTTAACGGCCGCGATCGGCTCGCGGGATCGCCGGCGAGCGCTCACGATTCTGGCCAGGAATCTCGAGGCGGGCGAGGCGCCGTTGCGGATCCTCGGCGCGTTGCTGTGGCAGTACCGGCGGCTTTGGAAAATGAAGGACCTGGCGGCGCAGGGTCGGCGCGACGGCGAGGTGGCTCGCACGCTCCGGATCGAGCCCTACAAGGTGCGGCCGTTCCTCGGGCGATTCTCGGAGCCGCATCTGCGGCGGGCGTTCGATCTCTTCCTGGAGTCGGATTCGAAGCTGAAGGGGGCGAGCGCCGGGTCGGGTCGCCGCGTCCTTGAAACTGTGTTGTTGACCTTGTGCGAAACCTAGCCGTATCCGTGAGCGCCGACACGCGGGACGGGGCGGGCTTCAAGAGGAGCGGAGCCGAGACGCGAGCTGCCGTTTCACGCGTGATGCCTCCAGCCTCGCAGCTTGGAGGTGTGAACCGGGAAACATGGCTCATGTGCTGTGTCTCGCGGCGGTGACGTTTCCCGAACTATTTCGACCCGGCGAGGGAATTGACGCGGAGGGTCAGCCGAGAAATCCGGCGCGACGCGGTGTTTCGCTTCAAGACCCCCTTGGTGGCGGCCTTGGCCATCGCCGACGCGGCCTTTCGCAGCGCGGTCTCGGCCTCGGACGCCTGCTTTTGTTCGACCGCCGCCAGGGTTTTCTTGATCAGGCTGCGGATCCCGTTCAAGGTGGCCCGGTTCCGGGCCCGTCGCGTTTCCGCTTGCCGCGCGCGCTTGATGGTGGACTTGTGAATGACCGGCATAGTGCGTATGCTCCTTCTAAAAGAAGCAACCCTTGTAACATAGCTGTTCACCACCGGTCAAGGAAGGGAAGGATGAGCACGTGATGACCACCGTACCGATCGACGTGCGCGACAGGCTGATTCTGGCGTTGGATGTCCCCTCGGCAGAGGCCGCGTTTCGGCTCTTGGAGCAAACGGGGGACGCCGTGACGTTCGTCAAGGTGGGACTGGAGCTGTTTACCGCCGCCGGGCCGGAGTTCGTGCACCGGCTCCGGGACCTCAAGAAGCGCGTGTTCTTGGACCTGAAGTTCCTGGATATCGAGGAGACCGTCCGGCGCGCGACCTCGCAGGTGGCCATGATGGGGGTAGACTTTCTCACCGTGCACGCCAACCGGAAAGCGTTGACCGCCGCGGTGAAAGGGCGCGGCCAAGTGCCCCACTCGTCGCTGAAAATCCTGGCGGTGACCGTCCTGACCAACTACGATTCGCAGGACCTGCGCGATATGGGCATTCAACTCTCCGTGGCCGATTTGGTCACGGCCAGGGCGGCGCTGGCGGCCGAAGTCGGCTGCGACGGGGTGGTCGCCTCCGGTGAGGAGCCGCTCGCGATCCGCCGACGTGTCGGGAGAGACTTGGTGATCGTCACGCCGGGCATTCGTCCGGCGGGGACCGAGATCGACGATCATGCGCGCGCGACCACGCCGGCGCAAGCGATCGCCGCAGGATCCGACTACCTGGTGGTAGGCCGGCCGATCCGGGATGCGGCGGATCCGTACGCCGCGGCCGAGCAGATCCTGGGGGAGATGCAGCGCGCCTTCGAGGCCCGCACCGCATGACGAAGAAGTGCTAAGTGCTGAGTCCTGAGTGCTGAGTCATGAAAAGGCTGGATCGAAGGAGTGTTGGAAAATGGGCTTGGTGAATCGCACCTCCTACCTCAGCACCCAGCACTGAGCACTCAGCACTTCCCCTGCTCGGCGGCTTGCGGGCTGCAGGCCCGTTTGTGTAACATGGCGATTCGCGACGCAGCCTTCCCCTCGCATCCCCCTGGGTGGTGAGTGTAGCTCAGTTGGTTAGAGCGCCGGATTGTGGATCCGGAGGTCGCGGGTTCGACACCCGTCACTCACCCCAACCTTTTCCTTGCGGGACTTCGTCTAAAAGAAATATCGAACAATGAGGACGTGGGTCTTGGAGTTAGCTGGTCAAAGGGGTGTCCGCTAGCCCTGTGGGGCCTTCAGGATGGGCGTTGAGTGCCCGCATGTTCTGCCTGGAACCAAGTTGTCCGGGGCTATCACGAACTCAACTCGTCATCACCGCCAGGTTCCATAGCTATCCGAGTCTGGTAGGTAGTCGGCTGCCCCCCAGCTCTCACTGGCAATTCGTGAACGTCTGCCACCCCAGCTGCTGTGAGCTGCACGTCCGCCCGTTGCTGAAATTGTGGAACGTCATGCCGCCGAAGGATTGGGTTGTTCCGTTGAGGGCGCGGTTGTTGGGGCTCGAATAGAAATCCATCCCACCCAAGCGCTGGCGCGTCGCGCTGGTCCCGTCGCTGAAGTTGTAGAACTCCATGTTCCCCAACTGCTGACTGGATCCGGAAACGCCGCCAAAGTTGTAGAACGTGATGCCGCCCAGGTCGGCACTGTTTCCCGGTTGAGCCAGACTGAGGCTGGGACTGAGGAGGACGATCGCGAAGAGCAGAGACCACCACATGGGAAGCCTCCTCGGTGAGAGTGATACTGATGTCCACGCCGGCCGGGTGGGGTGCCGCAACCGAGTGAGATAGGATAAGCGTGGCAGGAGAGGTTTCTCGACTACTCCAGGGCGTCGAGCTCCTTTTCAAGCGATCCCACCCGCGGGCGGTCAGCAGGTACCTCCGTCGCACGGGGTCGTCCTGGACGTGACCCTGCTCGACCAAGGTCGCCCTATGGTCCGCCAGGTGGAGCGGACCGGCATCGATCTGGACCCACTCGGCTTCCGGCCAGAATCCTCCTTGGGCAGCCCGTAGGCGAAGAATCTTCCGTTGAATCAAGCGGTCTTCATCGAGTGGCATGATCATCCCCTCATCCGGTCAGGCGGACGCAGGCCTTGCCGTGCGGGAACCCGCGAGGCGCCCCTCAGCCACGAGGTTTCGCAGCGTGGTCACCACCTCGGTTTCGTCCAGGGGTTTTCGGAGGAAGGGGAAGACGGTCGTTGCACTGCCGATACCGTGGCGTGTCAGCTCGCGGTCCGAGTAGGCCGACATGAGCAAGATGGCGGCAGACGGGTCTCGCCGATGCAGCATCGTGGCCAGCCGATCGCCATGCACGCGCGGCCACGATCGGCGGTCCGAAGCCAGCCGGAGGCTGGGCGGCGCCAAGAGGAGATCCACGAGGAAGACCTGGGTGGCGCCGGGGTGCGCGTGCGCGTACGCGAGGGCCTCGACACTCCCGCTGACCGCAACCACTCGAAACCCCTGACGGGTCAGCCGGCATTGCCACAGTCTTGCAAAATCGGGGTCGTCATCGACCAGGACCACGGTCGGGGCACTGGTGTAGCAGCTCTTGTCCGACATGGTATCCTCCTAGGCGTATTGGGCCTGTAGTCCCACCCACTCCCGGAGTCGGAGTCGCGCGTCACTGCGCACGGCTTCCAGCTCCACCCCGAACTCGTGGCCGTCGACCCAGCGTACCACCGCGCGATCGATGGAGAGGGGAGGGTCGTCCCCGTGCAGGTACACGCGCAGGCTCAACCGTGTGCCCAGTTCCACCGGAGTGGTGGATTCCAGCCGCCAGCCGGTCAGCGACAGGTCCATCACTCGGGCCTGGCCCCCACACCGGGGGCCGAGGTACACGGCAGTCAGGTGGGCCGGAAATCGACGATGCCTCCGAGGCACAAAGCGCTGAGCCATATCTCCCTCCTTCGCTGAGTGGTGGTGCGTACTCTCACGACTGCTGTTGGGTCAAGCCTATCGCCGGGAGGCTCCGGGCGCCTTCCTCGCTGGGCGTACCGCGAAGGAGGGGACGGATGGAGGAGGGAACCAGCGCAGTCTTCAACGGCTGGGCGTCCTTGATGCTCGCGGGGGTGGCAATGCGGGGAAAAGTGGCCGTGGCACATCGGAACACGCCACAGACAGTTCGACCAAAATTTCGGTTGCGCCGGGGTTACAGAGTTGCGTAGTTTTTGCCGCAACCTACCTCATTCTGCATCCTCAAGTTGTTGATCTTCTTGATTCTCCTCGGAGTCGGCTGCACTTCGACAACCGTCACTCACCCCAATTCTTCTTCTTTCACGCCTCTGCGCAGGTCGCGTGATTTCTTCTCGCGAAGTGAGTATCCTCTGCCCATTTCAGGGTAGAGGATCACGCGGCATATGGCCTTGCATCCCGCATTTCCCTCCTCTCCGTATCAACCGCTGCTCCCCGCGCAACGGTGGTTTCCCGCCGACGAAGTGCTCCGCAGCACGGCCTATGAAAAGCTCTTGCCACCGTTGGTGGCGAAGGTGCGCCAGGAAGTCTTCGCGTGGCGAACCAACCGCTACGCCGGCGTGTCCGCAACCTCGGCCGCCCTGCTCCGCTACTGGTTCGAGACCGAGCATTTGATCGAAAACGCCGACGGGTCGCTTTCTCCGTTCCGTTACTACTTTGCCCAGCAGGAAGCGGTGGAAACGGTGATCTGGCTCTATGAGGTCCGACGCGCCCGAGATAAGTACGATCTGCTCCGGTTCGACGCTTCTGGGGCTGTCTCTTCCGGCATGTTTGATGAAGACTGGCCTCGCTATGTCTTGAAAATGGCGACGGGCGCGGGGAAAACCAAAGTCCTCTCCCTCCTCATCGCCTGGAGCTTCTTTCATAAACTGTATGAAGCCGACTCGGCGTTGTCCCGCAACTTCCTCGTCATCGCGCCGAACATCATCGTCCTCGATCGGTTACGCGCCGACTTCGACAGCCTGAGGATCTTCTTCAACGATCCGATCCTGCCCGACAATGGGCACGAGGGCCGTAACTGGCGCGACGACTTTCAGCTCACGCTGCACATCCAGGACGATGTGCGCGTCGTCCGCGACACGGGCAATCTCTTTCTGACCAACATCCACCGGGTTTTCCTCGGCGATGTGGCCGACCCTTCGCTGGAAGACGACGATCTGCGCGACTACTTCCTCGCGCCCTTCGGCCCCAAGCCGGTCGGCAAGACCACCGATAGCCAGACCGACCTCGGCGAAATCGTCCGCGAGGTGGAGGAGCTGGCCGTCTTCAACGATGAAGCGCACCATATCCATGACCCGAAGATGGCCTGGTTTAAATCCATTCAGGACATTCATCACAAGATGCTGCAGAAGGACCGCCGCCTTGCTTTGCAGGTCGATGTGACCGCCACGCCGCGCTACAATAACGGCGCTATCTTCGTCCAAACCGTCTCCGACTATCCGCTGGTCGAAGCCATTCATCAGAACGTCGTCAAACATCCCGTGCTGCCCGACGCAGCGAGCCGAGCAAAACTTCAAGAGCAGAAGAGCGCCCTCTTCACGGAAAAGTATGCGGACTACCTCGCACTCGGGATCGAGGAGTGGAAAAAGAGCTATGCCGAACACGAGCCGCTCGGCAAAAAAGCCGTGCTCTTTGTCATGGTGGACGACACGCGCAACTGCGATGACGTGGGGGCCTACCTCGAAAAGATCTGCCCAGACCTGCAGGGCGGGGTCTTGGTCATTCACACCAAGAACAACGGCGAAATCTCCGAAGCCGCCTCGGGTAAGAAGAAGGAAGAACTCGAACTGCTCCGCAAACAGTCCAATGAAATCGATTCCTGGAAGTCGCCCTACAAGGCCATTGTCTCCGTCCTGATGCTCAAGGAAGGCTGGGACGTGCGCAACGTCACCGTCATTGTCGGGTTGCGGGAGTTCAGCGCGGAAAGCCAAATTCTGCCGGAACAAACCCTCGGGCGCGGCCTGCGCCGGATGTACTTCGGCACGGACACGAAAGAAACCGTCTCGGTCATGGGCACCCCTGCCTTTATGGAGTTCGTCGAATCCATCCAGACTGAGGGCGTCAGCTTCGAGCACGTCCCGATGGGGGGCGGCACGACACGCCAGGACTCGCTCATTGTCGAAGTGGATACCGAGAATCCGGACAAGAATCTCGACGACCTCGACATTCCACTCCCCAAGCTCACCCGCCGCTTTCATCGCGAGTTCAAGAATCTCGACGATCTCGACCCGGCGGTACTGGGCAATCAGAGACTGTCCCTCAAGCCGTTCACGCCGGAGGAGACCAGGGAGATCGTGTTCAAGACCATGCTCGACTCGGAGATTCACCATACGATCCAGCTCGATGGCTCCGGGTCTGCCGACTTCCGCTCCGTCGTCGCGTTCTTCGCGCGGCAATTGCTGAAAGATCTGCGTCTCGTCGGCGGCTACGACGTGCTCTATGGGAAGGTGAAAGCGTTCATGCGCGAGCATTTGTTCACCCAGTCGCCGGTGAACCTCGAAGATCCAGTGGTCCTGCGCAATCTTTCCGAGCCGGAGGCCGGCAAAGTCCTCTACGATGTCTTCAAGGCGGCCATCAACACACTCACCATTCAAGACAGCGGCACCACGCGCATCGAAGCCCGGATTCGTCTTCGCGAGACGCGCCCCTTCCGCACCGAGCACCGCCCGTTTCTCGCGGCGAAGAAATCCATCTTCACCAAAACCGTCGGCGAGGCTCAGTCCGGCGGTTTCGAGCTGTCGTTTGCCGCTTTTCTGGAGTCCGCGAAAGACGTGGCGGCGTTCGCCAAAAACTATCTGGCGGTCGGTTTCAAGCTCGACTACGTGAAAACCGACGGCGATTTGTCCACCTATACGCCGGACTTCATCGTGCGCACCACGGATGGCACGGTGTGGCTTGTGGAAACCAAGGGGCGCGAGGAGTTAGACCTGCCCCAAAAAATGGCTCGGCTCAAACAATGGTGCGCCGACGCCACCGCCGCCGAGGAGGACGGCCGGCGATACGATTTCGTCTTTGTGGATCAGGTCGGCTTCGAGAAGCATACGCCGGGCACCTTCGCCGCGATCGCCGCAAGCTTTACGGAATACAAAAGCCGGCCATGATGACATTCCGCAACCATCGCCTGCGTGACTTCGCCGTGCCGATGGGCACCAATTGGCTGCTCAACGACCTGGCTGAAGCCAAAGGCAAGCAGGAACTCTATACCCGCCAGTCGCCACAAGTATTGAAGGCCCTGCGCGAAATGGCGCTGGTCCAAAGCGTCGAATCGTCCAACCGTATCGAAGGCGTCACGGTCGATCCAGACCGCTTGCGCCCGCTTGTCCTCGGCAACGCCCGTCCCAAAGACCGGTCTGAGCAAGACATCATAGGGTATCGCCGGGCCTTGAATCTCATCCACACGGAAGCCGAGGCTTTGCCTGTCACCCCCGACCTGCTGCGCCGCCTGCATCGGCTGTGTCAGGAAGGCAGTGGCGATGCCGGGCAGTTCAAGAAGATCGACAACGAAGTCATCGAACTGCGGCCCGGCGCGGCACCCATCGTTCGGTTCACATGCGTGTCCGCCAACGCTACGCCCGCCGCCGTGGATGAACTCTGCCTGGTCTATCGCCACGCCATCGACCAGGACCGCATCCCGCCGCTCGTCGCCATCGGCGCGCTCGTGCTCGATTTCCTCTGCATCCATCCCTTTCGGGACGGCAACGGCCGCGTCTCCCGCCTGCTCACGCTCTTGGCGCTCTACCAGCATGGCTACGAAGTGGGCCGGTACATCAGCTTGGAGCGGCTCATCGAAGAGGCGAAAGAAGACTATTACCATGTCCTCCAGCAAAGCTCCCAACGCTGGCATGAGGGCAAGCATGATCTCCTCCCATGGCTCAATCACTTTCTGAGCATCATCCGCCGCGCCGATGGCGAATTCGAGCGGCGTGCCGGTCAGGTCAAGGCTCCGCGTGGGGCGAAGGCCGGGCTGGTGCTTGCGGCCATTCGTGAGCAATCAGGCGAGTTCCGCCTCGCCGACATCGAACAGGCGTGCCCCGGCGTGGGTCGGGAATGGATTCGCTCCTTGCTCACCGATTTGAAAGCGGCAGGCGAGACCACGTGCCGTGGCAGGGGACCCGCGGCACGGTGGACCTATCTGGGGAGTAAGGGTAGTAACTCGTGAATAAGGGTAGTAGTAAGGGTAGTAACTCGATCAGGTCCTGGCAGACCGTTCGGTCATGAGGTAAGGAACTGCGTATATGGCACGTCAACACCACAGCGAGAAATATGACCTCTCCGACGCCGAGAAGCGCGACCTCATCAAGCTCATCGAGCAGGGCAAGCCACTGCCGGAGAAGTATCGGTTCCTCCTGTTCGCCGACAAACGCGAGGTCGAGCTCGTCTGGAACGGCAAGACCCGCGAAGTCTGCACGGCGATCCTGCCTTTTCAAACACTCGAACACATCGACGAGCCTCGCAAGGAACAGCGCGAGGGGGAACTCGATCTCGACCTGGAAGGGCGGCAGATCACGGGCTGGACCAACAAGCTCATCTGGGGCGACAACAAGCTGATTCTCTCATCCCTCAAGAGCGGCGCGCTCCGCCGCCAGATCGAGGACGCCGGCGGCCTCAAGCTTATTTACATTGACCCGCCATTCGACGTCGGCGCGGACTTCAGCATGGACATCGAGATCGGCGGCGAGACCTTCCACAAGGAGCCGAATCTTTTGGAACAGATCGCCTACCGCGACACCTGGGGACGCGGCGCGGATTCCTTCATCGCCATGATCTACGAACGGCTCATCCTCATGCGGGATTTGATGCACAGCGAAGGCAGTATCTACGTGCATTGCGACGGGCGTGTTAGTGCATTCATCAGAATGGCTCTGGATGAGGTATTTGGCAGAGACAACTTCCGCAATGACGTCATTTGGCAGCGCACTTCATCACACAATGACCCCGACCGATTCGGAAATGTTCACGACATCATCTACTATTTCGGGAAAGCCGAACAAGTGACTTGGAACGAACAGTACGACCCGCCGGACAAAGATTTCTTTGAAACCCACGACTTCGAGACCGACGAGCATGGCAGGCATTACAGAAAACGTGACCTGACAGCGCCGGCGCATGGTCGAAGCACAGGAATCTATCCGTGGAAAGGCAAGTACCCGCCGCAGGGCAGGATGTGGAGCTACACGGAAGAGAATATGAAGAAGCTGGAAACTGAAGGACGTATTGTTTACACGAAGACTGGGACGCCTCGACTGAAGATTCTGGTGGATGATTTAAAAGGGCTACCGGTGCAAACGGTTTGGGCTTGCTCCCAGTTTTGGCTGAATTCGGCAGCCAAGGAAAGAATGGGTTACCCGACACAAAAGCCCGAAGCGCTTTTAGAGCGCATCATCAAAGCCAGCAGCAACGAAGGCGACCTCGTCGCGGACTTTTTCTGCGGCAGTGGGACGACCGCCGCCGTGGCGGAAAAGCTCGGGCGCAAATGGATCGCGACTGATCTGGGCAAGTTCGGCATCCACACGACGCGCAAGCGGCTCATTCAAGTCCAGCGGGAGTTGAAAGCCTCCGGCAAACCCTTCCGCGCGTTTGAGGTGCTGAACCTGGGCCGCTATGAGCGCCAGGCCTATCTCAATGTCGCGGGGCGGCTCACAGGCAAGAAGAAGGAGCAGGCCCTCGCCAAGAAGGAACAGGAGTTCCGGGAGCTGATCCTGAAGGCCTACCGCGCCGAGCCCTTAGCGGAGGCCGGCTTCTTCCACGGAAAACAGGCCGGGCGTCTCGTCGTTGTCGGTCCGATCAATCTGCCGGTTGGTCGCCTGTTCGTGGGGGAAGTCATCACGGAGTGCCGCAAGCGCGGCGCCTCGCGCGTGGATGTGCTGGCCTTCGAGTTCGAGATGGGGCTCTTCCCCGCCGTGCTGGACGAGGCCAAGCAGAAGGGCATCGACCTGGCGCCCAAGACGATTCCGCCGGAAGTCTTCGACAAGCGCGCAGTCGAAAAGGGCCAAGTACGCTTCCATGACGTGGCCTACATCGAAGTCACGCCTCGCTTCGACAAGAAAGACAAGCTGACATTGGCGGTGGAACTGACGGACTTCTCCGTCTACTACTCGCAGGGCATCGCCCAATCCATCGAGGCTGAGCTGAAAGAAGGCAAGAGCGAGGTCGTCTGCGAATCGGGCAAGCTCATCAAGATCAGCAAGGATAAGCAGGGTGTCGTGACCCGCGACGTGCTCACCAAAAAATGGACCGACTGGGTGGACTACTGGGCCGTGGATTTCAACTACGAAAGTCGGAAAGAAATCATCAAAGTGTCCCGTGGTACCGGGCTCGGCGGCGTGCAGGGCTTTCTGCCAGGACAAGAACCGGCGCAGCGGGAGTTGGACCTGACCGCCGATGACTTTGAAGAGCGTTGGACCGGCGCCTACATCTTTGAGAACGAATGGCAGAGCTTCCGCACCCGCCAGAGCCGAGACCTCGAATTAAAGAGCGGCCAGCACAGCTACGAGAAACCCGGTCGCTACATCATCGCCGCGAAGGTGATCGACATTTTCGGCAACGACACCATGACGCTCATGCCCGTCACCGTCGGTTGAACTTCCCCTCCTCTACAGAGATGTGACTGAGAGTGGTGGTAATTTTCGGATACGGAAGCTTGGACGCAGCGGCGGTGCGGGGAGCAAGAAAACGTGGGTGCAATACAGTACAGTGGCCTGATCGAGAAGCGGATGGAGGATGTGTGGGAATCCAAAAGTGGAGGTGGAGGGAAAGTAATCGACCCAGCTCCCTATCCCGAGGATCCTCGGGCACGCGCACGGCATCATTCGATGGCAGCGGCGCTGATGAGGCGAGCGAGGCCGTCTGCGCTGCATCCAGGCTGGGTAGCACTCGTTGAGATTTCGGCTCGTATCGAGGCGCAACCTTACCATTGGCCGATCGGACGGACGCCGTTTCAGAAAATTGCCTCTGTAGCCACCAGTGAGGGGTTGTCCACTGGACTCCAGTACCAGCGAGATAGTTTCGGTTCCTTCTCAGCCGATCTGAAGGAACTTGAGGCCAAACTTATCAACAATGGACTACTGCAGGAAGAACGCGGCGGCAAGATGTTCAGGGTCACTGTTGAGCCTAACTTTCCTCGTGTTCGCTAGAGGTATGCGTCTGTTGTCGGTCAATGGGGCAAGCTTCTCGACAAGACCGTCGATCTGTTTACCAGAGTCGATACGGATCAGGCAGAGGTCATCACCACCATAGTGTTTGCGACGGGCGAACTCATGGCCAAACACCGCGGGCTTCCTTCGGAGACCGAGGTGCTAGAGGCGGTCATGCACTGGAAGCAGAAGCGTCGTCCGCCTCTCGATCGGAATACGGTCGCCTCGCGCATTCGGAATTTGGCCACCTTGCGATGGCTGGCGGTGAAGGCCGACCCAAACCTTCCGGTGCCCGACGAGAAGCGATTCTCGCCTAAACAACTGACTCCCTTATTGGACCGGTGAGTCTACCTGGGTTGCATCGAACGATCTGATGCGGCGGGTAGCCGAGGCCAATCCGTCAGTGTGTGCCAGCCCAGGCCCTTCGATCTCTTGCCAGGTCACTATCTCCAGCCGTTTTCTCTGGAGGAGCCCTCAGCGGGGGTTCTCTGGACCCTGCTCTATCCATTTCTGCAGTGCGTTCAGCAAGATATTCTTCCTGATGGGTTTCGCCAGATGGTCCGAGCAGCCAGCGTCTAAGCTCTTTTGCACCTCCTCCTGAAACGCGTGGGCCGACAAGGCGATGATGGGAACGGGGCGGCGGTTGGACTGTTGTTCCCAAGCTCTGATCATTCGTGTGGCTGTATGGCCGTCCATGACGGGCATCTGGATGTCCATGAGCACGAGGTCGTACCGGCGGCCTTGAAACATCTCGAACGCCACGCGCCCCGTTTCGGCGAAATCGAGCCGATACCCGCCATGCTTGAGATAGGATTGAATGAGGAATTGATTATCGGAAGAATCGTCTGCGACGAGAATCGCGACGTGGTGGTCCGGTGCCGGAGCCATGTGCAGGGCGTCCTGGCCGGGAGGACGCTCGGCTCCTTTCATCACCCGACCGATGACCTGCTCCAGCTTGCGCTTGGAAAGCGGTTTGGTCGCGTAGCCGCCCAGCCCGAGGCTGTAGCTGTACCGAATATTTGAGCTTCGAACATCGGGAACAAACACGATCACCGTACTCCCCAAGTTTTTTCCGGCTGCGATCAGGTCCATATGGGTGAGCGAGCGCTCCAGGGCCGTGTCGCCTAGATCGAGAAACAGCAGCGTGTAGGAAGTCCCGCTCTTCGCTCCCTCGGTCAGCGTCGCCAAGGCGGATCGCTCGTCTTCCGTCTCGGAGGCGGTGGCTCCCCACGAGTGCAGGGCTTCTGTGACAAGCCCGCGAGTCCCGGCGCTGCCGCTGACCACGAGCGCCCGCGCTCCTGCCAGATTGAGGCCGGGGGGAGTGCCGTCGGTGCTCTGGCATTCAGGCACGCCGAAGGGGACCGTAAAAGAAAAACTGCTGCCCTTTCCGAGGGAACTCTCAACCCAGATCCTTCCCCCCATCCGCTCGATAAACTGTTTCGAAATGGTCAGGCCCAGGCCGGTCCCGCCGTACAGCCTCGTGATCGAGCCGTCGGCTTGAGTGAAACGTTCGAAGATGGTGTCGAGCTTTTCGGGGGGAATGCCAATCCCCGTATCTGAAACCGTGAAGCGCAACGTGCCGGGGCCGCCCGGCCCGGAGTCCCGTGTGACTCGGACGGCGATCTCGCCGCGTTGCGTAAATTTGATCGCATTGCCGAGCAGATTCACCACGACCTGTCGCAGGCGATGGGGGTCGCCGATCAGGTCGGTGGGGACATCCGATGCGGTGGAGACAAGGAGTTCCAACCCCTTCTCTTGTGCACGGAGTGCCATGAGTTCTGTGGCCTTGTCCAGGACGTCACCGTGCAAATTGAACGGCACATGTTCAAGCGCAAAAGATCCGGATTCGACTTTGGACAGGTCGAGAATATCATTGATGAGCTCCAGCAGATTGTTGCTGGAGCGCCGCAGGATTCCGAGCTGCGCTTGCTGCTCAGGAGCCAATGCGCTCTCTGAGAGCAGATCCGCCATTCCGATGATGGCATTCATCGGGGTGCGAATTTCGTGGCTCATGGTGGCGATGAACTCGCTCTTGGCCCGATTCGCCGTCTCGGCCCGCTCCTTGGCGAGATGGAGGTTGGCCTCCGCTTTCGTTCGTTCCAGTTCATGCCCGATCCATTGGGCGGTGAGATTTAAGAAGGTTTTCTCATATCCGGCAAATGCCTTCCCGCGGGGCTCCTTGTTGAAAAAGGACAAGGTGCCGTACGCGGTCCTATTCACCCGAATGACGATCCCTGCGAAGGCTTGCGGGGTGCCCAGCGGGTCCGTGGACGGCGGAATCCAGTCCGATTGATCTGGGGAAGAAAACGTAATCGCCTCTCGGGCTTGGGACGTCCATTCACAATAGCTTCCCGCGAACGGATACCGTCGCTGCGGGGGATGTTCGGACTCACGACCCACGAAGTGCTCGATCTCATACACCTCGCCATCAATCCGGGTCACCATGCCGGTGGACATTTCCAGGCTGCCGCACCCCAAGGCTAAAATCCGGCGGATGCGCTGTTCCCAGTCGGCGGCGTCCACGGTGATTTCATGGAGGGCACGAAGGAGGGTCTCGCTCGCCTTGAGTGTCTCTTCGGCCCGGCGGCGCTCGTTCATCTCTTCCAGGAGAGTCAGCTTGCCCTTGCGTTCCTGGTCCAAGCTTTCACTCATCACGCTGTACACCACGCCCATGATGAGAAGGATGGAGAGGCGAATGAGGTGGCCGTTGACGAACAACGTGTGCCCCATCGATACGTAGAGCACGGCTCCATACAGCGCGGTGATGCAGGCTGAAAACCCAATCTTCAGCCGGAGGGTTCTCATCGAGGCAGAAATGAGAATGATCAAGAAATAGGCGAGGTAGAGATCGGACCCCGCTTGTTCCGTCGCATAGATAATGCTGGAGGTCACCGCCGTATCGATCAGCAGCAGGATAATCGTGAATGCGCGGGTCTCGACCATCCGAAACGGAAGGAGGAATGCGGCCGCCAACAGCGAAAACAACCCCAGCACAAGAATTTCCTGAACCGGTCGGGCAAGGATGGTTTCCGGCGTATACAGGACCTGATAGGAGAGCACGATGGAAACGAGACTCTGCAGCATCAAGACATGCGCGCGATAGCGATCCATGCTCACATGGGTTCGAAACAGGCCGAGTTCTTGCGCCGTTGTCTCAGACCCCATCGGGAGCTTCCCCATGATGTCGAGATTGCAGGAGCGTGGAGAGGATTGAAGGGGGGCGCCATGTGCGAGGCGTCGTAGCCGAAGCGGGGACCCGTGTCGGATAAGGCCGTTCTGGTGCGCGCTCCGCGTGAGGGCACCGGTGTGAGAATCGGTTTTGCATCTGCGTGCGCGCCATTTTTTCTCGGGAGTCCGAGTGCGGTGACGCCGCGTGGTGTTCGCGTGTGATCAGGCCGTTCTCTTAGTATAAGCAGCTCGCAGAGGCCCACCACTGTTTTCTCGAATCACGCACATGGGTCATGATGCGGGGGCGAGGTAGGTCCATTTGGACGTAACGTTTATATACGTATATATGTTGATGACAGTGCATGGATTTTCGCAATCGATCGCCAGTGACCCGTTATGCTGCTAGAGTCAGGAGACCATAGCATGCTCGGTCGTGCGACCTGGTTACAGAAGAGGTTCCAGCATGGCGAAGATCTTAGTGGTGGATGATGAGGCGCAGATTCGTGAGATATTGCTGGTGGTGCTGGAACGGAAGGGCCATCGGGTGCTGCTGGCCCAAACCGGTCAGGAGAGCCTTCAGCTAGTCACGCGTGAACGACCGGACGTGATCATCCTGGATGTGATTCTGCCCGATATGAACGGCTTGGCCGTCCTCGAGCAGATCCGACAGATGCCGTCCGCCGTTCCCGTGATTATGCTGACAGGATATTGGACCGGCGAATTCGAAAAGGAGGCGCGCGCGCTCGGCGTCACCGATTTTCTCTCAAAAACCTTCTCGTTGCATGAACTCGGGGCCTCGCTCCTCCGAGTGGTGAAGGACCCAGGCCCCAAACACATCGGCCCGTGAAACCGGGACCGTTCCCTCACGGGGTTCCGTCGTGTTTTGGCCCAAGGCGCATCGCCCGGCGTCCGCCGGGAGCCCGTCGTGCCACGGAAAGGAGAGAGTCATGCATCAGCATACGCCTGAAGGAGAGCCGGCAGCGTCGTGCGCGGAGCCGACCGACGGCGCCCATGGTCGCAGGTTCGTCCGCTATCCAGTAGGCCTCCCTTGCGAATTCTCCAGTGACCATTATTCCGGGAAAGGGAAACTGATTGATCTCTCGACGGGCGGATGCAAAGTCGAAGGGACGTCGAGGTTAACCGTAGGCGAATATTTGTCGATGGTCCTCCAGACACTTGCGCCGGGCCATCCCTTGGCCGTCCATCTCGCCGTCGTGCGATGGGCCAGTGGGAACGCCTTTGGCGTGGAATTCATTCGCATGGAGCCGGCGCAGCAAGCACGGTTTCGCCTATTGGTCGACTACATCGAAAAGGATTGCGCCGTCCTCGCCAAACCCGGCGCGGGAGCGGCCCTCAAACGTTCTCCTGATGGACTCTGAGAGGACCGACACGAGCCGGAAGGGCAGGGCGACCGGTCGTCGGCGGTGACTGGACGGTTGGTCGGAGGTAGGTCGACATCCGTCACGCACCCGTTTGTTCCCCGTCTGGTTGATAAGGCCACTCAGTCGGCCACGGCCGCGCCGCTGCGAAGAACGCCTCCGCCCTCGTCCGTGTCCCATGCCGGGCTGAGTCGTTCGTAGGCGTCTTGGGCCAGCACGCACACCCACTCCCGCAGCCGTTTTCGTGTGGCAGGGGGCAAGGTTCCCAGCTCAATTCCGAACTCATGCCCTCGTGCCCATCGTACGAGGGCCCGGGGGATGTTCACGGGGCTCTCCTCGTCATCGAGATAGACCCGTAGACTGAGCTCCGCTCCGGGATCGACGGGATAGATTCCCAGAAGGCGCCAGCCGTTGAGGGAGAGATTCGTCACCCGTGCCTGTCCGACACAGTCCTCCCCCATATACAGCGCGGACAACCCGACCGAGAAACGCCGGTCCCCTCGAGGAACAAAACGCTGGCCCATAGAGACCTCCCTTCGTAGCGACTCACGAATTCATCCACTGACTAAGCGTATCGCGGTGATCGACTTCCGGCCATCCTCCGAGGGCGTACCACCGAGGAGGGGGAGGCGGGCAGGGACGCAGGTATGCGATGCCTCATGATAGGGATCTTACCCTAGGGTCTGAGTGGTCCATCCACATGCCGCCAGCGGCACGGACGTTTGGCTTCTACCCCGCGTCCCATCTTGCTGCTACGCTTGTGAGAGGGGTCTGCCGGGCAGGTCGACCCCGGCGGGAATCGACGGGGAGGTGAAGATCTTATGCGGCTAGCTCCGGACGATGCGATCAGACTGAAGCTCTTGAAACACTTGCACGATCGTCACGGTACGATGAGCGAGGAGGACACCATGCTGATGGATTCGGGCGTGATCCGGCTCGATCGATACATCGGGCAACTTCTGGCGCAGGGCCATATCTGCCGTGATGATGCCCGCGGGGTCTATTGCCTCACCGACGCGGGCAGAAGCGAACTGGCGAGTCTGGAGCAGAGAGGAGCCCCAACCGGTGATGACGAGGGATCGGCATAAGGAAATCCGAGGCGGGATGCGGTTGACTCGGGAAATTCAGAAGGTCGCTGGAAGAGACCGGCGTGGCCTACAGGCGCGCGGACGGCGTATTGATGTGGATGCCCACGGCCGCGCGAGCCTCGTGATAGATCTGGACGAGGGCCGCCGCGCATTTCTCGCAGTACCCGTACGACAGCTCATAGTCGTTCGGGCCAAGCCCCGTCTTCGTCAGAAACGCGTCCAACGATCCCCACCCCTCGGAAACATGATGATCGGACGAGAGTTGATCCCAGGCTCTCCAGCAGCCGTCGCAGACGATCACCACCGGCTTAGTTCCGGACATAGGGGACACCTTCCTGTACGACGGCAACGGGACGAATACGCCCTTGCAACTTGAGGGTCACCCGGGTGAGCGACGCTCGTCTGACCCGCCGGCGTCCTTGGGCGGGAGGGGAGACGGCCACGGCTTTCAGCGAGGTTTGCATCGGGTGGGCGAGCCTCCCTGTGTCGTGCTGCAGGTCGGAAGCGGGAGATGTCCGTTCCTGTGATACCTCCCCCGTCTCGTCGCAAGCGGACTCTCCGTAGGGCCTAGTATCCTCATCTGTCTCATCGCGACTACTCGGGACTTCACGAGGTCCATTCCGTGAAACGACCTGGTCATGAAGGAAAAAACCACCAGGGCCACTCCCGTCCCTATGGCAGCGCGGTGCCGCCCGAGCATGTGATCGAGCAACGGACAGCTACAACCGGCTTCGATCGGCCGACTAGGAAGGGGAGGGACGAACGGGATGTCGTCCCAAACGAGCGCGCTCCCTCGCTGGGAGCAGTCGACAGGACGGGGGATGGGATCACCTGAGGGCTGAATCGGCGGGATTCCATCGCCGGGACCGGCTCGTGTCAGGGCGATGGGGCGATCATGGACTGGACCACGCGCAGCAATTCGCTGGGCGGAAACGGCTTATCCAGTAGGGCGTGGACTCCCATCCGGACCACTCGTTGCCGGTGATCAGCGGCGAGGAAGCCTCCCGTCAGCGCGAGGATCTTCACATGGGGATATTCCTGCTTAAGACGGCCGATGAGGCGCAGGCCTCCTTCGCCCGGCAGGAAGGTATCGACGATCGCCAGCTCCACGAGCCGGTCCAGGCAGAACGTCAGAGCCTCGTCGGCCTGTCCGGTCGCGCAAACGGTGTGACGCGCCTCTTCCAGCAGCAAGCGGAAAATGCGGCGAACCATGGGATCGTCCTCGACGAGCAGAATGGATGACATGGAATGTCCAGCTGAGGGTATAAGGGGCGTCGGTCTTTCGTGCCGGACCGGGACGCGGCGGAATCGTCGGTGTTGATGGGTGGACGGTGCGAGGCACGGAGACATGCCCTCCCTCAGGTGGCCACGTCGGCCTCACGAGTTGCGCGAGCCCGGCGACCGGGCCCCTCGGGTTGACGCGGATCGCCCTGGTGTTCCGGGGCCTCCCGTCAGTCGATCCGGATGTAGCCGGTGCGCGTCATGGAATGCCGTCGGTCCTCGGGGTCCAGCCACACGTTGTACCGCAGGGACGCCGGCTGCGAAAAACAGAGACTCACGTGCTGGTCGGGCGCGATCGTCACGAGTTCGGTGAATTGACCGAGTCGACGAAAGCCTTTGTTGCAGGAGAGGTGGGCCAGTCCGCGGGCATCCAAAATGCTGAGTTGCACCGGGCGAGCCGAGTGGTTATGCCATCGGATTTCTTCCCCGACACCGGCATAGAACGACAGCGGGGCCAGCCGGCTTTGAATGTGAATATGCCTGACGCGGTCCGCTCCTTGGGGCTCGCCCCACGATTGACACGCCGTGAGTCCCGCCGTCAGCCAGCCCGCGAGGGCCAGCAATGGGAGCACCCGCCGGTGTGTCGTCTCGTTCTCGACCGGGCGTCCCGCGACGGCGGCTTCCCCGGTCAGCACGTCACGTCTTGCTCGATGGTCCCCAGGAATACGCGCAGGCATTTCGTCCTTAGCAATTCCAGATCGAACGGTTTCACCAGATATTCTTGTGCGCCGAGTTTCATGGCGTCCCGCACCCGCCCGATATCCGCCAACTCGGACATGATGATGACCGGGATGGTCGCGTCGCGCTGTCGCAGCGCTCGAAGGACGGCATGGCCGTCCGGCATCGACAGCCGAAGGTCCAGCACGACCCCGTGCAAGGGGCTCGCGCTCGCGGCCGGCTCCAGGAACGCGAGACAGGCCTCCCCATCCCCGGCTTCCACGATCTCGAAGCCGAGTTGCCTTAGCTGGTCGCCCACTATGGCGCGGACCCCCCGATCATCGTCGACCACGAGCACGCGGCGCTGCATGACTGAGGGGAGAGCGGGCATAGTCTTATCGGCCTATGTCGGCCTATGAAATGGACGGCGGTCCCAATCCCCCGCCTCCCTAGCTCCGGTGCCGAGAGGGTTCAATCCATGCGCCTCCCTTGGACACCCGGGGGCGTCGCGGATTGGGTTCGGGCCGACCGGCCTGATGCGCCAAAATCAGTGGATCCACAATGGCTCCGCACGTGATGCAATGCCAGCCGAGGAATGTACAGGGCCCCGCGTCGCGGGCGTAGTCCTCGAAGACCTCTTCGATCATGGCGCTTCGGCATCGGAGACAATCCATCACTCCATCGTGACGCTCGTGCCAGCGTTCACGCCCCCTATCCGGACAAAGCCGTCCCGCGGTAGTAACCAGTACCGCTCTGGCGTCGGTCGGCCAACCCGGTGTCTACCGAGGGGCATGCGGAAATGTCCCCAGGGTCATACGGCTCGGATTCCTGATGGACGGGTGGAGGGCGTCTCAGACCGACGAGGTGAGGCCGTGGGCCAAGGCGTATTTGGTCAATTCGGCGGTGGTGCGGAGGGCCAGTTGTTCCATGATTTGCGCCTTGTGGAACTCCACCGTACGAGGCGAGATATTGAGGAGTTGGGCGATTTCTTTCACGGCCTTGCCTTCGGCCACGAGTTGGAGGACCTCCCGCTGGCGTGGTGTCAGGGCGGTCTGCCGGTTGGCGGGCAAGGGGGACCCGCCGAGCGCGGAGTCGACAAGTCCTTTGGTCAGGAGGGGGGTCACGTAAAAATTTCCGCTCAAAACCGATTCCATGGCCTGATGCAGTTCGGAACCCGCCGATCGCTTGAGCAGGTATCCCGATGCGCCGGCTTTGAAAGCTTCGTTGAGGTAGGCGGAGTCGGCATGCATGGTCACGACGATGATCTTGACCTCGGGCAGTAGTTTCTTTAATTGCCGTGTGGCGTCGATCCCGTTGAGGAGCGGCATGCTGATGTCCACCAGAACGATGTCGGGAGCCGCCTGTGCGGCGACCTCCAAGAGGGCCCGTCCGTTTTCCACCATGCCGACGACCTCATAACGGTCTTCAAGGAGCTTCTTGAAGCCTTCGAGGACCAGCGCATGGTCGTCGGCCAATAGGACGCGAGGTTTCCTCATCCCTTACCCTCTCAGCGGAATGTGTGCCCGGACCGTGGTGCCGTGGCCCGGATGGGACTCGATGTGCAGGACGCCATGGACGAGGTGTGCGCGCTCTTTCATGCTGATCACTCCGAGGCTCGTCGGACCGCTTCCACGTTGATCCGGCGCAAATCCCGCCCCGTCGTCGGCGATCGAGAGGGTCAGTCCGGCGTCGAGGCCGCTCAATTCTACACCAATTCGCCGGGCGCGTGCGTGTCGGGCCGCATTGTTCAAGCTCTCCTGTGTAATCCGGTAGATGCTCGTCGCCACGTCCGGCGGGACCGGGTCGGGAACTCCGCGGTGCTGAAACGTGCACTCGAGCCCGGTCCGCATCGAGCAGTCCTCCACCAATCGTTGCAAGGCCACGACCAGTCCCAGATCGTCGAGCATCGAGGGGTGATACTGGTAGGCCAGATGACGGACGTCCTCGGAGAGCTCCGAGACATTATCCTGGAGCGACCGGAGGCGCGAACTCAATCCCGCCGGGATTCCGGGATAGGCGTGATCCAGCGCCACGAGCTCCACGACCATCATCGCCAGCCGCTGATTGATGTCGTCGTGGAGATCACGGGAGATCCGCCGGCGCTCTTCCTCCTGGGCCGTCAGAAGGCGAGCCGCCAAGGCGCGAAGGTCTTCTTGACTTTGTTCCAGGGCCAGCCGGCTGCGCTCCAGCGCCGATTCACTGGCCCGCAAAGACTCCTCCGTTTCGATGCGCTCGGTGATCTCGGCCACCAACGCCTTGTTGACCTGCGCGAGCTCTGAAGTGCGCTGTTGCACCCGCATCTCCAGGTCGTTGCGGATCTGCTGGAGGGCGTCCTCCGCCCGCCGTCGTTGCAGCAGGAAGAACAACGCGCCCCACATCACGGCGATACTGAGCGCTCGGTTCGTGACGCCCAGCCAGACCGGCACGCTGTCCATGACCGGCCCGGTCGCCCCCAGGAGAATCAGGCCGGACGCCACAACGGCGGAAATCAGGGGAAGCCGGCGATAGGAGGAGGCGGCCGTGAGGAACAGAATGCAGGCATAGAGGACCCCGGTGGCGACGCCAAGGGGGAGCGAGTAATCGAGGACGAAGAGGGTCAGAGTCAGCAGGAGGAGGAGGCCGATGCGCTGGGGTTCATTCATGGGTGAGGAGAATTTTGTGAATGGAATGGGGGAAATTATCCGCTTCCCGTGGAGGGTCTGCAAGGGTGAGGACGGCATCCCCCGCGGGGATGCTGTCCCTCGTAGGCGAGGAGCTGAATGTGTGCGATTTGCAAACTGGTATGCGGCTTGCGGAACACGAATCCGAGACGATGGGCCTCTTGAGGTGACGAGGGACATAAGAGACTGATCTGCATGGGTTTTGTTCGATCGGACCCTCGATCCTCGTGGGAGGGACCGGGGTATCGTGCGCCACAGACAATGGGGTAGACTGTGGACAAACGCGCCACTTGTGGAGAGAGGGCGCATTCATCGCCAATCGTGAGCACTGGAGACTCGAAACTTGAGTGAGGGATCCATGGAGGACACGACAAGCCTAACGGCGACCTGCGAGTCGCCGCGATCAGAGCCACAGGGCCAGGGAAGCGTATTGGTTGTGGACGACGATGCCGACATGCGGGAATTGGTGCGCGATCTGCTGTCCGATCGCGGCCATCAGGTCGTGACGGCCGGGAACGGCGCGGAGGCGCTCAAGGAATTGGGGCAGGCGGACTTCGATGTCGTCCTGACGGATC
The DNA here is from genome assembly GCA_039794185.1 of Candidatus Inralta sp. Taxonomy (GTDB): domain Bacteria; phylum Nitrospirota; class Nitrospiria; order Nitrospirales; family Nitrospiraceae; genus BQWY01. The sequence continues at coordinate 38,411 of JBDIVW010000017.1, read as the reverse complement.
TGCGCATGAAGGGAATGCAGGGCCTGGAGTTGCTCCAGGAGATGAAGCGGACCTATCCCGAGGCGAATGTGATATTGATGACGGCGTTCGGGTCTGTGGAAACCGCCGTCGAGGCGATGAAGCACGGCGCGTACGACTATCTCACCAAACCGGTGAAAAGCGAGGAACTCATCCCCACGATCGAGCGCGCGACCCGGGACTCGCAGCTACGCCGCGAGCTGTCGCACCTGCGGCGTGCGATCGGCAGGGAATATAGTTTCCACCAGATCATCGGCAAGAGCAAAGCCATGCGCGATGTCTTCGATCTGATCCAGCGCGTGGCCGACAGCCCGACCAATATCTTGATCAGCGGGGAGAGCGGGACGGGGAAGGAATTGGTCGCCAAGGCCATTCACTTCAACAGCGACCGCAAGCAGGCGCCGTTTATCCCGGTGAACTGCGCCGCCATTCCGGAGACGCTCCTCGAGAGCGAGTTGTTCGGGCACGTCCGTGGCGCGTTCACCGACGCCAGGACGGACAAACGCGGCTTATTCGAGGAAGCGGACAAAGGCACCCTGTTCTTGGACGAGATCAGCGAGCTTCCCATCATGCTGCAGGCCAAGCTCCTGCGGGCCATCCAGGAGAGGGAGATTCGCCGCGTCGGCTCGGCCCGTCCGATTTCCATCGATGTCCGGATCGTGGTGGCCACCAACGTCAATCTGGCCGAGGAGGCGAAGGCCAAGCGATTTCGGGAGGACTTGTTCTATCGTCTCAACGTCATCGAAATCCGGTTGCCGCCGCTCCGCGAGCGACGGGAAGATATCCCGTTGCTGGTGGAGGCGTTTCTACAGAAATGCGCGAGGAGCGCCCATAAGCCGGTGCGCGGCATCACGGAATCGGCGCTGGCGCTGTTGCTGGACTATCCCTGGCCGGGCAACGTCCGGGAACTCGAGAACGTCATCGAGCGCGCCGTCACCCTGTCGCGGAGCGAGAGGATCGGCATGGACGATCTGCCCCCGGCGATTCAAGGCGCCCACGGCGAACGCCGGGTCATCGACGAAGCGGCCGAACGCACTCTCCCGCTCCACGACGTGGAAAAGGAGTACATACTGCGGATCCTCGAAAAAACGGGAGGGAACAAGTATCAAGCGGCTCACATTCTCGGAATCGATCGCAAGACCCTGTACCGTAAGCTGGGGGAGATCGAGGAAGGCAAGGCGCAGCGGTAGGCCCGTCGCCCCCTCTTCGACTCGTCGCTCGTGCCTCAGGTAACGTCCACTCCGTTCCGAACGATCCTTGGGGAACAGGGGGGCATCCTGTTCTTGGCCTCCCTGGTGTTTCTCCTGGATCTTGCCGCCCCGGTCGATTGGGCGATTCCAATCCTCTATCTGGTCCCGCTATGGCTGAGCTATGACCTGCCTCGCCGCCAGCTTTCGGTGGAGCTCAGCGTCCTGTTCACGCTGCTCGTGGTCCTCGGTTTCGTCTGGTCTCCCCGTGGCGTCGATCCGATGACGGCCGGATTCAACCGGGCGCTGGTGACGGTCGTGCTTTGGGTATTCGCCTTCGGGATTCTGAGCCGAAAGCAGCTCCGCGAGCAGGCCGCCCGGGCCGTGGCGGGGCGCGAGCAGGCCGAGCGGCAACACTCCGAGAGCGAAGCCCGATTTACACAACTGGTCACGGAAGTGCGGGACTATGCGATCTGCCGGCTCGACAGGGACGGGCGCGTGGAAACCTGGAATGCCGGCGCCGAGCGTCTCACGGGGTATAGGGCGCAGGACATCCTCGGCGCGCATTTCTCCCGATTCCACCGGTCCGAGGATGTCGCGGCCGGACATCCAGAATCCCTGCTCCTGCGCGCCGCGCGCGAAGGACGCGTCGAGGAGGAAGGGTGGTGGATCCGCAAGGACGGCGCACGATTTTTCGCCGATGTGGTGATCACCAGCTTGCGGGACGCCTCCGGGCAGGTGAACGGGTATGCCGAGATCGTGCGTGACCTCACCGAGCGGAACCGCCTCCAAGAACAGTTTCGGTTGGCCGTCGAGGCGGCGCCGAACGGGATGGTGCTGACCGACGAACGGAGGCGCATCCGGCTCGCCAACGCCCAGATCGAACGGATTTTCGGATACATGCGCGACGAGCTCATGGATCAGCCGGTCGAGCTGTTGGTTCCGGATGAAGAGCAGAATCCTCATCACCGCTTTCGGGATGTGTGTCACGGCGATCAGGAGGCAGGAGCCGGCCGTCCGTTCTCCGGGCGAAGGAAGGACGGCACGATCGTTCCGTTGGAGATCGGGCTGAGTCCAATCCGGACGCTGCCCGGGGTATGCATTCTGGCTGCGGTCGTCGATCTCTCCGAGCGGCGGCGAGCCGAGGAGGGCCGACGCACGCTGGACGAGCGGCTGCAAAACATCCTGAACTCCATGGAGGAGATCGTCTGGTCGACCTCGGTCGACATGACTCAATTGTTCTACATCAGTCCGGCGGCGGCGCGCGTCTACGGTCTGGCCCCCAAAGAGTTTACCGCGCATCCGACGCTGTGGTTCGACGCCATCCACGAAGCCGACCGTGCGACCGTGTCGGAGGCGGTGGAGCGGCTGCTCGAGGTCGGTGAGTTCGAAGTGGAGTATCGGATCGTGAGACCGGATCGAAGCGTCCGCTGGCTGCGGGACCGTGGTCGGGTCATAAAGGATGCGCGGGGACAACCCCTGCGCATCGACGGACTGGCCACCGACATCACCGAGCGCAAGCAGGCGGAAACCATGCTGCGGGAAAACGAGGCCCGGTTGCGGGGGACGTTGGATAATCTCCTGGAGGGCTGCCAGATCATCGGGTTCGACTGGCGATACCAGTATGTGAACGAGGCGGCCGCTCGACATGGCCGCCGCACGCCGGCCGAGCTGGTCGGGCGCACCATGATGGAAGCCTATCCGGGCATCGAGGACACCGCCGTGTTCGCGGCGCTGCGCCGCGGCATGGAAGAGCGCACGCCCGAAAGTCTTGAAGCCGAGTTCACCTTTCCCGACGGTTCCAGCGGCTTGTTCGAGATCAGCATCAGGCCCGTGCCCGAAGGGATTTTCGTGCTCTCCAACGAGGTCAGTGACCGGCGGCGCGCGGAGGAAGCGCTCCGGGAGAACCGCCAACGTCTCGAGCTGGCCTTGAAAGGAGCCGATCAGGGGTTGTGGGACTGGAACGTCCGAACCGGGTCGATGTACGTCGACGAGCGGTGGGCCGACATGCTCGGATACCGCCATGAGGACATCGAACCGCACGTCCGAAGCTGGGAACGACTCGTCCACCCGGAGGATTTGCCGCACGTGATGACGGCGATGCAGCACCATCTCGAGGGGAAGACGTCGTTGTATCGAACGGAACATCGACTGCGCACCAAGAGCGGCGGCTGGAAGTGGATTCTCGCCAGCGGGCGTGTCGTGGAACGCGACGCCGAGGGGCGGCCGATCCGGGCCGTCGGCACGCATCAAGACATTACCGACCGGAAGCAGGCCGAACTCGCGCTGGCGCAGTTGAACGCCGAGCTGGAGAGCCGGGTCAGGGCCAGAACGGAAGAGTTGGCGAATGCCAACCAAGAGCTGCGGGACAGCTCGCGGCGGTTTCGGGCGATCTTCAACTCCACCTATCAATTCATCGGGCTGCTGACCCCGGCGGGGGCGCTCTTGGAAGCGAATCAGTCGTCGCTGGAGTTCGTGGGCGTTCCGGCGAGCGAGGTGCTCGGGCGGCTGTTCTGGGAGACTCCGTGGTGGCGGCACTCCCCCGAGGATCAGGCGCGCCTCCGGGAGGCCGTGCGGTCGGCGGCGCAGGGCGAGTTCGTCCGGTTCGAGACCTCTCAGTGCGCCCATGATGGAGCCCTGTCGGTGTTCGATTTTTCGATCAAGCCGATCTTCGATGAAAATCGGCTGGTCGTGCTGTTGGTGGCCGAGGGACGCGACATCACGGAACGAAAACGGTCCGAGCAGGTCGTGCAGCAGGCGAAGGACGAGTTGGATATAAGAGTGCGGGAACGGACGGCGGCGTTGGCGCAGGTGAACGCGCGCCTGGCGCGGGAGGTCGGCGAGCGCCGGGCTGCGGAACAACGGGTCAGTCAGGTGGTGGAGCTGGCCCCCAGCGGAATCGTCCTGGTGGACGAAGCGGGCGCGATTCGGCTGGTCAACCGGCGCATTGAGGAGCAATTCGGCTATTCGCGCGAGGAACTGCTCGGCGAATCCGTCGAGCGCTTGATCCCGGCGTCCGTGCGTGCGGAACACGCCGCGCATCGGCGTCGATTCTGGATGCATCCGGAAACCAGGCCGATGGGAAAAGGACGAGACCTCCACGGACTCCGGAAGGACGGGAGCGAGTTTCCGATCGAGATCGGGCTCAGTCCGATCCACACTCCCGAAGGGCCGGGGGTGTTGGCTTCGATCGTGGACATTACGGAGCGCAAGCGGCTGGAAGAACAGTTGCGAAAAACCGAACGGATCGCCGAGTTGGGGACCCTGGCCTCCGGCATGGCCCACGAAATCGGGACGCCGATGAACGTCATTCTCGGGCGCGCCGAATATCTCCTGCAGCGGACGACCGACGAGACGCTCCGGAAGGGCCTGCGCACCATCGTGACGCAGGTGGAGCGCATCACCAAGGTGATGAAACAACTCCTCGCCTTCGCGCGGCGCCGCTCCCCTCAGCGATGCTCCGTCGATCTTCGCCGGTCGATCGAGGAGAGTCTGGAGATGTTTCGAGAGCGATTCGGCCGGAGGCGCATCACGGTGGAGACGCAATTCGACGACCCGCTGCCGTCGATCCAAGCCGATCCGGACCAGATGGCGCAGATCCTCATCAACCTGGTCATGAACAGCGTCCACGCGATGTCCGAAGGAGGAACGCTGCGTGTCACGGCGGGCCGCGTCGGCGGCCAAGTCGCGATCGAGGTGCGTGATTCTGGTCACGGGATCCCGCCCGACGTGCTGGCCCGGATTTTCGATCCGTTTTTTACGACGAAGGATACCGGAGAAGGAACGGGATTGGGACTGACCGTGGTCAAGGGGATCATCGAAGAGCACGAAGGGACCATCACGATTTCCAGCGAAGTCGACGAGGGCACGACCGTGAGGATTCTCCTGCCGGTCGCCTCGGCGCCGCCGGCGCCTGCCTGAGTTCGAGGTGTCCCGGCGCCGCCGGGCCCCTCCTCGACCGGTCTTCCGCTGTCGCATGCCGCGACAGTGTGACGCGCCTCGCCTGGGGATTTTCTCGCCAGACGCTTCGCCCCAGTGGAGGGATCGTTCACGTAATTCGCCGACTTAGGGGTCTGAAAGGATCCTGTCTGTCGTATCTCGCCTCGGATCGTTGCGGAACCAACCTTGCATGAACTCACTATTGCATAATGGACTAGGCAACTTCGGAGCCTGCCGCGCGAGTAAGAGCGGGCACCATACGGGAGCAGAAGGCGGTCGATATGACGCGAGACGGCAAGCCGGTGGTCTTGTTGATTGTGGAGGACGATCCGGAGATGCGGAGTCTCCTCCGGGACGACCTGTCCGACCTGGGCCTCTCCATTCGGGAGGCAGAAGACGGCGATGCGGCCCTTCAGACCGTGCTCGATTCACCTCCCGACCTGATCGTCACCGACTTGCGGATGCCGGCCGGCGGGTTCGATTATGTCGCGCGCCTCCGGGCGTTCGCCCCGTCCACACCGATCGTGCTGATGACGTCGTTCGGCGACCCCAGAACCAAAGCGGATGCGCTGGCGATGGGAGTCTCAGCCTACTTCGATAAGCCGGTGCGCCTGGCGGAGTTGAGGACCAAGATTGCCCAACTGTTGGCCCCCTCGTTGGATGGGCAGGGGGGCGGGTAGCTGATTTTTGTGCGTGGTTTCGTGTCTAATAGGGGTGCCATGGCCGGACGAACCCCTGAGAGTTCCGTCCCTTCTCCGGACCCGATCCTGACGGCGAGGCTGGAAGCGATTCGCGTCTTGGCGGATCGTCAATCGGATCGCGTGATGGTGATCGGCCCTGACCAAACCATCATTTACGCCAATGAAACGGCGTGGCCCGCCCAGCCGTCGACCCTCACGCCCTCCAAACCGGCCAAGTGCTATGAGGCGGTCCTGCAACGGAACGATCCGTGCGGAACCTGTCCCGCGATGGAGGTGTTCGCGTCGGGTCAGGTGAAATCCGTGGCCTGCTCCTCCGGCGTCGACGGCCGCGCGTGCGGAATTTCTCAGGCGCACCCGTTGAAATCCAGCGAGGGTCGGACCGATTCCGTGTTGGTGCTGTTCCGAGAGACCACGCGTGTCCCAGGTCGCGACGAACTGGCGATCCTGTCGGACCCCCCCGGCGAGGAGGAGGCGGAAGTCGGACTGGGAGGGATGTTGGGCATCGGCCCCTCCATGCAGCGGCTTTTCGAGATGATCCGCCTGGTCGCGGACAGCCAGGCGACGGTCTTGATCCAGGGCGAGAGCGGGACCGGCAAGGAGCTGGTGGCCCGCACGATTCATCGCCTCAGCCCGAGGCGGGACAACCCCCTCGTCGTGGTGGAATGCAGTTCGCTTCCGGAAACGTTGCTGGAGAGCGAGCTGTTCGGCCACGTCAAAGGCGCCTTCACCGGGGCGGTCACGACCCGTCGCGGATTGTTCGAGGAAGCGAACGGCGGCACCATCTTCCTGGACGAGATCGCCGACACCTCCCCGACGTTTCAAGCGAAGTTGCTCCGCGTGCTGCAGGAAGGCGAGATCAAGCCGGTCGGGAGCAGCCGTTCGGTGGGCGTGGACGTGCGCGTCGTCTCGGCCACGAACAAAGATCTGTATGAACTGGTCAAGGTCAAGCAGTTCCGAGAAGACCTCTACTACCGGCTCGCGGTCTTGCCGCTCTTCATGCCGCCGTTGCGGGACCGACGGGAAGACGTGCCGATCCTCGTGAACCATTTCGTGGCCGGGTCCAGCCGGCGGCACAGGCGTCCCGTTCGGGCGGTCAGTCCGGAGGCGATGGAAGCGCTCTGTGCCTACGAATGGCCGGGTAACGTGCGGGAACTGCTGAATCTCGTCGAACGAGTCGTGGTCACGGCGAAAGGGGAGACCCTCGTCGCCAGCGACTTCTTCGACGTGCCCCAGTCCGCGCCGGCCACCCCCGATCTCCGCACCATGCTCCGGGATGTCACCGCTCAGGCCGAGAGGAAACGAATCCTGGAAGCGCTTCAGCAGGCCGGCGGGAATCGGGCCAAGGCGGCGAAGCTGCTCAACATCAGCCGAGCCGGACTCTATAATAAACTTCGCGAATACCGCCTTCCTTGAAGAGCCCTTCCGTCTTCGTCCGGATTCGGCTTCCGGGCCGGAGGCCTGTTTGCGCGGACCCCATACACACGCCGCTGTCTCAGGTGCCGAGCCCTCTCCGCCGCTTCGCACTGAGTTTCTCCAACACGCCGGTCAACCGGCTGCTCTTCTCTGGCTGGACGGGCGCGGCACTTCGACCTTTCATTCAACAGGGAGCTAGCCGGTTCGTCGGCTCCCTTCAACCCCGAGCACCGTGGCCACCATCAGGGTCGGGGCCTTACGTGCCGGATGTCAGGTCTAACAATTGGATATTTCAGATGAGTTCAAACGGCCTTGTGCAACTCGGCGAAATGCTGTAACCGGCTGCCGACATGCGGACAGTCATCGGCACCGGCCATCCTCCCGACCAAAGAGGCCGCCGTGGAAGAGTTGTAGAGAGCCACCCGGCAGTCCCAGGAGTCCGTCCAGCGAAGTCGGAGGTGATCCCGGATGGCAAGCTCGAACCCAATGTCCTGACAGGTCAGCCCTGCGAACCGTGATCCTCGCCCATCCACTGAATGCGCCGAGGCTCCACGTTCATCTGGCCCCTCTTTAGAAAGTCGGGAAAGCACCTTCCGGCCCCGACTCTCCGTCTCCGTGTTCCTGATTTCGATCTGGGATCCTTGGCCCTTTCTGCGACAATCCGGCCTCGCCAGCGTCCAAATGTTTGGACAGTCCATCTCCTGAACTTTTCATAGGTTACCTCCTCCCCGGCCGACCGGTGTCCAACGGTCTGGAAACTCCCTCTGCTCCGGTGGTCATCGGATCGTGGCCACGGGAAGCGCTTTCTCCGCCCCCAGAGCGGGGAGGCGACGGATTTGGCCTTTGAGATCGGCGGCGGCATGGGAGTTGCGCTAGGACAAGGCCGCTGGTGGGGGTGTGGGGAATTAGGACCGGCCTCCGAATGACCCACCCATCGTGAGATGGGACCCCACCAGCACTTCACGAACAGGCCGACGGATCTGAGGCGTTGTTCCCGGCCCCGATCGCGCAGGATCCGGGCGAGGCGGGCGACGCGATGGTTGAAGGTGAGGGTCCTTGTTAACCACCCGCCGGCTGAAGGCGGGATTTACCCAGAGGAGGCCGTCGTATGACGCGCGAGTATTCTCATCATAAACGCAGGCATCGTCGAAACGGGTGGAAGCCCGTCCAGGCGATGGTGCTGGCAGGCAGCCTGGTGGCAGTCCCAGGATTGTTTGCCGCGCAGGACGGAAGTCCGCCAGGTGGCGGCCATGAGGGGCATGTGGCTCCAGTCAACATGTCCGGGCAGGTGCCGGGCTGGACGCAGACGCTCAAGGGGCAGACCTTGCGGGAAGATGCGATCGAGGGACGTGCCGGCCGGTCGGAGACGATCGAACTCCAACACCATCGGCTCATGCGCAAGATGGAAGAGCAGATGGCGGCGGACGCGCAGATCACGCCGACGTCCGGCGGCGCCTTCAACGACATGTCCATGATGCACCAATACATGGGGCAGGACGGGTCGAGCTTCCTGCTCATGACCGATCCAGCCAAGGGCGAGCCGGTTTCGATGAACGGCGGTAAGTGTCCGGCGGGGGTGCCGACCAGGCAGTACGACATTTCGATGATCAACGTCGAGGTGACCCTGAACCGTTGGCTCGATTTCTATCCCGGGTACATGTATGCCCTGACCAAGGACCTCGACAAGATCCGGGCCGAAGAAGCGAGGAATGCCAAGGCTCGTGAAGCGGACGGCTTCGATCCAGGGGCCGTGACGACCGGGTTGCAGGGCGACGCGATCCAGCCTTTGGTGCTCCGCGCCAACCAGGGCGACTGCGTGAAGTTCATCCTGCGCAACCAGATGGAGGGGGAAGAGGGGAGCCTGCATATTCAGTCCTCCAGCATGGTGGTGAGCGCCTCCGGCAAGCCGGCGACGACGACCAATCCGGAATCCGTTGTGGAACCCGGCAAGTCGGTCGAGATGGAGTGGTACATCCACCCAGGCACGCAGGAAGGCGTCCGGCAATTCCACTCCTACAGCCATGACCGCGAACTGACGGTTCTGGGCCTGTTCGGCGCGTTCATCGTGGAGCCGAAGGGGTCGAAGTATCTGGATCCGCTCGGAACCGGTCCCGCGCCGGAGACTCAGAGTGGCTGGCAGGTCATGATCGACAATGGATCAGGGCCCGACTTCCGTGAATACGTGATTTTCTATCATGAGATCGGCGACGAAGCGTTCCGTCCCGTGAACAAGAAGGGCGACTTCTTGCCGCAACGCGATCCGCTCACGGACGCGTACCGTCCAGGCGGCCGTGCGCTGAACTACCGCAGCGAGCCGTTCGGGATCGACCAGATGCACCTGCAGCACGAATATTTCGGCTTCGAGGACGAGTCGCTGGCCTATAGCGCCTACACCTTCGGCGATGTGCCGACGACGATTCCTCGCGGCTACCTGGGCGACCCGACGAAATGGCGCATCGTGCACGGCGGGTCCGAAGTGTTCCATTCGCACCATCCGCACAGCGGATCGATCCGCTGGCAGCGAAGCCCCGGCACCGAGCCGAGTGCGCTCTGGGCCGCGGGCTCGGACGGGCCGGTGAAGTATCCGGTGGTCCGGACCAAGTCCGATCGCGTGGACGTGGAAGTGATCGGGCCGTCCGAGGCGTTGGACCTCGAGGCCGAGTGCGGCGGCGGCGGCTGCCAGCACCTCGCCGGGGAATTCTTGTTCCACTGCCACGTGGCGCACCATTACGTCGCGGGGATGTGGGGCTACGGCCGCTTCTACAACACCCTTCAGGTGGGAGCGGCTCATACGGACACGATGCCCGACATGCGGGAGCTCCCCGATCGGATCGGCCGTATGAAGGTGGGCGTCAACTCGGCCAAGTTGATCGGGACGACCGTCGACTGGTTCGGGAAGAGCTTCAAGATCGTGGACAAGAATCAGAAGTCGGATTGGAAGTCCAATCCGGCGATCGTCAACGTGAAGGATTGGGTCGAGATGTTCGTGCCCGCCCAGGGCAAGCCGGGGCACACGGATGACGAGAAGGGCCAGATCATGGCCTACGACGCCACCGTGTGGGATTGGAAGTGGGACGGAAACGTGGCCAAAGGCGAGCGGGAGAGCACGACGGTGAATCCTAAATATCCCGCGGCCGCCAAATGGGACGACAGCACGAGACCGGACATCCTGTTCGATCCGACCACGGGGAAAATGGCCTGGCCGTTGTTCAAGCCGCACTACGGCAAACGCGTGCCGTTCTCGGCCAACCACAGCGGTGCGCCCTGGCTGGAGCCGATCCACCAGGATGAAAACGGCGAGCGGACCTCCGAGCCGGCCAAGCCCGGCGAGAACGGCCGCTGGTCGCTCTGTCCGGACAATGCCAACCAGAAGTTCTACAACATCCACTTCATTCGGCTACCCATCACCCTGGCCAAGAAGCAGGGCAAGGAGGCGCCGATCGTGGACAAGGACGGGTTGATCTACGTGCTGCACGAAGAAGAGCGGATCACCCGGGCCAACGACGACATGAAGTATCCGCTGGTCATCCGGGCCAACGTGTACGATTGCGTCGACGTGGTGCTCACCAGTGAATGGGACGACGACGATTTCACCAACTTCCAGGCCTCGAAGATCAACATCCATCCCCATTTCTTCCAGTTCGACACGGGGAGCTCGGACGGCGTGATCTCGGGGTTCGAGTATGAAATGTCGACCCGTCCGTTCACCATGTTCTCGAAACCTAAGAAGACCGGCTTGCCCGTTCCGATGAACAGCAAGCTGACCGAGGCCGTGAAGGCCGGCGCCAAGTCCATCACCGTGAAGATGGCGCCGGGCGCGACGCGGTACCACGCCAACACCGAAGTGTTGGTCGGGGCGGATTGCCTCCGTCCGCACAAGGACGCGTCGGTATCCGTGGATCGCGACTTCAGCTGCTCCGAAGTCGCGCGGATCAAGGAGATCAAGGGTGATACGCTGACGTTCTTCAAGCCGCTGAAGCATGCGCACCCGGCGGGCGACATCGTGACGCCGGAGTTCGTCCGCTATCGGTGGTGGGTGGACGTGGATATGGGGACCGTCTTCTGGCACGACCATGCGTTCGGCGCCACGACCTGGCCGCACGGCGGGTTTGGCGTCACGCTCGTCGAGCCGTACGGGGCGACCTACCACGATCCGAAGAACGGCAAGACCGTGTGGAGCGGTCCGGTGGCGGACATCCACAGCAACGAACCGATCGGCTATGGGGTGAGCGGCAGCTTCCGTGAGCTCATGGTGTCCATCCATGACACGGTGCCGCACACCGTCAACGTCATCCAGGCGGGCAATCCTCCGGGACAGCCTGTCGAAGTGGCGCTGGAGGCCGGCAAGACCGTGTCCTTCCAGATGCCGGAGAGGATTCTGAACGCGCCGAATCAGTACATTAACGGCGGAACGCACACCACGGGGAGCGGCTTCAACTTCAGGGCCGAGCCCTTCGCGCAACGTCTGGTGAACAACCCGGATACCTCCAAGTTGTTCAGCAGCGCCATCCACGGTGATCCGGATACGCCGCTCCTGCGCGCGTACGTCGGCGACACCATGGTGTTCCGTCTCTTGCACCAGTTGATGAACGAATCCCACGTCTGGACGATTTCCGGTCACACGTTCCTCACGGAACGGTATGCGGGGGATGCCAATCGGAAGAACTCGATTCACGTCGGGATCGCCGAGCGGTACGACCTCGTGACCAAGGCCGGAGGGTTCCAGGGCATGCCGGGCGACTACATCCACTTCAACGGCCGAAGCTCGCACTTCGCCGAGGGCGGATGGGGCATCATCCGGGTGCTCGACAAGCCGGTCGCGGATCTGAAGCCGTTGCCGAAGGGCACGAACCCGCTGGGGATCCCGCCGGTGCCGTCCTCGGTGTGTCCAACCGGGGCTCCGGTGAAGAACTTCAACGTGGTCGCACTCGACCGTCCGTTGAAGCTCAATCCGAAAGCGCCGGAGGCCATCGAAGTGGACTTCGAGCGAAAGATCGAAATGACCGTGCCGGAAGGCAAGATCTTCGCGCTCGAAGAGGAAGTCACCAAGGTGGCGGGCAACGTCATGCCCAATCCGCTGACGCTGCACGTCAACCTCGGCGATTGCATCAAGGTCAATCTGAAGAACAAGATGCAGAAGAGCCGGGCCTCGTTCTTTGCTCCGGGCCTGGCGTTCGATCCCAGAGACTCGCAGGGCCTGAACGTCGGGAACAACCCCGGCGACCAGACTGTGGCCCCGGGCGAGAGCCGCACCTACACCTATTACGCGCATCCTGACAACAAGGAGACGACGTCATTGGTGTGGGATGGCGGGAACATCGTGGTCAATCCGCGCAACGGCCTCTACGGAGCCATCGTCGTCGGTCCGCGCGGGTCGCAGTATCGCGATCCCGTGACCGGTGAGGATATCTCTCAGAAGAACAGTTGGCGAGCGGACGTGATCGTCGATACCTCGTTGCCGGAGAATGCCGGCAAGCGGAACTATCGCGATGTGGCGTTGTTCTTCCAGGACGAAGACAACATCATCGGCACCGCGTTCATGCCGTACGTGCAGAACGTGGCGGGTCTGACCTCGGTGAATTACCGGTCGGAACCGTATAAGTTCCGCGAAGAGCTGGGGTGCAGCCTCGGGAAGATTTTCCAGCCCTGTACGGTGGATAAACCCGAGGATCCCGTGACCCCGCTCATCGAGGCGCATGCGGGCGATGCGGTTCGGATTCACGTGATCGGCGCGAACAACGAGCAGAACGGCATGTTCTCGGTCGAGGGCCACGAGTGGCCGATCGAACCGTATATGCTGGGCGCCGACATGATCAGCGTGGTGGAATACTCCGGGTCCGAGACCTTGGACGTCTTCCTCCGCGGCGGAGCGGGCGGACCCTTCCGGTTGGCCGGGGACTATCTCTGGTCCAACCAACGGTTGCCCTATACGCAATCCGGACAGTGGGGCTACTTCCGGGTGCTCCCGGTCGGCGATCAGCGGCTGCTCCCCTTGGGGGCCGCTCCGGTTGCCGGGCGTCGAGCCGATGCGGCGCCGGTGTCACCGTCAACGGAGGCAGCGGCGATCCCCACCGCGATGAAGTAGCATCGAAGGGCTGAGGAGTGAGGATCGGAGGCTGGGCGGAATCCCGCCTCAGCCCCCGGTCCTCAACCCCAGCGGTGAAAGCAAGGGGGGAGCCGCGTGGCGATCATGTGGCTCCCCCTTTTTCTTAAAAGAGTGCTGAGTACTCAGTGCTGGGTGCTGAAAGAGGAAGCTGTCCGGAGGCGGCATTCGCCATTTGGGGGCGATACGCAGCACTCAGTCCTTGGCACTCAGCACTATCCTACGAGGGAGGCCGGAGTGAAACACCTGTTGAACACGTTGCTGCTCGGAGTGCTGGCGGTTTGGCTGGTCAGTCCGGCTTGGGCCTATGAAGAGATCACCGTTCCCGATGGGGGGACGTTGACGGGGACGATTACCTTGGAAGGAAAGGTTCCGAGGCCCAAAGGGTACAACCTCATTACCTTGCCCGATCAGGTGTACTGCGGCCGCATTTCCGACGGGCGGGGATGGCGGATCCTGCAGCCGTTCAAGGTCGGGGCGGCGGGCGAATTCCGGGATGTGGTGGTGTACCTCGAAGGTATCGAAAAGGGGAAGCGCTTCGAGCAGTCCTCGATTCCCCGGATCGAAGCCCGGGATTGTTTGTTCGTGCCCTTCACGACGGTGGTGCGGGACGACCAGAACGTCGTCGTCGTGAATATGGATCCGGTCATGCACGATATCCAGGCCTATGAAACCTCCCACATGGGACCTCGCGTGCTCTTCAACGTGCCGTTGCCGATGAATCCGCAGCATCCTCGCGACCTAAAAGACCGCAGCGAGGCCGCGATGTATCACAGGCACATGGCCGGCGCCCCCATGAAGCAGCTCGTCAATCTGAGCAAGGGCCGGCGCGTGTTCGTCATGCAGTGCGGCTTTCATGCGTATATGGAGAGCTGGGGGGTGGCCGTGACCAATCCCTACTATGCCATGACGGATCAGGACGGTCGGTTTGAGATCGGCGCAATTCCGCCGGGGACCTACAAGATGGTGGTCTGGCATCCGTACATCGGCGGCGCGAAAGAGCGAATGGTGACGATCGAGGCCAATGGGGAGGTCGAGGTCAATGTGTCGGTCGTCGCCCCAACCGGTCGTCTCTATGCGAACGAAATGGTCGACAATCCGTACATGCGGTACAACGTGACCGAGGAAGCGCAAAGCCAGATTCTGCCCACGCTGGAGAAACAAACGTACTGAAAAGGTCGCTCGTCATTGGTCATTCGTACAGTGGCCACGGCGCATGGTTCCGCTTTGGTTCCTCTCGTCCGACGATTGGCGTTTCGCGAATGGCGACTCAGGGAGGCCGAACATGAACGGAATGGATCTGGAGTGGCTGAAGACGCTCGATCGAGTGATCACCGGGTTGCTGGTGGCGGCCGCGGTCGTGATCGCGGCCGGCATCGCCTGGGGCCTGGACACTCAGGATATCACCGTGGAGTGGACGGTCGCCGGCAAGCAGTTGGCCATGGAGCGAGCCACCTGGCCGACGAAGGACGACATGGTGACGATTCCTGCGGGTGAATTTCTCATGGGGAGCAGCCGGCGGGTCGATCGCAATGCCTATCCCGCGGAGACTCCGCAACGGCGGGTCTGGCTGGACTCGTTTCAGATCGACAAGTACGAGGTGACCGCCCTGCATTACCTGAAGTTCGTGCTGGCGACGAACCGGACCCCCTTGCTCGATTGGCGATTCGACGGCGGAAACTTTCAAGAGGGCATGGCGCACCATCCGGTGATGCACGTGAGCTGGCACGACGCCCGGGACTATTGCGCCTGGGCCGGGAAGCGCCTGCCGACCGAAGCCGAGTGGGAGAAGGCGGCCCGCGGCGAGGATGGGCGGATCTTCCCTTGGGGGAATCAGATGGGGGGCCTCACGCGGGCGAACTACGGTCGGACCGGATTATCCGGACCGGTTCGCGATCGTCCCGAGCGATTGTTGCTCTATCCGCCCATCATCTCGGTCGACAAGTACGAGAATGCGGTGAGCCCCTACGGGGTCCACCAGATGGCCGGGAACGTCGCCGAATGGGTGGCCGATTGGTTCGACCGGGACTATTACAAGACGGCGCCGGACCGAAACCCCATGGGACCTCAGACGGGGACCCATCGGGCCTTCCGTGGAGGCGGCTGGATCGACAGCACCCCGACCGTGAGAGCGGCGCAGCGCAACGGGGCCCCTCCCACGACCAAGATGAACTGGCTCGGATTTCGCTGCGCGAAGGACGGGCCTGCACCGTCGGATTCCCTCCGGGTTTCCGACGCGTCGGCGGCGCCGACGGTGGTCCGGTAGATGTGATCAGGCCCCGGTCGACTCGCGGTCTGCGCGGGTCGGGCGGGCGCAGGGTCTGGCTCGACCCTCAACGGGAGAGAACGATGGCCGCCCCCGGCCCCGATCCCGAACGGCAACTGGAACGTCTGCGGCATGAACTCGACCTCCGTCTCGTCCACAATGAGTACTGGTACCAGAATGAATTCGTCGTCCTTGAGCATCTGCTCCCGTCGCCGTTGATCGAGGCCCTCATCGGAGAAGCCCGCGCGCTCGAGGCCGACCTCCACCGCAGCTACATTCCCGGCCACAAGAAGGGCGGGAGCGTGAGCTACTTCGCCATCCGCGACCACGCCCCGGCCATCCTGGCGCTCTATCGATCGTCCGCCTTGCGAGGGATCCTGAGCCGCATCACTGAAGCGGACCTGCTGTTGTGTCCGGAGGACGATCCCCATGCCTGCGCTCTGTACTACTACTCCCGGCCCGGGGACCATATCGGGTTTCATTACGATCGTTCGTACTACAGGGGGCGGCGCTACTCCGTCTTCATCGGTCTCGTGGAACGATCGGCGCATTGCCGCCTGGTCGCGCGTGTGTGCACGGACCACAGCCGGCAGGAGATCCGCGAGACCAGAATTCCCATGGAGCCGGGCAATCTGGTCCTCTTCAACGGAGACAAGCTGTGGCACGGGGTCACGCCCCTCTGGCCCCGTGAGGAGCGGATCGTGCTCTCGCTCCAATATGTCACGGATCAGGCCATGGGGCCGGTGAACCGTTTGTTCTCCAGTATGAAGGACGCCTTCGCCTATTTCGGGCCCGCCGTGTTCATGAAGGGAAAGGCGTCCGCAACGAACTCCGAGCGAGGGAACCCATGAGCAGGGCGCAGGGGGCGCTCCGCCTGTCGGTGCCGGCAGGCGAAATCGAAGCGATGCCGTCGGTGTATGACCTGTTCCGGACGGCGCCGAGGTTTGCCATCGATGTCGAGGAGGACGAATCCGCCTGCATCGCCGAGTATCCTCAGCTCCGCGAGTCCATCGAGGCGGTGGCGCGTCTTATTCGGGCGATCATGTCGGCCCGAACGGTGCACCTGCGGGTCAACGGAAGGCTCGTGGAGGATCAGGAGACCTTGCTGCGAGCCTTGCGCTGTTATCAGGAGAGCCTTGGGTGGTCGATCCCCGCCCTCCACTGCGCGAGGCAGGCTCGCTGCGTCGGGGAAACCGAGGTCTGCCGGGATCGCGGCTGTCCGTTGCGTTGCCCTTTCGTCTGCGACGTCTGCGCGCGGCGAGCGGGTGGGCCGGCGACGCGGGAGCCGATCCCCTCCGTGGCGGATCGGGCGGCGCGAGCGGAAGTCGAGTGGTGTCCGAATCTGCCTCGGGTGACGGCGGGGACCTGACGGCGACTCGCCGCGCCGGCCGGAGCGAGTGAGGAGTCGGCGAGCGGGTCGTCTCACGGCGCAGGGTGTTGGGGCGGCGGGGAGTGGAAGGATAGGGGGAGATGACGCGGGTATTCATCAAGCTGATGTCCCGGGCCGGCGTGGGCGAATCAGCCATGCCATCGAACGACCAGGACGGCCGTTCGATGTTCGAGCAGGAAGGGGGACATCATGATGGGGAGTGGGATCAGGGCCTGCGGAGTTGGGCTGTGGTGTGCCGCCGCTGTGATCGGCGGGGCGCTCGTTGTTTGTGGTGCGCGGCCGGTCTCGGCTGAGGAGGGCACCGGCAACATGGTGTTCTTCAAGGGAGGGTTTCTCGGACTGAACAGCGATCGCGGAGGGGAGATTTTCACGGATACGCAGAACGCGCTCGGCCAGGGGCGCAACGACAGCAATATCGGCTGGTACGCGGGCGCGGGGCTTGACCTTGTGCTATCCAAAGACACTTGGGGGATGATGAGCAGCGTCTGGGCCGTCGGTGAGATCGGCCTCCAGTTCAACCGGCTGGCCTCGAAGACGGTCACCAGCGCCGTCCCGACCGTCACGGCCTTGGCGGGAGTCCCGCTTGGAGGTGGCACGACTCCGGCGAATACGCAGTTGACCATGCTGACGATTGATGTGGCTCCGAAACTGAAATTCATGGAAGGCAGCAAGTTCCGTCCTTGGATCATCCCAGTCGGGCTGGACTTCCATGTGATCAGCCCGCCGTCCAACCAGACGCAGTACCTCGACATCGGCGTCCAGTTCGGTCTGGGCTTCGAATACGAAGTCTACAAGGCCTTCAAGATCGGTTTGGACGGGCGCTATCACCTGACCGCGAACATGACGAATACGGTAAACAGCTACGGCCAGATCGGTCCCTACGTCGGGATTTCGTTCTGAGGACCATGGCCGCGACTCGGCGACGGGGGCGGGCGCATTGCGCGTCCGCTCCTGAGCCACCCCCGAGGACCGTTCTGTTATCATGTTGTTTCTGACCTGGCTGCACCTGATTGGGGCGATGATCTGGATCGGCGGCATGCTGTTTCTCTCCCTCGTCCTGGTGCCGGCGCTCAAGAGCTCTCCTTTGGCGCCTCACCGGGCGATTGTCTTCCCCGCCGTGGCGCGCCATTTCCGTCTCGTCGGCTGGGGAGCGGTGGCGGTCCTCCTGTCCACAGGGCCGGTCCTGGCGCTGAGTCGAGGAATCGACCTGTCGGACCCCCCGGCGTGGCCGCTGGTCCTTCGAGTGAAACTCGGTCTGGTCCTGCTGTTGGTCTCTGTCACCGCGGTTCATGATTTCGTGCTCGGTCCCCGTGTGTCCCGGATCGTGAGGAAGCCGGAAGCCGAGCGGTCTGCGGCTGAGGTACAACTTGTCCGTTGGGCCCCACTGGCGGCACGAAGTGGCCTCCTCCTCGCGCTGGCCGTGCTGTACTGCGCAGTCCAACTCGCTCGATCTTGATCGAAACTCAACACTGCACTCCGGCCCCCTGCCCTCACCTGAGAATCCGACTGGTTGGGACTATTTGCCACAGTGTGCGGGACGGCCATTGTGGCTAATTTCTTCCAGGCCTTCACCCAGGGCATGCCTTGCCCCATCGACAACGCACGGAATCAATGGGTTCCGTTGTCGGGGCGGGTGGCGCTCGGCTTGATCGGTGGTGCTGCTCTTGCTTGTGGAGAGAGCATCGGCTTGGTGTCACGAAGACGACCATTCGCGAGGGGGAGGTGTATGGCGGGAAGGCTTTCACAAGCCCGAGGCGTCTTGCTGCTGGTCGGCTCGGTCGTCCTGCCGCTGTGGGCGGGAGCGGTCGGTGCCGTGGTCGATCCGCCCACGCAAGCGGTGCGCAAGACGGTCGACCGGGTCCTGGCCATCCTGGAAGATGATGCCATGAAGCAGCCTGCACGATTGTCGGAGCGGCGGCAGTTGTTGGAAGAGGTCATCGGGGCGCGCTTCAGCTATGAGGAGATGTCGAAGCGCGCGCTGGCCGCCCAGTGGACGCGATTGAGTCAGGCTGAACGGGACGAGTTCGTCGTCCTGTTTCGCTCATTCCTGTCGGATCGCTACGCGGACAAAATCGAAGGATATGCGGGGGAGGACGTGCGGTATCTCAGCGAGCGGGTGGAGGGACCCTATGCGGAGGTCCGGACTCGGGTTGCATCGGGCAAGGTGGAAATCCCGATGGATTATCGCTTGTTGCAGTTATCGGGCGAGTGGCGCGTCTATGACGTCGTCGTGGACGGCGTGAGTTTGGTGCGAAATTACCGGGGACAGTTCCACAAGATCATCCGCGATTCATCCTATGCGGAGCTGGTGCGGCGGCTGCGCGAGCGGACCCAGAAGCGCGACTCGGGAGAGGAACTCGGGCGGGCCGCGCCCAGCCAGGAACGCTTGGAGCGAAGCGCATGAGGTGGGGAGGCGAGTATCTGTTCGAGGATCGTCGGGACGCTGGGCGGCAGCTCGCCGTGGCGCTGGACCGCTTTCGGAGCGTTCCGCAGGCCACGATCCTGGCCTTGCCCCGAGGCGGGGTGGTGGTGGCCTACGAAGTCGCCGTGACCTTACAGGCCCCGCTGGACGTCCTGGTCACCCGGAAACTCGGCACGCCCGGTAATCCGGAGTTGGCGATGGGCGCGCTGGCGGAAACGGGGTATCGTCATCTCAATCAGGATATTTTGGCGTCCTGCGCCATTCCGGCGGAGGAGCTGGAAGAAGAGGTCCGCCGTCAACAGCGAGAAATTCAGCGGCGAATCGAACGGTATCGCGAGGGGCGCGCCTTGCCGTCCTTGAAAGGGCAGACGGTCATTCTGGTGGACGACGGCATTGCGACGGGCGCTACGTTCTATGCGTCGCTGGCGGCCCTCCGCGACCGAGAGGTGGCCCACCTGGTGGCCGCCGTCCCCGTCGCCCCGGCTCGAGCGCGGCACGAGCTCCGGGGAAAGGTGGACGACGTGGTGATCCTTCACGCGCCCGACACGTTCTACGGCATCGGGCAGTTCTACAGCGATTTTACGCAGGTGACCGACGAGGAAGTCGTGTCGTGCCTCGAGCGGGCCAAGCGGGTGCTGGCCGACAAGAGCCCGCATGGCCATCGAAAGATGGATCCACGCTAGCCGGCATTGAGCGGGGGCGATTCGACGAAACCTTCCGGTGCCCGCGCGGGCAGGGGCGCAGGGGGATCCCCCCGAGCGTCGGAAGGGAATTGCGCGCCGACGAGGAGGGTCGTGCGGAGAGGAAGGGGCGAGCTCGGGCGGTCTATAATCAAGGAGGGACTTGGTGACCATGCACATGTTGGTGGCAGTCGATGCATCACCCTACGCGACGAAGGTGATCAATTGGGTCCGGGGTTTTCCCCACCCCCCACACACCCGGGTCACGATCGCGCACGTGATCGAGCCGTTCGACGCGTTGGCCACGCTGCCCGGAGAGCCGCGCTCCCGCGTGGAACGGCGTCGGGCGGATGAGGCGCAGGCGGTCTTGGAGCGTGCCACGGTGGCCTTGCGGAAGCGGTATCGCGATATCAAGTGCGCGCTCCGACAAGGGCCGCCCATTTACGAGCTGCTGACCCTCATTCGGGAAGTGCAACCCGACGTGGTCGTCACCGGGACTCGTGGACTGCAAGCCGCCCGCGGCCTCGTGCTGGGCAGCGTCTCGCAGCGATTGCTCAATTACGCTCCCTGCTCGGTCTTGCTCGTGCCGGCGAAGGCGCGGTTGAATACCCCCATGCGGGTGATGCTCGCGACCGACGGTTCCCGAGGGGCCAAACGCGCGGCCGCCTTCGTGGCGGGGTTGCCGGGCATCAGACGATTGGACCTCGTGTCGGTGGTGCGACCGGTCGAAGTCCGAGAGGTCGAACTCTATCGATCGGAGACGGGGCAAAGCCCCGTGTCCGTGCGGGCGCAGTTGCGCCGCCTGCGCCGGGACGCGGGCCACTATGCGCTTGCCCAAACCCAGGCCGCGATGCAGGGGTTCGGGGTGGATCTCCAAACCGCGATGCTGGTCGGACATCCGGCCGACGTGTTGCCCCGTGAGGCGAAGCGCCGGCGTTGCGATCTCCTGGTGGTCGGATCGCGCGGGTTGACCGGGCGGCTGGCCGACGTCCTGGGCAGTGTGTCGTCGATGGTGGCGCAACAGGCTCCCTGCCCGGTGCTGGTCATCAAGCGGCCGATCGTCCTGTGAGCGCGAGGCTGGATCGACATGAAGGGAGTTGCCCATGCCTTCGAAGCAGCGGCGCGTGTCCGGCGACGTGCGCAAGGATGAGGTGATCCGGGCCGTTCGGGCGGCCTTTGAACGCGAACCGCGCATCAATCTGCACACCCATCCCATCACCGGCACGTTCGACAGCGGCACGCTCACCCTGGAGGGAGAGGTAGAGCACGTCGCGGCCAAGAAGCTCGCCATGTCGGCGGCCATCGCCGTGCCCGGCGTCCACGGCATCATCGATCGATTGCACGTCGTCCCGGCCGAACGCATGGGGGATGGGGCGGTCTTGGACGCAGTCCGTGATGCGTTGCTCGAGGAGGAGGCGTTGCGAGACTGCGGCATCACCCTCCTCCGCAAGGGGACGCGGGAGTCGGTTCGTGTTCCTCGAACGCCTGCGAGCGGCCACATCCTGGTGTCTGTGTCCGACGGGGTGGTGCTGCTCGACGATCATGTCAGCAGCCTCGCGCAGAAGCAGTTGGCCGGCGTCTTGGCCTGGTGGGTGCCCGGCAGTCGGGATGTCGTGAACGGCATGGCCGTGGAGCCGCCCGTCGCGGCGACATCGGATCGAGATCTCGCCAAACTCGTCCGGTACGTGCTCGAGAAGGACCGGCTGATCAAGGCGGACGCCATCCGGGTCGAAGCGCGCCACGCGGTCGTCACCCTGCACGGCGACGTGCCGACCGAGGCTCAGCGAGAAATGGCGGAGTTCGACGCCTGGTACGTCTTCGGGGTGGATCGCGTCGAGAATCGGCTCCGGGTGCGGCCGTAGCCGCGGCCTCCCTCTTCAGGCTCGGGATTCCGGGCCGCCGGGGAAATGCTTCAACCCCACACGCCCCGCCAGCTCGTGCAGCTTTTCGTGCAGCGACTCGTTGTTCAACGTCTGGATCTCGCCCAGCGCGGTGACGTACTGGGTCAGCGCCTCGAGCCATGCCTTCATCGTTGCGAGATCGGCCGGCTCTTCGCGGAGCTCTTCGATGCGAATGCCGGCGTCATTCAACCGCTCCGCAGCGGCCTCCAAGAGTCTGTGAAGCGTCATGATGCAGTCTCCTCCTCATCTTGCCCGGTTATCGCGCCCGGTTCGACAGCAGCCGGACGTACGACACGACCTCGTCGATTTCCTGATCGCTCAAGGTGCCGCGCCACGCGTGCATCGGGGTGGTGATCACCCCATAGGCGACACTCATTCGCAAGTGCTCGTCCGGCTTCAGATCCGTGATCACGTCGTGAAAATTCCGCGGAGCGACCCGCAGCGACTCGGCCATCGGCCCGTCCCCCCAGCCGCCGATTCCGTGGCATTTGGCGCAATGCTGCTGATAGATCGCTTTCCCGGCCAGAATTTCGGAGGCGGCTTTCTGCGCCCCGGCGGCGAGACTCTGCGCATAGAGGAGCGCCGCCGCGATGAGCGGAAACCAGAGCGACCATCGAAGCATCGGCACGCCCCGCCTCATAGCCTGCGACCTCACGACCTCAGGATATTCGAACAAACGGGAATTGCGTCCGGAGGGCCTTGGTAATCAGGCCAAGGCCGCAGACCCTGTCCACCAACTCGACCGCGATGACGATCTCAGGATCCTTGAAGTCCAACCTCGGCTGGTGCCCCCGTGCCTCGAGGTCGTCCCGCAGGCTCTCGTCCAGCGCACGCTCGAGGTCATGGCCGTGGAGGAGGCCCGAGTGTCCGCGCCGCTCACACCGGACATGAAACGTCCGGCTGTCGATCTGGGCGGCCCAAGTGTGGACGGCCTCCCTCAACTGGGCCAGAAGGGTCTCCGGGGTGAACGCAAAGGTCTGGGTGATTGGGATCACGCGCGCGACCGGGGCAAGGAAGCCCGGTTCCGACGCGTCGCCTTGCATGAGCTGGGTGAAGAAGGCCTCGTGATCCTCAACCCGACCCAGGAGCAATCCGGGATAGCGAGACCACCAAAAGTCCCCGAATCGCTTGAGTGGTCTAGCCAGGTGACGCTGTTGGTGATTCCTGGCCGTGGCCAGGACGTTCCACTCGCTCGGCGGCGCCGGATCCGGAGCGGACCTGCCTGGAATTGTCCGGGGGGTGAGGGTGTGAGTCATTGTCCTCATGCCACATGAGGCACGAAGCCGGTCATCATGATGTGCCGCGAAGCACGATGCCTCGGCGAGCCGGCGCGTCCGCTCCTTGCATCCGCATGGTTTCCGTGACGACAAAAGAGCAGCAAGCATGCCGGGATGACTCTGAAGGTGGCGGGGCTCAAGAACAGCAGAACCATGAGATTGTATAGAGCAATTGCGGCGCCTGTTGCAAACCGCTACAGGTTCTGATTGGACCGTCGCGTGGGGCGCCGTACCCGAAATGCGACAGGGTGACCGGAGGAGAGGGTCAAAAAGACACATTGTCTCCTCAGCGTCAGGAGTCTCGACCATGCCTGGGGCGACCATCGCTCTCACTGGTGATGTCATGTTGGGGCGGTTGGTGGATCAGTACCTGGTCCGCGATCGGTCCATGCCGCCCGAGACGCTGTGGGGGGACGTGCGGGCCGTCCTTCTGGAGGCCGATCTCCGGCTGAGTAACCTGGAATGCGTGATCAGCGATCGGGGCCGCGAATGGCGGCCGGAGACCAAAGCCTTTCACTTTCGTGCCCATCCCAGAGCCATCGATATGCTGCACGCTGCGAAGATCGACGGGGTTACGGTGGCCAACAACCATGTGCTCGACTATGGCTTGGAAGCGTTGCGCGATTGTCTGCAACGGCTGGATGACGCGGAGATCAAATACGCCGGTGCCGGACACACGCTCAGTCGGGCGCTCGAACCGATGAGGCTGACCACCTCCTGGGGAACCGTGGCCGTGATCGGCCTCACGGATAATGAACCGGAGTGGGAAGCGTCCGAGCGGACACCAGGAGTGCATTTCGTTGGTTATGGGGCAGGCGGGCTGGTCGAACCCTATCGGTCGCGTCTTACGCAGGTCATCCGATCCGCGAGGCAGCACGCGCGGCTCGTCCTCATCGGTGCCCATGTCGGGCCCAATTGGGGAGCGCCGAGTCGTTCGATGCGGGCGCTGGCTCGGGACTGTATCGATTTGGGAGCCGATCTCTACTGGGGCCATTCCAACCACACGCCGCAAGGAATCGAACTCTATCTCGGAAAAGCCATCTTGTACTCGACGGGCGACTTCGTCGACGATTATGCCGTCGATCCCTCTGAGCGGAACGACCTCTCGTTCGTGTTCTTGTGCGATCTGGATGAAACCGGCATCAGCGGCCTGCGGCTTATTCCTACGGCGATCGAGGATTTTCGGGTGAGGCTCGCGAACGGAGCGGAACGGACCTTCCTCGAGCGGACGATGCAGCGGAAATGTGCGGCATTAGGGACCGCCATTCAATTCCAAAGCGGCGAGGGCCGACTGTCGATCCATTGAGACGGCTGAACCGATGTTTCGGGACGATCTCGGAATGGAGAGGAGATGCGGTCGACTCGGCTCATGAAATATAGCCGAGCGATGAGGCTGCGGCAGGGCTTCCTGGCCATCGGCCTTCTGGCCGTGATGGCCGCAACCGCATGGAGCGTGGAGGACACCCTTATCAATCCGCACAGCGAACTTATTTTTCTGGCCACCGGAGCCGCCTCTTGTCGCGACGGTCATCGGAGCGGACGTGACGGCCGGCTGCAGGCGCAGGTGGTAGGAAACGAACTGGTGACCAAGTTGCGGGAAAGAGCGAAAGGGATCCACGGACCGGGCCGCTTTGCGGACTGCCTGCGTTGTCATACGGGAGGAGACAAAGGAGTAGAGCACTATCGGACGAAGTAAGGTCGATGCAAGAATAGGGGCTAGAATCACCACTTGTCCGCCTCCGCTCTCATTCCTTCGCTGCAATCGGCAATGGAGGTCAACTGCAGCCGTCAGAGTTGTCAGTATCAGTCCTGAATCCGGCGTGAAGAACGAGAGTTTTACAGTTCGAGCCGCTCGATCTGGTCCAGGGCATACCTCCAAGCCGCTTCCCTCATACCACTCGAGGGCAGAACCAAGCGTGGTCGGTTGTCGGTGCGACGCAGTTGAGCCGGCATGAACCGGATCTGATGGCGCAATGTCTGGAGCGTGGCGTTCTGAAACTCGGGGGCAGACAGAGCCGCTTGAACCAGTTGACGAGGTTGTAGGCCAGCAGGAGGAGATGGAAATACGTCTCGTTCGCGAAGAAGCGCCGAGTCGGGACGGCGCCAAGGGCAGAGTCCCCTTGGAGTTGCTTGATGAGCAACTCGACACCCGCCCGGTCGTTGTACAAGCGCCAGAGGCTCAAGGGCTGCAACGGCAGATTCGTGATCAGGACTTGGTAGTGATACCGGCCAAGCTTGAACAGCGTCAGGTGGTCCGTGGGCTCTTCGGACTGAAGTCGGCGGATGACCACGAAGCGATACGGCTTGGGCCAGTGGGTCGGTTGGGAGCGGAATTCGGCGACCTCGACGCCGTGGCTGGGAGTCACGTAGCGCAGATGCGCGAGCGTGCGCTTGATCGGGGGTCTGAGCCGGGCCACGATCACGAAACGGGCGCGGCGAGCCTCCAACCACTCGACCAGCTTGTGGTCGTAACATCCTTTGTCGACGCGGACAATCCGCAAGCGGACCCCAGCCGGGGTCTTCGAAAAACAGGCCGACAGGAGGTCCAGGGTCCCGCTCGCGGTGGGGGCGTCGCCAGGCCGCAGCTCGCCGTGCCAGAAGTCCCCGCTCTGCCCCTCGAAACAGAGCAACGGATGGTACGAAGGCCGTCCTCGCTTGATCGGGTTGTAGCCGATCCGCGCGTGCTCCTGCTTCCCGTAGATGACCAAGACCGTCGAGTCGACGTCGAAGATGAGCCGCCGCGGCGGGTGTGGTCGCGTCGTCATGCGGGAGAGAAACCGATTGTGGAGGCGCCGCAGTTTGGGGAGCGCGGTGGGGGCGACCCGCAGCAAGAATCGACGGAGGGTGGTCGCGTCGGGGGAGCTGCGCGGCCCGGTCAGATACTGAACGACACCGTTCTGCCGGAGCAGGCGGGTGCTGTCGATCCGCTCGAGGCCAAGGATGACCGGGTAAAGCAGCGCGAGCAACATCTCGCCGACGCTGTCGCGGTTGTTTCGCTGGATCAGACGTGTCTCGTCGGTGAGACGCTTCTGGAGGTGCAGGCGCCCGAAGAAGCGATGCAGCAGATAGACTCCTCCGTAGTGAGTCAGTGAGGCTGTTCCGAACAGGACCGCGAGCTTGCGGGGTCCACGGGCCATCGCGCCGAACACTAATGAACAAGTAGCGTTCAGCGCAAGGGCCCAATCGCGTCTTCACGTGCCGCTGGTCACTGCTCCCGTGGTTCATGCGAGGCCTCTCACGCAGGTTTCAGGTTGATTTGTTCAGTCAAGTGCCCAGGCAACATCATCCTCCAAACATATGACCTCGCCCAGCGATTACGTGACGCAGGCGTGTCGGTCATCGGCGGCTTTCATTCACCGATGGAGCGAGAGTGTCTGCGGATTCTCCTGCGCGGAACTCAACCGGTGATTGTGTGTCCACCAAGAGGGCTCAAGACGATGCGAATCCCTGCCGAACATAAAACGACGATGGAAGAAGGCCGGCTTCTGTACCGTTCGTCTTTTCCCGACAAGCTCCGCCGCGCAACCGTTGAGACAGCTCTGTTCCGCAATCGCTTTGTGGCCGCCCTCGCCGAGAGGATAGTCGTTCCCTATGCCGCCTTCTCATCTCGTGGGGGAGAGCCGTGTATACGCGTACAGATGAGGCAAATGGCGCTCTTCTGAAGATGGGCGCACAACCGCTGGACACATCAGGCGCTATCCCTGGACTGACTGGACGGTAAGGCTGGTCTGGGACCTTTCCCATCGGGTGTTCGGTTCCAACAAACATGTCTCATGGATCATGTGGCACATCCGGTCGCGGATCTGCGACAAACCCATCGCGATTGGGCATCTGGATGGCTGGAAGCGTCCTGGCGTCCATCACCGCATCCTTTGGAATGATGCCGTTTTGATGCAGCAGCCACGCAACGAGGGCATAGACTTCGTCCGCCGTGAGCGGGCCAGCTACAGAGGGCGTGATTTCTCGAAGGGGAAAGAGTATTCTTCCGACCACATTCGGCAGTGTTGAAAACGAAGCGACTAAGAGTGCGCAACTGCCCATCATCGTGAGCAGCTTCAAAGATATCGAAACGCTCGAGTCCGACCTCTGGGAAGCAGCGGACAACCTCCGCGCTAACTCCAAGCTCACCTCCAGTGATTACTTCATGCCCGTCCTGGGCGTGATCTTCCTCCGCCATGCCGCGAACCGCTTTGAAGCAGCACACCGTCAGATCGAGGCCGACCAGGCCGGCGGCAAGATGCCGAAGCGTAAGGTGCTACCCGCCGACTACATCGCGCGTCGCTCGCTCTACCTGCCGGAGAAAGCCCGCTACGACTGGATCATGCAACAGGCTGCCATCAGCGGCGCGGACCTGCCAAAGCTTGTCTCCGATGCCATGACTGCCATCGAGGCCGAGTTCGAGCCGCTCGTCGGAGTGCTGCCGAAGGATTATGGCATCTTCGAGACCAAGGTGCTCGAAGACCTGATGCGCCTGTTTAACAGCGAGCAGATCAAGCAGGCCACGGGTGATGTGTTCGGTCGCATCTACGAGTACTTCCTCGCCAAGTTTTCTATCCAGAAAGCGCACGACAACGGCGAGTTCTTCACGCCGTCATCCCTAGTGCAGATGATCGTCAATGTCATAGAGCCGGACCACGGCACGGTGTTTGACCCGGCCTGCGGATCGGGCGGTATGTTCGTACAGTCCAGTCACTTCATCGAGCACGAGGGCGGCGACACGGCGAAGAAAGTCGTCTTCTACGGACAGGAGAAGAATCGCGACACCATCCACATCGCCAAGATGAATCTCGCGGTGCACGGACTAGAAGGAAAGATCGCCGAAGCCATCACCTATTACCATGACGAACATTCCCTTGTGGGGAAATGTGACTTTGTCATGGCCAATCCGCCGTTCAACGTAGATCTGGTTGACGCCGAGCGCGTCAAGGGCGACCCGCGCCTGCCCTTCGGCCTGCCGGGCGTGAACAAGCAGAAAAAGGTCGGCAACGGCAACTATCTGTGGATCTCGTACTTCTGGAGCTATCTCAATGAGAAAGGCCGCGCTGGATTTGTCATGTCGTCGCAGGCCTCCAGCGCCGGGCATGGCGAGAAGGAAGTTCGCAAGAAGATCGTCGAGACCGGTGATGTAGATGTGATGATTTCCATCCGCTCCAACTTCTTCTATACCCGCACCGTCCCCTGCGAACTGTGGCACTTCGACCGGGCTAAGTCAGCTGAGCGCAAGGACAAGGTGCTGATGCTTGATGCGCGGAACGTCTACCGCAAGGTCACGCGCAAAATTTACGACTTCTCCCCCGAGCAGATGCATAACCTTACCGCCATCGTCTGGCTCTACCGGGGGCAGAAAGACCGTTTCCTTGCGCTCGTACGCGATTATCTTGGGCGTATCTGCAAGGAGAGCGAGGCAATCCCTGCAGCGCTGGAGTCGTTCGACGCAAGGCTTGCGGAACTGCGCGAGCGCTTCGACCGTCTTGCCGATGTGGTAGCAAAGCACGAGAAGCTCGATCATGGCAAGCAACAGGCGTTCGTCGGAGCTGTGACGGAACTCCGCAAGGAGGTGTCGCTTTATGAGGCGGATAGGAAGAAGCTCCTTGACGCCATGAAGGACTTCGCCAAGAAATTCACCAAGGAGTTGCCCACAAAGAATGACGCCCAGCACAGCGCACGCAAGACGTATGCCCCGATCGCAGAGGCCATCCGTGGCCTCATCAAGCAGGTGGATTTGCTCTACAAGCTCGCCGCGCGCGTTGCGGATCTGGGTGCCGAGCTGGCAGCAGATGATGTAATCTCCGCGATATACGACCGCCGCGCAACGGGCAAGTTGGTCAAGCAGCTCGACGAGGAACGCAAGGCTGCGGTCGAACAATTAAAACAGGCCGCGTACTTCCACCGGCAGGTGGCCTGGCTGCAAGACCGCTTCCCCAAAGCTGAGCTGGAGGCGGTGCCTGGACTAGTAAAGCTGGTGGATCGAAAGGAGATCGAGGCTGCCGACTGGAGCCTAACCCCCGGCAGATACGTCGGCGTCGCCCCGCCCGAGGAAGAGGAGGACTTCGACTTCGAACAGACCCTGCGCGACATCCACACCGAACTGGCCGATCTCAATAGGGAGGCAGTCGAGCTGGCGGCGAAGATTCAGGAGAACTTCGAGGAGCTGGGGGCATGACGGGCCGAGCCTGGCAACGGGTACGACTTGGCGACCACTGCGCCAAGATTGGCAGCGGATCGACGCCGCGGGGTGGTGAGTCAGTCTACCAAGATAGCGGTGTTTCATTCATTCGTAGCCAGAACGTTTACAACGGGCAGTTCGCCATGGACGGACTGGCCTATCTTGATGATGAACACGCAGATCAGCTCAAGGGAGTAAGCGTCGAATCCGGGGACGTTCTCCTCAACATTACGGGTGACTCGGTTGCCCGCAGCTGCTGGGTCCCGGATGACGTGCTACCAGCACGGGTCAATCAGCACGTAGCCATCGTTCGCCCAAAACCTGCGGAGTTCGACTCCCGGTTTGTCGGGTACTTTTTTATCTCTCCGTTCATGCAGGACACCATGCTATCGCTCGCGGGAAGCGGCGGCACGCGCAAGGCGTTGACAAAGGAGATGATCGAACGGTTTGAGGTGCCATGTCCTCCGCGATCAGTTCAGGAACGCATCGCCGACATCCTTTCCGTCTACGACGACCTGATCGAGAACAACCGGCGGCGGATGGCGCTGTTGGAGGATGCGGCGCGGCAGCTCTACCGCGAGTGGTTCGTCCGCCTCCGCTTCCCCGGCCGTGAGCACTCAAGCATCTCGGACGGCGTGCCACAGGGGTGGGAGAGGAAGACGCTCGGCGACTTGTGTGAAGAAGTCCGTGAGATCGTGAAGCCGGACGCCCTCGAACCGGATACGCCATACATCGGACTCGAACACATGCCCCGCCGCTCGATATCCCTCAGTGACTGGGGGACAGCCGAGCAGGTAACCAGTAGCAAGCACCGCTTCCATGAGGGTGAGATCCTGTTCGGAAAGATCCGTCCCTATTTCCACAAAGTAGGCGTTGCCTTCGTGGACGGCGTTGCATCGTCAGACGCGATCGTCATCCGTCCGATTGAACCGAAGGTCCGAGGCTTCGTGCTCATGACGGTGTCGAGCGATCCGTTTATCGCCGTAACGGCTCAAACCATGAGAGAAGGGTCGAAGATGCCTCGTGCGGACTGGAAGCAGATGCAGGCCTATCCAACGCCGCTTCCCCCTGATGGCCTGCTTGGCAGCTTCGAGAGCGCAATCCAGCCTGTCGTCGAACAACTGAGGTCGCTCACTTTCGCCAACCACAAGCTCCGCGCCGCCCGCGACCTGTTGCTGCCGCGCCTGATGAGCGGGGAGATTGCGGTGTGAGCGTAGACCCGATAATCTGAGCCATGTTGTTCGATCGCCAAAAACGCCTACTCGCACTCGTGGACGCCCTCGGGGGCGAGGTCGGCAATCTTGATTTTCAGAAGCTGTTGTTTCTGTACTCCCAAGAGGTTGAGGAGGCGCCCACTTACGAGTTCGTGCCCTATAAGTATGGTGGCTTTTCCTTCACGTCTTATGCAGACAAACGCCGCTTAATTGAGCAGGGTCTGTTAGCCGATGAAGAGTTGGCCTGGAAGTTGACTCCCACTGGCAAGAGCGTGGCGAAGATCACCCCTTTGGATCGAATACGGATGAACCAATTTGCCAAGCGCCATGCTTCGTTGCGAGGCGATGTGTTGGTGGCTGAGGCCTATCGGCGGTATCCCTACTTTGCCATCCGGAGCGAGATGGCTGAGCGGGTTTTGACGGGAGATGAACCGGCCCTGACGGCGATCAGCGCCGCGCGGCCTGCCGCCAGTCGCCCTGGTCTTTGCACTATCGGCTACGAGGGTCGCACGCTGGAAAACTATTTGAATAGTCTGATCCAGGATGGAGTGACGGTACTGTGTGATGTGAGGCGGAATCCGTTGAGTCGAAAATACGGTTTCTCCAAAGGCACACTGCGCAATGCGTGCGAAGGTGTGGGCATCCGCTACGAGCATCTACCGGAGCTGGGCATCGCGTCCGAGAGGCGTCGAGAACTGCACACGCAGGAAGATTACGATGCGTTGTTCGCGGTCTATGAGCGCGAGGTTTTGCCGAAGCAATCCAAGGCGCTGGCACAAATTCGAACCTGGATCGAATTGGGTGAGCGGGTGGCACTGACGTGCTTTGAAAAACTGCCGAACCAGTGCCACCGGCATTGCGTAGCCGAGGCGCTGGCAGGGGTGATGCAACAGACGGTGGTGCATTTGTAGGAACGAGAGAGGCATGACCAAAGAGCGCATTCTCATCACTGTCAAAACCTACCCGACGCTTTCGCGAAAGTACGGAGAAACGGTCTGCACGGCGGGTGTGCGCGAGGATGGTTCGTGGGTGCGGATTTATCCAGTGCCATTTCGTCGGCTGGACGAGGCCGAGCAATATAAGAAGTTCGATTGGCTGGAATGCGACCTCGTTCGCAGCCGGAAAGACCCGCGTCCCGAGTCGCATCACTTTGCCGACTCGACACAATTACTCCCCGTCGCACACATGGATACAGCGTCCAACTGGCGCGAGCGTCGGCACCTGCTGCTTGGTAAAGCCAAGGTTCACACCCGCCTGCAAACGCTGATTGAAGGAGCAAAAGCGAATAAGCTTTCTCTCGCGGTATTCAAGCCTACCCGCGTGAATGATTTTATCTGGGAGCAAGAAGATCGGGAATGGGATGCCGGCAAGTTGGCCGAAATGCAAGATCGGGCCAACCAGGGTGAAATGTTTGCAGAGGAAGTCTGGCGGAAGACCTTTCAGGTTATTCCCAAGCTTCCCTACAGCTTCTCCTACCGAATTGAGGATGAAGCGGGTAAGGCGAGCGAAATGCAAGTCCTCGACTGGGAGGCTGGGGCTCTGTATTGGAATTGTCTGAGCAGTTGTCATGGTGACGAGAAGGCTGCATTGGCGAAGGTGCGTCAGAAATACTTCGATGACTTCACCCTGAGGAACCTGCATTTCTTTCTCGGCACCACGCAGGCGTTTCACTTTCAGGCGCCCAATCCATGGGTCATCATCGGCGTCTTCCCCATTCCGCACGAACACCAGCCTGACCTCTTCTGACCCATGGCCCTCACCGATATCAACAGCGAAGACCGGCTCGTCCAGCAGACCTTTGCAGAGCATCTTGAGAAGGCGCTCGGCTGGGAGAGCGTCTACGCCTACAACGAGGAAACGTTCGGACCAGCCGGCACGTTGGGCCGTGTGTCCGAGCGAGAGGTCGTACTGGTGCGTGATCTGCGATCGGCGTTGGAACGACTGAATCCCGACATTCATCTTTCTGCCAGAGAACAAGCCATCGAGAAGCTGACTCGAATCGATTTCGCCCGGTCGCTCCTCCAACACAATCGCGAGTTGTACGGGTTCATCCGCGGCGGTATACCGGTCGAGTGGCGGGATCCGAGCGGCGAGACACGGCATGCTCATGCACATGTCATTGACTTTCGCAATGTCGGCAATAACCGCTTTCTCGCCGTTCGCGAGTTGAAGGTCCAGGGCGTGCGGGTGCCACACTACAACCGCCGCGCCGACCTCGTGTGCTTCATCAACGGCCTACCGCTCGTCTTCATCGAACTCAAGGCGGTCTATCGGAACATTCGCGCCGGATTTGACGACAATCTGACCGACTATCTCTCTGAACACAGCATCGCCCATGCCTTCCACCACAACGCCTTTCTGGTCGTCAGCAACGGCGATAAGGCCCGCTATGGCTCAATCACAAGCAAGTGGGAACATTTTGTCGAATGGAAGCGTCATAGCGAGACCGACAAAGCGCGGGTGGATGCCCAGACGTTACTCGACGGGATGCTTGCGAAGGAGCGTCTGCTCGATCTGGTTGAGAACTTTATCCTGTTCGACGACAGCCGGGCCGGCGGGACGCGCAAGGTGGTCGCCCGGAACCACCAGGTGCTCGGCGTGAACAGCGCCGTGGCATCCGTCGTGCGGCAGGAAGCTTTGAAACAGGAGTTTCCCCCTGAGCGACGACTTGTTTCTTATACAGTTCCCAGGTCCGAGCTCCTCTTCGCCGCGGATGATAGTACAACCGCCATGCAAGACGCCGCTCAGTTTGTTACGAGCAGTTACAAGGATGATGAATTGCCTCTGGTGAAGCGCGCACATCCCGACCTCGGTCGGCTGGGCGTGTTCTGGCACACGCAGGGCAGCGGCAAGTCCTACTCGATGGCCTTCTTTGCGGAGAAGGTGCGCCGAGTGGTGCCCGGCAACTTTACCTTCCTGGTGATGACCGATCGCGAGGATCTGGACGACCAGATCTGGCGCACTTTCATCGGGTGCGGCGTGACGGACGAGAAGACGCCGCGCGCCGGCTCGGGCAAAGAGCTTCAGCAGATTCTGCAGGGCAATCACCGTTTTGTGTTCAGCCTAGTCCATAAGTTCAATCAGCCCGTGAGTGAGCCGTACAGCGTACGCGACGACATCATCGTCGTTTCGGACGAGGCCCACCGCACGCAGGCCGGCAAGTTCGCACGCAACATGCGCCTCGCGCTGCCCAATGCCTCCTTCATCGGGTTCACCGGCACGCCGCTATTCAAGCACGACGAGCTGACCAAGCGGATTTTCGGCGGCTACATCTCGCGCTACGACTTCAAGCGCTCCGAAGAAGACCAGTCCACGGTCAAGCTCGTCTACGAGAATCGGGGCGAGAAGTTGGGCCTCGCCCGGCTCGATCTCAACGACCGCATTGCCGACGCGATCGAAAAGGCAGAGCTCGACCCGGATCAGCAGGCCCTGCTGGAGAAGCTGCTCGGCAAGGACTATGAAGTGATCACGGCCGACGACCGTCTGGACAAGCTGGCCGATGACTTCGTTGAGCACTGTTCCACCCGATGGCAGACGGGCAAGTCGATGTTGGTGTGCATCGACAAGATCACCTGCGCGCGAATGTTCCAGCGCATCGAGCCGCGCTGGAAGGCGAAGCTCGCCAGGCTTCGCGCAGGCATTCCCACGAAGGAGGGCGAATTAGCCGCGTCCACTGATTTGGACATTCGGGAGCGACTCACGGCGGAACTGGACCGCCTGCGCGGGCAGGTGCAGTGGATGGAGAGCACGATCATTGAGATCGTCATCAGCGAGGCGCAGAACGAGGTGCGCGATTTTGCCAAATGGGATTTCGACATTATCCCGCACCGCGTGGTGATGAAGACGGGCTTCCAGACACCCGACGGCAAGCGTGTGCTGGTGGAGGATGCCTTCAAGGATCCCCAGCATCCTTTCCGCATTGCCATCGTCTGCGCGATGTGGCTGACCGGCTTCGACGTGGAGTGCCTGGCCACGCTCTACATCGATAAGCCGATGAAGGCCCACAACCTCATGCAGGCCATTGCACGGGCCAACCGCGTGTTCCCTGGCAAGGATTGCGGCGTCATCGTGGACTATAACGGCATGCTAAAAAGTTTGCGGGAGGCACTTGCTCAGTATGCTCTCGGTGATGAGGACGACGATGGTGGGGATGGCGGCATCGTGGCGCCGATTGCAGACCTGGTTGCGGCCCTGCTCCAAGCGATCGAAGCCACAGAGAAGCACCTGCTTGAGCTGGGATTCGATGCCCGGCGGCTTCATGGCGCCACTGGATTTGCTCGAATTGAGGCGCTGCACGATGCGGTGGATGCTGTGTACGCCTCCGATGAAGCGAAACGCCGCTTTGAGATTCTTGCCAGGCAAGTCTTCATCCGTTTCAAAGCTCTACTGATGGAACCGAGTGCGCTCAGGTATGCCGAGCGACATGACAACATCGAGGCCATCTATAAGAAGCTGACGGAGCGGCGTGATACAGCGGATGTGACAGAGCTTTTGAAACAGCTGCATCGCATTGTCAACGAGGCCATTCGTGCCGCAGAGCCGGGAGGAGATCACGCCGAGGGCCTTACAGTCGATCTGAGTCAGATCGAATTCAATAAGCTCAAGGATGAGTTTGCCAAGAAGGTTCGACGGAAGCACGCGGCCTTGCAGGACATCCGAGATATCGTTGAGGCGAAGCTTGCACAGATGCTCGCCAGAAACCCGCTCCGGATGGACTTTTACAGAAAGTATCAGGAGATCATCGCGGACTATAACCGAGAGAAAGACCGGGCGACCGTTGAGGCCACATTCTCAGAGCTGATGACGCTTGCGGCTAGCCTGGATGCAGAGCAAAAGCGGGCAGCCGAGGAGGGGCTCAGTGACGATGAGCTGGCCCTGTTCGATCTGCTCTTCAAAGACAACATGAGCAAAGCCGACCGGGAACGCCTCAAGCAGGCCAGTAAGTCGTTGCTCACGGCACTGCGTGACCTTCTGACTCCGATGAGAGACTGGACAGAGAAAGCGGCGACACAGGCTGAGGTGAAGGTGTTCATTCTGGACAAGCTGTACGAGGCACTTCCTCGACCGCCATTTACCGAGCCGGAGACAGACGAGATTGCCTCACGTGTCTATGACTACGTTTGGCAGCGAAGCGCGAGCGGACATGGCTTGGCAGCGCAGGTCTAATCCGCCCGTCAACCGATGGGTTTCACATATCTGACAGGCAAACGGAACAGCTTCCCATGGGATGAGGGACCATGTGTCGCAGGAGCACTGGCGGATCAATCTGCAGTATATCGAAGATTTCGTCTCCGTCGATGTTTTAGAAAAACAGGTGTCCGCACTCTCGCTCGATAACCTCAGTGAAAAGGAGACGAAAGGGGTTAGGGCCTTTCAGAAGGCCATCAAGCGGCGACAGGAAGGAAAGTCCGATGACGACTGGCGGAATGATGAGGACGATTAGGAGGTGTTTCCGCTTCATGATCGCCTTCGAAATCAAGTATCGAATGGGACAGGATGCGGGAGGCGGGGAGGAATGAACTTTAGGGACAACGGCGCACCGTCCTCCCCACACAGAGATCGATTCGAATCTATTGAAGTTGTGTTGCAGACCCTCCCATCGTGGACGGAGCCTTTCGGTCGATGGCGGTGTCAACCCATGTATTGCAATCCAAGACGAACCTTGGGAACATGCTGAGGTGCCTGCTGGGAGGGGAGAGTTCATATGAACTATCAACAGCATATCGAGCGCGATCCGAAAATCTGCGGTGGAGAGCCGGTGATCAAGGGTACGCGTGTGACCGTGCGAACGGTCTTGGCGAGCCTTGCCGAGGGCGCGAGGGTCGAGGAGATTCTCAACGACTTTCCCACGCTCACAGATGAGGATGTCCGAGCGGTCATCGCCTTCGCCGCCGTATCCGCCGAAGAAGACATGCCGGTCCAAAGCGTGCCGGACATCCAGTGAGAATCAAACTGGACGAAAATCTTCCCTTTCGGCTCGCCCGCGTGCTCGCCACGCTCGA
Organism: Candidatus Inralta sp.; assembly: GCA_039794185.1. Lineage (GTDB taxonomy): Bacteria > Nitrospirota > Nitrospiria > Nitrospirales > Nitrospiraceae > BQWY01. The sequence goes on along the minus strand of JBDIVW010000017.1, from coordinate 1,732 downwards.
CCACGAGACCGACACCGTTCCACAGGAAGGGTTGGCAGGACAGGATGACGCCCGCGTCTGGCAAGCGGCGCAAACAACCGGCCGTTTTTTCATCACGCAGGATTTAGACTTTTCGGACTCTCGCCGGTTTGTACCAGGCACCCACCATAGTCTTCTCCTCGTGCGTTTGCGGGACCCCGGTCGCAACGCACTTGTAAGGCGTGTTCGGAGTCTCTTTCAGACGGAACACGTTGAGACGTGGAAGCAATGCTTTGTCGTGGCGACCGAACACAAGGTTCGCGTTCGCGCCCCAAAAAAACAGAGCGATCCAAACAACGGCTAGGACACGCTATGAAGGTGCAATATAACCGCGAGGACGATGTTCTGACGATTCATCTGTCGGACGGCGCGATTGACCACGCCGAGGAGACGGACGGGATCATCGTCCACTTCTCGCCGGATGATCATCCGGTGCTGCTTGAAGTGCTGGAGGCCAGCGACTTCCTGTCCCGGCTGACGAAAATCACCGCTACGGCTGAGCCTGGTCGCGTGGTGTCGATCTAAAAGGACATTCCTGGATGAAGACCAAGACCTTTGATTGTGTCGAGATGAAGCACCGAGGAGCGGAACAAGTGAAGGAGAAAATCGAGCGTTTCACGGGGCAACAGGAATTGGCGTTTGGGGAGAGCGATCAAACGAGCTGAAGCAGCGACAGGCCACTGCCCAGGCCCATAGAGAACCGCCAAGGGACACGCCACTCAGGGCACCTGCTTGATGAGCCCTGCTGAGACGATCATGAAGCGTGCAGCCTAGATCGTGGGTTTACCGACAGCATGCCGGCATCTCTTGCGTGGCTTTCTTCCAGTGATCCAAGTTTCCCTTCACAGCTTACCCAGTATCTAGGTGTTAGGCCCCTTCACGAATTGCCTTCATTGGTAATCCAGCCATTCTCAGCACCAAGGCCGTGGGGCTGATCTGTTCAGTCAAGTGCCCCGACAACATCATCCTCCGAACGTACGACCTAGCGAAACGCTTGCGCAACATGGGTGTTCCGGTCATCGAGGCTTCCATTCTCCCATGGAATGAGAATGCCTGCGGATTCTCTTACGCGGAAGTCAGAGGGGGCTCCGGAAATTCGGACAGTGTGATAAGTGGTAGCCTGGCTTCACCGAAGCCACCGAGAGGTGGCGAACCAAAGGAGCGAGGCGATGAAACGAACGAGACGGAATCACGGAGCAACCTTCAAGGCCCAGGTGGCGTTGGCCGCGGTCAAAGGTGACAAGACGGTGGCCGAATTGGCCGAGCAGTTCAGGGTCCATCCCACCCAGATCACCGAGTGGAAGCAACAACTGCTGGCCCGGGCCGCGGACGTATTTGGTGGGACGAAACCACCATCGGAGGCCCCGGATCTCAAGACCCTGCACGCGAAGATCGGCCAACTGACCCGGGAGAATGATTTTTTAGAAGGGGCGCTCATCAAGGTGGGCTTGCTGAGCGCAACGCGATGATCGACCGCACCCATGAAGTTACCCCCGTTTTTTGGACAGGTCATGAAGCCAAAATGGTGGTAGAACGACCGACGCAAAAACCGGGAGGCACAGATGGCCCAGAAGCGGAAGACGCATTCGGAGGAATTCAAAGCACGGGGGGCGGTGGAGGCGATCAAAGGGGTCCGGACGCGCAGTGAGTTGAGTGCGGCCCATAGCGTCCACTCGACGGTCATTGCCCATTGGAAGCGGCAGTTGCTGGAAGG
>JBDIVW010000016.1:0-98413 GCA_039794185.1 Candidatus Inralta sp. | reverse complement strand
CCCTCCAGGACAATGATGGCTTTGGTCTTGGCATCCCATTTCCGGAGTTTCATGCTGATCACCTCCTGGTTGATCAGCCATAGTTTACTCAGTCTTGATGCCCAATATCTTAATGGGTAGCAGTATAATTTCCCCATCAGGCTAGCCATCGCCTTTGAGCACTCTGGTAATGGCGGTACCTCTCGCCATGTGAGAAGCTATCTCATCTGGTCCGTCACTGCTGAAGGATTGGGCGGAGAGAGAAGAAGTGAGAATTCTCAGTCAGCAGAGGCGACCAACCTGGCCGCGACACGAGGTGAATCAGCGAGCTGCACATTCAAATGAACCACGCCGTCGTTGAGCTTGCCGAAAAGGTAGTCGGCGGTGATCGTCGGAAGCTCATCCGCAAAGTCTTGGGTGGTGACTCTGGACAGGGCTGGGACATACCGACCTGCTGGAATCTTAACGCCAATGATCTTCGCACCCTGTTCGATCACGATCCGTTCGCCGATGTCTGCGCGAAGGACCAGGGCTTGCATTCCGACGAAGACGTTGTCGCCAGCTTTCGCGTGGGCATGGACCTGCGATTGATCGGCTAATGACACCCTGCGGCCGATGTGAACCGAGTAACGGCGCCTGGTGACCTCGATCTCATTCTCGATTAATGGGTGTGATTCGCACGCGTCGTTTCAATTAAACTACCTCCCTGGACGATGACATGCGCAGACGATTCCGATGGGTATGGCAGTATGAGGAAACCGGTGATGCCAGTCTGGTGTCTCAACGGTGCGACATCTCCAGCCCACGCTTCGGAAGTGGGTGCGTCGGTCGCAGTGAAGGAGCCTATTCTCAACAAGATATTTCACGCGGCTTTGAGGTCGCGCATTGAGAGGCCGCGGGCATACATCCCCCCGGCAAGCCGCTCCAGCTCTTCACTCTTGCCGCTCAGCGCCGCCCCGATCTCCGACTGCCTACCCTCCAGGCCGCGGAATTGCAGCACGCCATACTCAATCACCCCTTCGGCGGTCTTCAGTCATCCCACGCACACCCCGCTGCGGTACCCACGTGGGGCATCGGTGTCCTCCGTCGGGTGGCCTCCGCGTTCATAGTAGCCACGGCCCAGGCGCTCACTGGCTTAGACTTCCAACACTTCCTCATTCATGAGGCAGACAGACTGGCGCACAAACCCGCTCGTATCGATTTCGCCCGTTTCGCCTCTCAATATTTCTTTCAGCCTCTTGCGCGTGCCGACGCTGCTCGATACTCTTGCCATGGGGATGCTCCTTGCTGGTTGTGATTCGAACGCGGCCATAAAACTTCACCCTTCTGCGAGCGAGATCTAGCAGGGTGTTGAAAAACTACCATGCACGGCCCAATTTCTTCACAATAGATGCCTCTCCTACGGATGTTCGGTGCTCCCTGGGATCCCAGTGGCCGTCTCATCATCGGCTGAGGGGGACGGACCATCCGGCTTCACCCTCCTGGGGATCAGGGGCCCATCACTGGAGTCACCAAGCGGCTGATGCGGAGCAGATTGTAGGCCGCACCGGCGAACCACGCCGCGTGCTGGGTCCGGGCGATGCCGCGGAAGCGACTCTTGCGCAAACCGCCGACCGTCTTCAGCCAGCCGAAGATTTCTTCGACCTTCTTGCGACAGCGCTGGCTCAGGCGGTCACTCGCGTGGCGGGTGGTACGGTCATCCAACCCGGGCGTGTGTCGCCCGGAGACGGGCGAGGTGCGGACGGATCCGGCGTCGTCGCAACCGGCGCACGAAGTCGCGGCAGTGAGACCCCTTGTCGGTTCCGAGGGTGCGCGGACGAATCCCGCGGCGCGCTTGGCGCCGCAGCATGGCCAGGGCCGTCTCGCGCTCCGCGGTGCCGGTGGCAGAGGCCACCGGCAGGTCCACACCCAGGCCATGCCGATTCTCCATCAGGACATGGCCAGAAAAACACAGCTGGGCCTCCTTGCCGGCCCCTTTGCGGGCCAATCGGGCTTCTGGATCGGTCGTGCTCTGATGGGTGGCATTGGTGCGCCGGTCGCCATGGAAGTTCACGGTCGGATTGCCCGGATCGTCCGGCGGGACCGCCGGCTGCGCTGCCGTCGTCGGTTTCACGCTTTTCAGCGAGGCCCAGGCCTCAATGAGCGTACCATCCACGGTGAAATGCTCATCCGAGAGCAACCCCTCACGCCGGGCGTAGCTGACCACCGCGTCAAAGAATCGCCGGGCCACCTGGTGCGCAAGGAGCCGCGCGCTGTTCTGGCTGAAGGTGCTGTGATCGAAGACGGGTTCATCCAGATTCATATCCAGAAACCAACGGAAGAGGATGTTGTAGGCCCGTTGCTCACAGAACAGCCGATGGCCCCGAATCGAGAACAGGGCGATCAGCAATTCCCCCTTCAGCAGCCGCTCCGGGGGAATCGACGGGCGCCCCATTTGGCTGTACATCTCATCGAACGTCGACGACAGCGACGCCAAGACGTCGTCGGCCATCGCCTTGATGGGCCGCCGCGGATGGGTTGCAGGGACCCGGGCTTCCGGAGAGAGATAGCGGAACAGGGCCTGCTGGGGATCCACTTCACCGCGCATCGCGTGACCTCCTTGGCGGGGGGAACTGCTGCGCAGTGATCATACTTACTCTAATCGAGTCAAGGACTTTTTCAACATCCTGCTAGCGCCGGTCGGCCTTAACACAGCAGCCCGAGGAAACTGTTGGTATCATGATGAGAACGGGTCAAGTTCAACGAACTCGACCCCTTCCGAACGAATCGACGTACGCATGAGGTGTCCTAATTCCAGAACCAGACCACCTGAAACCGGAGGAGATTGCCGTACGCGCTTTCTTGGACACCGGGTGTACAGTTTGTGACTGCGGTACACGTGCCAATGTTGTTTGCGGTGTTGAAAATATTCATTCGCTGAGTCGCCGCGTAGGCGATTGTGATTTCCCACTGAGGATCCGGCATCCAGGCGATTCCTACTTCAAGCTCCCGCATCCGGTCATCTGGAGCACCCGTTTGGGTCTTGAGACCCCCATAATACTCCTGATACCGTGTGTAGAAGTTAACGAGCTGCGTATCGGAATATTTCCACTGGTAGTGGCCTTGTACGTAACCACCGTAGAGGGCCCGTTCACGTACGACACCGTCGTCGCCCCGCTTGGGTCCACGACCCAATACATATTCGGCTATGAAGCCCCATGGTTGAGGTGGGTAATAGATGTAGAAATTGAGCCGCTCGTCACGGTAACTTCGTGCTCCCGTATTGCCGCTTTCATTTATCGAAAAAAGTGTCGTCCCCGGAGCCGGAGCGCCCATTGCGACGTTAACCTGTCCGCGATTGGCATTCATCCCGACTTCCATCAGTCGGCCGCCTGGGAGTTCAAACGGCCACGCCAAACGGATTCCTACCCGTTTATCTTCATTGAGTTCGACACGATTATGCCCTTGGGCGTTATCAACCGTAATGTTGAAAACGCCATAGTCGCCAGGACCATACATGTAATCGAGCATCTGCTTGAAACGCAGTTGGGCCACCTTGGGTGTCCACATAAAGCTGACACCCATATCGCGTTCGCTGGGTGCACAACTATTTGTGGCATCCGCTCGGTCGATGGCCATACGCTGACGGCTGGCTTGCCAGTTATCCCACGAGCAGGGCACACGCTGGAGGCCGAACCGAACCCGGTACTCTTTGCCCTTATCGAAGTAATAGTCCCCGTAGGCATCTCGCAGTGATACACCCTGCGTCGTGCCGCTAATGTTCGTGGCGAGATCGGGTTGGAGGAAGAACGCTACATGGTCTGAGATCTGCCCAGTTACCACCCACCGAATCCGACGATAGAAGAAGCCGGGCTGGGCGCCATTGTTCTTGCCACCTAGGGATGCATCATGAAACGAGCGGATCTTCCCATTGGATTCCATATTGTACCGAAACATTCCGTATCCATACATTGTGATTCTCTCGAACCATCGCGCGCTCCCTGTAAACTCCGCTACGATGGAACGCTCACTGGCTCGACGCTCTTCTTCGGCCTTGATTCGAATCCAATCGTCCACTGAGATGAGTCCCTTTTCGAGCATCACGTCCTCGAGGGAACTAGGTTCTACCGCTTCTTCCCCGCGACGGACCATCCCTCCAGGCGCTGGAGGGGCGTCTGCCAACGGCGATTGCGAGGCCAGCACTATCCCTGGCCGCTCTTGCGCTACTGAGGGTGAAACGTAGGGCCATCCTCCCACTAGAAGCGTCGCCACAAAGGGTACTCCAGCAAGCCAGCATCGTGTGGTCCACGCGGCGTGGTCCCGTGGGCCCAGATTTTGATTGCTGTCCCAAGTTCTCATAGATCCCTCCTCAGTGATCGCGGTCTGGATATACCCAGTGGGTTCAGATATTGAGCTTGAGCCGAGTACCAGTACTTTTCAGGTGAGATCTCATACGTCAGGTGTGGGGGGACGTATAGGCTGCTGCCGTGTCGCGAGCTTCACGACTAGGTTACATCCGTGTTACATCTTCAATTTCAATATGCAAAGATTAAAGCCACGGCGACTGAGAGCATCCATGCAGGTAATGTCGTCTTCTTTAACGCGGCTGTAATTGAGCAATGAAACCTGTGCAACGTCGCCCTCATATATTGAGGCTGACCAATGCGCCCCGACACCACCCCACCGACACCGCCTCCCATTTTGGTGGTCACGCCGCAGGAGGCGTTCGCCCGCTTGCTCGACAAGCAACTGCGCGGACAAGGGCATGCCGTCGATTGGGCGCGAAGCGCGTATGAGGGACTGATGATGTTCAGGCAGCGGCTGCCCTGCCTGATCCTAGTGGATCGCAGCGAACCGTCCCAGGACGGCCTGCGGGCAGCCGCGGCCAAAGCGTCGGTTCTGTTCGTAGGCATCCAAATCCCTGGTGTGCCCTGCCCCGAAGAAGCGTGCTCGGAGGAGCTGCAGGCAGGCAGTGATGCGGTCATCTGCACCGACAGCTATCGGGAGATCGCCGCGCGCGTACGCGCCATCCTCCGGCGGCAGCAGTTCCATGGGGCGCCGAAGTCCCACTACGAAGTGGGGCCGATTCGAATGAATTTGGATCGTCACGAAGTGACGGTGGGCGGTCGGGACATCGTGCTGACACTCAAGGAGTTTCAGATCCTGCGCTGTTTCCTGGAAGCCCCGGAGAAGGTCTTCACGCGGCAGGACTTGTTGAATCGAGTGTGGGGAGAGGGTTACGCGCTGGAGGAACACACGCTGGACGTGCACGTCTATTCGCTGCGGCAAAAAATCGAGGCCAACCCGGCCCGGCCTGTCTATATCCTCACGGTTCGCGGTATCGGGTATAAATTGCGGACAGAGTAGGTGGCCCGCAGGGCCCCAGCGCGGGAGGCGGAGAAGGAAGGGGAGCGCATCATCCCTCCTTCGCGGCTCCTCGCACCGGAACGGTGCGAGGAATCGACCGGAGGCGGTTAAAACTCGTCGAGCGATACGGGATGCAAGAGGTCTCGGACGGAGACGACCCCGACGAGACGCTCGCCTTTTCGAACTCCCAGGTGGCGGGTTCCATTCTCCTGCATGAGATCGGCGGCCTCCGTGATCGGACGACGCTCGTCGATGCTGATGATCGGACTGCTCATGATCTCGGCCGCGGACACCGCCCGCAGATCCCGGCCTTGACCGATTCCCTTTCGGATAATGTCGGGCTCGGTGACGATCCCGATCAGTTCATCCTGTTTCCGAACCAGCACGCTTCCGATTCGGTGTAGGCTCATGACCCGAGCCACCTCGGACACCGAGGTTCCGGCCTCGACGGCCACCACGTCCTGGGTCATCAATTGTCCGACTCTTACCATGATTCCTCCTGTCGGGTTGTGGGTGATGGAGCGGATCTGATCCCGCGCGACGACGCGTCAGGGACGGACCCCCCAGAGGGTGCCAGTCCGGTCGATCTCCTTGACGATCAACGATTCGGCCGCCCCGTTCAGGCGCTTGATTCGCAACACCGGATACAGGCGCTTGTGCCGCATCCCTCCAAGGGTGCGTACGGCCAGCAGGATCGGACACAAGGCAACCAGGCCCGATCCGATGATCACGACGGTATGAAGTGCGTCCGGCATAGGTGCTCCTTTCTTGGAAGGAGCATAGCGGAAGAACCGTACCCGGCGGGTTAATTCCGCATGAGCAGTCCGTAACATTCTCGGAAGGAGAGGAGAGACTCGGTTCGGGATCCCTATCCGTCCTCCAGGCAAACGACGAACGACCGAGTGGAGAGAGAAGGAACGAGTATCAAGAGATGAGGGAACGGCGGCGGCGTCTTCGACCCGGACGGGCGAGGGGACTACTTGATCGTGAAGCGCACGCTACGGTTTTTCTGCCAGCAGTCCGGGTGATGGTCGAGACAGAGAGGACGATCCTTCCCGTAGCTGACGACGCTGATGGTCGACGAAGACAGGCCGAGCGTCTCAAGGTAACGTTTGACGCTTTTGGCGCGCCGCTCAGCCAGAACCATGTTGTAGGCCGAGGTCCCGATTTCGTCCGCCCGGCCTTCCAACACGATTTGCGAGGCTGTCGGGTCCCTGCTGAGGTTGCGTGCATTGGTTTCGACTGCGGTGACCGCGTCGAGTCGCAATCCGTATTGGTCGAAGTCGAACAAGACGTCCAAGAGGTAAGGCGTTTCCGGTTCGGCGGGCGGGGCAGGGAGAACGGGCATCGCCTCAGCAACGGCCTGCGGCACGTCCTTCATCGGCGTTTCCACGACTTGTTCGGTGGGTTGGGCAGTCAGCGCGGTGTCCGCCTCCTGGCTCCTGCCGGTGGTGACCGATCGGCTGGCACATCCACTCTCGGAAATCACCGCCGCCAGGACCAGGACCGTCAGCCACCAGGGGACTCGTCGCAGCGTCATCATCGGCTCCTTTGTGGGTGGCACAGCTAGGGCTAGGGGACCCTACGCAGCGCTTCATACACCGAATGCGGGTGAGGAAGCAAATCCCAGCGCAGCACCGCCATCGAGTCGTCCACATAGGCAGGGGTACGCATGCCATTCAAGACACAGGTCACGCCCGGCGTACTGGAGACGATCCAGAGCGCGGTCTGCGAAAACGGCTGGCCCCGCCTGCTGTCCGGAAGCAGGGGATCGACCGAGGCACGGATCACGTCCAAGCGACGCCGGCTGCGTTCCGTCGCTTCGACGCGAAGCACCCGGAGCAACCGGACCAATTCCGGAACGTAGCGCTCCCGCCATGCCTCCCACGCGGTCAATGTGGGTCCTTGCAACACCTGGCCGAGGGCGCGAACGACTTGCGAAAGGTGCGGGGCGATCATCTGCGACTCGATATGGTCCCAGTGCTCCAGGCCGTCGATCTGAGGTCGCACTTTCCCCAATTCGGCCGCCCACGTGAAATAGTCCGTCGGAGCGAGACCTTGGCCTGCGTGCGGGATCTGCGGGGCCAGCTCGCGACAATATTCCTCTTCGAGCGCCGCCACCGAGATTCTCTGCGTCTCGAAGTCGATGTCGGCCGGCTCCACCGGGAACTCGGCCAGGCGGACGATGCCTCCCGTTCCACCACCCTGAGGCGGGCTCGCGTTGAGCGGCCGGTTCGCCAACACCGCCAACCCGTTGGCCCGGGCATAGTCCAGCAGGGTTTCCTGCCGGTTCGCGCCGGTGTTCGGTGTCAGCGCCGCTCCGGCTTCAAACAGGTTAATGGGGCATTGGATGACCTGAAAATGGCACGCGGCACTGCCTGCCGCGCGAGCGGCGGCCTGCGCAGCCTCGTGCATGCGCGACAACGAGGTCGTTTCGACCGCTGTCGGGCTGCCGATGGCCGTATTGGAAGACACGCCGTAGTGGCGGAGGCGTCCGCCCGCCACCTGTCGCTCGAAGTAAGCGAACGAGGCTTGCAGCCGGCGGTAGAACTCGTCGTGCAGTTCGGCGGCGTCCTGTTCGCCGCGACGGCGCGCGTCCAGCAAGAAGTATTCGGGGTTGTGCAGCAGGCACACATCGAGCGTGCTCACCCCCAGTCGGTCGAGCGACGCGTCCAGTTGGTCGGCCAGAAACTCCGGGTGCAGGCAATGCCAGAGACCGTCGCCGTATTTCACCATTTCGGGATACGGCCGGCCGGCTCGCTCTCGCTCCTCGGCCTGTTTGTGATTCTGGCCCTGCACGTAGCCGATCTTGGAGATCAGCACCACTTCCTGGCGGCGCAACTCCTGTTTGCGCAGCAGTTCCGTCAAGACCAACCCGACCAGACGCTCGCTGTCGCCGTCGGCATAGTTGGTCGACGTGTCGATGACGTTACAGCCTTCCCGGAGCGCCTTGACCAGCGCCTCACGATGTTCCGGCTCTTGCGTGTCGACGCGGTAACAACCGAAGCCGAGCCGGCTCGTGAGCATGCCGGTCGAGCCGAAGGCGACATAGGCTCCGGGGGAGAGTCCCGGGCCAGGGGACGGGCCGACGTGTCGTGTCGCATAGGACGCGGTGCCGCCCTGCGTGGCCCACCCGCTGATTCTAGCCCCCGAGAGGGTCCGGCGCCGGATTCCGTCCTCACCCTGCAATGGCGTCGCCGTTCCCAACGCGTGCGGGAGCGCCTCCGGACGTGTGATCGGCGTCTGACAGGCGAAGTTCCGGCAGACGTAGAGGGCGGCGCGGCCGTTCACCAAGGACTTTCCGGCCAGGAGCGGATGCGTCGTCGTTCCCGAGGACGGGTCCTGGTGCGCGAGAATCCGGTTCGGGAGGTACTGCGCGTCCACGGCCCGTCTGAGGGCCTCGTAGTCGGGGTCGTCCGGTCGTCCCACCAGCGCCAGCTCGACCGGTCCTTCGAGCAGAAAGTCGGCTACGATCAGGCTCTTGGCGAACGCCCGCGGATACCGCCCCATGGCGCGGCCGTAGACCCGAACGGCCATTGCCGAGGCCTCCCGCCAGTCGTCCCGGCCGTAGTGAAAGGAAAGCCGCGCCAGCACCGAGGCCGCCACCGCGTTGGCGCTCGGTGTGGCGCCGTCGGGCCCTTCGCGCGCGCGGACGATGAGGGTCTCGTGCTCGCGTCCGGTGGTAAAGAATCCGCCGCGCTGCTCGTCACGGAAGTCGGCCAGCATGCGTTCCGCCAACTCCACGGCCGCCTGAAGATACCGTTCCGCCCCGCCGGCTTCGTAGAGGTCGATCAGCCCCTCGGCCAGACAGGCGTAATCTTCCAAACATGCGTCGTGCTGGGGCCGGCCGAGCCGGTAGGTTCGGAAGAGCCGGCCGTTATCCCGCCGCATGGTCGTCAGCAAGAAATCGGCGGCCCTGGCGGCCGCGGCCGCGTACCTCGGCTCGTCGAAGACGCGCGCCCCCTCGGCCAGGGCGCCCAGCATCAGCCCGTTCCACGAGACGATGATCTTGTCGTCGAGGCCGGGCGGCACCCGGGTCGCTCTTGCCGCGTAGACCTTCGCCCTGGCGCGCTCGAGACTTGCTTCCAACGCTTCGGGGGACAGGCCCAGTTGTCGGGCCACTTCCGGCAACGGCTCCGGTGTGTTCGGTATGCTGGCGTGTTCAAAATTGCCGGCCGGTGTGATGTCGTAATAGGCGCAAAATCGTCGGGCCTCCTCCTCGTCGCCGATCGCGGCTCGGACCTCTTCCGGTTTCCAGACGAAGAACTTGCCTTCGACGCCTTCAGAGTCGGCATCGGTGGCCGAATAGAAACCGCCTTCCGGCCCCGTCATCTCGCGAAGGACATAGTCCAAAGTCTCCCGAGCCACTCGGCTGTCCCTCGGTTCGCGTGTGACCTGGAAGGCCTCCGTGTAGACTTTGGCCAGCAAGGCGTTGTCATAGAGCATCTTCTCGAAATGGGGGACCAGCCATTTCTCGTCCGTCGAATATCGGGCGAACCCGCCGCCGACATGATCGTAGATGCCGCCGGCGGCCATGCCGTCGAGCGTCTTGCGGACCATCTCCAGGATGCTCGGGTCCCGACGGCGATGAGCCGCGCGCAGCAAGAGCGAGAGACCCGTGGCCGGGGGAAACTTCGGCGCCTGTCCGAACCCTCCGTACCGGGCGTCGAAATCCTCGCGGTATTGTGCGACGGCTCGGTCGAGTTCCGCATCTCCGACCGACACGGGGCTCCCGACGTGGACCTCGCGCCGCAACCGTTCGGTGAAGGTCGCCGCCTGTTCGCGAAGGCCCGCCGCGTCGCGCTGCCAAAACTCGGCGACTTTTTGCAGCACGCTCCGAAACCCGGGCCTTCCGTAGCGATCGGTCGGCGGAAAGTAGGTCCCGGCGAAGATCGGCTGTTGGTCCGGGGTCAGAAACACGGTCATCGGCCACCCGCCGTGCCCGTTGTTCATCGCCACGGTGGCCTGCATATAGATCTCGTCGAGATCCGGCCGCTCTTCTCGGTCGACCTTGATGCAGATGAAATGGCGGTTCATGAGCGCGGCGATGTCCTCGTTTTCGAATGATTCGCGCTCCATGACGTGACACCAATGACAGGAGGAATAACCGATGGAGAGCAGAATAGGGCGGTTCTGCTCTCGGGCAGCCTGAAGAGCCTCCGGGCCCCAGGGATACCAGTCCACCGGATTGTGGGCATGCTGCAGGAGATAGGGGCTCGTTTCGTGAATGAGCCGGTTGGAAGATTTCGTCGTGGTATCTGACATGTCGGCACCGTAACATCGCGGGTTATCGGGGTCAACCGCCTGCCCGCCCTCGACGCCCGAGAAGGATGCGGGTCTGCGGCATTGGACACGCGCACTCCGTCGAGGAAGGCGCCGTGGCGACGCGTCGAAGGCGGGGCTTGTGGTACGCTTAAACAGGAAGGGACGTCATGGTCGATATCGGCCCCTATTCCAACTACCGGCTCACCGCCCGACTGGAACTGCGCAATCGACCCGGCATGTTCGCCCAAGTGGCGGCGGTGCTCGCCGAGGAGGGTGCCAATCTTGGGGCAGTCGACATTGTCTCCGCCAGCGCCGACCGGATCGTCCGCGATATTACGTTCGAAGTGCAGGACGAGGACCATGGGGAACGCGTCCTGAAGCGCCTCAATTCACTGCCCGACATACGCGTCCTATCCGCCTCCGACCGCATCTTCTTGTTTCACCTGGGCGGCAAGATTCGCGTGCAGAGCCGTTACCCATTGAAGACGCGAAACATGCTCTCCATGGCCTATACGCCCGGAGTGGGTCGTGTGTCCCAGGCCATCGCCCGGGACCGTTCGAAAGTCTATGCCTTCACAACCAAGCAAAACAGCGTCGCGATCGTCACCGACGGCTCAGCGGTGCTTGGACTGGGCAATCTCGGGCCGGAAGCGGCCTTGCCCGTGATGGAAGGCAAGTCGATGCTCTTTCGCGAACTGGCCGGGATCGACGCCTGGCCCATTTGTCTCGGCACCCAAAACCCGGACGAGATCGTGCGCATTGTACAAGGGATCGCCCCGACGTTTGGGGCGATCAACCTGGAGGACATCGGGGCGCCCCGCTGCTTCGAGATCGAATCCCGCCTCAGGGGCAGCCTCGACATCCCCGTGATGCACGACGATCAGCACGGCACGGCCGTGGTCATCCTGGCGGCGCTGACTAACGCGCTCGCCATCGTCGGCAAAGCGATCGAAGAGGTGCGGGTCGTCGTGAACGGGCTGGGTGCCGCCGGCACGGCTTGTTGCCGCATGTTGCTGGCGGCCGGCGTCGCGCATCTGAAGGGCATCGAGCCGGAGGGCATCGTATTGGAAGGGGAGGGCGAGCGCTTGCGGGACTGTCGCGACAATCTTCGCGCCTGCGTCCGCAAGGATCGGCCGGCCGGCCGGTTGCAGGATGCCCTCAAGGGCGCCGATGTGTTGATCGGGCTCTCGGTCGGCAACATTCTAGCCCCCGAGGACCTGGCATTGATGAACCCCGATCGGATCGTCTTCGCCCTGGCGAATCCGGACCCCGAGATTTCCCCCCTCAAGGGGGACTCGCTCTCCCGGGTATTTGCCACCGGACGTTCGGATTATGCCAATCAGATCAACAATGCGCTGGCTTTCCCGGGCATTTTCCGCGGGGCGCTGGACGTGCTGGCTCGTGAAATCAACGAGCCGATGACCCTGGCCGCCGCGCGCGCCCTCGCGGAGACCGTCCCTGCGGAGGCCCTGACCGAGGATTACATCATCCCCAGCATCTTCGATAAGCAGGTCGTTCCGCGCATCGCCGCGGCCGTGGCCGCCGCCGCGCGCGAGACGGGGGTCGCTCGCCGCGGCGAACGTCCGCCCGAGGAGTCGAGGCTGGCGTAGCCTGCGGTGCAGCGAGGAATTATGCTAGAATGCCCTCGTTGCCTTCTCGCGCAGACGCACACGCATCTCGATGGCCTTCGATCACCGCAAACTCCTCAAATACCAAAGCGGAATGCGCCGGCGCATCGATGCCTTGCGTTCCAAGGCGGAGGAGAGCCTCGATTTCGCGATCGAACACATGATGGAAGAGCGCACGGACAGTTATTTTCGCATCGAACAGGGCCTGGAAGAGATCGCTCGCTCGCTGGCGACCATCGAAGAGGAGTTGGGGGTCGTGCACGACCTGTCCAACGCGATCCGGCTCGAATCCCGTCTCGCCTTCATGGAGGACCGTTGGGACGAAATGGACAGCGAGGCCCGCGAGCGCCCGCGCCGGCGGCGGCGTAGGATCAGCCTGGCCGACTTTCTGAAGACCGCCGGCGGGAATCAGTCCTGGGACGGGTCCGGGGCCAAAGGGGAGATTCGCACGGCGTTCGAGGCGTTCGAGATACTGGGGGTCGAGGAAGGGAGTTCTCTCCTCGAGGTAACCCGAGCCTTTCGCGTCAAAGCCAAGGATTTGCACCCCGACGCCAATGATGGAGATCGGAGCCATGAACCCGAGTTGCGGCGGATCATCGAAGCCTACCAGTTTCTCAAGGAATATCTGAGCCTCTCGAACGTCGAACCGGCCAGACCGCCGGACGCGCGCTACGGCCCGACGGAGTAACCCATGTCTCAGAAGCCCTCCGGCCACTACATCGACAACCCGGCGGCGCTCGCCGGCCTCTGCGATCGGCTGCGGACGACCAGACGTGTCGCGCTGGATACTGAGTTCATCGGAGAGGAGACCTTCGTGCCCCGTTTGGAGCTGATCCAGGTCAGCACGGGAGACCATCACGCGGTCTTGGATTTTCCCGCGCTCCAGGGCGCGCGTGCGCTCGACAATTTTTGGGAGATTCTCGCCTCTCCCGAGGTCGAAAAGGTCGTCCACGCCGGCCGGCAAGACCTGGAAATTTTCGCCGCCCATACGGGAGGCATCCCGCGGCCGTTCTTCGATACCCAGATCGCCGCCGCCATGGTCGGGCATGGGGCCCAGATCGCCTATGCCAATCTCGTGCAGCGCGTGCACGGCACGCGCTTGTCGAAGTCGTATACCTTCACGAACTGGAGCCAGCGCCCGCTGTCGGCCGATCAACTCGCCTACGCCTTGGAAGATGTCCAGTTTCTGCTTCCCATCCGCGACCATCTGGTCGGACGCCTGCAGGAGCTGGGGCGACTCGAGTGGGCGGCCGAGGAGTTCCGTCGGTTGGAAACCGCTGTGGTCGAAAAAGAGCGGGGCACGCAGGAGCGCTATCAGCGCATTCGCGGATGGGAGAATCTGAAGCCCCGCCAAGCGGCCGTGCTGCGAGCGCTGTCGACGTGGCGGGAATCGGAAGCGCGGCGACGAAACGTGCCTCGAGGACGCATCATGCGGGACGAGGTCCTGCTGCAACTGGCGCGACAGTGCCCCACAAGCCCCGCCGACCTGCGGGGCTTGCGCGGGTTGCATCCGGGCGAGGTAGATCGGAACGGCGACACGCTGATTGCCGTCGTGCGCGAGGCCCTGGCGCTTCCGCGGTCTGAGTGGCCCGAAATGCCAGCGGAGCGACGGCCGGACACGGAGTCTGCCGGCCAGCTCGAATTGCTCCAAGCCGTGTTGAAGGCGAGAGCCATGGAGGTGGGCATCGCCCCGACCTTGCTGGCCACCACCGGCGACCTTCAGAAACTGATAGAGGAGACATCGGGCGGCGGCCCCGCGGTCGTTCCGGTCCTCGACGGCTGGCGTCGGACCCTCGTGGGCGACCTCCTCCTCTCGGTTCTGCAAGGGCGTACGATCGTCCGCTTCGCCCCCGCCGCCAATCGCCTGATCTTCGCGGAGTCGGCTACAACAAGTTCCTGACGCTCTCGGCTGGGCGAGCCAGAATGACGCGGTCGCCTTTTTCGACCAGCGGCCGCTGGATGAGATCCGGGTGCGCCACCATCAGGTCGATGAGTTCGTCGTCGGAAAGCGCCGTATGCCCGAGGTTCAACTGTTTGTAGATGTCTTCCTTCGTTCGGAGCGCGTCTCGAGGCGACAGCCTGGCCTTCTTCAGCAACTCCTTCAATCGGGCGGCGGTAAACGGTGCGTCGTAGTAATTCACCGTCGCAAAGTCGGCCCCATCCTCCTTTAGGATTTTGACCGTCTGACGGCATGTGGTGCAGGTCGGCTTCTGATAGACCGTGATCTTCGGCATGGAACATGACTCCTTGTTTGGCGACTTACGGGCTCTTGACGAGGCAATTCCCGCTGTTACATTCTTTCAGACACTCCTGCCCGGGATATCGAAGGCGTGAGAAAGGACGGACCATGTTTACGATCGGGACCAGCACCACCGGAAGCTTCGCCGTCGCCACACAGGGCGTCCGGACCTTACGGGAGCTTCGGACCAAGCGCAAGGGCCAGCCTGTCTACGTGCTCGGGCATATTCCGGAGCGCAAAGGAACGGAGGCCACGTTTGAACTGTTCAACGTGCGTTTAGGAGTCGTCAAGTTTGCCGACGGGGCGACCGCCGGGTATGACCCGGTCGAACTTCTGCTGCCGACGGAGATCGACGACAAGGGCGTGGCCTATTTCGAGATTCGAACCTGCTCGAACTGCCAGCAGTCTTTTCCCCTGACGTCGGAGGAATACAACGCCGACGTGGAGCCGACGATCTGCCCGGAATGCTCCGCGTGAGCGGAGCAGACCGCTGCACGATGGCCAGGGAAGCCTTCAGAGATCGCTCGGACGCGCTTCAATGAGTGTTCACTGGCCATTGGGACCGCTTAGTCCACCAGCGGCGCCACTTCGATCGCCTTCTTGATCAGGCAATCTCCGGCAATCGACTGCAGGCTCATGGGCAGCATACTGGCGTCGAGCGCGCGAACGGCAAGCACCTCGTACCCATCGGGCACCTTTCGCACATCCGCCTTGAGCGAGTGACAGATTTCCAGATTACGCCAGACAGTGTTGGTGAGCACGGAATCGATCGGCAGCAGGTTGGCCTCGCTGACGATGCCCTCATCCGACACTTGCGCCGTCACCACGCTTCGATCCTTGGGCTCCTTCGTGACCACGGCAAAAATGAACGGCTGCCCTTCCGCTCCGATTTGCGCCGCACGCGTGGCGAACGGCCACGCCAAGAACAATGCGAGGACGACCCACCGGATTCGACAGGTTATGCGCATCGCCATGAACTCCACGTCGGGTTATGGTTGCGGAAACGACTCCCTTGGTGGACGAGGCGGAGTTCGCTCGCTCGGATCGGCCCGGCGAGATTCCGCGGGGGTGGGGCCGCCGTGACTGATGGCGCTGTTGCCGACCACCCCGCCGGGAGACACTGGAAGAGGCATGTCCGCCGTTTGGCGTGGCATCGACGGTCCCTGAGGCCGAAGTCCCGCGGCCACGATGAGACCGATGGCGAGAACCACACCGCCGATGATGATCAGCATGCGCACCATGGTATCTCCAAGGCGGCGACCTGCCAGGCAATTCAGTATGCCAATCCTCGCTGCGCGATTGCAAGATCGAAGGGCCTCCTGTCATCGAATTGTCCTCGAAAATTTCTAAGCATCTTTACTCGACAGGTTCGAGGGCAGGAGCGAGAATGGGTGTAGGTTCGAATCCGGCTCTGTCGTCACGCAAGCAAGGAGGATTCCGTCATGCCCCACGACTTCATGCCCGGTCTCGCCGGCGTTCCCGCCGCCACGTCGTCGATCAGCGACGTCGACGGACAGAAGGGAATCCTCGAATACCGAGGGATCCGGGTCGAGGAACTGTGCGCGCGTTCGTCGTATCTTGAAACGGCCTACCTCCTCTTGTTCAACCGGCTTCCGACGCAATCCGAACTTCATCGATGGACCGAGGACGTGACCCACCACCGGCGGATCAAGTACCGCATCATCGACCTGCTGAAATGTCTCCCGGAACAGGGGCATCCAATGGACGCGCTCCAGGCCGCAGTCGCCGCGCTCGGCATGTTCTATCCGGGCCGTCGAGTGGACGATTCCGGCACCAACTATTGGTCCGTTGTCCGCCTCGTGGCCAAGTTGCCCACGATCGTCGCGGCGTGGGCGCGCTTGCGTCACGGGGACGATGCGATTCCGCCCCGGGACGACTTGAGTTTCAGCGAGAACTTTTTTTACATGTTGACGGAAACCGTTCCACACCCCTTGTGGGCGGAGGTGTTCGACGACTGTCTTATTCTGCATGCCGAGCACACCATGAACGCCTCGACGTTCACGGGATTGGTCACGGCCTCGACTCTGGCCGATCCGTATACCGTCGTGGCGTCGTCCATCGGCGCCCTGAAGGGACCGCTGCATGGAGGGGCGAACGAGGAAGTGGTGGACATGCTCAGGGCGATCGGCACACCGGCCGCCGCACGGGGTCGCGTCGAAGAAATGCTGCGGGGCAAGAAACGGCTCATGGGTTTCGGGCATCGCGTGTACAAGGTGAAGGATCCTCGGGCGATCGTGTTGCAGGAGCTGTGCGTCCGGCTCTTCGCGGCTTGCGGCACTTCGCCTCTGTACGAAGTCGCCTTGGAGGTGGAACGGGCCGCGGGAGACCTGCTCGGCAGGAAGGGCATTTACCCCAACGTCGACTTTTACTCGGGGATCATCTACGACAAGATGGGTATCGATACCGACCTGTTCACGCCCCTCTTTGCCATGGCCCGCGTGTCCGGGTGGCTGGCCCACTGGTTGGAGCAACTTCGCGAAAACAAGTTGTTCCGTCCCGACCAGATTTACGCCGGCGAACACAATCGGCCCTATGTCCCCTTGGCCGAACGGGAACCCGGGGAACGAAAACCCTCTTGACTCTTCCGCCGGTTGCCTTATCTACAGTCCGAGTAGGGGTCGGGCGCGGCGCCGGCATAGATCGTAAGGACTCACATCAACGTGCGGTTGGAGAAGGAGGTCTACCCATGGCACTCGTACGATGGGATCCGTTTCGGGAATTGGAAGAAATGTCCGATCGCTTAAACCGGGTGTTTGCGCGCCCCGCGGTCCGGACGTCGGGCAAGGAGACGATGACCGTCGCCGATTGGATTCCGACGGTGGACATCAGCGAAACGGACAACGAGTATTTGATCAAGGCGGAGCTGCCCGAGGTGAAGAAGGAGGATGTCAAGGTGAGTGTAGAAGACGGCGTCCTGACGATCCAGGGAGAGCGCCGCCAGGAGAAGGAGGAAAAAGGGAGGAAGTTCCACCGTGTGGAGCGATCCTACGGCAGCTTCGTGCGCAGCTTCACGCTGCCTGAATCGGTGGACGAGAATGGCGTGAAGGCCGAATACAAAGACGGCGTTCTCAATCTGCACCTTCTGAAGAGCGAAAAAGTGAAGCCGAAGGCGATCGATGTGAAGGTCGTGTAATCGCATCGGCGTAACGGACGGACATGTGACGGCCCGTATGTGGCGGGCCGTCGCGCGTCAGCAGATACTTCCGCGACCGCAGCACCGCCTCTCGCCGGATGGCGCGCACTCGTCACCGGACCTCTTCGTTTCCTTCCCACCAACAATCGCCAGCGTGTTCGACACGCCTGCTCGAGCCCTTGCCGCCCGGCCATCCCGCCGAGGAGGCCTGCCGCGGGCGTCGCAGGCCGCTTCGCACGTGTGCTCACTTCTTTCCATGAGCCCGCTCTTGTGAAACGAATCGCCGGACGTTTATCATGGCGCCCTCAAAAACCAGATCTTGGAGGGAGTTGCTTCCATGAAGAAAAGCCGTCGTGCTTTCGGGCCACCCACGATCGTGTCCTCGCGCAGTGCGCCCAGATCCGTCGATGCCCCGGCCACTCGGATCGAGCGCGACACCATGGGGGAGTTGGCGGTTCCGGCCGATGCCTACTACGGTGTCCAAACCGCCCGCGCGATCGAGAACTTTCCCATCAGCTCGCTTCGCTTTCCCCGCTCCTTCATCCGAGCCATGGGGCTGGTCAAGCGAGCCGCGGCCACGGTCAATCACTCGCTCGGCTTCCTGGACAAGCGGCATGCAGACGCTATTCGCCAGGCCGCAACGGAAGTGGTGGAGGGGACCTGGGACGCGGAGTTCCCGGTCGACATTTTCCAGACCGGTTCCGGCACCTCATCCAACATGAATACCAACGAGGTGATTTCCAACCGTGCGACCGAGCTGCTCGGCGGGGCGCGCGGAAGCAAGCTCGTCCATCCGAACGACCATGTCAATCTGGGGCAGTCCAGCAATGACGTGATCCCGACGGCGATCCACATCGCGGCCTCGGAAGCAATGGAGCGGCAGCTCGTGCCGGCATTGACGCGACTCCACAAAACCCTGGCTGCGAAAGCACGCCAATTCGACAAAATCGTTAAGATCGGCCGCACGCACCTGCAGGACGCCACGCCGGTGCGCCTGGGGCAGGAGTTCGGCGGCTACGCGAGGCAGATCGAATTGGGCATTCAGCGGGTCCGGCGGGCCCAGGAGGCGCTGAGCGAGGTGGCGCTCGGCGGCACCGCCGTCGGGACCGGACTCAACTGTCACCCCGCATTTGCCAAGAAGGTGCTAGGGCTGATTTCCAAGGAAACCGGTTGCCGATTCCGGGAGGCAGCCAATCACTTCGAGGCGCAGTCTGCGCAGGATTCTCTGGTGGAAGCGAGCGGCGCGCTACGAACGGTGGCCGTGAGCTTGATGAAGATCGCCAACGACATCCGATGGCTCGGATCGGGACCGCGGTGCGGCCTCGGCGAGATCCATCTCCCGGAGACGCAGCCGGGGTCGTCGATCATGCCGGGGAAAGTGAATCCCGTCATTGCGGAGTCCGTGACCATGGTCTGCGCTCAGGTGATCGGCAACGACGTCTCCGTCACGATCGGCGGCCAAGCGGGCAATTTTGAGCTGATCGTCATGCTCCCGGTGATGGCCTACAACCTGCTCCAATCCATTGAGCTCCTCGCCGCCGCATCGACGAATTTCTCGGTCAAGTGCGTCGAGGGCATCACTGCCAACGAGGAGCGATGCCGCAGCTTCATCGAGGAGAGTCTCGCGATGTGCACGGCCCTTGCTCCAGAGATCGGGTACGAGGCCGCGGCCAAGATTGCGAAAGATGCATACAAATCGGGCAGAACGGTGCGTGCTGTGGCGATGGAACAGCGCGTCTTGTCCGAAAAACGCCTGACTCAGCTGCTCGATGCCTGGCGAATGACCGAACCGGGAGGGCCGGTCGGTAGCGCGGGCGGGTAACCTGACGGCCCGCGTGCCCAGCCTGGCCGCCGCCGAGGGCGAGTCGCCAGGGAACTCTCCACCGGCCGCGCGCACCACCGAGCCGGAAGGGGATGCAGTGCGCTTTGACAGCCGAAAACCTGCTGTGCTAACGTCCGCGAATCCATTACGGTTCTCGGCACTTTCTATACACTTTTCCCAGGACACATTGCATGAGCGCACAGGATAAGCACGTGATCATTGTGGCTGGAGCCGGCCCCGCCGGAATGGCCGTGACGAACATGCTGGCCAAGGCCGGTCACGAGGTCGTTTTGTTGAATCGGGATATTAAGTTTGGAGGTCTGGCGGAGTATGGAATCTTCCCGGCCAAGCTCAAGCTTCGAGGCGGACTCAAGAAACAATACTGGGACCTCCTGCAACAGCCGAACGTCCATTACCTCGGCAACGTCACGATCGGGAAGGACAAGGACCTGACCATCGAGGAGGTCCGTGGCCTGGGGGCTAGCGCGGTGGTCTTCTCCATCGGCGCCCAGGGCACGAAGGCCATCGGAGTGGAAGGGGACTCCGCGGCCGGGGTCTACCATGCGAAGGATCTCGTCTACCATTTCAACCGCCTGCCGGGATTCGGCGACCGCCCGTTCGAGATGGGCAAGCACGTCGCCGTGATCGGTGCCGGCGACGTCATGGTGGACATCGCCCACTGGCTTATTCGCTATAAGAAGGTGGACCGGGTGACCGCGGTCGTCCGCCGCGGACCTGCGGAGCGCAAGTACAACCCAAAGGAAATTCGTGCCGTTTGCTCCAACATGGATCTCGAAGGAATCGCTCAAGAGTTCGCGAGGATCAAGGATCGTCTCGCGTCCGTCGGGCAGAACGCCGACCATATCTACAAGGAATTGACGGACGAATTCACCAAGTGCGAGCCAAAAGTCAGCGAAACCAAGATGGGGTTTCGGTTCTTGGCATCGCCCAAACGTGTCTTGATCGACAACAACAACCGCGTGCGCGGCCTCGAGATGGAGGAAAATAAGCTGGAACCCAAGGGCGAGGACACCGCGGCCGTCGGCCTCAAGCAGTTGTATGAATTTCCGTGCGATTCGGTCGTATTTGCAGTCGGCGACCGGGTCGACGATACGGTCGGTTTGCCCTATAAGAACGGCGTCTTCGTGACCAATCCCAACAAGACGGGCAACGACCCGGATGATGCGCTGTTCCAAGCCTACGATGAAGCATCAGGGAAAATCGTCGACGGAGTGTTCCTCGCCGGATGGGCCCGCAAGGCCAGCGAGGGATTGGTAGGCGTGGCGAAGCGCGACGGCGAGTGGTGCGCGGAAGTCGTCTTGCGGTACCTGGCGACCAAGACGTCCGGCAACCGGACGCCCGCGAAGGTGGTGTTGGATCGGTTGCACGCCCTTCTGAAGGAGCGGAAATGCCGGCCGGTCGACATCGAGGGGCTCAAGGTGCTCGATGCGGCCGAGAAGGCTCATGACGGTGCGAATGATTGCATCGGAGAATTCAAGTTCGTCCGCAATCAAGAGATGCTGAGTCTGATCGAGCAGAAGCGCGCCTAGCGGAAGGGGGCGCAGAGGCGCCCGTCGGACTCAGCCGTCTCCCCACTTCAACTTTTCACGCAGCACCTCGTAATACCGGGTTTCAGGAAAACGAATCAGCCTCGTCCGATACTCGGACTGTTTGATTTCGATCGAATCTCCGTGGGACAGGGCGACGCCGACCTGTCCATCGAGTGTCGCCATGGCCCCGTCGTCCTTGCTCGTCAGCGTCACCTCGATTTCGGCGTGGCCCGGCACAATCAGCGGCCGGTGCGTGAGGGTATGCGGGCAGATGGGCGTGAGGATCAACGATTGGACGGCCGGGTCGATGATGGGGCCTCCGGCCGACAGGGAGTAGGCCGTCGAGCCCGTCGGGGTGCTGATGATCAATCCGTCACCGCGGAGATTGGTCACGAACTGCCCTTGGATCGAGATCCTCAACTCGATCATGCGGGCCAGCGTACCCTTGCTGACCACGACATCGTTCAGAACCGCGCCTTGTGTCACGGTCTCTCCATGCCGATGGACGTGGGTCTTGAGCATCAAGCGCTCGTCCAGGACGAAGTCATTGGCGAAGACCCGTTCGAGCGAGGGGTAGAGGTTGTCCGGTCGCACTTCGGTGAGAAACCCGAGCCCACCCATGTTCACGCCCAAGATGGGAATGCCCCGCTCGGCCGCCAGCCGAGCGGCGTTCAGCATGGTGCCGTCGCCTCCCAACACCAAGAGGACGTCTGCCTTGTTGGCGAGCTGCGCTTTTTGAAAGCCGCCGGTTTCGCCCAGCAACCGAGTCGCATTCGTGTCCAGCACCGCGTCGATGTGGCGAGATCGCAACCACGTCACGACGCTGTGCAAGGCGGATTTGATCTCAGGAAATTTTGGCTTGGTGAGGATGCCGATGCTCTTGCTTTTCATGGCGACCGACGGTCGTGGGATTGCGGCGCCTGCCCGATGGAGAGGCGCTGGATTGTATCGGCGCGCTTCTTTGGGTGTCAACGCGAACGCCTCGGACAGGGCGGCAGGGAGCCCGCGTAGGAATCCCTCCCAATCTTGACACTCGCATGGGCGGTAGTTAGAATTAGGCTAAGTTTTTTCAGAGCTTGTGCGCATCGGTTTCCTACCCGCGTATACCCACAAGGAGGCAGGATGTTCGAACGATTCACAGACAAGGGTCGGAAGATCATCATCCTAGCCAGAGAAGAGGCCGAGCGGCACCAAAACGACTATCTCGGCACCGAACACTTGGTTCTGGCTATCCTCCGCGAATCCGACGGAATCGCCCTCATGATCCTGAAAAAGATGGGCCTTTCGCCGGAGCAAATTCGCCTGGAAATCGAGCGGAATCTTCCCGGCGGCGGGACGACCATGACTTTTGGTGAAATTCCCTTCAGCCCTCGCGTGAAGAAGGTAATCGAATATGCCGTCGAGGAAGCTCGGTTGCTGGGACATAACCACATCGGCAGTGAACATTTGCTCCTGGGGTTGCTCCGTGAAGAAGAGGGGATCGGAGGCAAGATTCTCAGGAGCTTGGGCGCCAATCTCCTGACGGCCCGGCAACTCACCGTCACCTTCCTCCGGAAATCGACCCCGCGTGAGCGGGACCGGAAGAGCAACACACCGGCGCTCGATGAGTTCGGACGGGACCTCACTCAGTTGGCTCAAGAGGGCCAGTTGGATCCGGTCATCGGTCGTTCCGACGAGATCGAGCGGGTGCTGCAGATTCTCAGCCGCCGGACCAAGAACAATCCCGTGCTCATCGGCGAGTCCGGGGTCGGAAAGACCGCGATCGTCGAGGGCCTGGCTCAACGGATCGTGACGTCCGAAGTGCCAGACAATTTGCTGAATCGCCGAGTGATCGCATTGGACCTCGGCTCGTTGGTAGCCGGCACCAAGTATCGCGGGCAGTTCGAGGAACGCCTCAAAGTGGTTATGAAGGAAATCGCCCAGGCCGGCAACATTATTATTTTCATCGACGAGTTGCACACCCTGGTCGGGGCCGGCGCCGCAGAGGGGTCCATTGACGCGTCGAACATGTTGAAGCCTGCGCTGTCGCGCGGCGAGATCCAGTGCATTGGCGCGACCACTCTCGACGAATACCGGAAGCACATAGAAAAGGACGGGGCCTTGAAGCGACGGTTCCAACCGATCTATGTGCAGCCTCCCAGCGTGGATGAGACCATTCGGATCATCCAGGGGCTTCGGGACCGCTATGAGGAACACCATGGCGTCGAGATTACGGACGAGGCTATTGCCGAGGCCGTCAAGCTCTCGGATCGTTACATCACGGATCGATTCCTTCCGGATAAGGCCATCGACCTGATCGACGAGACCGGATCCAGGGCCAAACTGCAGACTTATGCCCTGCCCGGGGAGCTGAAAGCGCTCGAGCAGGAGCTCAAACGAGTGTCGAGGGAGAAGGAAGTCGCCATCTCCATGCAGAATTTCGAGGAAGCCGTGCGTCACCGTGAAGAGGAGGAGCGGCTGCGGAAGTTGCTCGAAGAGTCCAAGCGTGAATGGAAGAAAAACCAGGAAAAGCACAAACCCGTCATCAGCAAGGAAGACGTGGCGTACGTCGTGTCTAAGATGACCGGCATTCCGCTTTTCAAGCTCGAAGAGGAAGAGTCGAACAAGCTCTTGCGGATGGAGGATTTCCTGCATCGTCGCGTCGTCGGGCAGGACGAAGCCATTTCGGCGGTCGCCCGGGCCATTCGACGGTCGCGCGCGGGACTCAAGGAAACGAGGAAGCCGATCGGCTCCTTTATTTTCCTGGGACCGACCGGCGTCGGAAAAACCGAATTGGCCCGAGCCCTGGCCGAATTCCTGTTCAATACAGAAGATGCGCTGATTCGCGTCGACATGAGCGAGTATCAGGAAAAGTTCACCAGCTCACGATTGTTTGGAGCGCCGCCCGGGTACGTGGGCTATGAAGAGGGCGGCCAGCTGACCGAAAAGGTTCGGCGTCGTCCCTATTCCGTCGTGCTCTTCGATGAAATCGAAAAGGCCCACCCGGATGTCTTCAACGTCCTCCTCCAGGTCCTGGACGACGGCGTCCTGACTGACAGTCTCGGACGGAAGGTGGACTTCAAGAACACCGTTGTGATCATGACGTCAAATCTTGGGACGAAGCTCATCCAGCGCAATGTCGCGCTCGGGTTCCAGAGCACCGAAGCCAACGTCCACGAGAAGAAGATCAAAGACGAGGTCATGGGAGAACTGCGCCGGAACTTCAGCCCCGAGTTCTTGAACCGCATCGACGAAATCGTGGTCTTCCATCCGTTGGAGAAGGTGCATCTCTTTGCCATCCTGGACATCCTCCTGGCCGAACTCAATAATCGGCTCCTGGAGAAAGGGGTGCAGCTGGAGGTCAGCGACGAGGTCAAACACTGGTTGATCCAAGAAGGGTATCAACCGCTCTACGGAGCTCGGCCGATGCGCCGAACCATACAGCGGAACCTCGGCGATCCGCTGTCGGAGGAACTCATCAAGGGTCGATTCAAGGAGGCCCGCCGGGTCAAGGTGGTGCTGAAGGATGGCGCGCCGTCGTTCGAGGAAATCGGTGCGCTGGCCGGCGTGTGATCGGAGAGCCGATTTTGTCCGAACGCATCTCTTGACGAACCGTGTAACGATGACGGCTCCCGCGGGACATTCGACGCGGGGGCCGTCGCCTTTTTGGGGTGGTCAACCACACTTCATGACACCCGGCTCATCGACCGACGTGCTCCTCGCCCTCGAAACCTCTTGCGACGAGACCGCCGCCGCCGTCACCACGTTCGAGGGAGCGATCCTATCCAGCATCGTCTACAGCCAGATCGAGACGCATGCGCCTTACGGCGGCGTGGTTCCAGAGTTGGCTGCCAGGCGGCATGTCGAGTGTATCGACCATGTCGCCCGCAAGGCGTTGCACGATGCCGGCCGCACCTGGCACGATGTCCGGGCAGTCGCGGCCACACAAGGCCCCGGGCTCGCCGGCGCGCTGCTGGTGGGGTTGAACTATGGGAAAGCCTGCGCCTACGGGCTCAAGGTTCCCCTTCTGCTGGTCAACCACCTCGAGGGGCATATGGCCTCCGCCTGGATGGGCCGTCCGGAATTCCCGCGAGAGGCCGTCGTCCTGGTCGTGTCGGGGGGCCACACACACCTGTATCACGCGCAAAAGGGAGCGCACTATCGCCTGCTCGGCCGGACGCAGGATGATGCAGCGGGTGAGGCCTATGACAAGGCCGCCAAGCTCCTCGGCCTGGGCTATCCCGGCGGTCCGTTGGTCGATCGACTCGCCAAGCAGGGCAATCCTCGCGCGATCCGTTTTCCGCGGTCGATGGGGAAACGGGGAAGCCTGGACTTCAGCTTCAGCGGCTTGAAGACCTCTCTCTTGTATTATCTGCGCGATCATGCGGACTGGCGGGAGCCCGGCCGTCTCGCGGACATTGCCGCCAGTTTTCAAGAGGCCATCGTGGACGTCCTAGTGGCCAAAACCCTCGGCGCCGCGCGCCGGACCGGCGTTCAGGCCATCGCCGTCGTCGGCGGCGTCTCGGCCAACAGTCGCCTCCGAACTCGGCTTGGAGAGGAATGCGCGGGCCGCGATCTTCGACTCAGTCTCCCGCCCATGTCGTTGTGTACCGACAACGCGGCCATGATCGCTGCGGCGGGGCTGGAAGCCTACAGAACCGAGCGCACCGCCGGCTGGGACGCCGAGTCGGCCGCCGACCTCTCCTTGAGAGTCGACGCGCCTATCGGCCCGAACCGGGCCGACGGCCGCCACGGGCCACCGGCGGCCTAGAAGAGGAGATTGCCATTCCACACGTCATTGGCCACACCGCGGGATTAAAGCCCAGCCAACTGCTGCAGCTCGAACATTTGTATCGGAGGCGGGTCCCGAGCGACCGAGTCATTTCGAGCGAGCTGGCGAAAACCTGCTCTCACCTCGCGAATCAATTGGGACGGCCTATCAGCCTGCTGCTCACCCGGCGGGGGGCGGTCGACCAGGTGATCATCGGTCGGGACTGGGCCAATCCTCTCGGGACGTTGACAAAACCGCGCGAGGCGGTCCGCTCGCTTCGAGGCGTCCGTCTCGTCCACACGCAGCTTCGTGCCGAGCCGCTCACGCGGGACGACCTGGTCAACCTGGCACTCCACCGCTTGGATCTCCTTGCAGGACTTGGCGTGGACCCCGACGGCAATCCCACCCATTTGCAACTGGCGTTCGTGACGCCCCCGGCGCTCGGCGGGCGACCATACGAACTGCGGCCGCCGGTTCCATTCCACGCCTTTCAACTCGAATGCGACAAGTTCGTGGCCGAGCTCGAATCGAAGCTGACGAAGTCCATACGCGGCCACCAGGTCGAGGACGGCCAAGAGGCCGCCGTCCTGGTCAGCGCCGGCCCGCACAGTCGTTTGGAGCAGGAGGAACGCCTGGCCGAACTGGCCGAACTGGCCCACGCCGCCGGCATCCGCGTCGTGGACCGGATCATCCAGCGCACGACCGAGGCTCACTCCAAATTCCTCATGGGCAGCGGCAAGCTCAAGGACGTCGTGATTACGACCCTCCAGCATGGAGCCACCCTGCTGATCGTCGATCAAGATCTTGCTCCGGCGCAAGTGCGCGGCATCGGAGAGGTCACCGATCTGCGCGTCATCGACCGAACGCAGCTCATCCTGGATATCTTTGCGCAACGCGCCCACACCCGCGAGGGCAAGGTACAAGTCGAACTCGCCCAACTCCGCTACCTGCTGCCCAGGCTGTCGGGCCATGGCACCACGATGTCGCGGCTAGGGGGCGGCATCGGCGGCCGCGGCCCCGGGGAAACTAAGCTGGAGACCGACCGCCGAAGGGTTCGGGATCGGATCGCGCATCTGGAGCGGGAACTGGCCCTGTTCGCCAGACACCAGGATCAGCGCCGGGCGCGCCGGTTGCGCCATGCCGTGCCGATTGTCTCCATCGTCGGCTACACGAACGCCGGAAAGTCGACATTGCTCAACGTGTTGACGCAGAGCGACGTCGCGACGCAGGATCGTATGTTCGAAACGCTGGATACGTCCAGCCGGCGGCTGCGGTTTCCCCGGGATCGCGAGGTGATTGTGACCGACACCGTCGGGTTCATCCGTAATCTTCCCAAGGATCTCATGGGAGTCTTCCGAACCACCCTCCGGGAACTCCGGGACGCAGACGTTCTGCTCCATGTGGTGGATGCCAGCAGCGGCGACCCGGCCGGACAGATCCACGCCGTCGAGCGGATCCTCCAAGAGTTGGAACTGGACGATATCCGGCGTGTGCTGGTCTTCAATAAGTGCGATCGAATCGCCGAGGACGAGCGCGAGGCCCTCTGCCGCCGCTTCGGCGCCATCGGCCTCTCGGCGCTGGAACCCGACACCCTCAATCCGCTGATCGGGATGATCGATCAGACCCTCTTTCATTTGCATCGCACTCGGTACCACCGTTCCCTCTCCTGGGTCGGATGGGGGGGGGCGGGGGAGGAGGCTGGAGTCGAGGCGGACCAGGGCGCGCTCCCGCCTCTTGCGCCGGTTGCGGCGCCTCGCGCGTCGCGGTAATCGATGGCGTTGCAGCCGAAAGAACGAGTCAGGCGGATATTGGCCGCGCTGGAACGCCACATGCCTCATCCGCGCGTCGAACTCGACCATGAGACGCCCTTGCAATTATTGATGGCCACCATCTTATCCGCCCAATGCACCGATCAACGAGTGAACCAGGTCACACCAAAGCTCTTCGCCCGCTATCGATGCGCCGCCGATTACGCCGGCGCCAAACAGAACGATCTCGAGGAGATCATCCGGTCCACCGGCTTTTATAAGAGCAAGGCCAAGCGCTTGATCGAATGCGGGCGGGCACTGGTGGACCGCTTTGGGGGGGAGGTGCCGCGTACGATGGACGAGCTGACGTCCCTACCCGGGGTCGGCCGCAAGACCGCCAACGTTCTGCTGGGCCACGTCTTCGGCAAGCCGGCCGTGGTCGTGGATACCCACGTCAAGCGGATGGCCCACCGATTGGGGCTCTCGCGATTTCAAGATCCGGATCGAATCGAAGCGGACCTCCAATGCGTGATGGCTCGGGACAGTTGGACGAGCGGGTCCCAGCGGCTGCTCCTGCACGGGCGCTATATCTGCCTGGCGCGAACCCCGAAATGCGGCGAATGTGTCATCTACCAAGACTGCCAGTGGAAGGGGAAACGACCGCGATGATCAAGAGCATGACCGGGTTCGGAAGAAAGGAGGCCGTCCATGCCGGCGGCGCACTGGTCGTGGAGGTGCGCTCCGTCAATCATCGTTTTCTCGATATTCTTTGCCGACTCCCCAAGAGTCTCTCGGGGATCGAGGAGAGCTGCAAACAGGCGATCCAACGGCATTGCCAGCGGGGTCGTGTGGAGATGACCATCTCCCTCAACGGCGACCGGCAGGGGCCGCGCCAGGTGTCGGTCGACCGGGCATTGGCACGTCAATACGCCACGGTCCTTCGCTCGCTGCAAAAGGAACTTCGGTTGGCCGGCAAACTGGATATCAACCTGGTCGCCGGTCTGCGTGACGTGGTCTCCTTATCCGATAACCCGCTGAACGATGGGGATCTCCAAAAGCTCGCGCTCCGCACGCTCACCGGGGCCCTCAGGGATCTGGCCCGCATGCGGGAACGGGAAGGGGAGGCCTTGGCCGTCGACATTCGGGCGCACCTGGCCAAGCTTGAAGAGGCGCGCGACGCTGTGGCGGAGCGGGCCCCACATGTGAGTCAGGAGGCCTTGGCCCGGCTCAAGGCTCGGGTACAAACGCTCCTGGGCACCCCGACCCTCGATGAGACGCGCCTGCATCAGGAGCTCGCGATGCTGGCCGATCGGAGCGACATTTCGGAAGAGCTCGCCCGCTTTGCCTCGCATTGTTCCCAATTCACGGCGGCCCTGAAACGCTCCGACCCCGTCGGCAAGACCCTGGATTTTCTACTCCAAGAACTGGGGCGTGAAGTGAATACGATCGGGGCCAAGGCGAATGATGGAAGCATTACTACCCACGTGGTCCAAATGAAGACGGAACTGGAAAAGATCCGCGAACAAGTGCAAAATATCGAGTAACTCCGAGGTGGGGGCGGTGGTGTGTTGCGCTCGCTCCGCCACCGGTTTCCTGACATAATCATGGAACGACGCGGCCTACTGTTCATCATCTCGGCTCCTTCGGGGACCGGGAAGACCACTTTGTGCAAACAGATCGTGGCCACCGTGCCGAACGTCTGGCACTCCGTGTCGTGCACGACGCGACAACCTCGTCCTGGCGAAGAGGACGGGCGCGACTACTTCTTCATTGATGATGCTACCTTCCAGGGCATGATCGACCGGCAGGAGTTCGTCGAATGGGCGCGCGTCTACGGACATTGTTATGGGACGCCTCGCAAGCCGATCGTCGATCGGCTTGATCAGGGCACCGATGTCCTATTAGAAATCGACACGCAAGGCGCGGCCCAGATCAAGAAGAAGTTCGAGGATGCGGTGTTGATCTACGTGCTTCCGCCCTCCTTAAAGACCCTGCGCGCACGCCTGCAAAACCGCGCCGGCGACTCGCCGGAGGAGATCAAACGCCGCTTGCAGAAGGCGCGGGAAGAGGTGTGGAGTTACCGGGAATACTCGTATATCGTCCGCAACGACGATCTCAAGCAGTGTCTCAAGGAACTGGAAAGCATTTTTCTGGCCGAACGGATCAAGACCAAGCGCATCGATATCGCCTGGCTTGAAGCAAACTTTATTCTGGACAAAGACGAGAAGGAGCACGACACGCCATGAGCATCGACATGCTGCACCTCCTACCGCAATACACGCCGGACCAGTTCGACTCGCGTCATCGTCTGGTCTTGGTCGCCGCCCAGCGCGCCAAGTACCTCATGCAAGGCGGCAAGCCCGCGGGGCCGGTGCGATACAACAAGGAAACTACGATAGCATTGGACGAAGTTCTGCAAGGCCTGGTTCCGTATCTCCGCGGAAAAGACGCGCGCGACGCTATCAAGGAAGCCAGGAAAGGTCGCGAGATGGAGAACGAGCGGATGGCGATGATGACCGCGGAGGACGCGCGGGAGATCAAGAAAGAGCTGAGCAACTACATCGACGACTCCCCGAAACCACCCGAGCCCGCGCCCGAGGCGACGGAAACGGAAGAGTAGACACCCGGGCACCATGGGAGTTCCCCGGTTACAGGGCCGACGCCTGGTGCTGGGCATAGGCGGAAGTATCGCCTGTTACAAAGCGGTTTCGTTGCTTCGTGTGCTCAAAGCGGAAGGGGCCGACGTTCGAGTGGCGATGACGGCGTCGGCCACCAAGTTCGTCACCCCCCTCACGTTCGAAGTCCTCAGTCAACACCGCGTGGCGGTCGACCTCTTTGCGCGGCACGACGCCATGGCGCACCTCACCTGGGGTGAGGAGGCAGACCTCCTGGTCGTCGCGCCCTGCACAGCAAATTTCATGGCGAAGACGGCACTGGGACTCGGAGACGATCTCCTCAGCACCATGGTACTGGCTGCCCCGTGCCCGCTGGTCTTATCGCCGGCCATGGACGGCGGCATGTGGGACCACCCCGCCATCCAGGCGCATGCCGAAACTCTCAGGCGGCGAGGGGTGACCATCGTGGAGCCCGACATCGGGCCCTTGGCCTCCGGCCGAACGGGCCGTGGTCGCTTAGCGACCGAGGAGCGGATCCTCGAGGCCCTCCTCGGGGTGCTGGCCCCGCGGCAGGACTTGCTCGGCATCCGGGTACTGGTCTCAGCCGGACCGACGCAGGAGGCCATCGATCCGGTTCGCTTCCTCTCCAACCATTCATCCGGCAAGATGGGCTACGCCGTCGCAGAAGCGGCCCGCCAGCGTGGCGCGGAGGTGGTCCTCGTCAGCGGGCCGACTTCTCTCGAGTCGCCCCCCGGGGTTGAACTGGTTCGCGTGACCACGGCCGAAGAGATGCACAAAGCCCTGACGGTGCGATTGGCCTGGTCCCAGTTGGTGGTCATGGCCGCCGCCGTCGCCGACTCTCGGCCCAAGCGTGCCGCTCCACACAAGCTCAAGAAGGCGGCCGGGGCCCTCGCACGGCTCGAGTTGGAACCGACTCCCGACATCCTCAGTTCGCTTTCTCGCTTGCGAACCACCCAATGTGTGGTAGGCTTTGCGGCAGAAACCGAATCGCTGGTGCCCCATGCCCGGGTCAAGCTCCGAGACAAAGGGCTCGACCTGATCGTCGCGAACAACGTGCTCGCCGAAGGGGTGGGGTTCGGCTCCGAAACGAACAAAGTGACCCTGATCGATCGCCATGGACGAATCACCGATCTGCCACTGATGCCCAAACGAGCCGTAGCCGACCGCCTGCTCGATGCCGCGAAGGGCTTGATGCAGGCCGCAGCGCGCCGCCAACCGCGCGAGAAATAGGTGCCGGATGCCGGCCGGATCACCCTCCGATCTTCCCCTGTCCCCGAAAGCCCAACAATTAGCCAAGGAATGGGCGCAAAACCCCCAGTCCAAGGTGTTCGTCCCCCTTGCGGAAGAATATGCCAAGCTCGGGATGCTCCAACGTGCCGCCATGGTGCTCGAAGAGGGCATCGGCACCTACCCGGGCTATGTGATCGCCATGGTGGCGCTCGGGGCCGTGTATTTTGAAATGAAGGAGTTTGAGAGCGCGAAAGAGGTTCTGGAGGCGGCCATCGAGTCCAGCCCCGAAAACATGAAGGCCCACCGTGTGCTGGCCCAAATCTACGCGGCCGACGGCAATACCGAAGCCGCCAGAAGATCGTGCACCGTCGTGCTGATGACCAATCCTTTCGATGACGAGATCAAGCATCTCGAACGAACATTGGGAAACGCGGAAGCCGCTTCGCCGGCAATCCTGTCGCCTCCGCAACGCGGTCGCCGCAAGGAAGACCGTTTCGCCCTCCCGGCAGGCCCGAAGGCTCGCACCGTCTCGGACCGTCAGGTGTTGGCCTCGGTGCCGACGCCTCCCGCCTCACGGCCGGGCGCAACCGATTCCCTCGCCTTGCCACGGGGGAAACCCATTGCCAGGCTGGAGCAGTGGCTGGCCCGGATTCAGGCCGTGCGCCGCACGGGCTAGAAGAGCGCTGCGACGATGCCGCACAGCGCCTAGCCCTGAGCCGACCGGAGCGCGCCCAATCGCTTTGCCAAGCGCCCTGCCAACCGTCGCATGCCGGGGGAGCGATCGCTGGGGTCCAAGACCACGTTCAACACGTGCATCCGTCGGCGATCGGCCGTCGCCGCCGCCAAGGCCGCCACGAGTTCCCCGTGCGTGTGAATGCGGTGCCCCACGCCGCCGCCGATGAGATCGACGATCTTCTCATAGTGCCATTCGTGAAGATCGTTGAACGACCCCTCGAGAATCTCACGTTCTGTCGAGTATCCCCTGTTGTTGAGCACCAGTACGATCGGCGCCTGGCCGTGACGCACCGCCGTGGATAACTCGGATCCCGTCATCTGAAATGCCCCGTCCCCCACGAGCACGATCGGGCGCAGCGAAGGATCCGCGAATCCGGCGCCGATAGCGGCGGGCACGGCAAATCCCATGGACGTGTAATACGCCGGCGCCAGAAACTCGAATCGGCGATGGACATGGAGGTCCGCGGAGGCGAACATCGATTCGCCTACGTCCGCCACCACGATGGTGTGCTCGCTGAGCTGCGAGTCCAGATGAACGAAGAGTCCTTGCAGGGTCACCGGATCTCCGGGAAGCGGCGAGCGCGCATCGACCGGCTCCGCCTGCGGCAAGGTCCGAGGCTCGAACGGGGACAGCTGGGCGTGGAGCAAGCCCCGGACAAACGCCTCAAAGTCGATCCCCTCGTAGCGATGGTGCTTGATCGTGATTCGATCCGCGGTGGCATGAATCACCTGGCCTTCCGCCAATGACGGCCGCTGCGGGTCGATCACGTCGACGTCCGACAGAATGGATCCAAGGATCAACAGGCAATCGGCGTCGTGGACGAACTGCAGGACTTCGTCGCGCCCGATCAGACCGCCGTAGACGCCCACATAGAGCGGGTGATCTTCCCGGATAATCGACTTGCCGTGGAGGGTGGACGCGATGGGTATCTGGAAGCGCTCCACGAGGCGCACCAATTCTTCCTGCAGCCCGAATCGTCCCACTTCCGCCCCCGCGAGGATGACCGGCCGTTTGGCCGTCGCCAACATCGTGCGGGCTTCGGCCAGGGCCTCGGCCAGCGTCGCGGGATCGCTCATCTCCTCTGGTTCTGGGCGTTCGGTGGCCATCGCCGGGAGTTTGGCGTGCACCAGATCGCGCGGCACCTCGAGGTAGATCGGGCGCCGATACCGCTTGAGCGCATCCAACGCGCGATCGACCTGTCTCGCGGCGGTGAGTGGATCGTCGAGGACGACCGCCGCCACCGTGATTTTCTCAAAGACTTCCTTTTGGGTCGCGAAGTCCCGCACCATGTGATGCAGATACGGATTGCGGGCCCGCTCCGAAAGCCCTGGTGAACCCGTCAGGACGATCACCGGCGAGCGCTCCGCATACGCGCATGCGATGGCATTCACGGTATTCAACCCGCCCACGCAGTAGGTGACGCACAGTGCGCCGACCCCCCGGACGCGGGCGTAGGCGTCGGCGGCAAATCCGGCGCAATCCTCACGGGTCGTTCCGATCAATTGGAGGGGCGATTCTTCCAGCACTTTATAGAGGGCGAGCACGTAGTCGCCCGGAATACCGAAGACATGGTCGACGCCGAGCTGGCGAAGACGGTCGACTAGAAAGCCGCCCAGCGTATGCGATGTGCTCATGACCAGCGCTCCTCTCTCCGCGCTCCCCGTTCCACGTCATGATCGTATCAAGCGATTCGATGCGGGGGTAGTGTACCACAAGGCGACATGGACCCCGTATCGAATCCATGGTAAAGAAACGCGCCCGTGCATGATCCAGCCCGGAACGCGAGATTCATGAGCGACGGCCTCGCCTCACCCGACACATCCGGACCGCACGCGCCGCCCCCGATCGTCCCGGCTCATGTCCGTCTGCCGGAAATCACGCCGAGGAGTCTGTTGCTCGCCGGACTGCTGGCGGCCGTCCTCGCCGGCGCGAACGCCTATCTCGGACTGTTCGCGGGCATGACCGTTTCGGCCTCCATTCCCGCCGCGGTCTTATCCATGTCCATCCTCCGCTGGTTCAAACGGCCCAACATTCTGGAAAACAATATCGTGCAAACGGCGGCCTCCTCCGGCGAGGCCCTCGCGGCCGGCGTGATCTTCACGATTCCCGCCCTCGTGATCCTCGGCGCATGGGACCGCGTTGATTATTGGCAGACCGTCGGGGTCTCGCTGGTCGGAGGGACGCTCGGTGTCCTGTTTACCGTGCCACTGCGTCGGGCTCTGGTGATGGATGCGAGGCTGCGATTCCCGGAGGGACTGGCCACGGCGGAAGTTTTGAAGGCCGGGATGGGGGAGGGCAACCGGGCCGCCGACCTTCGGTCGCTGGTAAGCGGCGCGCTCGTCGGTGGCGCCATGAAGTTCGGCGAGAGCGGGCTCCGCCTCTGGACGGATGCTGTGGAGGGCGCCGTCCAGGTCGGGCGGACCGTCGTCTACGGCGGGCTCAACCTCTCGCCGGCTCTGGTGGCCGTTGGGTTCATTATCGGGCTCCCGACCGCAACGGTGGTATTCGGCGGCGGCGTCATCGGGTGGTTGGTCCTGCTGCCGCTCGACGGATGGTGGGAAGGCCCTGCGACCGATGTGAACCCCACGGTCACCGCCCGGAGACTTTGGAGCACCCACATTCGCTACGTCGGCATTGGGGCGATGCTCGTCGGCGGACTCTGGACCCTTCGGCAGGTACGCGGAGCGGTATGGTCGAGCCTCCTGCGGCTCCACCGCCCGGAGGGCCCTGCGCCACCCGCGATCGCACGCGCAGGCGTCGATACGGAAAGACCCGATCTTCGCACGGAGTTGGATACGCCGGGCTGGATCCTGCTCGTCGTGTTCATCGCCTGTATTCTGGGGATCATGCTCATCTATCGCACCATCGTTCCCCAGGCCTGGATCGCCGGCCTCATGGCGCTCGCCATGGTGATTGCGGCCTTCCTGTTCTCCTCCGTCGCGGGATATATGGCCGGTCTGGTCGGGAGTTCGAGCAATCCGGTGTCGGGCGTCACGATTGCGACGATCATGCTAACGGCGGGGTTGCTCCTCCTCGCGATGGGGCCCGGGCATCCGGCGGGCCCTGCGGCCACGCTCCTGATCGCTGCCGTGGTCTGTTGCGCCGCGGCCATGGGCGGCGACAATCTTCAGGACTTGAAAACAGGACAGTTGGTCGGGGCGACGCCGTGGAAGCAGCAGATTATGCAATTAGTGGGCGTCGGGGCCGGCGCGCTCGTCCTGCCGCCGGTGCTCTCACTCCTCCAGGCCAAATACGGTATCGGTCCGCCTACCGACTTGCACCCGCAACCGTTAAGCGCACCCCAAGCCACGTTGATGGCGCACTTGTCTCGCGGGATGTTTGCCGGCGATCTCCCTTGGCATCTGGTGACCCTCGGGGCACTCTTGGCAGTCGGTATTATCGCCCTGGATCAGCGTCTCTCGGCAGCCGGCAGATCGTTCCGCATCCCCGTGCTTGCCGTTGCATTGGGAATCTACCTGCCGTTCAAGCTTACCGCCGCCGTGATGCTGGGGGGGCTGCTCCAGCACCTCGTACGGCGGAACGAACGAAAGGGACCTGTCATGGATGGTCCCGGGTTGTTGGCCGCCGCCGGCCTCATCACAGGCGAGGCTCTGATCGGAATCCTCATTGCCGTGCCGCTAGCGCTCACTGCCGCCTGGCCGTCTCTTGGGGCGGATCCGTTTCGACTGGTAGATGTGCCGCCGCTCGGACCGTGGCCCGGCGTTGCGCTCTTGGCCCTGTTGGGCTGGTGGCTCCAGCGTATGCGATTTCGTCGGTAGGAAGACACCGCAACGGCGAGGATGAAAGTATGTCCGGTCAGTCGCTGGGCGGCTCGAAGTTGCCGGGCTGGCGAAAGGCCCAGGGAACATTGATCGGTTTCACCTGTTTGACCAGGCTTCTGAGACTCACCTCCGCCGCGCGAATCAGCCTCTGGTCCTCCGAGTGCAGCAGGACCGTCACGAGCGTGTACAAGGTTCTATCTTGACGCAGCCCTCGGAGCATTCGCTCGACTACCGGATCGGCCCCAGAAGGTGATTGTGCGTGGCTTTGGGCGCGCTCAGGCTCGTCCTCATCGCCTAAGTATTGGGTGAGCAACTGAAGGTCGCGGGGGTCTCCATAGAGCCACGAGGGAGGAACGCCCAGGGCCGCGGCAAGGGTATCCAATGTGGAGAGGGAGGGGTCAGTCGCACCAGATTCGATGTCACGGACGGTTTCGGCGGACAGGCAGCATTGCTGAGCCAATTCCTCTACGGTGAGGCGGCGAGACTCGCGCCACGCATGAAGGTGGGAAGGAATGGACATGCGCTGATCATAACCAAGCGGATTGTGCGCTGCAACCAAGGCATACACGAGGCTCCGGCTGTGTCAAGCGAGACGTCGTCGGCCAAAAATGACGTAATACATAAATAAAACAACGAGTTAGATGGTCTGGAGTGCCGGTCGTGAATTGAGTATAATGCAGCACCCTCATTCGACAGGTTTTCTCAGGAGGAACTGACTATGTTGGGTTCAGATTTGCGTGGCATTCTCGCCGAGGAAGAGGAGATTCTGCGGCGGGAACAAGCCCTAAAGTCCTTGATTTCACTCCGGTCTCGAGCCCTCCGCGAATCACTTCCGGAACGTATCCGCCGTGCGCGCGATTCGGGCGACTGGACGACCCTCTCGAAAGCCGAGTGCGCCAGCCTGCATCAGCAGGAAAAAAATTACGTGCGCGCACAGATCGCCCAACTGGATTTGCAACGGCGGCAGACTCGCGTGAAGCTCGGTGAGTTGCGTCGTGCGAAAGCGCGGGCCCAACGCATACGCGCCGCGGAAGCCGCGGCCAACAAGAAGCGCCGGTAAACGCTCCGAGCCTTCCTCCCGGATCGGGGAGGAAGGCTCCGCCTCCGCTGATCCTTCCCATCGGGCGACTTGACTGGAATTGACCCGTGCCCTCAGTCCCCTCGCCGCTGAGCCGGCGAACCGCCGCACTCATTCGCGCTTTGATGCAAGACCCCGGCGTTCGGACGGATGAGGCCTCCTTCGTCCTTGAGGGAGCCAAGCCGATCGGTGAAGTGCTGCGCTCTCGTCCGGATGCGATACGGTATATTATTTCGACGCCGGAATGGAAATGGCCGGTCCACACGGCTCTCCCATCCATCCGCTGGCTCACCTGCCCGCAGTCGGCCATCGACCGGTTGACCGACACCGCAAGTCCCCAGCCGGTATTGGCGGTCGTCAAGAAACCAGCGTGGCATCCAGCACAGTTCCTTTCGAAGCTCGAACACGTGATGGTCTATGGCGAAGGACTCCAGGATCCCACAAATGTCGGCGCAATCCTGCGATCGGCGGCGGCATTTGGGGTCGCGGCGATCTGGCTGTCTCCCGGCTCGGTCGACCCCTTCAATCCCAAGGTCGTTCGAGCCTCCGCAGGGTCGATTTTCCACATCCCGGTTTTCTCCAATACGACGCTGGATGACCTCACCACGCACCAATCGGTGATTTATACCGCGGATTCCGATCGAACGCATGGTGTGTCCCTCTCAACAATCGCCGCTCGGCCACCCCGGTTGACGCTCGCCTTCGGAAGCGAAGGACGGGGAGTCAGTCAACGCCTACACGCATTAGCCACCCTCCGCTATTTCATCCGGACCAGAGAGGAGGTGGAATCACTGAACGTGGCCGCCTCCGCCGCCATCGCGCTCTTTCATTTTTCTTCGCTTCCACTGCCTAAGGTTCAGTTGGAGAGACCGTGACGTTTCGCACGACCCTCGAGACTCCGACCGAAATCGGGCCCCAATGGGATGCCGGGGCCGGCTCAGACCCCACAGTCAGCGTACCGGCTCTCGCCGCAGGAGAGTCCCTGGCAGGACGGGGGCGGGTGGATCCGTAGGGCCGAACGGGCAAATCCCGCGCCTGTCAGATGACCTGTCGCACAGGGGCCGGTCGGAGCCGATTCAGATCACCTCTCGAGCCTTGTTCTCCACGAGCGTCTGGAGCAACTGCCAACGGTCAGGCTGTCCTCGCAACATGGCCTTCGTGAACTGCCATGCCTGGTCCAACGACACCTTTCCTGGCAACGGGGGCTCGCTCGGGTCGACGAGAGCTTCGACAAGGGTGGGGCCCGGTTCGGCAAACGCCTGCCTCAACACCGGCTCCAATTCGCCCGGGTGCGCCACGCCGTAGCCCTTCGCGCCGCAGGCTGTGGCAAACGCGGCGAAGTCAATGGGCTGCAGGTCTACGCCATATTCCGGGTTGCCTTCCATCCCCAACTGCTCCCACTTGATCATCCCGAACAAGTTGTTCTTCAGAAGCACGATTTTTACGGGAAGCTCGTATTTCACGAGCGTGGCGAGGTCGGCCATCAACATCGAGAACCCTCCGTCCCCGCAAATACACACCACCTGACGGGTCGGATGCGCGACGGCGGCGGCCAGGGCGTAGGGCACGCCGTTCCCCATGGTGGCCAGCGTGCCCGACGCGGAGAATTCCATGCAGCCGCGCATCCGCAGGTGTCTGGCGACCCAGGTGGTCACCGTCCCGGTATCGCAACAAACGATGGCATCATCCCGCAGCACGGGATTGATCCGGTCGATGACGGCCTGGGGTTTGAGCGGCGGATCCATGCGGCCCGCGCGGGTCTCCATGATCCGATTCCAATCCGCCATCCGGGTTTGAGCGGAGCGGAGAAAGGCGGTGTCCGTCTTTGGTTCAATGAGTGGAAGCCAGGCGCGTAAGACATCTCGGCATTTGCCTACGAGTCCCACGGTCACCGGATATCGGAGGCCGATCCGGGATCCGTCCAGATCGATTTGCACGGCACGTGCCTGACCGGGTTTCGGATAAAACTCCAGATAAGGGAAGCTGCTCCCGGCGATGACCAACGTGTCGCACTCCTGCAGGATCTCCTGGGACGGGGCCGTCCCCAGCAACCCCACCCCCCCGGTGGTGTAGGGGTCGTCATCCGGGACGACGGCTTTGCCGAGCAGGGCTTTCACGATCGGGGCCTGGAGCGTTCGCGCGAGGGTCAGCACCTCTTCTCGTGCATTGAGGCAGCCCTGGCCGGCGAGGATGGCGATTCGCTCGCCTTCCCGCACGACCTCTGCCGCCCGTTCCAGCAGCGGGCGGGGAGGAAGGGGTTGAGGATCTGCATAGACCCCTCCGCTGTGGGATTCGACGTTGGCGGGAGAACGCTCGTCCGAGCTTGACCAATCCTGAATGTCCTTCGGAATCGTCACGTGAGCGACCGTCCGTCTGGCGATGGCCGTCTTCACGGCCTGGTCGAGGGCATTGACCACATGAGAGGGGCTCATGACGCGGACGCTGTACGCCGCGACGTCCATGAACAATTTGTCGAGATCGAGATCCTGCTGGTATCGGGTGCCGATGAGGTCGTGATAGGTATGGCCGGTGATGGCAAGAACGGGTTGGCCGTCGAACTTCGCGTCATAGAGTCCGTTCAGAAGATGCACGCCGCCCGGGCCGGACGTGGCGAGGCAGACCCCCAGTCGCTGGGTGAACTTGGCATAGGCACAGGCCGCGAGGGCGGCGGATTCCTCATGGCGGACCTGAATCAGTCGGATGGAACGCGCGCGCTTCCGAAACGCCTCATAGAGCCCGTTAATGCCGTCGCCCGGCAAACCAAAGACCACACGGACTCCCCACTGCTCCAATCGAGCGACGAGCTGGTCTGCGACGGTAATGGGCATGGACAACCTCCTTTAGGGGCGAGGTCCGGTCATCGGCCGTAGCCGGTCCGGCA
Organism: Candidatus Inralta sp.; assembly: GCA_039794185.1. Taxonomy (GTDB): domain Bacteria; phylum Nitrospirota; class Nitrospiria; order Nitrospirales; family Nitrospiraceae; genus BQWY01. The sequence goes on along the minus strand of JBDIVW010000016.1, from coordinate 58,589 downwards.
AGATAAATTCCTCGAACAAGATCTTGACGCAGGCTGCGATCGGAATGGCGAGTAACAGCCCGAAGAATCCTCCCACGACCCCCCCGACCAAGACCACGATCAGGACGGTCGTGGCGTTCAGGCTCAAAGACTGGCTCTGAATCCACGGTGTCAGGATCCAGCTCTCGAGAAACTGAACGCCAAGATACGTCGCGCTCGGCCAGACGACGATCACCATCCACCCTACGCCCTGGTCCGGGGAGGAGAGCACGTCCAGATACTTCAGCAGCACCGCGAGCGGCCATCCGATGGCGGATACGTACGGGATGACGGTCAAGGCCCCCGTCACCGTGCCGAGCAGGAACCAATAGGGGACGTCGGCAAGCGCCCATCCGACCGAGTACAGGGCGGCCGTGATGAGGCCGATGAGGAGCCGGCCTCGAAAGAAACCGCTGACGGCGAGATCCATGCGCCCGAGTACATGCTCGGTCCGCAGGCGATGCGCGAGCGGGACGACCTTCATGACGCTCGAAGTGATCCGGTCGAAATCCCACGCAAACAGAATGAAAAAGATCGGGACCAAGACCAGCATCAGCGTCAGATTGAGCGTGGATCCGATGACCGTGCCGATCAGACCCACAGCGCGTCCGGTGCCGGAGAATACCGGGCCCAAGACACTCAGGGGGTCTTCCTTCAGATTCGCGGCGAGATCGGCCGCGTGTCTCGATACATCGCCAAGGTCCACATGGTAGCGGGAGGTCAGGGTGCTCAGATAGACCGGGAGCTTCTCCGCCAACGTCACGACCTGATGGTAGAACGTCGGGCCCATCCAGACGAGTGCCGCTACAAGGCCTAAGAGCAGCACCAGCACGATCAGACTGATCGTCAAAAGCCTCGGCATGTGCCACCGGTTGGCCGCTCGGGTCACGAGGGGATTGAAGAGGTAGGCGAACCCGAAGCCCATGAGAATCGGCGTCAGAATCGACCGGAGCGAATAGGCCGCCCAGAACAGGAGAACGGCGGCGGCCAGCCAGAGAAGGTCTCTGGCCGGAACGATCTCCCACAGGTGCCTCTCGACCAAGGGACGATTCGTCATGCCGCTCCTCGACTCGTGCAGGGTTGGCTTCATCGGAATGTTCAGGGCACGCGAACGGCGGATGTCCTCGATGAGACGAGGCGGAGACGACAGCGGGTCCGTGTCGGTTCCTTCCGGCCTCGTACCCGAGTCACACCTAACGCGGAGGAACTGGGCCGGGTCTCATCCGTCGCCGAGCGGCTGCCTCGATCTCCGCATTGATTTCTCCTCCCAGGAGGATCACGACACCGCTGAGATACAGCCAGAGCAGGAGCACGATGACGCCGCCGATCGATCCGTAGGCGGCATTATAATCTCCGAAATGCGTCACGTAGAGTTTGAATGCCAACGATACGATCAGCCACAGGGCCACGGCGAAGACGGCTCCCGGAGTGACCCAGCGCCAATGTTGCTCGACGTCCGGGCACACGTAGTACGTCACGGCCATCGCAAAGAGCATCATCGCGAGGGCCGCCGGCCATTGAAGGATCTTCCACGCGGTCTCGAAGAGAACGCCCAGACCGAGGAACTGGGCCAGCCATTCGGCGATCTGGCCTCCGGAAACCACGAGGGTCACGGAGAGGATGACGAATCCCGCCAGTCCGATGGTCAATAGGATTCCTACGAGGCGCACTTTCCAGAACGGCCGCGTTTCAACGGCATCATAGGCCACGTTGAGTGCGTCCATGATGGCCGTCATGCCGCTGGAGGAGGCCCATAAGGCGCCCAGAATGCCCAACGAGAGGATGTCTCCACTGCTCCCCTTCACCACATTGTCGAGGTAGCGCTGAAGAATCCCGAGCGCATCGGCCGGCAACACGCGCTCGGCATATTGAAGCAACGTAGAAGTGGAGGTATTGACCGGAAACAAACCCATGAGGGCGGTCAAGAACAACAGGGCGGGAAACAAGGCCAGGAGAAAATAATACGCCAGTTGGGCCCCTCGTCCCGAAATCTCGTCGTCCTGAAATTCCTTCCAGACCCGCTGGCCCAACTCCTTCCAGGTCAAGCCGCCTCGCTCCCATAAATTGATGGGCCCGGAGACCGTGGGATATGGCGACATCGGACTTGTTCTCCTCTCCTTCGAGCATCAGGCCCTCTGGGCGTGTTGACGAAAACCAGGCAGGATGGCCTCGTAAAAGGCATTTTTAATCAAATGGATCACAACGTCCCAGGTGCTCATTCGTGGGTCGGCCAATGGACCTGACACGTCCGTCTCCGTCGCGACTTCGTCCCGTGGCTGGTTCTTGAGAAGGTCGGCCAGCCCGCCCACCATCCCTTCATAGACCTGTTGAAACACGCCCTGGTCTTTGTCCTGCGCCGGGTCGTATACGTCGACGTCCTTGAAGAGGGGCTTGATATAGCCATCCATGCGTCCCTTCCGAACCGTAATCTCGGAAAATAAGGCGAACATGCCGCCCTCGACATCGACCGCCGTATGGGCGCGAAGCAGATCGTTCAGCGACGGAAGCTGGGTCTTGACGATCTTGGCGGCCAATTGAAAGTCGGGCGTCGTCGAAGCCGGGTGGAATACTCCCCGCACCGACAGTTTGCCGTGACCCATGAATCGGCCGGTCATCGACAGTTCGGCCGTCCCCGCGCCTGGTGCATTGGAAAACCCCTCGAGCTTCATTGCGAGATCGGACACGAACAGGCGGTAGGGGGGGGACGTGCTTCGATCGGCAAAACCCAGTTCGGCCCCCGTCAGACGGGCCGACTGGATCTCGATGCGCATCGGGGGTTCGGCGGCCGCGTCCCGCGCAGGTTGTGGCTCTTGTCGGCCGCCGGAGCGTTTCGACGGCGGATGATTCCGCTCATATACGTAATCGAGCCGTAGCGCGTCGATCTGCAGGTCCCGGCAGATCACATGGCGAGCCCAGGGGGAGTATTCCACGTACCCCTGGACCGTCAGCGATCCGCCGCCGACCGGCATGTCGAACCGGGTGCTGACGGGCAGCAAACCTCCAAGCGGGGCGTCGCGGAGGTTGAAATCGAAATCCAGCCCCGCGATGGGCTTCGCAAGAAAATCCGCCCGTCCCTCCAGATGGAGGTGCCCGGTCTTGAATACGCGTGAGTCGAAGGTGAACGTCGACGGATAGTCCTGCTCCGGAGTCGAGACATTACTGATGTTTTCGGCGCTCGCGTCGATGTCGAGAAATTCCAACGGCGTTGCGTCCGGCGCGTCCACATACGTGAACGCTCCGTTACGAATGACGAGGTGGTGGATCCTCACGGGATAGATGGCCGCCACGGCATCCTGCCATCCGCGTTCCGACAAGGGCTGTGGATCCTCGATTTCTCGCTCCGCCTGACCGCGGGTCACCGATACGCGAGGTTCCTGGAACTGGTGATCGCTAACGAGATTGCCTCTGAGGAGTTGCCTCCAGTGGATACTTGCACTCCAGTGTGGGAGGTGGACGATGGGATCCTGTGGGTTCTCGGATCGGAACAGCGACACGTTCTCGAGATCGAGGGAGAGTCCCAGTGGATGAAAGTCCAGGCCTCCGATCGTGACCCCGTATCCATCGAGCGAGCTGGTCGCCTGGGCTTCGATGTACCGGCGCAGCGGCTCATCGATGGTCCACGAGGCAATGACGAGCGAGAGGGTCATCAGGACAAGAGCCCCAACGATCACGGTCCGGATCCCCGGTGTGCGACCTGCTTTGCGCGCGAGGAGATGCATGAGCGTGCGAGTTCGACAAGTGCGTGTTTCCTGGTCTGAAGGAGACCGAGCAATATCCGATCTGGATCCCGGACGGCGCGGTGTCCACGGCTCCTGTCGCCTCTCCCTCTACTTCTTAGGACGCGCTGCGGGTCTTTCGCAGGACGTCCTGAAGCCAACCACGAAAGACGGATTGGGCGGTCTGGATCAATTCCTCCCGCGCCTGTCCGAGCCCTTGGGTCAACACCTGCCCGAGGTCGCCGAGGAGAGAGGCCCTGGATATCGGGGGTGTTCTGCTCCTCGAGTCCGTTTCCGGATAGGACGGATACACGCCCGGCCGTGAGTCCGATTTGCGTCCGGGGGGCGGCATCACGGGCGCTCCCTGAGAGCCCGGCGGATAATACGGCATCACACCTGGGTTTCCACGGTGCTGGACTTGGCCGGCGGCATAACCCACCAGCATCGCCCCGGCGACCATGAGCCACGGATGGGTCGACGCGATCCGGGAAGGATTCGTCACTCTCTTGATGGTATGTACGGCGCTTCGAATGGAGGCCTGGGTGTCGAGCACGACCTGCTCGGCCTTGGTTTTGGCTTCTTCGACGGACTGGGTCAGTCGGCGCTCGATGAGACCGAGCTTGTCGGCAATGGCGGCCCGTGTCTGGACGAGATCCTTCAGATCCTCGGCGATTTGAGCTGTTCCTTGATCCATTGCGCGTCTTCCTTGAGTGTGTGCAGCGTCCGAACCGGAGTGAATCGCACGCGACGCCACACCTGGGTGATGGAATAGGCGATCCCCCCGGCCCCCGCCAGGAGAACCAGGGCAGTGACGCCAAAGCTGGCCCAGAGCGGCCAGCCGCCCAATTCATGCAGTGCGAAGGCGGCGGTAAAGAGCAGGACCACCATCGTCAGGATGGCCAGCACGAACAACCCGGCCGACAATGCCCCAATGCGCGCGGCGCGGCCCATCTCCATGTGAACCTCATGAAGGGCCAGGCGCACCTGTTGCGCCGCCAAGGTCTTCAGGTCGTCCGCCAGTCCTTGGAGCAGTGCCATCATGCCGGGCTGGTGACCATTGCGTACGGGTGCCATGATCTCGCTCGTTCAGCGTGAGCGGCCGCGGGCAAGGATGAATCCCAGTCCCGCGCCGATGAGCACCGCATGGATGGGGTAGCGTTTGATGAGCGTTTCAATGTCGTCCAGCACGCCCCCCCAACCCTGCTCCTGCAAATAGGCCGCCGAGGATCTGACTCGGTTGGAAACGGCACTGACGACCTCTCCCACCCCCTCGCTGGTTTCCCGCAGCTTCTGTTCGAACCGATCGGCAGCCCCGCCCAACCCTTCTGCCCCCTCGTCGGATTGCCGCGCCTTCACGGCCTCGGCGTCCGCGAGCTCCTCGGTCTTGGAAACGGTGTGCTCCTCATGTCCGGCGTTTCGCGATCCTTGATCCATGGTCTCCTCCCTCGCAGCGGTGGTTGACGTGTTCACGTGAACGGTGCTCGATCTCATATCGGTCCCGGCACCATACCGCTGGCCGGCGCGGAGTGGACCCCGGCAAAGTCCTAGTTCGCAGCAGGCCAGGCCTCCGCAGCACCGGTCGCCTAGCGCGTCGGCGATGTCGTTTTCACCGTGCGCGGTCGGGGCACCGGGGGGCAGGTGAAGAGCTGGGACAAGCCCGGACGACGCCGCTTGGTGTCGCGGGTCCGGACTCGGACGACTCGTCCTGTGGCGACGGAACGCTCCAGTGCCTCGATGATCGCGACATCGATCAGGCCCTCCAACCCCGACGGTTCGGGCTTGGTGTTCTTCAAGACACAGTCTGAGAAATAGAGCAGTTGAGGGCCGAACTGATCTCGTTTGGGATACCGAAACCGGCGGGTGGCGTCACCGATCGTGACCTGCGCCTGCATGGCTTGTGCATATTCATAGGCGGATTCCAGGCGAGCGCTCCCTTTCGTGCCCACGAGGTCGAATTCGGTGCGGTCGGCCCCGCCAAAGCTCGAGACGAACGTGGCGAGACGATCGCCCGGAAACCGCATGATCACCGCATGCATTTCCGGGACCTCGCGGAATCGGGGGTCGTTCGACCGCGCGGCGGCCGCCATGACCTCGACCGGCTCCGCTCGAAACACATAGCGCGCCGCGTTGATGCAGTAAATGCCGATATCAAACAGGGGGCCGGCTCCGACCTGCGCCTTCAATCGGGTGTCTCCCGTTTTGACCTGCTGGCAGAAGAGCGAGTGAAAAATCCGCACGCTGCCAAGCTTTCCGGAATTGGCCAACTCGATCATTCGGAGGTTGGCTTCGTCGAAATGCAACCGATAGGCGACCATGAGCTTCGTCCGGGCCCTGGCCGCCCGGACCATGGCCCGGCATTCCGAAGACGACAGCCCGAGGGGCTTTTCGCACAATACGTGCACACCCGCGCGCAGCGCCCGTTCGACGAAGGAGGCGTGCAGATGATTTGGAAGCGCGATGTAGACGGCGTCGATCGTGCCGCTGGCGAGCAGTTCATCGTAGTCTTCGTACGAATAGGTCTTGGTCAGACCGTACTGCCGCGCAATCGCGCGTCGTTTGGTTGCGTCGCCCGAGACCACCGTGACCAAGGAGGAGTTACGCCGGGCATGGCGAAATCCGGGAAGCACGGCGATTTGACTGATATGCCCGAGTCCGGCGACCGCGTAGCGGACGCAGGCTGGTCTTCTAGAGGAGATGCGGCGTTTCATGACGACCTCGCAGAAGTGTTGGGAGAGCGCGTGTCGGCGTTCGTCTCTGAGCCGGGACAATCGGACATGTGACCGGGAGGATGGACCTGTGGTGCTGCATGCGGTTCCGCCCGAAGTCCCCATCCAATCGAGGCCGCGCAGACCAGCGCGCCCACGCCGAGGAACGCCTTGGTAAACAAGACCTGCATCCGCGTCGTTCGGTTCATTGTAAGGCTCCTGCTCTCGTTGCACGACAGAGGGATCGTACGGAGTGATGATCGCGGGTCACCGACGCCGGCCACCGTACTGGACTAGATGGCCGGCGTCCGTGTCGTCACCAGTACGGCTTCAATCCGTAATACTGGTGAATCGATTGACCCCAGGTCGGGTCCGCCATATCCGGCCAGTGATCCTGATCGAATCCCGGCGCCTGTTCGAGGCGTTCCCGGGGCACCCGAAGGATAAAGATGTCTGCCTGGTGGGAGAGCGAGAGGGCCTCCCACGGAATGGCGAACAGTTTGTCGCCAAGCCCAAGGAATCCACCGAACGACAACACGGCGTAAGCGACCCGACCGTGCCTGAGATCGAGCATGATGTCTTTGATTTCTCCCAAATCCTCGCCGGCCGCGTTCTGGACCGCGGTTCCGATCATCGTCTCTGCCGACATGACTTTCGCGGGCATGACTGTGGACATAGGATCCTCCTCGGCGTCCTTACAGGTATGTGCGAGTGACGGGGCGCACTCGAACGCGCCTACCGTCGTGAGCGGGCGGAGCCTCCCCGGCGTGATTCAAGTTGCGCCCGCTTCTTGGTCACCTGTTCCGACAATGCCTCCCAGTCGACATCGGCGTCCTCCACTTCCGGGAACATGGACTCCTCCTCCTCTTTGATGTGGTGTTTCACGCTTTCACCCAGAACGGTGAACTTGGCGAACCGGCGCTGTTGCTTGCCGCGCGCGCCTTTGAGTTCCTTGATGAGGACGTGCGCCACGTGGTGCTCCTCGAGCGCCTCGTCCATGAGATCCTCTTCCTGGACGTGCTCGCGGAATGCCGGATAGATGAGCTTCTCCTCGAGTTCGGCGTGAACCTCCAATTCGTGCAGCGCGGTCTTGATGATCTCCTCGCGCTCGTCCGCGTCGTCCGTCTGCTCGAACTGTTCGAACAGGGTCGTGACGCGTTTGTGGTCCTCCTTGAGCATGTCGAGAATATCGGTGGTTTCCGCAAGGGCGCCCTTGGAATCTCTGGTCATGTCTGCCTCCTCTCAGCAGCGGGTGTGGTGAAAAGAACGACCACGCATGGTTTCCGCCTTGAGCGGCGATCTGCGTCCCGACACGTGTCACTGGCCACAGTAGACGCAGTCGGCCGCCGCCGCTACTGGAACTATTCCTAAGAATGAACCCCAGGGACCTTGGAGTCTCAAAGGGAGTACTGCGGGCAATCCGGAAGAGAAGGGGAGGGCCGGCAAGTCCGGCCTGCGAGTGAATAAAATAATAGGAAGGCCACGGGCCCATCCCTGACCCGACGGATGGCCTTACATGAAACCGCCATCGGGGGCCGATCTCGACCCGCGATGGCGGCGTCCCGTCCCACGACCTCCAGCCAGTGCCGGCGCCCCGGGAAGAGCAAACGCCGAGCCCGACCCGCCGGTCAATCGATTATCGGATCATCTGGGCATCTGATCCTGTACTTGCAAATTATTGTTCAGGCGTTTCACTCCTTCCACCTCGCGGACGACACGAGCGGCTCGCTCCTTATCCTGAACGGTCGGCACTACGCCGGTCAGCGTCACAACCCCTCGCTCGGTGTCGACGTCGATTCGCGAAAAGTTGGCCATCCTATCTGCCGTCAGCTTGCTTTGGACCGAGGCGGTGATCCCGGCATCGCTCATGGACTGGTGGGCGGTTTTTCCGGTGGTCGATTGGCAACCGACCAGGCCCAGGAGGGCAAAACTGATCGAGAAGCTCATCAGTGGTCTCATTCGTTCACTCCTTTCTGCACAATGTGTTGGGTCGACGATGTTGAGTCGACGGTTGAGTTTCGGACGCACGCTCTCCGGCGGTGGGCGTCGGCAGATCACGAACGCTCCCGCACCGCCTCACGGACCCGCTCGGGTGCCTGCTGCGCGTACTTGCGCGCGTTTTCGGCCGCTGCCCGCACGGTATCGGCCCCACGTTCCACGTACTCCTGTCCCTGTTCGACCACCGTGTCCCAGGCGGCCATGCCCTTGTCGGCAATTCCTTCGAGCTCGTCTTTTGCATCCGCCGCATACTCTCGCAGGCTTCGACGGAGCTGCGCGCCGGTTTGAGGCGCCATGAGAAAGGCCACGCCCGCTCCCAGGAGGAAGCCGGCAAAGAAAGTCGACCACTGGGTTTGTTCTTGCATCGGTGACTCCTTGTGGTTGAATCGGTTGATCGGTTGCACGATGAACAATTCCGCGTCTGCGTGAAGGCTCGGTCTCATGGCCGGGATGACACGACCGCCGGTGCCCAACGCTAGCACGAGCGATGGCGAAACGGACTGGCAGGAAACCTAGTTTCACGGAGCGGAGACCCTAGGAATTGGACGACGTTGCTGAGAAAGCAGACGGGCGAGAAGCGATGGGGAAGGAACAGGTCTCGGCGGCGACGGCGCCCCCACGCTTGACAAGCGTGCGACAAACGTCGAGACTAACCGTTGAGAAGCTGGGTATGGCGAACCGTCGGAGCGTTCAGAGGGAGGAGCGTCATGAAGCCCCGGATCTTGATTGCGGATGACCATGTCCTGGTTGCACAGGGAATTCAAAAGCTCCTCGAATCGGATGTGGAGGTCGCCCGTATCCTGTCGGACGGCCGTTCACTCATCCAAGCGGTCACCGAGACCCAACCCGATTTGGTGATCGTCGATATCTCGTTGCCTCTGTTGAACGGCTTGGATGCCGCCCGCCAGATTAAGCAAGCCCACCCCAGGACCAAGATCTTGATGCTGACGATGCACGCCGACAAGGTGTTCGTGGTGGAGGCCTTTCAAGTCGGGGTGGCGGGATATGTGCTGAAGCAATCCCTCTCGAATGAACTCCAGCAGGCTGTACGAGAGGTGCTCAAAGGCAATACCTATATCTCGCCTGCGGTCGCCCAGGGTATCGTGGAGCATCTGAACCAGCAGGCCCGCGCCGACCAGGGTGACCCCTCCGCCAAAGGCTTCGATCATTCTTTGAGTCCCCGTCAGCGGGAGGTGTTGCAACTCGTGGCAGAGGGACGCTCGACGAAGGAGATCGCCTCCATTTTGAACGTCTCGACCAAAACCGTAGAGTTCCATCGCACGCGGATCATGAAGGAACTGGGTCTCAAGACTCGCCCTGAACTCACCAAATATGCCATCGCCAACGGCCTGATCTCGCTCGAAGGGGTTGCCCCCTCAGGAGGATAGACCTCGGCCTGCCCCCAGACATCCTCGTTCACGCCCGTCCGCAAGTGCGTAAGAACCACGAGCGTGGGGGGCAGGACCCCAGGCCTGCTAGCTCAGTGACGTGAGACCGTGGGTAAGAGCGAATTTGGTCAGATCGCTTGGTGAGCGCACGCCGATCTTTTTATAGATGCTGGCCTTGTGGAATTCGACGGTCTTCGGAGAGATCTTGAGCGTCTCCGCGATAACCTTGGTGGAGTCCCCTTTGGAGAGGAGCCGGAGGATCTGCTTCTGGCGTTCCGTCAAATGGACGGTAAATCCGCCGGGCTTGGTCCAGGGATACTCGACGGCCTCTCGGACTTCCCCCATGATCCCCGGAGAAAGGTACCGTTCGTGGCGTAGGACGGTCCTCACCGCCTGAACAAGATCGGACGCGATCGATTGTTTGAGGACATATCCTTTGGCCCCGGCTCGAAATGCCTCGCTGATATGAGTGGGCTCCGCGAGCATCGTCACAAAGATGAGGCGGCTGTCCGGGACCAGAGCCTTCAGCTTTCGGGCCGTGACGAAACCGTCGTCGGGGGGCATCACGGCGTCAAGCAGGATCACGTCCGGCCGGACGGTCTGGGCCTGGCCCAGCAATTCGTCGCCGTTCGCGGCCGTGCCCACGATCTCGAAGTCGCCCTCGAGGAGGTGCCGCAGGCCTTCGGTCACCAGCGGGTGGTCGTCAGCAATCAGGACGGTTGGTTTGAGCAACGACATAACGGATTTGCCAGGAGCCGGATGCCCCATCTCACGAGGGCTGCGGCTGAATCGATGGCCCGCACAGCGGTTTCGTCAGACCCCATCAGAAGACCTATCTCATCTATAGAGCAATGACAGGCCGATGAACCTGGAAGTACCCCTAGAAAACTGACCTCACGTAAAAAGATTGGTTCAGATCGTTTCTGCTTGTTTCGCCAGGGCTCTCCCCAGTGGGAGTCGGGAGCGCCTCGTGCCATCCTGTCCCCCACGTCGCTCGGCGACATGACCCGCGCCCGCGGGGTTTCCTTGTATTCTGCCCCGCCGCCATACACTGCGCAAGGGCCAACCGGACGGTCCTCATGACCCCCAGCCCCGAACTCCTGCGCGCTTTCTTTGTGTGGGGCAACGCGGGTCTGGTGATCGACGGACATCGAAAGGAGGCTGCAGATGAGCAGGTCAACGAGCAGAGTCGCATCGCTTCAGTATCAACCGAAGGACTTCGACCTTCACGGACTGGAAGGGATTTCCGACCGGACCCTGTCGATGCATCTCAAGCTCTATGAAGGATACGTCAAGGCGTCCAATACGCTTCGACAACAGATCGACGAGATGCTGGGGGACGGTCGAATCGATCGTGAGGAAATGCCGGCGTACTCCGAGTTGAACCGGCGGCTGGCCTTCGAATATAACGGGATGCGGCTGCACGAGTTGTATTTCACCAACCTCTCGCCCGGCGGCACCGGCAGGATTCAGACTGATTCCAGCTTCGGACGTGCGGCGGGCGACAGTTTCGGGAGCTTCGACCGGTGGCGCGAGGATTTCGTGAGTGTGGGCATGATGCGCGGCATCGGGTGGGCGATCTGTTACCTTGATCCGGCCTGCGGCCGCCTCTCGAACCATTGGATCAGCTCGCACGAGTATGGGCACGTGGCCGGGTTTGTACCGCTGCTCGTGTTGGATGTGTGGGAGCATGCGTATCTATTGGATTACAGCCCCTCGGAACGGAGTGAATATATCGATGCCTTCTTCCGGAACGTCCGCTGGGCTCTCGTGGACGAGCGTCTGGACCTCGGTGCGCCCAAGTAGGCGGAAGAGGTAAGTAGGAAGGACCTCGCTATGGCTGGTCAGCCAGCGAGGTCCTTCCCAACCGTGCATCACACCACGCATTAACGGAGTCGCCATGTTGAATCAACGCAACTGTCCTGCGGAGTCTATATTATTAAACGCGGTGCAGACGGGAGCGAACCGCTACTCCCACACCCCTGATCCGAACCCCGGTCCAGATCCAGGTCCTCTCCCGGACCCCAACCCCAATCCCTTCCCCAGCCCGCAGCCTCCGCTGCCTCCCCCGCAGCCGACACCGCCGACGCGGCCGCCCATCCCTAAGATCTCAGGAGTCATGTCCCGTGGCTGAACATCTGTACCTCGCAGCTGTTCGGGCCGAGTTCCGCTCCTTCGTCTCCTGCCACACCAGGATCGTTCCGGGTTCGTCCGAGAGGAGGTGTGCCTCGCCGAGCAGTTGGCTGCTCGATCAGGGAAGGGACAGGGCCCCGGCGAGCAGGTGCGAGAACCACCTGAAAGGTTGGCGCAGGGGAGGGGGATGGACATGATCGACGCCGATCATCCGTGAGCTGGCAGCCGATATTCCTCGCACACGACCCCTCCACGCACGGGACCCCATGCCTGCCGCGCACTAGTGAGGGGCCGAGAGTAATGAAGCCCGGGAACTCCGTGATTGGAACTGTGAAGGGGCCGCTCTGAATCATGCGGCCCCTTCACGATCGCCGGGGGAATGATCCCCGCCTGCCAGAGGGGCGGACCCCGGAGGGTCTCCGGCTGCGCGTTATCGCTTGATGGTTTTTGGTTGTGCCACGTCCAGGACCTGATTGTCGGAATCGACGAGAAGGGTTACGTTATCACCCTGATGGGCTGCCGCCAGCTCCTTCGCGGCAAACGGGCGCGCCTTGAAGGTCTTCTTTCCTTCTGACGTCTTCAGTGTCACGCGCCCATCGGACGTGATCTCGACGATGGTTCCGTCTACGCGGGTATGCGCGGACTTTGGGCTCGACATCCGCTGGTACTGATTCTGAACCTGTTCGACGGCCTCCCGGCTTCCAAAGGTGGCATCGACGATGTGGTTCATTTCGTCGATGAGAAACACCGCTTCGACACCGACCGGAATGGACGCCATCTTGGCTCTCACCAGCGGCCGCACCTCATACGTGGTCGTCTGCTCCCCTTCGGACTTGATCACGGCGCGTTCCTGGCCGACCTTCATCTCCTGGGCGATCGTGCCCTTGACGATCTTGTGTTGACCCGACGCCTGACCGAGCGAGTGGAAATCCACGAGGACCGCCTGTTCGTTGAAGACCATGCGAACTCTGTCCCCGACCGCAAGGTTGATCCCCTTGTCTTGCGCGAGCGAAAGGGGAATATATCGCGCTTGCAGCGATTCAGGATAGCGGACTTCGATCTGATCGCTCTTGATGGCCTCCACCGTGCCGATGACGACGCGGTCGCCGCTCAGGAGTTGAAGATCATCCCGCAATTGGACGGAGCCAGATCGGGACGCGGCATCCCCGCCCTCCGTTTTGCCCGCTGACACCCCGGCCTCTCCCGCACCGTGAAAGCCAACCATGAGCCCCAACAGAAGACCCGCGAACCCGGCTGCCTGGGCAAGGCGCGTCCGAGCGCCCTGTCGGGATCTCGTCCGGCCTGGTTCATGTGTCAATAGTCGTCGCATGACTCCTCCTCCGCGAGATTTGAAGTAATGAGCCGTCTCACACCGAACGGTCGTGTCGTCGGAGCCGGTAGAAGTCTGCACCGCGCTCTGACCTATGCAATCTGCCCCAGTGCCTCGAATGTGCACACTGGGTCATCCCCTTGCCCGTGCCCACGACGCTCATGCTCGACCGGAGACGGCCCGACGCGCGTTTTGCAGGGCGGACCACCTGGAGCCGGTCTATCGTGACCGCTGGTGCGCCGTGATCCATCACGGGCGGCGACGAGCGTCGGTGGTTCCAGCCCACATTATTCAGGACGGTTCGTGACCCTTCGACAGACTCAGGGTCCCAAGCCCGGTCGAGGGACGAAACCGCCAAGACACCATGCGAGACGGGCGCGCGGAGCGCCGAACGGCTGAAGCGTACTTGAAACAGTACGTTGAGGCGGCAAGGGGCGAGCCTGCCCGCCGGCATGCCCTCGAAGCCGCATGTTGGCTTGTCGCAGCAGCGGATCGGCGGTTGCAGAGAGGCGTTCAGGAATACGATGGGCCAGGGCATTCCCTAGTTTCGAATGATCGTGCGATTGGTAGTATGAACTGCCGATCGATTCGACGAGCCCGCTTTCCCCGGTCACAGGGCAGCGGCATGCCGCTCGAGCGGCGACGACGAAACATACGAGGGGAAAGGAGCACCTATGCGTACGGTCGCGTTGGCGGGAGTGTTACTCGTGAGTGCGGCATGCGGGTCGCAGCAGACGGCAAAGTCCGTCGAGCCGGCGCGAGATTCGGGAGTGCGCACCGGTCAAGTGAAGAACATCGTCATCGATGAGGGCGTGGCCCCCGATTCACTGAGAGTTCAGGCGGGTGACGAGGTGCGGTGGCTCAACCACCGCCAGAGACCGGTCGTCGTGGAGGTCGCCGAGTCACTGGAAGGCAAGGTGTCCTGCCGAAACGGGTTCTCCAAAGCCCTCTCGATGGGGATCGATAATTCGACCACGCTGGACGCGAATGAGAGCGCGGGATTGTGCTTCAGCCGGCTCGGGACCTTCCGCTACTCCGTGCGCTCCGAAGGCTCGGACGACCCTCAGCCGCTGAGGAAGACGCAGGGGACGATCACGGTGGACTAGCGCGCACCGAGGGGTGGGGAAACGCGAGAACGAAAGTTCCACGTGACGTGACGCCAGGTACCGTCAAGCAGGGCAGGGGGGCATCAGGGAGTCATCCGCGAACGGAGTCAGCGGCGTTGTGTCGAGTCCGGCCTGGGTGACTCCTGTCAGTGCAAGAGACATGTGGATTTCGGAGGGAGAAAGAATATGAGGCTCAAGGCCATCATGGTCCTCCTACTGCTCGTCGGGACTGCATTGGTAGGAGCGGAAGTTCGTGCAGACCGCATTCCTCCCGATATCGTCAAGGGCAGTACGATCATCGGCAAAGGCGTGGAGAATCTCCAAGGCAAACACCTTGGGGAAATCCAAGACCTGGCGATCGACGAAGTGGACGGACAGATTCGCTACGCAGTGCTTTCCTTCGGCGGCCTCCTGGGCATGGGGGAGAAGTATTTCGCGATCCCGTGGGAGGCCCTCGAGCTCAGTCAGGATCGCCGACATTTTGTGCTGGATGTCTCGGAAGAGGACCTGAAACACGCCCCGGGGTTCGACAAGGGACATTGGCCGGACTTCGTGGACCCGGTGTACTACTCCATGATCTACGAGTTTTATCACATTCCCCTTCCCGGCGAGCGCGAACCCGCCGGGGCTGTCGGCAGCCCAGACACGGGCGGCCGAACGAAGAACGGGGAACGGAGCGGTCGGGAATGAGATACGCTGCGCGCCCGGGGGCCCCAAGCCGGACGTAGACCGGACCATGACCGCTCTGGCCTCACGGGCCAGGTGCGATGATAGGCAGTTCCAGGAGTCTGAACAGTGGCCAGCGGAGGGAACCATGGAACGATCGACGACCGTCCCCACCCCGATCAAGCAGCTACGTCGCCCCACCCGCCCGCGTCTGCGCCGCGCGGAAAACCGCGAGAAGGCGGAGGTCATCCGTGCATGGGTGGATCCCGAAGAACGAATCACCGTGGACTTCGACGATGCATCGGGTTTGAACGCGGAGGTCATCGCGTGCACCGATCATGTGGTGAAGCTCGGGCTGGAGACCCCGTTCCCTCATTATCGTCAACGCGTGGTCGTGCCACTCGGCCGGGTCACCGTCAGCGAGGATCCGAGCCGGTACACACGCAATCCGAATCGGCCGATCCGCTACGGGCGACTCTGGCTGATCATTAACAAGAAGCGCCCCACGGGCCTCTGAACGAAAGGGTGAAGGAGGCGGTCATGACCGACAAGAAGTGCGCTCATCCCGGATGTCGTTGCCAAGTGGAACCAGGCAAGGAATTCTGTTCCGATCAGTGCCGCAACGCGACCTCACTTGGAGGCAGCTGTGGCTGTGGCCACGCGGGCTGTCGAGAGCGCACGTAGCACACTGAAGAGCGCCTCGAGCAGACGGACAAGTTCCTTCGTAACGTGTAGGAGGCTCCCGAGGTACCTGAACTCTTGCCGCCGTCCATCTGGTACTTTCTGAATCGACGCATCCGGGAGGAGGCGCAGGAGCGCACATCTGGAGGGCAGTATCGCCGGTCGGAGGCAGGCGGCGAGACCGGGCGAGCTCGGCACGCCCGAAGCCGCGATGCACGCCCAACCGTGTTTCGAGGCAGGAGGCCGGTACCCCCACGACCGGTCTCCATCGGCGGGCATGCACGCTCGACATCCTTCGTTCCACCCTCCTGCTCATGACTCAGGACTTGGAACGGTTGCTGGGTGAAGTCATGATCCAAGCCGCGCTCGCCAAGAGGACCAGCGGCGCGCTGTCGTCGCACCCCGACTTATCGGACTTGCGGTTCCCGCTCGGACAAGGCTCGCCGGGGCACCACCGGATGGCTCGACCGGGCAGGCGAGGCTCGGCACGCCGCCTCGTTTCATGGCACTGACGAGGAGGGCGGGATCTCCTGCCGCCGCGTGAGGTCGTGCAGGGCGTGATGCGCGGCGGTCTTGTACCGGATCAACTCCGGTTCCGGAGGCTGATCCAGAATCCTCCGATACAGCAGTTCCGCCTGCCGAGCTTGGCCCGATTCCTCCATCGCCGCTCCGACCATCAGGCTGCACGAGGCCGCCATGGCTTGAAGATTGACCGAGCGTCGCCGCCATTGAAGGATATGGACGGGAGATAAGGATTGCGCGGCTTCCAGCAGCACGATCGCGGCGCCTTTCCGTGTTTCCAATTTGCGAGCGTCCCGACATTCCACGTAGGTGGTCCACAGCAAGATCGTGTCGTCCGACGGCGCAAGGGCGGCGGGTGGGGGCGAGACCGATTGCTGGCATGCGGAGCCAAGTGCTGCGACGGTCAGGACCAGTCCGGTGGCCCAGCCGCTGCTCCATCGCCTCTCGGCACATTGAGCTGATCTCGTCTGCGGCAGTTTCATCACGTGCTGACGTCGAGCGTTTGAATGGAGCACGGAGCGGCGGGCCGAAAGAACGGACTCCATGCCACGGGGGTGCTCTTCACGGCCTGCCATCACGAGACCGTACACCTCGTCCGCGGTCCGATATCACAAGATCGGCCGGATCGGAATGCCCCGGGCCTTCGTGGTGCGAAGATGCGTCGATACGACAGGGATCGGGAGGCCCCGCGATGGCCTGCACCGAGACGGCCGCGGGGGGCCGCGACGTGACTGATGATCCTGACGACCGATGGGACGTGGGCGGTCATGCGAGATCGTGCCAAGCCGATCCGGGAGGCGCCGTGGCCGTACGTGTGAGTGAGGAATCCGATGATGACGACTGTAGCGCGGCCTCGTGGCAGGAAGAGCCTGGGGAATCTCCTAGCGACGCTCCTCACCTCCCTGGGAGGCTGGAGGTTGGAGGTCGCCAGGGGTCAACACCGAGTTCCTCCAACCCGCCTGCGAGGAGCAGAGGCGCGCCGATCAGTGCGTCGAGCTGCCTCCCGAGGGGCCGCTCAGTCGGAGCCATTCCGAATACCGACTGCATGGGGAGGGAACCATCTGAAAGAGATGATCAAAGAGAGTCTCATCGCCGAACGGATTGCCCTCGAGAGTGATCACAAGATGATCGCCGATCCGCAGGATCAGGATCCGGCCACCCGACCACGGGTGGAGGCCCATCCGGCAGAGGAGGAAGCGCATGCAGAGATGGTCGTGTGCCTGCCGGCTCGCAGCCGCTCCGCCGTTCCCGGTCCAGGGGACCTGGTCGAACTCTCTAAGGAAAGTCCTAGTGTGGGATCCGGGAGGGAACCGATATGCTGACATTGACTGGCGCGCGAGGAATCCCGCCAGGCGGGCCGCGCCGCATACACACACACCATGGAGGCCGTCATGAATGCGGAGCAATTCAAGGGCAAGTGGAATCAGTTCAAGGGTGAGGCAAAGCGCCAGTGGGGCCGGCTCACCGATGACGACCTGACGCAGGTCGAAGGGAATTACGATAAGTTCGTCGGACGGATCCAGGAACGATACGGCGATAAAAAGGAAGAAGTGCTCAGGTGGACGAACGACTGGTACGAGAAGCAGGCCGCCGCAGGCACGCCCCAGTCGAAGCATTGAGCGGCCGGCGGTTCAGACTCATTCACATCGAACGCAGTCCAACAGGAGGAAATCCGATGAAACACTTGATGATGGCAGCCTTGGTCTTGACCCTCAGCAGCGGCCCGGCCTGGGCGTTGTTCGAAACGAATAAAGAACTGGTCTCCACGGCCACTGTCACCCTCGAGGAAGCCGTGAAGTACGCGTTGAAGCTCGTGCCCGGGAAGGCGGTAGAGGCTGAAATCGGGACCGAGGACGGGCGTACGGTGTACGAAGTGGAGATCATCGATCAGAACAAGAAGACGAAGACGGTTCTGGTCGACGCCCAAACCGGTCAGGCCAGGGTCGAAAAGTAGTTCGGGATGGAGGGCCCGGTGGGGTTGGTGCCTCCGCCGGGCTCATCGATGTCTTGAGGGAGGGAGCCATGAGTTCACATCGCGGCATGTGCTGGGCGACGGTTTTGTTCATCGGCCTCGTGGCGGGGCCGGCGTGGAGCTGGTTGATGCCGGTCCCCGCTCCTGGCGTGAGACAGGATGCCGCCTACATGGTGCCGGTCTACAACGAGGACCAGTTGAAGGGACAGTGGAAACAATTCAAGGGTGAGCTCAAAAAGCAGTGGGCCGACCTCACCGACGACGACCTGCTCTATATCGAGGGCAGGAAGGACAAGCTGGAAGGGAAGATCCAGGAACGGTATGGAGATCGAAAGGAGGAAGTGAAGCAATGGGTCGACGAGTGGTTCGAGAAACATCCGGAGGAGCAACGGCACCGTTGAGAATCGGCCCATCGGCGGTCGAGCGGGCGAGATGCGAACGGGAAGTGTATCGTGCCGACGTTGAATCGAGATGCGCGCGGCGATGCTGATGTCCGAGGTCGAGGTCGATCCCGAAGCCGAGACGAGCCCGCATCGCAAGACGCTTGGAGGGCCTGGGCTTCTCCTCCTGCTGGGGTTGATCGCAGGGGCGCTCGTCCCGTTGCTGCCGTGGCCCTGTGAAGCGGGAGCGATAGAGGATGGCTGCATTGCAGGGTATGCGGCTGCGGCGCTGGAGCAGGAATTCGGGCTTCCCAGCGCGTCCATTACGATCCGTGACGGCTCGCTCACCGTGACCACCGGATCGGAACCCAATGTCGACCGTGACAAGATTCGGGCGGCGCTGGAGCATATCCCCGGCGCGGTTGGAGGTCGATCTGCGCAGCGAACCGAACGGCGGGCAGGGCGTTGCCGCGCAGGAGAAGGAGCCCCCTGCGCCGGATTCAGGTGTCGCACCGCCTGTGACCGCCTCCAGTGATGATCGCGCATCCCAGTGGATGCCGCACGGGCAACTGTTCGAGCCTCTGCACGCAGATCCACGCTGGCCTCGGTTCTCCCGCCGCCTATCGGTCGCTTCGCGCCGGATTGGACCTGTCCGGGGGATTGGCGGGAAATTTCGGCGAGACGTTCGCCTTGTACCGGAACAAGGCCCCTTTTGAAGGAGAGTGGGACTTGGGCCTGCAGGCAGGCGTGTTCAGCCTGCTGGACCTCGGGGGACAATCCATCGATCTCGTGAACGCCGACTACCGGGTCGGCTTGGTAGCCAGCTATCGATCCGGAGCGTGGTCGGGATTCATCCGCCTGCTCCATCAGAGTTCGCACCTGGGCGATGAGTTCTTGATCAATAATCCGACCGCTGAAAGGGTCAACCTGAGTTACAAAGAAATCGACCTGAAACTGTCCTCCGACGTCGCTGAATGGTTTCGGGTGTACGGCGGCGGAGGCGCATTGGTCCGGCGGGAGCCGGAAATCGGGCGAGGCACTGCCCAATGGGGGGTCGAACTCGCGAGTCCGGTCACAGTCTTCGGCGGCCGCTTGCGACCGGTCGCCTATGGCGATTTCCAAGCTCACGAGCGCTCGAACTGGGCCGTCTCCAGATCGTGGATGGCCGGCTTCCAACTTGAGAATGCCCGGTTGGGCGACCGGCGGCTTCAATTCCTGTTCGAACACTACCTCGGCCCTTCGCCGGAGGGGCAATTCTATACGCGCAAGGCCAAGTGGTACGGCGTCGGGCTCCACTTTTTTTATTAGGCGGGAAGGGTCGCGTCACCAGAGGGAGGCTCATCATGGCAAAAGGGCTGCTCTTATGGCTGCTGGGTGTTCCGGGCGGAATCGTCTTACTCTTGTGGGTATTCGGCTTTCTGAGCTGAGGCGAGGAGCTGATGGAACCCTATCGATGGATCGAGGGCACGCGCGTGGAGAGACAACACGGCGCAGGTGATGCCGAAGCCGGAGAGAAAGAGTTCCCCATGCCGAGGTGGCCGCTCGCGCTCGTTTTCGTCGGCTTCGTGGGGACGATGATGAGTCTCCCCGCGATCGTCGGCACACTCGCGCACGTCCCATACGTCGTGGCGGCCGCCTTCGCGGTCATCGCGTGGGCGAGTGCTCGCGGAGTCGGCGGGGGAGGCATCAGGGGATCTCGTAGGGTGGAATGATCTCCCACGTCGATGACCCCGTTCAGGGAAGCCGGCGGGTCAGATCGCGGGTTCGACCAACTGAAGCGCACGTCGAATCGCGGGCTCGAGATCCGAATGAACGAGTTCCTTGCTGATGGATGCCACCGCGCCGGCGGCGTGCATCCTGGCATGCACCCCGGAATCGGTTTGCACCGTCACACCGATGATCCGCGTGCCCGGATGGCGGGCAAGAATCGTACGCGTCGCCTGGATACCGTCGAGTACCGGCATATTGACGTCCATGAGGATGAGGTCGGGTTGGAGGGCGATCGCCAGCTCGACGGCCTGTCCGCCGTCCTGGGCTTCCGCGATCACCTCCAAGCCCTTTATCGCCGAGAGGATGTCCACCAGTTCCCGACGCAGAAGCGCATGATCGTCGGCCACAAGGACGCGCCACGATTTGGCCCCGGAGGAAACAGAGGGGACGGTTTCCGTCCGTAGTTCTTCGCGCTGCTGCGGAGCCGCAGCGATCTGATCCGACAACGGAATGGAAAGCTCGACCTCCGTGCCGGCTCCGGGCGAGGATCGAAGTCGAAACGCCCCACCCATTCCCTCGACGCGTTCCCGGATGCTGAGGAGGCCGAACCGCATCGTGCCCTCCGTCATCGAGTCCGGGTCGAAGCCGGCTCCCTGGTCCTGAACAGTGATCGACAAGGCTCGCCCTTCCGGCACCGTGACGGTGACGACGGCATCCGAGGTGCCCGCGTGTTTCACGACGTTGAACAGGAGCTCGCGCACGGATTGGAAAAGCAGGACCGCATGGTCTTCATTCAGGGGCACGTGCTCGACCTCCGAGGCGACCCTCACGCGCAACCCGCGCGCGGGCATGTAATCCGCGAGCCATTTCAGGGCCGCGACCAGTCCGTGCGTGAACAGCACCGTCGGGCTCAGTTGCGCCACGAGGGACCGCGTATACGTAATCGCCTGATCGACGTACGATTCTATGTCGCGCACGATCGCGGCGGCATCCGTGGGGGCCGATTCTCGACGGAGTTGATGGAGTTTCAGCTTCGTCACGACCAGCAGTTGGGCCAAATAATCGTGCAACTCGGACGCCAGCCGCTTGCGCTCTCTCTGCTCGACCAGCGTGAGTTGGGAAGCCAGGCGGCTCAGCCTGGCGTGTGAGCGCTCGAGTTGCGCGGTTCGAACGGCCACGTGGCGCTCAAGCGCCGCCTCGTGCTGGCGCAGCAGCATCTCGATCTGCTTGCGTTCCGCGAGTTCACGGGCCAAATCTTGGTTCAAGCGCTCCAACTCGGCCGTGCGGGCGGCAATGCGGCGCTCCAACTCCTCGTTGAGGGAGATCAACGCCTTATGCGCCCGGCGATGCTCTTCCTGGAGCCGGCGCTGCTCCATGACGTGACGGACGGCCTGGGGGAAACGGCCCAGTCGATCCTTCATCAGATAGTCCGCCGCGCCGGCTCGCATGAGCGCGACGGCCTCCTCCTCGCCGATGGAGCCGGAGATCACGATGCAGGGGACATCCCGTTGATGTTCGCGGAGGAGTTCCAGCGCGCGCATGGCGCTGAATTGCGGCAGGATGGCGTCGAGAAGAATCAGATCCAGCGGTTGCTCGAGGGCGGTCAGGAAATCGGGCTCGGTATCGACACGCGTCCAAATCGGTTCGTACCCGTTCCTCCTCAGAAGCCGCAGGATCAGTTCGGTGTCCGTGTCGCGGTCTTCGACGATCAGGATCCGAAGCGATTCTCGGGTGTGATGGGAATCCATCCTGCGCCGGTGCTCCTGGATGCCGTCAGGCGCCGTTCGGCGGTTCGTTGAGCAGCAGCCAGTACAATCCCGCCTGGCGAACGGCCTCGATGAATTGTTGAAAATCGACGGGCTTGACGATGTAGCTGTTCACGCCCAAGTCGTAACAGGCCGTAATGTCGGGCTCCTCACGGGACGACGTCAGCACGACCACGGGGACGCGGCGTGTTCGTTCATCGGACTTGCACCGTCGCAGAACCTCGATGCCGCTCACCAAGGGCAGTTTGAGGTCGAGCAGGATGACCTTGGGCAGATTCGCGACGGATCGATGCGAGTACCGGCCCGTGGCAAACAGGTATTCGAGCGCTTCGGCGCCGTCCTGCACGACGACCACTCGGTTCGTGACGTTGTTCTTCTTGAGCGCTCGAAGCGTCAACTCGATGTCGTCCGGGCTGTCTTCGACCAACAAGATATCCGCATACGCCAGTCCGGTCATGGCGCCATCTCCAACGTAAACCAAAAGGTTGCCCCCTCGTTCGGCCGGCCCTCGCCCCACACGCGGCCCCCGTGGCGGTGCACGATCCGCTGCACGATGGCCAGGCCGACGCCCGTGCCTTCGAATTCGTCCGACCGATGGAGGCGCTGAAACACGGTAAAGAGCTTGTCGGCGTATCGCATGTCGAACCCTACGCCGTTGTCCTTCACGAACAGGCGACAGAACCCCCGTTGCCGGTCGTCGGGCTCGGATCCGACTTCGATTCTGGCTACGTCCCGGGGACGGCTGTATTTAATCGCATTCCCCAAGAGATTGGCAAGCACCAGCTTGATGGTGGTGCGGTCACCCAGGCAGGTCGGAAGGTCGCTGAGAATCCATTCGATTTTGCGATCGGCGACGTCGTGATGCAGTTCATCTCGAATCTCCTGGACCAGGTCCCGTATGGGCAACGGTTGTTTGTCCAGCCGCTGTCGCGATAGCCGTGAAAAGGACAGCAGATCGTCGATCAGGCGCCCCATTTGCTGGGCGCTCTTGCTGATGATGGTCAAGTACCGCACGGCCTCCGGGGCCAGCGTGCCGCCATAGTCCTCGAGCAACGCCTGGGCGAAACCGGTCATCGAACGCAACGGCGCGCGGAGGTCGTGCGACACGGAGTAGGAGAATGACTCCAATTCCTTATTGGCTTCGGCAAGAGCCACGCCCCTGGCCTCCAGCAGGCTGTTGATCCGCTCCAAGGCGGCCTCCGTGGCTTTTTGCGAGGAGATATCCGTCGTGGTCCCGAACCATTTGATGACGGCGCCGGACTGATCGCGCTGCGGGGCCGCGCGCGCCAGTTGCCAACGAAAATTCCCGTCCGCCGCCCGGAGGCGATATTCGACGGAGAAGAGGTTCCCTGTGGCGACGGCCTCCCGCCAAGCCTCGATCACCGAGGGCGCGTCATCGGGGTGCACGAGAGAGAGCCATCCATAGCCGAGATTCTCCTGAAGGGTCGTACCGGTATAGGTGAGCCATTGGGTGCTGAGATAGTCGCATGATCCATCCGGCGTACAGGACCAGACGAGCTGCGGGATCGCGGTCGTGAGGGTGCGAAATCGGTTTTCGCTCTCGGCCAGGGCGAGTTGCGCCTGCTTGCGATCGGTGATGTCCCTGATGATCTGAGAGGTCCCAATGATGCTCCCGGCTCCATCGGTGATCGACGACATGCTGATCGAGACGTCGATTCGATGGCCGCTCTTGTGAAGGCGCACGGTTTCAATCTGGGCCATACCGCGGCCGGCCAGGACCGCCGCCCGGAGTTGCCGCTCCTCCTCCCGGAATTCTTCCGGCACCAGCAGGTCGACGGATTGGCCTTCGACCTCGTCGGAGGTATATCCGAAGAGTTCCTCCGCTCCGTGATTCCAGGTGAGGATGGTGCCGTCAAGGGACTTGCTGAGCATGGCGTCCCTGCTGCCGCTGACGATCGCCGCGAGCCTGGCCTGAGCCTCCTGGGCCTCGCGCAGGCCGGTGATATCGGTATTCACCTCCACGACCGCTTCCGGTCGCCGCGCGCCTTCTTTGAAGAGCGTCCAGACGGCCGCGACCGTGATCTCCTTGCCGTCGTGCCGAGTTTGCGTGAGCTCCCCGGCCCATTGGCCGTCCTTGACGAGCGCGGCGTGAATCTCTTCGAGGGGGACCGCCGAACGGGTCCGAAGGAGCTCGCCAGCCACGCGGCCCACGGCCTCGGATTCCTTCCACCCGTACAGGCGTACACAACCCTGGCCCCACGAGAGAATGCGACCGTCCATCGTGCGGGTCATCAATGGGGCCAGATTGACGAGCCTCGCTTGGATCGCCATCCGCTCGGCCTGCTCCTTGGCTCGCGAGTCACGAAGGACGAGGAGCGTCGCGCCCGTCAAGAGGAGGAGCGCGAACACCGTCCCTCCGAGGAAGGTCCCATAGGCGTGCGCGGCCGCGTCGCGCTCGCGAAGATCTGCGGCTCGCAACCGCTCATACTCCCGCTCGCGCAACGCTTGGAGTTCGTCCTGCAGGCGATCCATGAGCCTGATGCCGCGGTCGCTCTGGACCAACCCGATGGCGCGGACGGGATCGGTCTTTGCGAGGTCGAGGGCGTCGCGCAGGTCCTGCAACTTCTCGTCCGTTAGCGACCGCAGCGTCCCGAGATGTTCCTTCTGCAGGGGGTCCGGGGCGAGTGCGGACTCGATCGTCTTAAGGAGGGCGGGGAGTTTTTCGGTCGCCACATGGTAGGGGGCCAGGTACTCCCCGTCGTGCGTCAACAGATAGCCGCGCTGGCCCGCTTCCGCGTCACGAATGTACGTATAAAACTGATGCAGGCGCTCGATCGTGTCGCGCGTCGTGCGGAAACGCGAGCGTTCGCTCACCTGCAGGTTCTGTTGGTAAAAGGCGTACCAGCTCAGTGCAAACAGCACCAGCAGCCCGACGCCCAATCCGAGTAACGTCAGACGTCGTTCGGTCACCAGACGACTCATCCCCGGCTCTTCCCAGACGGCATCGTCCGGAGAAACGCGACCATGGCGGGTCGGCCTGCCTCGCTCCGGTGGATGGAAAATCCGGCTTGGTGTGGGGGAACGGAGCGCGGTCGCGCCGGCGCCACCCCCGCGGCATTCAGGGAATCGGCCGGGGAGTCGGCTTGGTGGTTCGGCACAGGGACGTTCGCTCTCGCTCTCGATTGCATGGCGCCTGGCATGGTGAGCGTACCTGTTTGGCTTCCGCCACGCAAGCGGGATTCTGCACGGCACGGAGCGACACGGCGGAGAATCCGAGGCTTCCCATCGACATCTGGTATCCGCCGAAGAGCCGACTAGGGGTTTGTCCAGCCCTTTGTCACCGAAGCGTCGGGTACAAGAATACTGCGCAAGAGATCACGGGGAACCGGCGGAGTATCGATCCTGTGGCGAAAGCTCGACGTGGATGGTGAAGCCGGCCACGGCGAACAAGGAATCCCAGGCGCGCCGGGAGTCCCGTGGAACGTTCAAGATTGGAACGAGGAGAAGGAGGATGACACACAATGCGATCTGTTAATGCCGTCATGTCGTCACGAAGGGTGATCGCCGCGCTTGCGATGGTGGTGCTGATCGGAACCGCGCAGGAATCGCGCGCGGACGGTGTCTTCGATCCGGTTGACGTCGGGCTGCTCTCCCTCGGTGGCCGTGCAACGTACTACGATCCCAAGGAGGGTGATGCGAGGTGGTTCGGTGGGGCGCAGGCCAGACTGCACCTTGGACGCTATTTCGCCGTCGAGGGTTCCGCCGACTATCGACAGACCGACATCGGCGACACCAGGGTACGCACGTATCCGGTCCAAGTCTCCGCGCTGATCTATCCGTTCGGGCTGCGCCGGATTTCGCCGTTCCTGCTCGGAGGCGGCGGCTGGTATTACACCTCGGTGGAGGGACCCGGCAACTTCGACGATACACAGAACCGCTTTGGGTTACATGCCGGCGGAGGCCTGCAGTTCTTTCTGAACAATCACTTCTCCTTGGATGGGACCTACCGGTACATCTGGCTGGAGAGCGTGGAGTCGAAAAACGTATCCCTGGACGACAAGAAGTTCAAAGACAACGGTCATATGATCACCATCGGATTGAACTATCACTTCTAGCCGTATGATCGAATTCAAGACCTCGCGCCCCGACGGGGCGCGAGGCATCCGATGAACGAATCGCCATGTGAAGCGCATGAGAACGCCGGCGATCTGCAAGCTGACCTGCGCATCAGCCATGAGCCTCGTCATGGCTTTGTGGTCTTCAGGTGAAGGTCAGACCGCGGCCATTTCCCAGCAGCGGGACAACAACATCATGAAGTCCGAGACGGATTGCTGGGCGGAAATCTATATGAACGAAGATTTCGACAAGAACGACCCGAGGCTCCTCCTGGTCGGCCCTCACGAGCTGCCCACGCTCAAATCCCTCAACGACCGCAATTGGGACAACGACATCGAGAGCATCCTCGTGGGGCCCGGGGCCGTCCTGTCGGTCTATGAGCACGCCGAGTTCAAGGGCCGCGAACTCATTCTCGGCCCTAGTCAGCGCATGGGAAACTTGGCCGACGCGCAGATGCGGAACGAAATCGAATCCCTGCGACTCACGTGCAGATGACCAGGTGGGAGAGCCGCCACAACGCGGATGCACAGGCCGACGATCCATCTCATCGACGACGACGCGCAAACCAGCCGGTATGGGTCTCTACGGCTGGAGCAGGAAGGTGACCTGGTTCTCGAAACGTCCACGATCTCGCAGGGGCTGTCCGAACGCTCCACTCGCTTGGTGGACGCCGTTCTCGTGGACTTTGGGGAGGATCACCTCCGTGCGCAGCAGGCCCTGTGCAGGATCCAAGCGCGATGTCCGGGCCTCCTCGTTCCCATGTGGCATCAGGGGGATCTGGAGGATCTGATGGAGCGAGTGAGCGCTTCGATGGTCCCGGAGTCCGCCAACCGGACCGGATTGAGCCGTGGGACGAGAGGCGGGCAGGCAAGTGACGGCCGTGCGATGGGGACCCGGACCGGGAACATCGGCGGCAACGTGCGCGCGGGGTTGATGCACCACACTAACCGGGAGGGACTACCATGCTGAGCTGGGCCGTCACATTTCTCGTCGTGGCCATTATTGCGGGGGTTTTAGGATTGTCCGGAGTGGCCGGCACGGCCACGAACATCGCCTATGTGCTGTTCGTGGTCTTTCTCATCCTGGCGCTGGTCGGCTTTATTACGGGCCGCAAACCGGTTGCATAAACACGGCATCCGGTATTGGGCGGCGTCCCGGGAGGACCGCCGCCCGGCACCGAGTGGATCGCGCTTCCTCCTTCCGAGAGGCCCGCCTATGAGTGAGCAGCCGCCGCGTGCCGAGGAACGGGAGCAACGCCCCCGGCGCCGGGCTCTGGTGACCGGCGGAAGCGGGTCGATCGGTTCGGCAATCGCTCGTCGGTTGGCGGAGGACGGATTCGACCTTCTCGTTCATGCCTTCCACAATCTCGAGAAAGCGGAGGGCGTAGTCCGCGATATCCGCCGGCAGGGGGGACACGCCCGTGCTGTGAGATTCGATATCACCGACTTCGACGCCTGCCGGCGTACCTTGGAGGAGCTGACCGAGGACATGCCGATTCAGGTCCTCGTCAACAACGCCGGTTTCTATCGGGACGGTCCGCTCGCGGGGATGAAGCCGGACGATTGGAATTCGGTCATCGATGTCGCCCTCAAAGGGTTCTTTAACGTGACCCAGCCGCTCTTGCTGCCGATGATCCGGACTCGCTGGGGAAGAATCGTCACCATGACGTCCGTGAGCGGGATCCTCGGGAACAAAGGCCAGGTCAATTATTCGGCCGCCAAGGCCGGCCTGCACGGGGCGACCAAAGCTTTGGCGTTGGAATTGGGATCTCGGGGGATCACCGTGAACGCCGTGGCCCCGGGCGTCATTACCACCCCGGCCACCGATCGCCTCTTCGATGCGGACACCCTCCATCGCATGGTTCCGATGAAGCGGGCCGGGGCGCCGGAGGAAGTCGCGGGCATGGTGGCGTATCTGGTCTCGGACGCCGCCGCCTATGTGTCCGGCCAGATCATGTCCGTCAGCGGGGCGATGGGATGAACCGGTCGACCCGAGGCCTCGTGGTCGTCATTCCCGCCTTCAATGAGGCCCGGACCATCCGCGATATCGTTCGACGCGCGTTGCCGCACGCGGACGAGGTGGTGGTCGTCGACGACGGTTCCACGGATGGGACCGCTGGCCGACTGACGGGCCTTCCCGTGTCGGTGATTCGGTCCTCGCGCAATCGGGGAAAGGCCGCCGCCCTTCGGGAGGGCATCCGATGGGCGATGTCAAGAGGCTCCGCGATCGTGACGCTGGATGCGGACGGGCAACATCGGCCGGAGGACATCCCCCTCCTGGAGGCGATTCACACGTGCGAGCCGACGGCCATCGTCATCGGAGCCCGAATCCTGGAGGTCGCGTCTATTCCACGGCTGCGACGGATCGCGCACGGCGCGGCGCGGTTCTGGATTTCGCTCGCATCGGGGTGCCGCATTCGCGACAGCCAATCGGGCTTTCGTCTCTATCCCGCTCGAGCGCTCAAAAGCCTCGAGAGTCGCTGTGACTGGACCTGCGGCTTTGCGCTCGAAAGCGAACTTCTCATCGAGGCCGGGAAGGCGGGAATTCCCATTCGCGAAGTACCGATTGCGGCCCTCTACGGCGACCGTCTGCGCCGCAGTCACTTCCGCCATATCCGGGATACCTGGGCCATCATCCGAATGGTGGCGCGGAAAATTCTGACGGGGCCTCGAGGGTCCGGTCCTCGGTCCGGGGCCGCGTCCCCCCAGTCGGAAGACGCGGCCCCGCTGTCCTCGAGGCGTTCGTCCGGCAATCGCCCGCGCGTCCTCTTTGTGGCCGAAGCGGTGACGCTCGCCCACGTGGGCCGAGTGTCGGCGCTCGCGAACATGCTCGATGTGCGCCGTTTCGAGGTGCACCTGGCATGCGATCCGCGCTACGCATCCTTCGTGAGAAACGTCCAGGCCTCCTTCCATCCACTCGACTCGATCACACCGGCGACATTCGCGGAACGTCTCCGCCGAGGGGACCCGCTGTATTCCGCCGACGAACTGCGGGCGTACGTGCGCGAGGACTTGAGGCTGTTGTCGTCGCTCGCCCCTTCTGCGGTGATCGGGGACATGCGTGTTTCATTGAGCGTTGCGGCGCGGGTGGCCGGCATCCCCTATTTGACGATCACCAATGCGCATTGGAGCCCGTTCGCCAGATCCCGCTACCTCGTGCCGGAATTAGCGATCACGCACCGGCTGGGGCCGCGGGTAGGGCAGCTCGTCTTCGACGCCATCCGGCCTTTCGTCTTGGCCCAGCAGGTCGCCCCGCTGAATCGAGTGCGGAAGGACTATGGTCTCCCTCCGATCGGGCCCACGCTCGCCCATATGTTCACGGACGCCGACCGGGTGCTCTATGCGGATGTCCCGGCCCTGGTGCCGACCTTTTCCCGCCCGGCCCACCATTCCTACTTGGGGCCCATGTTGTGGTCCCCGGTCGAGTCCTCGTGTTTGCCCGACGATCTTCCCCGCGGCCGTCCGCTCGTCTATGTGTCGCTGGGATCCTCGGGGCCCGAGCGGATGCTCCCGGTGGTGTTGCAGGCCCTGGAACGCTCGGGCTGTGCCGGAATCGTGTCGACCGCCGGGAAGCCGGCCTCCAGCACCGTTCCTCTCTCGGTCAGAACCCGCGAGTTTCTGCCCGGGTGTGAGGCCGCGGGGATGTCCGATCTCGTCGTGTGCAACGGAGGCAGCGCCACCGTCTATCAGGCCATGGCCGCGGGTGTTCCGGTGTTGGGCATTCCCACCAACCTCGACCAGTACGTGATGATGTCCCACGTCGAACGGGCGGGAGCCGGAGCCTGGATGCGGGCGGGGACGGCGTCGACGGACGCGATGACTCGGCACATCACCCGGCTCTTGCACGAACCCGGCTATCGCCAATCCGCTCGGCGGATGCAGGCGGCCATTCGGAGCGGGGAGGGGCTCAGTCGTCTCGACCAGATTCTGGACGGCCTCCCGAGAGCCCGCTCGTTTCCCGGGGAAGGGAATACGGAAGAGTGGGATCGATCCCGATCTGGGGACGAGTGGGGCGGCTCCCCGCATCCTGCGCGCGCGCGACCGACCGGCCCCGTCCGGCTGATGACGCTGACCGTCCCGAAACAGACCCTCTCCTGAGCCGGAGGCGCCGCCGCCGACTCCTCCTTCCGTCGCGACTCCGTCACTTCGAGTCCGTCGCCCGTCACGACCAATGCCCGGACGTCCATGATCACGCGCCCCTCGGCAACCACCTCGAAGCGGTCCATCGCCTCCCGGCGGCCTATTGCACCGCGTGGATCGCGTGCAGTCCAGATGGCCCCCGCAGCGGCTGGTCGGGCGATGATGCGTCATCGCCGTGCAGACGACATGCCGCTCGTCCCACTGTCCCACCGCCTCCACCAAACACATCGAGCCTCGGTGAGGGATCAGGTCGGCCCATCTCTCTGCCGGCATCGACATCGATCATCCCTGCGGCCGGCATGCGACGGCCACTACGCTCCCATCCACGTATTCCATCACGACCTCTTCCTCGGCATTCCTGGCGAGCGCCGACCAAAGCGGCAAACACCGGGCGATCGGATTGGCGAGCAGCGTTTCAGCGACGAACGACGGGGGAGGGGTGACGGGGAGCGACCGGTCGAGTCTGATCACCCAGCGCATCAACGCCCGGGAGCCGGATGACGGAGACAAGAGCACCGCGGCGGCCAATGCATGACGCACCGGCCGAACCGCGTGGAGCGGGAAAGGGGACGGAAGGTCCGAGGCGACCAAGAGGACCGGCCTCGATTCCACGGTGGCCAGCGCGGCCGCCTCGAGGAGTCCGCCGGCGAACGAAAGGTCGTAGGCACAGATCGTGGTCGAACTCGTCGTCGCCTGGGTGGCGATGCACCAATACCCCGCCGGGGCGTTGCACACCGAATTGTGGAATGCGGTCGGGGACACCTCCCGCTCGGACCTGGAAAGTCCGTCGCAGATCTGATGGGTGATCGCCCCGTCTCCGTCCGAGGTGGCGAACACCGTGGCGACGTCCCGCCCGTCCATTCCCCCTTGGCGCAAGGCCTCAAGGGCCGCGGACACGGCACACCGCACGGCGGCGCTGCTGCGCCGCCGCTCGGTCGGCGGCAGGACGTCCGGGATCGGGATGCGGGTTTCCTGACCCTGATGGTAGGGGCGCCGTCCCGCGACGATTTCGTGGAACTCCGCCCAATTGCTCAGGCCTGGCCCCAAGAGGCTGACGCCGTGGACGGAGACGCCCATCATGGCCAGCCTCCGAAAATCAGGCTGCAATTATTTCCCCCGAAGCCGAACGAGTTGCTCATGACACGGCGGACGAGGCCCCGTCGACTTTGGAGCAGCACGCGGCTGCGAAAGGTCGGGTCGATTCGACGCGTGTGCTGCGTGCCCGGCAGGAAGCCCTGCCGGATGCATTGCACCGCGAGAATCGCCTCCGTCACGCCCGCCGCCCCAAGCGCGTGCCCGGTGGCCCCCTTGGTGGAGCTGCACGGCGTGGCCTCCCCCAGCGTCCGGCACACGGCGAGGTCTTCGGCCCGATCGTTCGCCAGTGTTCCCGTCCCGTGTAAATTGACGTAGTCGATGTCTCCGGCCCGCAACCCCGCGGAGCGCAGAGCACCGGCCATGGCGTCGGCGGCGCCCCGGCCCTCGGGATGGGGTGACGACATGTGGTGCGCGTCGCTGCTTTCTCCATATCCGAGGAACGCGACATCGGCACGATCGTCGGCATCTCGCTCCAGAAGCACGAAACCGGCCGCTTCGCTGATGGATAAGCCCGAACGGTCCACGTCGCAGGGGCGGCAGGGCTCGGGCGAGAGCAAGTCGAGCGAAGCGAATCCATAGAGCGTCATGAAGCAGAGACTGTCCACCCCGCCGACGACCGCCGCATCGCAACAGCCCGCCGTGATGAGCCGCGCGGCGCTGGCAAAGACTTTGGCGCTCGAGGAACAGGCGGTCGAGATGGACAGGGCCGGACCGGCCACACCCAGCCGGCGACGTACGAAATCCGTCACGGAAAAGAGATTCTGGGTGTGCGCGTAACGCAACGGTTCCCGAAACGCCCCCATCGCATCGCGCCGCCGATAGGCGAGCTCCGTTTCCAAAATTCCGGACGTGGTGGTCCCCATGAGCACGGCGACTCGATTCGCGCCGTAGCGTCCGCGAGCCCGTTCGACGACTTCGTCGAAGCCGTCCTGGCGCAATCCCAGCCAGGCGAGTCGATTGTTGCGGCAATCGTATTCGGCCCAGGAGCCCGCAAGGGGTTCCGACTCGATGCCCTCGACCCGACCGATCCAAGTCGGGATCCCCGCGTCTTCGAAATCATTGGGCCGCAGCCCGTGACGTCCCGCTCGAACGCCCTCCCAGGTTGCGGCGAGCCCGCGCCCGAGAGAAGTCACGACGGCCATGCCGGTAATGGATAGGGGCGTCATGAGCCGACCTTCCGCGCGTCGGCCAGAACCACGGCCAGGATCAGCGAAAACATCGCTCCGAGGGCCACGGTGAGTCCGATGGCATGAAGGACCGGGGTCCCGGAGAGGCTCAGGGTTCCAAAGGCGCAGAGCGTGGCCGCGATGCAGACCAGCAGAGAGCCGCCGGTTCGCCGCCGGTCCTCGTCGTCGGCGGAGGAGCGGCTGGCGTGATGAAAGAACAAGGCGTAGTTGACCCCGATCCCGATGACGAGGAGCAGCGCCACCAGGTGAAACAGCGTCAAGCGTTCTCCGAGGAGCGTCAAGGCGAGGATCACCCCGATCACGGCCATCAATGTGGGACCGAGCACGCGGACCACCAGGGCCGGACTGCGCAAGCCCCACCAGAGGACGCCGGTAATCCCCACAAGGCCGAACCCGGTCAGTGTGAGCGACTCGCTTCGATAGTCGTTGACGACTCGTTCGGCCTCGGCCTTCAAATCGAAGAAGCGGACGCCCGGCAGTCCGGCCGCTCCGATGCGCTCCCCCAGGGCCGCGGCCGACCGCACGCCGCGGAGCGGGACCAGGCCCACCCACCCCTGTCCCTGAGGAAACAAGAGGGCGCGCATCTTCAGTCCCAACGCCGATTGGTCGAGGTCCTTGAGACCGAGGACGGGCTCGGTGCGAGCCCGTTGGATGTCCTTCAAGAAGGGCTCGAACGTTCCGGCTGGAAACGGCAACCCTTGGAGGGCTCGATCGAGCGCCCGCCTGAGGTCGGCCGGGTCGGGAAGGGCTTGGCGCCGCCGTTCCTGAGTCCTGCGGGACGGGAGGTAATGGCTCGGCACCTCGAATCCGGAGAGCACCTCTTCGCGCACCAGCCCCTCCATCAGCGCGGCCACGGCCTCGCTGCGAGTCAGGACGTCCTCCTGGGTTTCTCCCCGAACAACCAGCAGATACCGGACGTCCGGCGCCCCCACGTCGCGGCGCATGTCCTCGTCGAGACGTTTGGCCTCGGCGGAGACGGGGCTGAGATGGGCTAGGTCGTCGTCCCAAATCCGATCGTGCCGCGCCGCGAGGAGCGTGAGCGCGCCGGCGAACGCCAGCCAGGCCACCTTCTGCATGAGAGGTCCGGCGACCGGGCGTCGGATGATGGAACCCAGCCACCGCGGAAACCTTGCCGGTGCGTGGGGACGGATGGAGATGGCGGGTAAGACCCAGCGAGTCGCGAATCCGGCCGCGCCGACCCCGGTCACCGTCAAGAGTCCCAACTGCGAGAGGCCGCCAAAGCTCGAGAACAGCAGCGTGATGGAACCGAACAGCGTCGTGAGGACCGCGAGGCGCAGGGTCCTCCAGATTCTCGGGAGCGTGTCCCGCAGCCGTTCGCCCGCCCGCGCGTTCAGCAGTGCGTAGGCGGGGTAGTCGATGGCTTCTCCGATGAGCGTGGCCCCGAACCCAAGGGTGACACCGTGGACGAAACCGAACACCTGTTGGACAGCCGCGACGCCGAGCGTCAGACCCGTCAGCACCGGGATGGCGCTCAACGCGACGGGGATCGGCGACCGATACACCGTCGCGAGCAGGAGAGTCACGAGCGTACCGGCGATGAGCGAGAGACGCCAGGAGTCCCCTTCGATCTCGCTCCGCGCTTGCACCGCAAACACGCCCGGCCCGGTCATGAGGAGACGGAGAGGGAACTCTCCGCCGGGCGGATGCGCGGCCGCTCGAATCGCGGCGATCGCTTCCGCTTGTCGATCGAGATCGGAGCCGGGGGCGGCCGTTTCCGCGACGAGGTAGGCGCGGGTGCCGGACCTGGAAAACCAGACACCGTGGCGGCGCTCCGGCCCCTGGTTGTCCAGGAACCGATGAACCAATCCTTCGAACTCTCCCGTGGGGTCCGAGGGAAGCAGGCGTTTCAGCAAGGGATCCGCCCCGGACCCCAGGCGGCGGAGCCGGTCCTCCAGCGAGGCCCGCAGCGTCGCGGCGGTAAACCGTTCCGGAGTCACGCTCGCACTGAGTCGATATCGATGGCGCAGGAGAAACGCACCCTCGGCGGCCCACTCATCGGAGCTGCCGTTGGCCACGAAGGTGAACAGGCCGTTTTGACGTAACGCCATGGCCGTGTGCCGGCTGCGTTCCGCGAGGTCCTCCGGTGTCGCGCCTTCGAGCGCGATCAAGATGAGCCGTGCGGCCGTGCCCTCCCGCAATTGCGCCACGAGCAATTCCTGCATGGGCTCCGCGGCGCGCGGGAGCAGCGCGGTCATGTCCGTCCTGAGGGACAATCCGGACAGCCGCCACGCCCCGGCCATGAGCAGCAGCGCCCACACGATCACGGCCCCCCAGCGGAACCCGCTCACGGTCCGACCCCGCCGATGGCCATCACCGAGCGGTCCCCGCCGGGCTCCAGGATTTCGACCCGCCGAATGCGGGACCCGCTTCCACTCACCTGGAGCGAGGTCACATGGTCCGCGGCTGCCGGATCCATGGGACGGAGCCGAAGCGTCCACTCCGTGGGCGTCCCCTCGAGTTTCACATGGTAGTGGCGGCGGAGCGCGGCGACTTCGCCGGCCAGCGTGGCACGGATCGCCTCTACGTAAGTGCGAATCAGCGGGTGGCTGTCGATGTCGATCCGCTTGGTCCCGCGGCCGTCGGTGACCGTCAGGGCGTCGCCGTCGACGACGATGCGCTCGGTATGCGGAGCGTCGATCCGCTTCTCGATATAACGCGGCCGACGGTACACCAGGATGCCCCGGAGCGTCAGCGGCTGCGTCAGCAGGCTGATCGTGCGGGTTTCGACGAACGCGTCCCGGCGTTCCGGGACCTCGCCCATGGCGCGCATCAAATCGGGTAATCCCCACAGTTCCTGGTCGCTGGCAGCGGCGACGCTAGCCGTGATGAGCCACGCGGCGCAGTAGGCGACGCTCGCCGGCAGGCGTGTCTTGAGACAAGTCATAGAAATTGAACCAATTGTACGGGTAGCGCCGGCAGTAGGTTTCAAGCCGGGCCACATAGCGGGTGATCCAGGGACGGAGATCGTCTTCCCGCCCGCGGCGGGGAATGAGGACCTGGTCGGCAAACGGCTCGAAATGAATCTGGTAGGTACGGCCGCCGACATATACGCCGAAGAACAAGATCACAGGAACTTGCAGGAGCGCCGCCATCAGCAGCGGTCCGTTCGGAAAGCGCGTAGGTCTGCCAAAGAAGGTCGCGGCCACCGCCTTGTCTCCGCTGAACAGGCGGTCTCCCAGGATTCCGACCAGCTCGCCCCGATCCAGGCATTCTTTCACCCGCAGGAGCGTGTCCGGGCGACCGGGGGGAATGATCCCGTCACGCACCCCGGGGCGAAGGCCGTGAAGGACGGTATTCAGATTGGACGCGCCCCGTTCGTGCATGATGACGCTCAACGGCACGTGGTGCGCGAACAATCCATAGGCCCGCAACACCTCGAAGCTGCCCAGATGCGATCCGATCAGAATACATCCTTGTTTCCGACGCAGATGCGCCTCGACGTGCTCGCTGCCATCGACCCGAACGTCAAAGTAACCGTGCCGTCCGGTCAGGAGATACACGCGGTCGTGAACGGTCGAGGCAAAGGTATGATACTGGCGATAGACATCCCGCCAGGACGGGGGGCGATCGAGCGCGTCACGAAGAAACCGACGGGACGCGCTTCGGGTGCCTCGCGACATCACCATGAAGTAGAGGCAAATCGGATAGAGGCAGAGTCGCGACACAGGCCGGCCGGCGCGAAGAGTGAGCCACACGTAAAACCGGAGCAACGTCGGGCTGCCCCGCTCCGATTGCCGCAACCACGTCGGTGTCACGGGACGACGTCCGGGGCCGGGATTCGGTGCCTGCGCAAGGCCCCCGACGCGATCCGAGTCGACCCGCTGGTCACCGTAAATGCCACGTCGTGGTCGGTCTCATGGGACGGACGGATGCTGAACGGCGCTTCCGGCCTCAGAGGATACAAGAACTTCACCTCCGTGAATTCGATCGCCGAACCCTCAGTCGGGCGACCGGGTGCCAGACACTCCAAGACACGAGCCAGGATGACGGCACCGGGCACAATGGGATTGCCGGGGAAATGCCCGGCCACCGCCGGGTGGGACGGCGGGATCCCCGGGAGGCTGTGCGTCGACTCACCCATGGCCACGGGCGCCCCCGGAGTCGAATCCCGCGGTCGCCACGCCGGCCAGGCGCGAATAGGGGACCTTCCCCGTTTCGGTCCGCGGAAGGGAGTCCACCAGGTAGAGCGGCCTGGGGAGGAACACGGGGTCAATGTGCCGTTTCAGCTCCCTCAGGATGGCGCGTTTGGTCAGGCCTGGGGCGACCACCGCCGCACTCAGGCGCGTGGTCGGCGTCTTGACCCGCAGGGGTCGAAAAAAGACCCCGTCCCGCACGCCCTGGATTTTCGCGAGGACCAGATTCAAGGCGGCCAGAGAGGTTCGCTTGCCCCCGATCTTGACCAGGTCGCCGGCACGACCGTGCAGGCTGAATTCCCGCTCGTTGTGGACGGTGATCCGATCGGGGAGCTCGATTGGTGCGCCGACGTGCCCCCCCGAGACGCGGGTACCCGTGTGGTCTTGTTTCAGATTCAGCTCGACGCAGAGTGTCCAGCGGCGGCCGCAGGCGGGGCGGCGCCCCGCGATCATTCCGCCCTCGGTACAGCCGTACACCTCGTAGAGGGGAATGCCCCACCTCCGTTCCAAGGATCCGGCCACGGCGGGGGATAACGGCATCGTCGCCGAGATGATGCACTCCAGTCCCGGGGGCGGGCTAGGGTCTTCTTCCAGGGCGCGCAGATGCATCGGGGTCGTCATCAGCCATGCCGGGCTCGCGAGCGCAGCACAATCACGGCGTAGATCCTCGGGCAGGGTCGGACGCGTCGAATGGAGCGCCCACCCGAGCTGCAACGGCAGCATCACCGTCGACTCCAGCCCATACATGTGTTGCGGAGGAACCGTGCCGACGACGATCCGGCGCGAGTGCGCAAGCAGGTTGAAATGCCGGGCGAAGGCATGGGCTCCCTGTACGAGTGATCCCCACGTCTTGGGATGAGGCTTGGGCAGCCCGGTGCTGCCGGAAGTGAAGACGATCACGGCGGTCTGGGAAGCGGGAAACCAGGGAATGTTCACGCACCGCAGGGACCCGGATGCCTTGCCGGGCCAGGACATCTGCGGCAGGGCGACGTCGAGGCCGTGCTGATCCGTAAGGATATAGACGTCCCGGTACTGCGCCCCCAGCTCGCGAAGCGATTCCGGCGCCCGGCACGTCGGTAACAGGGTGACTTGCCGGGCCAGCAGCGCCGCAGCCAAGCCGACTGCGAAATGGAACCGATCCTCGCAGAGGTTGATCACATACGGACGCCGGGGAAGTCGGGCGAGCAGGCTCCATGACGCCGCCAGAAAGTCGGCCGCCGAGACCGGTGCTCCATGGCTCACGGCGGCAGGCGAGGTCGGGTCTCGGTGGGCGAGTAACGGGTGCTCGACGAGTAACGGTGGAGCAACGGGCGGCAGCGTGGACCTGGAAACCCGGCTCAGGCCACGGGGCAGCGTAGGGGCGGAGGACCTCATCGCAATCGAGACTCCATGATGTGATCGGTCAAAGCGCGCAGCGACCCAAAGGCCGCCCGATTGTCCGATTTCAACTCGACGCCGAAGCGTTTGGACACGATCAGGGCGACCTCGAGCATGTCGATCGAATCCAAACCCAGGCCGTCTCCGAATAGCGGTGAATCAGGGTCTATGTCTCCCGGCGCGATGTCCAAGCCGAGGGTGTCGACCAAGACGCGGGCGATCTCGCCCTGCTCCGGCGTGTGGCGGGAAACCGCACCATTCACGGCGAGGCCGTTCCGTGCATCGGCGTTCATAGGATTGACTTTCATGGGCATGCCCCCGTTCGCTCCTTCGTCTGATGCGATGCATACCACTGGGCCGCCTCCGTCAGAGCCAGCGGATCGTCATAGAACGGTTGGCCGGCCACCTCGATTCCCGCGAGGGCGCTTTCCTCCAGCAGCAGCGCCAGATAGTCGTCGAGGTGCACGGCGGTGTAGGCATTGGTGTCGTGAAACGTCACGACGATCGGGATGCAGCCCCGCATGACCGGGAGGTGGTTCGCGTGACATCGAGCGGAGACGCGCCGAAGCTGGAACCGGAGATTCCACCGGCGGACCATGTGAAATCCCCAATTGACCCCGTCGTAGGCCTTCACCTCGGACAACAGCATGTGAAGGCCGCGTGATCGATAGCAGCCGAGGATCGTTTGGTTGTAGCACCAGTAGGGCGGACGGACGAATTTCACGGCGGCGCCGGTCAGCCCCATCAGGTCGTCGATCCCATCCGAGAGGGACTGCTCGAGCTCCGACCGACCGAGCCGCGTATGGCTGACGTGGCCCGCCGGTGTGGCCGTATGAAGTCCGAGCGTATGACCTTCCAGATGTTCCCGCTTCAGCAGCCGCCGGCCGACCTCGGTTCCTCCGCCGCACGCGGCGCGGGTCTGGACGAAAAACAATCCCTTGACGTGGCGTTGAATGGAATTGCACGCCAGGTGCTTCAGAATACAGGGTGTGTTGGCATGGGGACCGTCATCGAAGGTCAGCAAGAAGCGGGCAGGTATCGGAGGAGCAGAGAGTGGACCATACCGGTCAACGTCCGAAGACCCGTACCGCGCCATCTCCTCCCCTCCGATCTCCCGTGCCGCCACGTGCCCGACGCTTATGACGACGCCCGGCTGGAGTACACTTTCCCCGTGCACACGTAGGTGTTGGTGTAGAGCCAGGCGATCGGCCCGGAGGTGGATTCATGCCGCATGTCCACGAGTCGGACATCCACCTTCAACTCTTTGGCGTCCTCCTTGAGCTGCTCGATGCACGCCTGCGGAGAACGTCCGCTCGACACCACCTTTTCGATTTCTCCGGTGTCGTAATTGGGAATCGTGTATTGGGGTCCGCAGCCCCCCATCAGCAGCGTTACGCCGAGCATTCCACCGAGCCACCGGTATGCCATCGTGCTCCTCCTCGCGAGAAAGTGTGTGATCCGTGTCGGCCAAGTCCGCCGGGATGATTCCTCAGCAACGATCTCCAAGCCCGACGGACGTCACTGTAGGAGAGGAGCCGGCTTTCACCCACTAGGGCTTACCCCTGTGGCGGTCGGTTTCGACCCCGGTCTACGCGCTCCCCGTCAGCGCTGCGCCGGCACAGAAGTCGGAGGATCGCCGATGGGTGGAGGGGAAGGACGATCCGGCTGTTCCGTGGGAGGATCCTTGATCGGTCCGCGTTTCCGCTTCGGTTCGGGCGGGCGGGACGGAGGTGACCGGCGCCTCGGCTTGTCTCGCGAAGGCCTTCGCCGGTTCGTGCGAAGGTTCCTCCCGGCCAAATCCGGCCTGTGTGCCGTCGGTCGGCGGGATGGGACGAACGGAGGTCCCGAGGCGGGTACCGCCTCGGATCGGGAGGCATTAGGCATGGTCGACATCCTGGCTTCCATGGGCCAACGCGTTCACGATGGCCTCGTACAGTTGTTCGCCCGCGGATTCCTTGGTGAGGTAGGCGCTGGCTCCGGCCGAGAGCATGCTTTCCGCCACTTGTGTGGCGGATTGGACCGAGACACCGATCACCACCGTGTCGGGATGCCGGGCCTTGATTCGACGGGTCGCTTCGATTCCGTCCATGTGCGGCATATTCGCATCGATGACCACGACATCGGGGATCAGCGCGTCGGCCAGTTCTACGGCGCGGGCGCCGTCCGGTGCCTCCCCGATGATCACCAACGTCTCCTGGCGTTCGAGCAAGGCGCGGATTCCCTGTCGCACCATGGCATGATCGTCGGCCAGCAGCACCCGATATCGGCGGGAGTCGGCGAGCGGGTGGCCGCCTCCAGGATGGTCGGGAGCCGTCTGCCGCTCCGTGGGCACCGGCGCCTCGTGCTTCGGAAGCGGTAGGCTCAGCGTGACCCTCGTGCCGCCTCCGGCCCGACTCTCGATCGTCATCCTGCCGCCGATGGACTCCAGCCGTTCCCTGATGCTGAATAGACCGAAATTGTGCGTCGTTCCGACCGTTTGTTCCAAACGACCCGGATTGAAACCCCGCCCTCGGTCGGCTACGGTGATGACCAGCTCGCTCCCTCCCGGTGTGCCGAGCGTCACGGTGGCTTCTGGACAATCGGCGTGTTTGACGACGTTGAAGAGCAGTTCGCGAACTGATTGAAAGAGATTGATGGCGACGTCGTCGGTCAGCTTCAACGACTCGACGCCGGTCGCCACGGTCCGAACCGCCAAGGCATGGTGAGCCATTTGTTCCCCGAGCCAACGAAGGGCGGCCGGCAGACCCAGGTGGTACAGCACCTGCGGGTACAGTTCGGCCACGAGCGAGCGCGTATACGTCAACGCCTCGTCGAGGATCCGCTCCATGTCCCCTACCACAGAGTGAGAGGGGGCATCCTGGACAATGGGCCGGATCTGCGCCAGCTTGAGGCGCGCGACGACGAGAAGCTGGGCGAGATAGTCGTGCAGCTCCCCCGCGATTCGACGCCGCTCTTGATGTTCCGTCCTGGTCAACTCCCTGGTGAGGGCCCGCAGACGCTCCTGGGAGCGACTCAGCGCCGCCGTGCGTTCGGCGACTTGCCGTTCGAGATCGTCGGCCGATCTGCGCAGCGTCTGTTCCGCCTCCTTGCGTTCCGTGATGTCGATGCTCGATCCGATGAATCCGGAGACGGCGCCCCTCTCATCGTGAAGCGGAAGCAGCGAGGTCAGCGCCCACCGATACTCTCCGTCGCGACGGCGCAGTCGATATTCCAAACGTTCGAGGCGCGGGCGGCCCGCCGCAGCGCGGAAGGCTCGCGTGAGAATCATCCGGTCGAGCGGATGAATCGCCTCCAGCCAAGCGGTGCCGATCCCCGTCTTCTCCGTGAGCCCGGTGAACTCGTACCATTGGCGATTCAAATAGGAACTTGACCCGGTTGGGTCCGCGACCCATATCATGACCGGGGCGCTGTCGGCCATCGTCCTGAATCGCGCCTCCCGCTCGCGTATGGCCTCCTCGCTGCGTTGCCGTTCGGTGATATCCCGAAGAATCACCGTGCACAGCGTCTGTCCTCCCACCGCCACCTTGGAGATGGAAGCTTCGATGGGAAATTCCTTTCCGTCCGTTCGGAGTCCGGACACGTTCCCGGGGCCGCCCATTTGCCGCGCGCTCACGCCGCCGTGTTGAAAGCCGATCATGTGCGCGCGATGCGCCGCTCTGAACCGCTCCGGTATGAATCGCTCGACCGGCGTCCCCACCACGTCGGCCGCCCGGCACTGAAACAGCCGCTCCGCCGCCGCGTTGAAGAGGACGATGCGCTGATCCTCGCCCACGGTGATGATGGCGTCCATGGCGGATTGCACGATGCTCCGCAGACGTTCCTGATTCTCGCGAAGCGCCTCCTGCGCGGATCGGCGTTCAGATACATCGATCATGACGCCGTGGATGTGAACGGCCGCGCTCGGTCCGGACGTCGGATCGCCTCTCAGGCTGACCCATCCCGCGGATGTCGTCGATCGCGCCGGACGACATTCGACCTCGAATGGTTGGCGGGTCCGACACGATTCCGAGATCGCCTCTTTGACCGCGGCTTGGTCGTCCCGGTGGATCGCCCCGAGCCACCCCTCCAGGGTCCCGCTGAACCCTGCCGGCAGTCCCATGAGCATTTCGGAGGTACGATCCAATTCG
Source organism: Candidatus Inralta sp. (assembly GCA_039794185.1). Lineage (GTDB taxonomy): Bacteria > Nitrospirota > Nitrospiria > Nitrospirales > Nitrospiraceae > BQWY01. The sequence goes on along the minus strand of JBDIVW010000016.1, from coordinate 16,342 downwards.
ACCGTATCTCCCGCCTCGATCCAATTCCAATACCCGATTCGGGCCGCCGCCACCGCGAGGTGCAACCGGGCCTGGTGATCCGCCAGGGCTCGCAAGACCCGGCGTCGCTCCCGATCGATACGATTCGCATAGTTGGCCACGTACCAAAGGCAGGCCAACAACAGGAGCAGGACCAAGCCGATCGAGGCCGCCACACCGAAACTGAATCGGTACCAGCCCTGACGCTCCCCAAGGATGCGCAGCCATCCCCCCAAAAGCGGAAGGCCGATCGCAAAAGGGAGCAAGCGCCGGAGGAGGGCCCCGCCCAGGTCGGGGGAGGTGAGCGTCCGCATGAATCCGGCTGCCGGATGTACACAGAGGAGGGCCACGCCCACGATGATGGATAACAGGGCCGAAAACAGTCCGACGGCTCCATAGGGACCGACCGCGTAGAGGGCTCGAACGTCATAGAGGTACCCGGTGGCGGTGATGCCGCCGAAGAAGACGGCGCTCAAGGCACAATATTGGGCGGGCCGCCGCCCGCGACGAGTTTCATAGGGCAGCAACGTCAAAGCCAACCCGAGGCCCATGAACAGGAGGCTCGAGATGAGAGGGACGCGCTCTCCACCGTCCGGCGATACCCCACTGAAGAGAAGCGGCTCGGCTGAGGAGGAAGGCGACCAGACTTGCATGACCAGGGTGATCAGACCGAACAGCGCAATCATGGATCCGATTGTCTGGACGACGCTGACACATCGGGCCGAGGAGAATCGATAGAGGTAGAGGAGCAGGCCGATGCCCGCCATCATAAATGCCCCGGCTTCAGCCGCGTGTGGGACCGCGAAACCGTCCAGGACCTGGCCCAAATCCGGTACCATGACGGCGCGCGCCGCTAGGCCAAATGCGGGGAGAAAGACGGCCAAGAGGCTTCCGATCAAGGCCAGGCGCCGCACCCGGACGCGCCGAGGGGGCGCAGGACCAAGCCAGCCTGACAGGGGGAAATGAGGTGAATCCATGCCGGGAGCGTCTAGGGGGATGTGGATGTGGGGCCCGTCGGCCCGTCCTTTCCCAGCGCTTCGAGGAGCGTCTCGTACAGTTTGGTCGGCGCCTCGCTTTTGGAGAGGAATGCGGAGGCGCCCGCTGCCAGCATGGCTTGTTCCGTCGAGGGATCGGATAAGCTCGACAGTCCGACCACACAGGGACACAGCTTTTCGCTCGTGATAATCCGCGCCGCAGAAATCCCATCCATCCTCGGCAGCCGAACGTCGAGGATCACGATGTCCGGCTTGAGCTGATCCGCCAGGAGGAGAGCCTGGAACCCGTCCGCGGCCTCGCCGATCACTTCCACGTTCGGATGCTCCGTCAGGATATGACGGATTTCCGTTCGTGTCGCTCCGTGATCATCCACAAGCAGGACCTTCATAGAGAGTTCCGTTTCTCCGTCTCACGCGGGCAACCGAGCGGGCAGCGGAGCGGACCCCTCAGCGCAAAGCGGGACCGCGCAGCTCGGGGACCGGGGCTTCAATGATCTTGATGGCTTCTCCTTCGGCTGTCACCTGGACCGTCACTCGATCCCCTTGGACGAGATGGTCGAGGAGTTCAGGCTTTGTCACGGTCAAAAATATGGGCCGGCCGAGATCCGTCCGAATCACGGCTTGGCGATTGGGGCGATCCACCGATTCCAATGTGCCTGAAATCGTCTCGACCGCCTCGCTCGGCCGCTCTGGCTCGCCGGCCCAGGCGACCGTGGAAGAGGTATAGGGGTGGGCCGCCTGGGCCACGATCGCCCAGAGAATGAGCGATCTGCAGAGCCGGGGAGTCGTTGCGGCGGAGGAGGCTCTACGTGACGAGCATGAGACCGGCCGATGCTGTCGGACAATCTTCATCGGGGCGGTCCCTGTTCGGGCAACTCTGTCTGAATGGGATCTCTCATGACGTCGGGCTGATCCATGAATTTCGTATTTCCTGCGACCGTCACGCAGTGGATGCACCGCTTCGTAAAACGGAAAAGAACTGTACATCGGCCTCCTCCGCGCCAGTATAGGAGTATTCTGAGGCGGCGCAGCCTGGGATAACCCCTAGAAACCCGAATGCCTGTGGGAGTCCGGTCAACCGGAGCGGAAGCTGAGCTGCCAGGGCCCAAGTGAGGCTTCAGAAGGCCCTGCGGCTCGACCCGGAGGACTCCCGACTCATGCTCGACATGGGAGATGTTCAGTGGCAGGCGGGAGACAGACCCGCAGCCGTGCAGAAGTCTCGCCAAACCCTCCGCCAAGCCTCGAGCGGTCTGGCGCCTCGACGCGGCTGGATTCGACGACGATGATGCGCGCCGAGAGGTGTGCGCCTGTCCTCTCGTCGGCGGATTTCATTGCATCTCGGTGCCTGCGGCTTTCACCGGCGGAAGTCCATCCTGTCGGACGCGAGTTCCTCGCTCTGGGACTGACATCGGATGCCTTGCGGCTCCTCGGTGCCGCACTCGAGGAGACCGGGGCGATGGGGAGCGGGGCAGGCGGCGCAAGTCTCTTCACCGGTTTGCCGCAGGGCTTCGGTCGAGGACGGAGGGGCAGATCCGAGATCATCTCCCACCACCCCCGGTCGCGTCTCCCTCAGTCCTTCCCCTTGAGCGATGTTCCTGCCTCTCACTCAGGGCCATTGTCCGTGCCTGGAATCCTGATCGTACGGAGCGCGCATGGTTCGCATGCGTTCCGCCCCCGGCCCGCTAGAGCTTTCCCTAGGCCACACCGTCTCTCAGCCTGCTACAGTCGACTGCGTCGCCACTGTATGTAGCCGCCGCTACGACCCTGGCCACGGGCCTCATTCCCGTTCTCGGCCAATCGTGCGAGCCGCATCACCGGAGGTGGAACTTATGTTGCCGATCACCAAACCATTTCTCTTCGCCGCCTTGACGATGTGCTCAGCCGCCCTGGCGGCCTCGCTCCTTGCGGGAATGGCCTCGGCGACGCTCAGCGACCTCGACCAGACTGCCGGCCAGGCATTGCCGGGTGAACAGAGGCCTGGGTCGGCGAAGGAGCAGCCAAGCCCGGCGCCACCGAGCATGGATCCGGGCTTCGTGCAGAAACCCGACAGTCCCCCCATTCCCGGAGCCGTGGTGACGCCCCCTGTGATTGATCCGGAGATGGCCATCGATCCGCATCGCGGCCAGCCTCTTGACGACGCCCCTGCCCCGCAGCCGATCCCGGCCCCGCCCCCTGTCCCCGGTCCGGATCCAACTCCGGAGCCTCCGAGGCCAGGGCCGCCGCCCGTCCCGTAGGGGATCGCGCAGCACAATTTGATTGAACCTCGTGGTCCGACCATGTCACAGCGAAGGAGAAGATATGAAAAGAACGGGAACAACAACGAGCCTTGCCGCCCTCCTGGCTATTCCCCTGGCGACGATGATCGGGTTGAGCGGATGCGATCGGGAAGGCCCGGCCGAAAAGGCTGGGGAGAAGATCGACAAGGGCGCCGAGAAAGTCGGGGAGGGCCTGGAGCGGGCGGGTGAAAAGGCGCAAGACGCGGTGAACTGATCGATCGCCCACCGCGCCCGGTGCACAGGCCGTATTTCCGTGGTCAGCGGGGTCGACCCTCCGTATTGGTGTTCGCGCGGAGCGGTCGATCGAGCATGGCGGGTTCAACGACAGAAACAGAACTGGCCGTACCCACCTTCGCCGCCGCCGGGGACGACGAGCCCGGCGGCGCCCACCCCATGACGGACGATCTCGTCAACGGGACATCCACTCAAGACAAACCGGTCTTCGCCAAGCTCGAACGGTTGTTTGGAGGCCCCATCGACATCTGGTCCGTCGCGCTCACCGGATTATTCTTCCTGGCCTGCCTGTCCACCTTGTCCGCGGCGCAGGCCGTGTTCATTCCCATTACGCCGGCATTGATCCTCAGCATCCTGTTGGGACCGATGGTACGGTGCGCCGATTCGGGCCGGTTGTGTAATCGCGATTTGCAGACCGGCCAGGAGGTTCCCCGGGATCGTATGATCGCCACCCCGAGGAGGTCGCTGACAATGCCCGCGGAGACCAGCAGAGCCGAGGCCAGCAGAGAGGTGGACCATTCTTCGAACAGACCCGTGCGTGGAGCGCGTTGGGGTAGTCGTCGGTCTCCATCTCTCCATCGTCCCGATCGGGGACGCCTTTCCAGTCAATTCCAGTCAATCCATGGGCGTGAGCGTGTTTCACGGATAGTGACGGGACACCTGTGCCTCCACATTAGCCCGCATTATTCACGATGACTTCTATTGCACCCGCCGAGACGCCCTGCGACACGCCTGGCTGCGGCCTGTAGGCATCCAGGCGGGCAGGCTCGCCGCTCGATCCCTGAGTATGTCGAATGGTCACGAATTCTCGTGAATAATGCGGGCTAGGCATTCTGCTAGGTTCGCCCCCTTCCATACCCAGCCTATGGTGGTGGGAAGGCCGCTGCCTCGAACGGGCCGAAGTGTCAGAGACCTGCACGACGGATGGAGGACGGCATCAGGAGGTGCCTCATGCTGGAACTGTATCAATTCGAACGCTGTCCGTTCAGCGCACGGGTTCGATCCCAGTTATCCGAATGGGAAGTGGACTATGTGCTGCGAAACGTACCGGAAGAACCGGCCCGTCGGAAACGTCTTTTTCAGGTGACCGGGCAGACGGCGGTTCCGACGTTGGTGGACTCCGCACGGCACATCGTGATCGCGGGCGACGACGCGCAAATCATCGACTACGTCGGCCGGCACTATGCCGGCCGCCATCCGACATCCCGCCCGGTCCCGCCGTACAATCTGAGCGACACGGACCCACAGGCGCCCAAAGGGTATGACTAGGGCCCTGTCAGCCACGCGCATGGGCATGCGCCGGCCGGTTCCCGAGGAGTCGCCGACGTGATGAGGCCGGTGGTGGAGGCGGGGCGCACCTGTTGGAAGGTCGGCCGCGCGGACCGGCTGGCTTTTCTGATCGACGGGGCGGCCTACTTCGAGGCCTTCTATCACGCCGCCCTGGGGGCCGAACGGTCGATTCTCATCCTGAGCTGGGATCTCGATACCCGCACCAGGCTCCTGCGCGGCGCAGCCGACCACGACTTCCCAAACGAGCTGGGCGACTTCCTTCGTGCGTTGCTTCGCCGGAAACGCCGCCTGAACGTCCATATCCTCAATTGGGATTTTGCGATGATCTATGCCTTGGAGCGGCAATGGATGCCGATGCTTCCGGTTCCGTGGTTGCCTCATCGCCGATTGAAGTTTGAGCTCAACGATCGAACGCCGATCGGCGGATGCCAACATGAAAAACTGATCGTAATCGACGATGCGATTGCCTTCGTCGGCGGCCTCGATCTGACCAAGACCCGGTGGGACACACCCTCCCACCAGGTCGACGACCCGCTCCGCGTGGATCCGGACGGGACTCCCTATGCCCCTTTTCACGACGTCCATGCGATGGTGGCGGGCGAAATCGCTTCGGGACTCGGGGACCTGGTCCGCGAACGATGGCGCGCCGTCACCGGGCGGACGATCGCTCCTCCCGCGCGCCGCTTGACGACCGACCTCTGGCCTCCGTCGGTGCTCCCCGATCTGAGCGATGTGCCGGTCGGCATCGCTCGGACCCGACCGTCCGCGGAGGGGCATCCGGAGGCGCGTGAGATCGAGCGGCTCTACATTGAGGCCATTCGCGCGGCGCGACGGTCGGTGTTTCTCGAAACCCAATATTTTACCTCCGGGGCGGTGGGGGAGGCGCTGGAAGCCAGGTTGTGCGCCGACGGCAGTCCCGAGGTCATTCTGGTCACGAGACAGAACAGCGACGGCTGGTTGGAGCAGCATACGATGGACGTGCTGCGCGCGCGACTCGTGCGGCGGCTCCGGCAGTGCCGGCACGCCGCGCGGTTTCGGGTGTACTGTCCGACCGTCCCCGGCCTCCGGAACGGCGAGTGTATCGGGGTGCACAGCAAGGTGCTCATCGTGGACGACCGTCTCGTGTCCATCGGATCGGCCAATGTGTCGAACCGGTCGATGGGACTGGACACCGAATGCAATCTCGTGGTGGAGGCATGCGGCGACACCCGGGTGCGGGACGCGATCGCGCGCCTCCGCCATCGATTGCTCGGCGAGCATCTCGATGTCGACCCTGTGCGAGTCAAGGAAGCGGAACAACGCGGCCGTTCAATCATCGCCGCGATCGAACGGCTTCGGGAGGGGGAACGGCAGCTCTGCGAATGCGCGTGCGAGGTCGCCGCTGAGATCGACGAGCTGATCCCCGATGCCGCCGTCATCGATCCGGAACGTCCCGTCGATGCCGCGCAGCTCTGGGCGATGGTGGCGCGGGCGCCGGAACATCGACGCGCCGGTCGGAGGATACTGGCCGCCATCTCGGTGCTCATCCTCTTGTGCCTGCTTGCCGCGGCCTGGCGCTGGGGTCCCCTGCACGACCGGCTCGACGTGCCGGCGCTGCTCGAGACGGCGCAGTCGTGGCGCCGCTGGCCGGACGGGGTTCTCCTCCTCCTCGGCGGCTACGTCATTGGAGGCCTTCTCGCGATGCCTGTCACGCTCCTGATCGCCGTGACGGTGGCGGCCTTGGGCCCCTGGCTCGGTTTCGCGGCGGCGCTCGGCGGATCGCTGGTCAGCGCCATGACGACATTTGGGATCGGACGATGGCTCGGTCGCACCCTCGTGCGGCGCTTGGCCGGACCATCGGTGAACGAACTCGACCGCCGATTGGCCGCGAGCGGCTTGCTCTCCATCTTGATGGTTCGGATCGCGCCGATCGCGCCGTTCACGGTGGTCAACTTGGCGGCAGGCGCCAGTCGTATCGGCCTGGAGCCCTTTCTGTGGGGCACCCTGCTGGGGATGAGCCCCGGGATTCTGGTGGCCGCCTTGTTCGTGGATCGCCTGACGGCCGCGATCGTCTCGCCCAATTCGACGACCGTGACCCTGCTCGTCGTCGCCGGTCTCGGGGGCTGGATGGTCGTCGCCTCCCTCGTGCGTCGTCTGCAGTCGGTGCGTCACCCGGAAGAGCGCCGGGACGGTCAGCGGGTCATGCCGGCCGGGGGCTAAGGCTGGAATGGAGACGTTCCGCCTCGCTTCCTACAACGTCCACGGCGGAATCGGGCTGGACGGACGATTCGATCCGGATCGGACGTCGGCCGTTTTGCACGAACTCCGCGCCGACGTCATCGCGCTGCAGGAAGTGACGATGGGCGATGGTACCGACCCTGGCCTTTTGGCCAGACTGGCCGGCGGGGTCGGTCTCCATGCGACCCGCGGTCCCGTGATGAAACGCGGTCCTTACGAATATGGGAACGCGGTCCTTTCGCGCTACCCCGTCGACTCGGTCACCCTCGTCGATCTCAGCGTGCCGGGTCACGAACCCCGGGCCGCGATGGATATGGAATTGCGCGTGCACGGCCGTCCCTTTCGTCTCATCAACACGCACTTGGGTCTGTCGCCATTCGAACGTCGGCTGCAAGGCCTCCGGCTGTTGGCTCTACTCGGGGACGCCTTTCATCATCCTTCCGCCCTCGCCGGGGATCTCAATGGGTGGTTCCTGGCCCGAGGTCCCTGGGTGGAACTGCGCCGTCGATTCGGCGACCAAGGCCTCGCACCGCTGACGTTTCCGGTCTTCAGGCCGGTGGTGGCGCTGGATCGCATTTGGGTGTATCCCGCTTCGGTTCGTGGGCCCGCCACAGTTCACGTCTCACCGACGGCACGCGTGGCCTCAGACCACCTGCCCGTGCGGGTCGATATCCGGCTTCCCGTCACCTAGCAGCGCCGACCCGGCGCGACGGACCGCGCGGATGCGCGTGCCGTTATGCGCCGACGATCCCGAAAGGAACCCTGATCCAGGGGATGGCCGTCCCGTCTTTTAGGGACTGCTGGATGGCGTGCTAGGAGACGCCACGCAAGTCGGCAGGGGATTTCACCAGCTTCCACTTCGTGTGGCCGCGGTAGGGTAGGGCACGAAGCGTGCGGGCAGGCAGCCCACGATCGAACGAGACCAACCGTCAGAGAGGAGGACCCATCATGGCCACGGCGATGCGGACGAATGAGGAGTTGGAAATGTCGATGCTCGGGAAGCAGGAATTGTCCGGATACGTGGACGAATTCCGAAAGCGCTCGTCCACGACCTGCCTCAGGTGTGGAGGGTTCATGGTGCGCGATTGCAATTGGCATACGGCATGCCGGTGCGTGCAGTGCGGGGACGTGATCGACCCGGTGATTTTAAGGAATCGTACGCGGGCCGGCGCCCTATTCGCCGAGGAGCCCCGGAGAAGAAAGGCGCCGGTCTTCTTACGCCAATCGGCGGCCGGCCAGGCGGTGAATACCTCCGCGGAGTAACGCGGAGTGCGATGTGTCTGTCTGATTGATACCCCGGGAGGGACGATGTGACGTGGTGGCTGGCGGCCATGGTGTTGTCGGCGGGATTCGCCGACCAGGTGTCTTGTCCCGTGCAGGGGCACGTCTCGCGGCCTCAAGACGGAGATGAGGCGTCCTTCGCCCGCGCCGATCACTGCGCCGGGGTGAAGGCCGACACCGACCTGAACGCCGTGGTCATGGTGAGCCCGACCGTGGTCGCCACCGTCGTGGTTCCTCCCCATACCTATGCGCGTCGGTTCCTGTACCGCTGGGGTGCGAATCATGCCGACGTCGGGGCAGAGCGGCTTCCAGTGGCATGGTCCCGACTCCCGCGGAGCTGATCATGCGAAGGGATCGGTCGGCACGCACGTGAGGCGAGGTCCCCGCGCAATCCGAATGTCGTCGTGATCCTGGTGGAGGGAAGCCATGGTGAACCCGGAGTCGGCAGGGTGAGCGCATCGCTGAATGCGAGTTTGGTGCAGAGCCACTCGCCTGTGGCGACGCCGCTCCCGGACGAGGGAGGCGAACGGGCGGAGCGCAGCCTGCCATGCGCGGTATGCGGAGCCCGCCGCTCCGAGACCGTCTCCACGAGGCAAGAGTTGCGGCGTCAAGACGCGGAGTTCCGCTTGTTCCGCGCGCGGCGTTTTTCTGCGGCGCGCGAGACGCGGACGGCCGGCGCGGCCGGCTTGGTGGCGCGCCCTCCAAAGATCTCGCCCACGGAGGGAGTCACCGCAATTGAGCGGTGCCTGGAATGCGGCCTCCTCTTTCGGTGCCCTCCACCCTCGAGCGGAAGGATGCCCGACCTCGATTCCTTCATGTCCGACTCCGAAGCCCGACTGCTCGAAACGTATCACCGGCAACAGGAATGGGCGGAGCGCAAGGTCCTGCTCCTGGCCCGCTGGCTGTGGAAATTCGGCCGAGTTCGCCCGAGCGTCCTGGACGTCGGAAGCTTCGTGGGCGGCTTTGTCGCCGTGGCGAAAATGTGCGGGTGGGACGTCCTCGGGGTGGAACCGGCGCCACGGGCCGCCCGGTTTTGCCGGGAACGCGGCCTTCCGGTCCAGCGCGGATGGGTGACCTGCGTGGATTCGCCGCCGGCTCGATACGACGCGGTGACCATCTGGGATGCCTTTCACCGGCTTCCGGACCCCCATCCGACGCTCGATGCGGTTCGGCGCCTGGTTCGGCCTGGCGGAGTCCTCGTGGTCCGGGTTCCCAACGGCGAATGCTTCCGCTGGCTCGCCTCACGTAAGGGGAAAAACGGGTGGCTTCCAACATCGGTGTGTACCAGCGTGTTGGCCTGGAACAATCTGCTGGGGTTCCCCTACCGCTATGGGTATTCGAGGCCCACCTTGGATACCCTCGTGGCCAAGTACGGATTCCGCCACCTCTGCTCCTATCCGGATATCCTCATGCCGTCGGCCGGCTTCCAGACAAATCCCCGGGGCGCACGCGAGCAGCGGCTGAGCAACGGTTTGTGTCGCGTCGCGGGCCGATTCGAACTGGCGATCGGGTCCGACCGGCTCTACACCGCACCCTGGGTGGACTATTACTATCGCGTGGTGGCGTGACCGGCCGCGCGCCATCAGGCGAGGCCGCGGACGGTCGATCGCCCGACCCCCGCGGGAGGCGGCCGGCCGAACGTCGAGCGTTCGGCCGGGCTCGCGGTCCACAGAGGAGGACCCGAGACGAGGAACGCCGTTGCGCTATTCTTCTATACTCGGACCGATCCCGAGCCGTGCACGCAAGAGATCGTGCCGAGTGATCGAGCGAACGACTTTGCCGTCCTGGACCACGGGCAGGATGCGAAAGCCCATCTGAAACATATCCGCGACCGACGACAACGGGGTCGTTTCGGTCACCCCGATGAAGCTGGTGTTCATGATCTGTTCCGCCGTGGCGCTGGTCAGATCAATCCCTCGCTCCAAGGCGCGAAGGAGGTCTCCCTCATTGATGAATCCGAGGAATTCGTTGTCGGCGCCGACCACCGGTCCGCCCCCCGCATGCGTCGACACGATCTCGATGGCGACGTCCAGCGCGTTGTCTTCCGGACGAAACGTCAGGTTATTCGTCGCCACGATATCCGCAACCCGGTGGTACCCGCCTGCCGGCGTTCCCGGGACCGTCACGGGGTCATTCGACGTCCGTTCATTCATAAACAACCTCCTTCGGCAAGGTGAAGTCATGGCCTGGATCGTCCATAGGGAGGAGGTAGACCATTCCGAACGATCCGGCGCCTGGCAATCTCCCTGGTCCCGTCCGTTCGGGAACCACGTGGGCCCCTCGCTCCTCAGAGCTCCGTTCGTGTGATCCGCGCAGGAGAATCTCCACGCTTCCCGAGAGCGCGCGCACAAGCCCGGAGCCCATGGCCGGCAATGGACAATCGTCATAGTCCCCCAGGGAATGACGAGCACGTGCCGACATCCCGCCGACGAGCCCAGATGAGGCCCCTCCATGAGTCGCCGTTGCGGGACGTCCTTTCCCGGCGTGGCGGCCAGGCGGTCGAAACATTCGACCGACCTAGGGGTTTTTCTTGTCGCCGCAACCGAGGTGGCGGCGGACAATGACATCCACAGAAGAGAGCTCGCTCTCGTGCTCCGGCGCGAACGGCCGTGTCCTCGGAGAGGAGGAAGGCGAGGGGTGTTACGCCGGGTCACGGCTGGCGGCAAGTGAAGCGGAAGCGAACTGTATTCCAATCAACCACAGGGAGGTGGCGTATGGTGGGTCGGAGGCATGGTTCGATGCGCATGGTTGCGTTCGCGATGGTTGCACCGGCGCTCTTATGGGGAGGGATGGCCGTGGCGGAATCCCCGTCCGGGTCCCAAGGCCGCCAGGCTGGTTCCAAGGCCGACCCCCATTCGATGAAGGGCGGCCAGGCGGCGGATGCGACGACGGATTTGACCGGTGGAAAAACCGGCACCCCGGATGAATACGCGGATACGCCGGTGCGCCAAGGCAGCCTGGTCGAGGTGAAGGACAGTCAGTGGGTGAATAAAAAGGTCAAGTCATCGCAGGGCAACACGCTGGGAACCGTCGAGCAAATCCTGAAAGATCAGAAAACCGGCGACATCGAGTATGCCGTGCTGAGCTTTAAAGATTCAGACCGGTTGGTGCCCATGCGCTGGAGTCAGTTCAAGCCGCAGGGCGACGGTCTTCAAATCAATATGAAGGAAGAGGAGTTCAAGCAGACCATCAACAGCTTCTCTCCGGAAGATACCTCCCCGGATGTCCGCATGTACATGAAGCAGATCGACCAGGTACGCAAGGCGCCGAAAGCCGGCGCGAGCAAAGGCTCGGGTACCGCGACGGGCCAGCCGGCGGCTGCGGGTCCGATGGGCGAAGAAGCCACCGGAGGCGGCGTGTCCGGGAATCAGGGGCTCCCTCCCGGTAAAGCGCCCGGCCACGAGGGTGATAACCCCAGCAGCAAGAACTGACGGGAAGCATCTACCCCTCGTCGACGTTCGGGGTGAGGCCGTGGACCCGCATGCACGGCCTCACCTCCCGGAGGCTGTAGAAAACCGGTGGTCACACCGTGGTCACCGCGGATGTTTCCCGTTAAGCAGGGCTGGGGGACTGTAGGTGCGTTCTTTTGCGCTATGACCCCAACTCCTTCGACCAAAAGATGAACATGCCGTGCCCCCCTTTGGTGGGCGGCCCTCCTCCCGGATCACGAAAGATCCCAAAATTGTACGTGTAGTTCAATTCGATCTGTGAGCGCCACGGCGCGCCGGATACGAGCCCACCGCCCGCCGTCGGCATCGAATCCGTGACGTACTTCACGCCGGCCTCCGGTGTAAAGCGCGGCCGCTCGACGAGCCCCCACCCCGCCTCCACGTACGGATAGAAAAAGAACAGCGCCTCATAGCGATACTGGACGTTGGCAATGGCGTATCGACGCGGAAACAATTCGTTAAAGGCCACTCCGTGTATCATCGGCAAGGAGACGGCGTCCCACTCATAGCCGGTCGGCCGCCCCGGCAAACGAAACGCCGAAAAGCGATCGAGATCCTTGCCGATGCCGCCGTGGACACTCGAAATGAGACGATGCTTCTCACTCGTCAGAAAGGGCAGTCCACTGGCCGCGAGGACGTAGGCGCTTGCCGAGACATAGGTCCGTTCGTTCTTGAAGTCCGGCGAATCGAACGGGGGGCCACCCCACGCGTTCCACCTCGCACGGTGACCATGCACCACGTCGCCTCCCATGGTGATCCCCTCGTGCGGCAATTCCATAAGATTGCGGGTCAGCGAATCGATGCGGAGACGAAGCCGAAGTCGGCCTTCGTAGGTATCGTTCGGAATGCCGTATTGGGGGGAGGTATGTCTGGTCGCGCGAAACCAGCGGTACCCTGGCTCATAGGTCACGAAGACGTTGACGGCGCTGTCCTGATTGAAGGGATGCACCGGAAGCCGGTAGCCCAACCCCACACCGCCGAATGCATAGCTCCATTCCAGTTCCGTTTCTCGGATCCGCTGTCCTTCCACGTATTCGGACCTGCCAAGCGGGGCGATGAAGTTGTCGAGGGTGTAGATCAGCGTCCAATTCGGATAGGTGCGGAGGCCGATCGCATAGCGGAGGTCGTTGACCACGCCCGAGAACGTCCCGCGAAAACTGCGATTGTCTTTGTCCCAGTTCCGCCAGATGTACAGCGCGCCGAAGGGAAGTAGTTCCAATTGGGAGGGGCCATTGGGGATCCACTGGAGCCCGAAACTCGCCGCCGTGACATTACGGCGATCCCGAGGAGGGACGTGGATGTCCTCGCCGAAAAGTTGGGTATGAAACTCTTCCCCCGCAGTCGGGGTGGGCTCTTCGGCAGGAGCGGATTCGCAGCACCCCGCCTGACCGATCGTCAGTACGACCCAAAGCCACCATGCGCTTCGGGTGAGCGCCGCAACACGCCTGGATGGCAGTGGACCGCCCGGACATTGCGGACTGCGGCGCGCATGGTCCGACGACTGCCGATGGCGCGAGGAGTCTGAGTGAGACTGCATAGCGATCCGGTACACCTCTGTAAGCCCCCTGGGCTGACCTCCCATCGGCGCAGGATTATGACGATCGTGTGCCTTGCGGGATGGGACAGGGCAGACTGGCTCGAACCCATCTCAAAATGTTGTCAGTACGGCGATCTCACTGATCACGGACTGTCCGAGCGGGGACAACCTTTCAGGCAGGCTGTCCCGCCTGCTTTCCTCCCTCACCGCTGGAGGGGTCGAGCCCAGCGGCGTTCGCCCTGGCGGGCATAGCCCGTCGCTGGCCAACCGACTGCCGCTCGCCGATCCGTGGATCTGCAAGAGGCGAGCGGCCAACCGGACGAATCCAGGTGGCTGTCGCACGTCAACGCATCAGGACGACGCCGGAGCGGCTTGCCCCTCGTCAGCCCGGCGTGGCTCAGCGAACCACTGCTCAACGGAACTCGCGGTGGTCAGCCATTTTGAGATAGGTTCTAGTCCGGCATGATCGCGTCGAACCACTCGAATCTCCCGGCAACCCTCATCCTAATCTTGACGGCCTAGGGTTTATCCTGGGTATAGCCCTTGAATGTATGGGAGGGGACTACCTGATGCAAGGGCGCGAGTCTGTTGGAAGCCGATGGAGCGGCGAGGGGAGTCGGTGCTGGGGGCGGCCAACGCGACGGCCATGCCCCCGGGCCAGCCGTGGGAGGCGCCCGGCGGGTGGATCGACCGCCGGGCATCGCGGTGAGTCATGCCGCTTGTGGTGCCGGCATGTCCCGACACAACGCGGCGCAATGCCGGCATTCTTCTGCGCATGGTCCGCAAAGCGGATGCTGGGGCGCATGGCGCTCGCAGACCTCCGCGCATTGCTCGCACACGTCCGCGCAGAGACGACAGATCAAGGCCGAGCGCTCGGAGGAACGACTCATCCACTGCGCCGCGAGCGAGCAAATATCCGCGCAGTCCCAGCACAGCCGGATACACCGGCGCATCAGCCCCATGTCCATGTCGCCGGTATGCTCCATCCCGATCATATCGTTGGCGCAGGCGCTGCAGATTTGTGCGCATGAAGAGCACGCCTCGATGCACGTTTCATATTGCCGATTCAAGAATTGGACGTCTTGACTCATGGGACCTCCTTCGTCTGGTAGATGGGTCGAAGGGGAACGGCCGCTTGCGATGAAGCCCACACTCCGTCAACAGAGGATCCACTCTCCTGATCCGCCCGATCCCGGTGTCATTGTTCGCGTCAACGACGGAGATGGGTACTGGCATTATCCCGAGGGGAATGCCGAGTGAACGTGGACGAGAAAGACGGATCAAACGGATGACGGAGACCTGTTGCGCGCCGGCCCCCTCTACTCGGCGCATGTCGTATCGGCAGCCCCGGCTCGGAGGTAGCGTGAACGTCCGTCACGGATTGCCGACAGATTTGGTCCCGCTGCCGGCCTGGACGACGCGTCGACATTCGACACAAAACGTGTGGTAAAAATCCAGGTCGTCCCAGGACCATCCGTATTTGGTCAGAAACATCCGAGCGTCGACCCAACGTCGCGGATGCCCGTTTGGATCCATCCCATCGCAGATCTTTCCACACCCGCTGCAAAGCCGTGCAGTTTGGCGTGGTATCACGATGTCCTCCTTGGTCGACAGGGTATGCGAGCCGGCAAGAACAGCCCGATCAAGTCGGAGATTATGGCCGGGGCGAAGGGGATGAGGCCTGGGGCAAACCCTAGTCAAAGAGTGCCACGGCGCGATAGTCGCTACCCGTGTAAGCAGACCTTGGCTGGCGGCTGAAAACTGGGACCATGTAGCGATGCGTGAGACGGGGGAAAGGGAAGTAATGAAAGGACATGCAAGTAATAGGCTGCTTGGCCTTGGTCCACCATACGGACAACCCGGCGCTTCCGATTGTCTGCATCAGCCATGTGAATGCGTCCACGATTCGTAAGCTTTCAATTTCCTCTTCATAGGGAAGGGCTCTTCAACGGTATGTACGCTGGAACTGGTCTGCTTGTTTCCACTCTTTCAGTTCCCTCTTCATAGGGAAGGGCTCTTCAACCTCCTACGTGGTGAATCACGACGAGCCGTCCAGCACTTTCAGTTCCCTCTTCATAGGGAAGGGCTCTTCAACAGAGGACTGCGCGGCCTACCGTGAGCGGCTGCTGATCTTTCAGTTCCCTCTTCATAGGGAAGGGCTCTTTGACCCTCCCCTGATTTCACAGACACCTCCATAAGTGGGAGAATAATGAAATTGGAGGTCCGCATGGCAACACCCACACGACGTCAGTTTACCGACGCATTCAAGTCCGAGGCCGTTCGGCTCACACGAGAATCGGGACGACCGGTGGCCCAGGTGGCGCGGGAACTTGGAATTTCTGACAATGTGCTGTATCGCTGGCGGAGCGAGCAACAACAGGTCGAATCCCAGGGGCAGACGCGCCAGTCGATGCGCGCCAGCCAGGAGGAACTAACACGCCTCAAGCGAGAAAATGAGACGTTAAAGCAGGAGCGGGATTTTTTAAAACGTGCGGCGGCGTTCTTCGCGAGGGAATCGCAATGAGATACCGGGCGATTCAGGAGCACGACCGTCGCTATCCCATCCGCCTGATGTGTCGGGCGCTGGCTGTGTCCCCCGCCGGGTATTACGCCTGGCGGGATCGGCCGGAAAGTCGCCGGTCCATGCAGAACCGGACGCTGCTCTCCGCCATCCGGGTGATCCACCGAGAGTCCCGTGAGACCTACGGTAGTCCCAGCATCTGGGACGCCTTGAGCAAGCAGGGGCATGACGTCGGCAAACATCGCGTGGCCCGGTTGATGCGCCAGGCGGGCCTCCGGGCCAAGACCGTGAGGAAGTGGCGCGCTACGACCCAGTCGAATCACCGGTTGCCCGTGGCCGAGAATACCCTCAATCGCCAGTTCGCCGTGGCGCAGCCCAATCGGGTCTGGGCCGGGGATGCGTATTCCGACCCAAGCCGGCCACTGATTCCGACGCAAGTCGGCCACCCATTCCGACGGAACGCGGCCACTGATTCCGATGTGAAGCCAGCCACTATTTCGAGCCTCCTCGGAATCGGTGGCCGA